>CP075365.1:663062-1326124 GCA_019454125.1 Fimbriimonadaceae bacterium
GGTTGGTGGCACCCTCGCGGAGGTCGCGGATCAGGGTGGCGTGGCGGGCGTAGCCGCCCAGGTCGTACTGGCGCGTCCGGGTCGGTTCCACATGGGCGTGGAGGTCGTTCGTGTGGAGGATCGTGAGCTTGAAGTCGGCGAGCGAAACCGAAGCGAGCGCGAGAGCCGCCCCCAGGGTCAAGATGCGTCGGGTCACCCGAACAAGTTACCCGCCGACGAACCTGGCCCTTATGCGTGCGGCATGCAGCGCTTGGACGGAGTACAACTGCGGTATGGGTCCCCTTTTCTCGCAGCTGGCACTCGTCCTGGCGGTGGTGGCCGGTTCTCCGCCTGAGTACTGGTACCGGATGGTGGACTGCGGCGACCTTCCGGGCGGGCGGTGGGGGCCACAGCGGGTCTACGGCATCGACGACCAGAACCGGATCGTCGGGGAGGCGAACCTCGTCGGGGTCGGGCGGAAGACGTTCCTCTGGAGCCCGGAGGACGGCTACACGATCGTCGAGCCGAACGAGCCGTATCAAGTGTGTTACGCCGGAGACGTTGAAGAAGGCCGCGTTTGCGGCTATTTCCGAGATTCCGAAGGCTACAACATTGCCTACCGCTGGAGCAAAGGCAAGGGGTTCGAGAAGCTCCCGCCCCTGCCCGGGTACCTGGGTTCAAGAGGGGCGGGGATCAACCGACTGGGCGATGTGGTCGGATTCTCGTTTTCGGCCACCGAGAACCAGGCCGTCGTCTGGAAGGCGGACGGCACCCTCGTCGACCTCGGCGGCTACCCCGGCCTTCCCTATTCCCGCGGCACCGCCATCAACGACAATGGCCAGGCCGTCGGCGAACTCGTCGGCGACAACTTCCAGGACTGGGCCTTCTTCTACGACCCCGGCAAGGGGATGCAACTGACCAAGCCGCCCGGGGCGTTCCGGCAACCTTATCCTCGATCCCTGAATAGCCAAGGTGACTCGACGGGCTTTATCGTCGTTGGCCTAGCGGTGTACGCCTACCTCCGCGAGCCGAGTGACGCTTGGACACCGATCAGGATCAACAGTACCGGGATCAGCATCGATGACCGACAGGTCGTGACCGGCCTTTACGACGATTCGCCCACCAGCACGACGGGTTTTTTGTGGTCCAAGCGATCAGGCCTCGTAAGGATTGCCGACAAGGTCAAGGGATGGGACGAGCGGGCGATTCTTGACCTGCCACTGATCAATCGTCGTGGAACGATCGTCATCACCTGGCTCCCCGCGGGCTCGGACACGGCCCGCTCGGCACTGCTCGTGCCGCTTCCGAAACGCTCGGCCGGCCAGTTCCTCCCGTAAGAATTTATGGAAACGCTTGACTCCCCGGTAAAAGCCCGGGCAGCGTCCAGGCGCAAGTCGCAATCGGCTTGCAGGATGACCCCATGCACAAAACGAAGACTCTGTGCGTCCTTCTCAGTATTCTTACTGGGGGGGGGCGTCCAAGCGCAAAGCGCGGCCCTTTATTCGCTCACTGAAAACTCCACCATCGGCGAGAGCTACGACCGCGCCGAGGCCGGTCGGCTCGCCCCGTCCGGCGGCAAGCTTGCCCTCCGCGTCTACAAATCGACCGGCGGCCAAGACAGTAAAGGCGCGTTCCTCAGCGGGACGACCGTCACGCTCCTCCCTCGGATCACCGGGGCGGACTACGCCGCCGCCCTCTCGACCAACGGCACCGCGTTCAGCGGGAGAGGGAACACCAGCACCGGGGGGGATGTCTCGGCCGCCTACTGGCCGGACTCATCGACCGTCTACACTACCCTTTTTCCAAACTCGCGCACGATTGGCTGGGCTAACGACATCAACCAGTCCGGACGCCTGGTCTTCCACGCCCAAGGGAGCTCTTCCCCCCAGCCTGTGCCCTATTGGCGCAACGAGTCTGGCGGGGGCGTGACCGCCCTCAATACCGCCGGCTACACCTACGGCAAGGCGAACGGCATCAACTCGTCGAACGTCATCGGGGGCGAGGTCTTCAGCAATAGCAACGCATCAGATCGCGTGCCCTGCTACTGGACATACAACTCTGGAATCTCTGACTACAACGCCCCGACCCAGCTCACGGGCTGGCCGAGCGGCCGCAGCGGCACCGTGATCGACGTGGGCGACAACGGCGTGCTCGTCGGCTACATGGACCCGGGGGTCTTCTCCTTTCAACTCGCCCAACCGTTCCGCTACACGGTCTCGACCGCAACGCTCGAGTTCATCGGCGAGCCCGGCCTCACCGGGATGCCGGCCCAGGCGAACGCGGACGGCAAGATCGTCGGCAACGGGCCGCACCCCTGGGTCTGGCTGCCTTCGGCCTCACCGTGGAACGGCGCCGTCCTCGACCTCGAAGCCTTTACGGAGCCGGACGAAGAGGAGGAGGAAGTTTCCTACACGCTCACGGGCATCGACGACGGCAGCGCCAACCCGCGGTTTGGGGGCAACGCTACGAACAGGTCCAAGGCTTTTACGACTGTGGAGGCGTCCGGTTGGACGAGGCGGCCCCTCCGCTCGACCGAGGCAGGCTTCGTCGGGGAGAATTTCGAATACCAGCTTCCGTCCTGGCTCGGTTCTTTGTCCCCCACCTTTGGAACGGAAGCCAGCCCGGACGTAGAAGGGACCGCCAAGCTGCCCGACGCCGAATGGTTGCGGTATGAGAGCCTGGTTCCTGCTAGCGACTCCCCGGCTTCGACTCGTTTGGCGTTCTATGCCAAGTGCGGGATGGATGTCCGCACCATAAACAAACTTGGTGTAAAGGTGACCTTGCGCTGCAACTTACCGACGTCAATGAGCTTCAATCTCTATCTGTTCAAGGAGAATCTAATGGACAGTGAATGGGTAAGAATGACCACGCAAGATGTGCCCTGCAGCAGAGGGTTTCGAACCTTGGAAGCCTATGCGGAAGGGGATGAGGCTCGCCAATTTGTGGATCTTAGCTCGATGCTTGATGCGGACATTGCCGACATCAACCTGCTGGTTGTGTCCAGCAGTTCACAAACATGGCCGTCAAATGTCGTGTTAGATATCGACCAAGCAACCTTTTACACCCAGGGGCCCTAGGAGGTAACCCGCGGGCCGGGACTCACGTCAGGTCAACCCGACCCAGTCCGCGCCGGCGACCTCGGCCCAGCGTGACCGGACGGCGTGGTACTCGCTTTCCGGCAGGGGCCCTTGGGCGAGGAGCGCGGCGTTCTCGCGCCAGCGGCTCGGCTTCGTCGTTCCGACGATCGCGGTGGTGACGCCGGGCGTGAAGAGGGTGAAGCGCAAGGCGGTCCCCGCCGCTTCTGGCCGATACGCCCAAGGGTAGGCCAGCTTCTGCAGGCGGTCCCAATAGGGTTTGCGGTAGGCGCTTTCCGGCGGTTCGGGGCTTGCCCAGACCGCGTTCGCGACGGGCCGCTTCACGATGACGCCGAGGTCGTTCGCCTGAGTCACAGGCAAGACGAGGTCGATCGCCTCCTGGTCGCAAACGCTAAGGGAAAGCTGGATCGTGTCGAAGACGCCGCTCTCGGCCGCCCACTTGGCCGCCTCCCCGTCGCCGCTATAGCCGATGAACCGGCTCTTGCCCTGATCTTTTGCGCGCTGGACGACCTCGATCACGTCGCCTTGCTTGAGGACGTCGAGCGAGCACGAGTGGAGCTGGACGAGGTCGACCCGGTCGGTCTTGAGGAGCCGCAGGGAGCGTTCGATCCCCTCGGCCATCATCTTGGGCGACCAGTCCTCGCCGTCCAAGCCAGCCGCGTGGCCGGTCTTGGTGAAGAGGTGGAACTCGTCGCGGCGGTGCGAGACCGCCTTTCCGATCTTCTCCTCGGCGTCCCGATAGCACTCGGCCGTGTCGATGACGTTCAGGCCGTCGTCGAGCGCTTGGTTGAGCAGGGGGCCACAGTCCGCGCCGGGCTCCATCATGAACCCGATCTCGCTCGTGCCGAAGCCGAGCGCCGTCACTTCCAGGCCGGTCCGCCCGAGCCGTCTCCTTTCCATTGGGCGGAGCCTACCGCCCTCCGCGCCCGCCCTGCGGCACCGCGGAGGGCGGATGGAGCTCACTGGCCGGGCTGCAGCTTGCGCCCGTGGGCGAATCCCCGGCACTCAGGCAGGGCTTGCGGCACCATGCTCAGCTTCCAGACGTCGACTTCGTCGAAGCCGCTCGACATGACCATCAGGCCGAGGCAGGCGAGGGAGGGCGCCCACCAGTTCGTGCTGTTGTTGCCGTACTCGTTGTTCGGATAGAACTCGATGACGGGCTGGGCGCCGGGATAGCCCCGGTGCAGGCCGCCTTGGTAAGGGCTGAAATCGTCCAGGATCGCGGTCTCGACGAACATCTCCCGGTCGCAGACCAGCGAGAGGAAGTCCAGCGCGAGCAGGGGGTGGCGCAGGTGGTAGAGCGTGCCGAAGAAGAACACGCAGTCGAACCGGCCAAGCCGCTCCTCGGTGACCTCGTAGACGGACATCTCGATCCGCTCGCAGCGGTCCTTGCCATAGCCCAGGGCGTCGCGGCAGAGGTCGAAGGTCTCCCAGGCGCGGCGGTCCTTGTTCTCGAGCGAGCCGAGGTAGTCGCTGAAGTCGTCGATCGCCACGACCTGCCTCGCGCCGCGTTTCAAGGCTTCGAAGGTCCAATAGCCGTCCCATGCGCCTACGTCCAGCACGCGCATGCCCGTCATGTCCGCCGGAATGCGATAGGCGGCGGGTTCCAGCGGCGCCCAACCGGGGGTCACGACTCCGCCCGGCAACTCGATCTTGTGGTACCAGAACGGGAAGCTGTCGACGTTTGCCTGTAAATCGTAGGCGCGTTGGGCCATAGCAAAACTATCGGGAGATTTGTCCTCTTCGAGAGGGATTTGGGCTCAAGAGTTCGAGTGATCCTCCAATGATGGCAATATGGCCTTCCCGAACCCGCTTTACCAAGTGGTCGAGGACACGGTCCTCGCTGCCACCGAAGCCCACCGACAAGGTCGGTTCGCGGAAGCCGAGGCCCAATACCGAGCTGCCCTCGACACGGCCCCCGGCCACGCCCGGGCCACCCAGTACCTCGGAGTCTTGCTGCTCCAGACCGGCCGCGTCGACGAAGGGCTCTCGCACCTGGAGAGCGCCCTCGTCGCCACGCCGGACGACCCGGAACTGCTCCTGAACTTGGGCAACGCCTATCGCGAGTCCAACCTGCTCGACAAGGCCGAACGCGTCTTGCGCCGGGCTGTCCTGAGCGCGAACACCTGGGGGCTGGCGCACATGAATCTGGGAAGCACCTTGCTGGCCTTGGGCGACGTGACCGGAGCGCAGGGCCATCTGCGCCAAGCGGTCGCGCTCGACCCCCAGAACATGGACGCCCGGTCCAGCCTCATCCTTTCTTGCCTTTACCGCGACGAGACTGCGGCGGAATCGGAGCAGATCGCCAGGGCGACTTGGCCCTCGAGCCCGCCCGAGCGGCCCCGACGAGAAGACCGCGAGCTCCGCACGATCGGATACGTCAGCGGCGACTTGGGCGAGCACCCGGTCGGGTTCTTCCTGGAGCCGGTGCTCCGCGCCCATGACCGCGACCGGTACCGCATCGTTCTCTTCGCGAACCAAACCAACCGCGACGCCCAGACCGCGACCCTCAGCTGGCTCGCCGACGACACGGTTTCGGTCGTGACCGTCTCTGACGAGCGCTTTGCCGAGGTGGTCGCGGAGGCCCGTGTGGACGCCCTCATCGACCTTTCCGGCCACACCGCCAAGAGCCGCCTGAGCGTCTTTGCGCGTCGAGTCGCCCCTGTCCAGTTCACCTGGCTCGGGTTCTCGGGGACAACGGGCCTCGCCGCCTTCGACGGCATCCTGGCCGACACGGTCGTGGCTCCTCCCGGTTCGGAGCCGCAGTACGCCGAGCCGGTCCGACGTTTATCGCACAGCTTCACCTGCGTGCCATTCGAGCGGTTCGTCGCGCCCGAGCACATCGCCCCCGTGACGATGAACGGCGCGGTCACGTTTGGCTGCTTCAATAACATTGCGAAGCTCAGCCAGCGCGTCATCCGGCTCTGGGCCAAGATCCTGGGCGAGTGCCGCGGTTCGCGGCTTGTCCTGAAGTGTCCGGCCTACGCGAACGAGTCCGCCCGCCGCAGGGTCATGGACGCGCTGCGCGAAGAGTGCGTGCACCCGAGCCGCGTCGCCTTCATGGGGCCGACCAGCCGCGAAGACCATCTGGCCGCCTTTGGCGAGATCGACGTCATGTTGGACTCGCTGCCCTATACGGGTGCGACCACGACGGTCGAGTCGCTGGCCATGGGCGTTCCCGTGGTCACCCGGGCAGGCACGCTCTATAGCCAGCGGATGTCCGCCTCGATCCTGACCACGGCCGGCCTGGCTGAATGGGTCGCCCAGGACGATCAGGGCTATATCGACGTCGCCCTCAAGCTCGCGGCCGAGGCGATGGCTGGTGGGTTCGACCGCCAAGCCTTGCGCGACCGCGTCGAGCACTCGCCCCTGGGCGACGCCCACACGTTCGCCAGGGCGATCGAGGGGCTGTGCGAACTCGCCTGGAAGGAGGCGCCCGTCCGATGAGCAGCCTCCGGCGGCGGCTCGCCCACCAAAGGTCGCACGGCCAGACCGACCACCGCGCCCTGTTCCAAATCGCCACGGCCGCCCACCTCGAGGGGCGGCTGGCCGAAGCAGAGGCCGGCTACCTCCGAATCCTTTCGGCCGAGCCGAACCACGCCAAGGCGAGCCAGTACCTTGGGGCGCTTCTCTTCCAGACCGGGCGGGAGACGGACGGCACCAATCTTCTGGAGGCTGCCGTCGAGTCGCACCCGGACGACGCAGAGGCGCTCACCAACCTGGCTAACGTCTACCGCATGCAGGCGAGGTATGCCGAAGCGGTCGCGCTCCTCGAGCGTGCCGTGCGGATCGAGCCGGGCCTTCCTGCCGTCCACATCAATCTCGCGCCGTGCCTGCGCTCCCTGGGGCGCCTGGACGAGGCTCTCGCCGCGGGGCACGAGGCGGTCCGCCTCCAGCCCGATTCGCCTTCGGCCCACAACGCCTTGGCCAGCTGCCTACTTTGGGCCGGGTTCGTGGAAGAAGCGGTGGCACACCTGGACGAGACCCTGCGTCTCGCTCCGGACTTCGCCGAGGCCTCGCAGGTGCGGCTCTTCGCCCTCCTGAACAGCGGGGAATGGACGGCCGAGCGCATCGCCGAAGAAGCCCGCACCTATGGGGCGCGGTTCCGCCCCGTGCCCGCCTCCGTGCCAGACCGACCGCTGAAGTCGGTCGCGTTTCTCTCCGGCGATTTCCGCCGCCATCCCGTGGGGCTCTTCCTCGCCCCGATGCTGGAACAGATGGGCATGGGTCTGCGCATCGTCGCCCTTTCTACCGGGCAGGTCCAGGACGAAGTGACGGAACGGATCGCCGCCGCGTGTGACGCGTGGCACGATGTCCGCTCCTTGCGGACGGCCGATCTGGTCGCGCTGGCCCGGTCCGAGGGCGTCGACGTCCTCGTCGACCTCGCCGGTTACACCGGCGACAACCGTGCCGACGCGGTCGCCGCTCGGATGGCCCCGGTCCAAGTCTCTTGGCTCGGCTACTCCGGCTCGACCGGGCTTCCGACGATGGACTGGGTGTTCGCGGACGACACGGTCGTGCCTCCGGGCCATGAAGGACAGTACACCGAGCGCGTCTTCCGTCTTCCCAGCTTCCTCAGCTTCGACCCCGCCTCCGTGCCCGGCGAGGCCACCGAGCCGCCCATGGTGCGCGAAGGGTGCGTCACGTTTGGATCGTTCAACAGCTGCACGAAGATCGGCCCCGCGGCGATCCACCTGTGGGCGGAGACTTTGCGCGCCGTCCCCGGATCGCGGATCCTTTTGAAAGACCAGCGCTTCTCGTCCGGGATCGCCATGGAGCGGGTCTTGGGCGAGTTCCAGTCCGCCGGTATCGGGCGCGAGCGGGTGGACTTCCTCCCGGGACTCTCGTTCGAAAAGCACCTGGAGGCGTTCTCCAAGATCGACGTCGCCCTGGACACGACCCCTTATGGCGGCGCGACCACGACGCTCGAGGCGCTCGCGATGGGCGTGCCCGTCGTCTCCCTCACGGGTGATCGGTATGTAAGCCTCATGTCCGCTTCGATCCTCGAGCGGGCCGGTTGCGGGGAGTGGGTCTCCGACTCTCCCGCCGGGTATGTCGAGACGGCGAAAGGCCTGGTCGCGGACGCCGCCCGACTCAGCGAGGTCCGGTGCGGCCTTAGGCGGCGCCTGTGCGCCTGCCCCCTCACGGACATCGCTTCCTATGCGGCCTCTTTCGAAGCCGCCCTCAAGACGGTTTGGACCGAATCCCGCACCCAGGAAACCCATGGATAAGTTGGCAAAGCGCGCAATGAAGGCGGTCGGCCCGCGACAGGCCCCTCCCTCCCTCGTCGAGAAAGGGCTTGCCCGGCTCCAGGCCGGAGACGCCCTTGGGGCCTCCGGCTTCCTCAGCCAAGCCGTCGAGGCGGATCCGAACGACGCGCGGGCGCTGCGGCTCCTCGGCACCGCCGCCTTGCACCTCGGGCGGCCCGACCAGGCCCGCCACCTGCTTTCGCGGTCCGTCGAGATCGACCCGGACAGCTTTGACGCCTACTGCAACCTGGGGAGTGCCTACATGGCCCTCCAGCAGCCGCGCGAATCGCTCGGCGCGTGCGACCGCGCCCTTGAACTGAACCCCGACTCTCCGGACGCGCACTACAACACGGGCAACGTCCACCTTGCCCTGGGCGATTCGGCAAGCGCGGTCGGCTGCTACCGCCGGGCGCTCAGTCTTCGGCCGGGTTGGCCCGTCGCGCTCATCAACCTGGGCGTCGCGCTCATGGGGCTTGGCCGCTATGGCGACGCCCTGGGTGTCCTCGACGAGGGCATCGGACTCGCTCCCGCCCACCCGAAGGCTCACCTGAACCGGGGGGCGGCGCTACGCATGCTCGGCCGGATCGAAGAGGCGCAGGCCGCATTCCAACAAGCCGAACGGCTTGACCCAAGTTATCTTGGTGCGAAGACGAACCTCTCCGGCCTCTACCGGGACATCGGCGACATCGCGGCCGCGACCCTCTATGCCGAGGCCGCCGTGAACCTGGATCCGACCGACCCCGAGGCGTTGAACGCCCGCGGGAACGCGCGGCTCATGCAAGGCGACTCGGAAGGGGCCTTGGCTGACTTCCGCACCGCGCGCGACAAGGCTGCGGACCGGCCCGACTACGGCAGCAACCTTGTGCTCGCCACCCACTACTCGTCCGAGGTTGACGGGGCGCGGGTCGCCCGCGAGGCGATCCGCTGGGCTACGCGGCACACCCCGCGCTTCCAGCAAGCCCCTCCTGCACGCGGGCCGATACGGCGCATCGGGTTCGTTTCCGGCGACTTCTGCGAACACCCGGTCGGGCTCTTCTTCGAGCCACTCTTGAACCACCTCGCGCGACGCTACGAGGTCGTCCTCTTTGGGAACGAAGTGGTCCAAGACCGCCGCACGGAGCGGCTACGGGCGGCCACCAGTCTTTGGTCGGACCTGACCGGTCTCAACGCGGCAGACGCGGCCGACGTCGTCCGCTCGGAGGAGATCGACGTCCTCATCGACCTGAGCGGCCACACCCGTTCGGGACGGCTCGACCTTTTCGCCTTGCGCCCCGCACCGATGCAGTTCACTTGGCTCGGTTTCTCGGGCACGACTGGCATGAGCCAGTTCGACGGCATCCTGGTCGACCGGCACCTGGTGCCTTTCGACCAAGAGAACGACTACAGCGAGCCGGTCTTGCGCTTGCCGGACAGCTTCCTTTGCGCCCCGAACTTCGCCGACTATCCGTGGGAAGGCGCCGCGCCTTCGCCGGAAGGGCCGGTGGTCTTTGGCTGTCTGAACTCCCCTGCAAAGGCGTCCGAACCGTACGTGCAGGCGGTGGCCCAGATCGTTGGGGCCGTGCCGGACGCAAAGCTCCGACTGAAGAACACGTTCTTTGGCGACGCCCTGGTAGCCTCCCGGTTCCTCGCGCTCTTCGAGCGTCACGGCATTGGGCCGGAGCGGATCGAAGTCGTCGGCAAACTGGCCCGGCCCGAGCACTGGCGAGCCTTGGCCGCGATCGATGTGGCGCTCGACCCTTTCCCCTATAACGGCGCGACGACAACGGTCGAGTGCTTGACCGCCGGGCTTCCACTGGTCACCCTTTCCGGCGACCGGTACTCGGCTCGTATGGGCGCGAGCCTGCTCGCGGCGGCGGGTCTATCGGGAACGGCCGTCGAAACAGTCGAGGACTATATCGCGAGCGCCGTCTCGCTCGGCAGGGACGTGGCGCAGGTACGGACCGGTCGCGAGGAGCGCCGCCACGCCTTTTTGGCCTCGCCGCTCCACGATGATGCCCGCTTCTCCGCAGGGTTCATCGACGTCCTCGAAGAGGCTTGGACGGGGCTCGCGACCCAAGCCGCATGAGGTTCGACTACCGCAAAGCCTACGAGTCGGGGCAGTACCAAGCGGTCGAAGAGGCGCTCTGGGGCCTATCAGAGGATGCGGACGCCCTCCACGTCTTGGGGCTCTCACGCTTCGCCCGGGGCCAGTTCCCGGAGGCGGTGGAAGCGTTGAGCCGCGCCTTCAGCGCCGATCCCACTAACCTGGAAGTCCGCACGAACCTTGCCATCGCCTTGCGCCGGGCGGGTTCGGGAGAGGCCGCCCGCGAACTCCTGCTCGAGGTCGAGGCAGCCTCTCCGCGCGACGCCCGGTATTGGAACGCGCTTGCGGCCCTTTACCTGGACGGGTCCGCGTGGCTCCCGGCCCGAGAGGCACTGGAGCAGGCGGTGTCGGTCCAACCCGACCATCCGGAGGCGAACGCCAATCTGGCGATTGCGGCCCTGGCCCTCGGGGACTGGTCGAGCGCCTCGCAGGGAGCGCGGGCGGCGACGGCCCTCGCCCCCGAGTCCGCGACGGCTTGGACCGTCCTCGGGCGCGTCCATTTTGCCGCTGGCGAGGTCGAGGAAGGCTTGCGTTGCCTGGAGCTGGCCCACCAACTTGACCCGGACTCCGGCGAGGCGGCGAGCTACCTCTTGCTTCGGGCTGCGGCCTCACCGGACTGGTCGCCCGAGCGCCTCCGCGCCCTTGCCGAAAAGGTTCGGCCGGCCGAGCGCCCGCGTCCCCCTTCCGCTCGCCGCGGCGGTCTTAAGGTCGGCTTTGTCTCCGGCGACCTTCTCCGGCACCCGGTCGGCCTCTTTCTGTTGCCTGTCCTGCGGCACGCAGCGGCGGGAGTCGAGGTCGTCTCCTACGCGAACCAGGCGCGGTCCGACGAGGTCACCGACGAGCTCCGCACCTACGCCCACCAGTGGCGCGACATCTGGCGCCGAGGGCCGCAGGAGGTCTCCGCGCTGATCGAGGCGGACGGGATCGACGTCCTGGTCGACCTATCGGGACATTCGAGCGGCAACCGTCTGGACGTCTTCGCTTTACGGCCCGCCCCCCTCCAGGTGGCGTGGCTCGGCTATTCCGGGACGACCGGTCTCTCGGCGATGGACTTCGTCCTCTTGGATCCGACCGTCGCCGCTGGCGACGTCCGTGGACACTACACGGAATCGATCTTGAAGCTGCCGCACAGCCTCTTTTGCATGCCGAAGCCGGGCGACGCCCCTCCTCCCAACCCGGGTGGCGAAGGGCCGCCAAGGTTCGGGGTTTTCAACAACCCCGCGAAATTCAGCCAGGGATGCGGACAGGCTTGGGGCGAGGTCTTGCGCAGGGTCGAGCACTCGCGGCTGCTCATCAAAGGCCCGCACTTCCATGACCCAGGACTGGCGCGGCGCTTCAAGGCGCGTCTCCGGCGGCTTGGAGTCGATCCTTCGCGCGTCGACTTGGAGGGCTACACCGACCGGGCCGATCATTGGCGGTCGATCCAGTCGGTGGACGTCGCTCTGGATACGTTCCCCTATGGCGGGGCGACGACCACCACCGACTGTCTTTGGGCCGGCGTGCCGGTCGTGACCCTGATCGGCGATCGTTACACCTCCAGGATGGGGGCCAGTATCGTTCGCGCGGCGGGCCATCCGGAATGGGTGGCGGAAGACGACGCCGACTATGTCAATAAGGCAGGGGATCTCGTGGCAGACCGCAGAAAGCTTGCGGCCACACGCCTTGCGCTTCCCGAGGAAGTCGCCTCCTCGCCCTTGGCAGACGAAGCCGGCTTCGCGGCGGCTTTCTGGGGCCTTGTGCAAGAACTCGCGGGCCGCGACCAAGCAGCCTAGTCGAAACGCCAGAAGGCCCCGGCTGGGAGAACCCGACCGGGGCTACTGGGAAATGTCCCTTTGAAGCGGACCCGCTTACCTGAGCAGCGAGAGGACGCTCTGAGGCGCGCTGTTCGCCTGCGCGAGCATCGAGAGGCCCGACTGCTGCAGGATCTGAAGGCGCGTGTAGTTGGTCATTTCCTGGGCGATGTCGATGTCCGCGATACTCGAGAGCGTCGAGTTCAGGTTTTCCTTGGCGACGCCGAGCGAACGGACGTTCGATTCGATCGTGTTGCTCATGAAGGAGCCGATCGTGGCCCGGCCGCTGCTGACCGTCTGGATCGCCGCGTCGATGGCGTCCAAGGCGCTCGTCATGGTCGAACCGGTGATGTCGAGTGCGTTGATGCCGAGAGTGGCCGCAGAGAAGTTGGTGAGGTTGAGCCGCGCCGTCTGGTCGCCATTGGCGCCGATTTGGAAGCTGCTCTGCCCCGCCGTGACCTGGATGACCCCGGTCTGGGCGCCGGCCGTGCCGTTGCCCGTCTCGGTGAGGACGATCTGGTTGCCAGCCGTGTCCTTCAGGGTGAGGCCGGAGCCGCTGCTGAAGGTGACGGTGGCGCCGTTGTAGGTGACGCTCGCGACCGCGTCGACACCCGCGTCGCTGGCCGAACCGGCGCCGGTCTGGATGAGGCCGGCGGTCACGGTGGTCAGGTTGATCGTCTGGTCGCTGCCGAAGGACTTGGAGCGCATTTTGATCGCGCCGCCCGCACCGGTGTACTCGGCGACGACGCCCGTTTGGTCTGAAGCGCTGTTGATCTTGTCCACCAGGTTGGCGACGGTCTCGCCAGTCTTCGTCGTGAAGGCGTACCCGTTGACCGAGAAGTTGCCTGCGGCGACCGTGGTGGAAGAAGTGGCGTACGTCTGCGAACCCGTGATCGTGGCCTGCTCGCCGACGGTGGAGACCGTGATCGAGACTGCGCCGTTGGTGGTCATGGCGGCGCCGTCGAAGGTGCCGGTGAAGTTGACGCTCTTCACGCGGTCCGGGTTGTTGACGGTGCCGAAGGCGCCCGCGGAGCCGTCCAGCAGCTTGCGGTTGCCGAAAGTCGTGGTCGACGAGATGCGGTTGATCGAGTCGACGATGTTGTTGAGCTGGGTCTGGTTCGCCTGCTTCTGGGTGGCGTCGACGGACGCGTTACCGTTGGCGACAGCGAGAGCGCGGGCGTCGCGAAGCAGCTTGCTGACTTCGTCGAGTGCGCCGTCGGCGGTCTTTGCGTAGTTGAGCGCGTCCTGGTTGTTGCGCAGGGCCGCGTCCATGCCGCTGATCTGGCGGCGGAAGTTCTCGGCGGCGATCAGGCCAGCCGGGTCGTCCGCGGCCGAGTTGATGCGTAAGCCGGTCGAGAGTCGCGTAATGGACTTGTTAGTCTCGGCACCGGTGGTGCTCAAGTTCCGAAAAGCGGACATCGCCGCAACGTTCGTGTTGATTCGAAACGACATAGTTCCTCCGTGAAGTCGCTATCAGTGGACGCTGGGCGAGCCCAACGGGCCTTCCTGGCCCTTCGTCCAAGGTCTGCATTCCGCCTCGGGCAGAAGCGGGAGGACAGCAGAGGTACCGGGGTTCCGGCAATCCCCCAGAATTACCGGGGTTCCGGGATGCAGGTACGGTTAAGCCCGTGAACCTCACCGAATACGCGGCCGAGAGGAAGCGGGCGGCCTACGAACGGCTCCGAGCGGGACTGGAGCCAGAGGAAGGTTTGTACGACCAGGCCCTGTTGCAGGAGGCCCGGACTCACGGCGAGCCCCGGGTCGGATCCACCACCTACACCCCCGATTCAATCCGGATGGAGTTCATCTACAGCGGGGCCGGGCAGACCCTTGTCTTCTCTGTCACCCTCCCTGCCCCCGAGCGGATCGTGTTCCTCCCGGTGCCGAAATGGGTGGTCGAGACCATTTGGCAGGGCGACGTGGACGGTTCCTACCACTTTGAGAGCCGGGCTCGCGAGTTGCTCGAAGAGTTCCGGGCCGAGACCGAACCCGGGTCGAACGATAAGTGGTTCGGGGCCCAACGCGCCAAACGGCGAGAGTGAGGTCCCTGGGAACCCTGCCGGGGTCGGGCTAACGTTCTCCCATGCGCACGATCGTCGCGACTTGGAAGGAGCCGGGACGGGTGGCGATCGAAGCCGCCCGCGACCGCGCCCGGCCCGGGTCGCTCTTGGCCGACTGCCTGGAGGCGGGCCTGGCCGCCGCCGAAGACGACCCGAGCCTGCTCGCGATCGGTCGGGGATCGTTCCCGAACAGCGACGGGGAACTGGAACTTGACGCCAGCATCATGGACGGCCGCGACCTGCGGGCCGGCGCCGTCTGCGCGATGCGGGGCGTGCTCCCCGCCATTACGGTCGCCCGTTGGGTCATGGAGCGCACACCCCACATCATGCTGGCCGGGGACCAAGCCCGGCGCTTCGCCATCGAACAAGGGCTGCAACCCCAGAACCTGATGACGGAGGAGAGCGTGCGCCGCTATAACGAATGGCGGGAGAGCCCGGGGGTCGAGGACGAATACGTCCACAGCACCCACGACACCGTCACGATGCTCGGGTTGGAACAGCCGGGCCACCTCGTGGCGGCAAGCTCCACAAGCGGCTGGTCGTTCAAGATGCCGGGCCGGGTGGGAGACTCGCCCATCTTTGGGGCGGGGATTTATGCCGACGACGAACTGGGCGCGGCCGGGGCCACCGGTTGGGGAGAGGAGCTTTGGAAGGCCTGCTCCGCTTTCCGCACGGCCCAGGCGATGGGCCGGGGCCTCAGCCCGCAAGAAGCCTGTGAAGAGACCGTCGCCCACCTCCTGCGACGCCAACCGGAAAGCCGCTTGCGGCCCTGCGTCGTGCTCGCCCTCGGCCTGGACGGCAGCTTCGGCGCCGCCACGACGAACGGCGAGTTCGAACTCTGGGTGTGGCACGAGGGCAGCGACCCCGAGATGAAGGTCTACCGGGCTTCCGGTTCTTGACGTGGCAAGGCTCATCGGAACCGCGGGCCACGTCGACCACGGCAAGACGACCCTGATTCGGGCGTTGACCGGGATCGACGCGGACCGGCTCCCCGAAGAGAAGCGCCGGGGGCTGACCATCGACATCGGCTTCGCCTATATCGACCTCCCCCGGATTGGGAGGGTCTCCATCGTGGATGTCCCCGGTCACGAGAGGTTCCTCGCGAACATGCTCGTCGGGGCCTTGGGGGTCGATGTCGCCCTGCTCTGCGTAGCTGCGGACGAATCGGTCATGCCGCAGACCCGCGAACACCTCCAGATCCTTTCTCTGTTACCGGTCGAGCGGTTGGTGGTGGCCCTGACAAGGGCCGACCTCGTGGACGAGGAGATGGTGGCGCTTGCATCGGACGACGTTGAGGAGCTGCTTCGGCAGGGCCGCTTTGCTGGCTCACCGCTCGTGCCGGTCTCGGCCGTGACCGGCCAAGGACTGGACGCTTTGCGCGAGGCGCTGGCCCAAGCGCTCGACCGGGAGAAGGGCGAAGCGGAAGGCCCCTGGTACCTTCCCATCGACCGGGTCTTCACCGTGAAGGGGCACGGCAGGGTCGTCACGGGCACGCTGATGCGGGGCCGTGTGCACCCTGGGGAAGAAGCGCTGGTGCAACCCGGCGGCCTGCGTGTGCGGATCCGCCAGGTGCGGAGCCACGAGGAAACCCGGGAGGAAGCGGAGAAGGGCCAGCGGACCGCCCTCAACGTCTCCGGCCCGGAGGTCGAGCGCCTAGAGCGGGGCATGCTCTTGGGCGCCCCCGGCTCCGTGGCCGAGACCCTATGCCTCGATGCCCGCATGGAGTGGGTCGGGCAGGCCCGCCACGGCTCCCGCGTCCGGGTCTCGATCGGAGCGGACGAGGCCATGGCGCGGCTCTTCCTCAACGACGGCGACCCCGGCCTTGCCCAGTTGCGGTTCGAGCGTCCGGTCGGGGCGGCGCAGGGCCAGCCTTTGATCCTCCGGCGCTATAGCCCGCCGACTCTGCTGGGAGGGGGGCGGGTGCTGGTCGTGCAAGCCGAGAAGAGGCGGAAGAACGCCAAGGCCCTCGCCGCGAAAGGGGGATCGTTGCGCGATTCGGTGGTCGCGATCCTCACCCAGGCGGCGAGCGGAGCCCCGACCGAGGCGGTCTGCCGCGAGACGGGGCTCACCGCCCAAGCCCTGGGCGGCACCTTTGAGGACCTCCGAAGGGAAGGGGAGGCCCTGGGCTTCGCGGGGCTCTGGTTCACGCCGGAGACCTTCGCGGCCGCCACGGGGAAGCTGGCCGACGCGTTGCGGGCATTGCACGAGTCCGATCCACGGCGGCTTCTCTGGCCCCGGGAGGAGGCGGTGAAGCGGGCGAATCTGGGGTGGAGCGGCAAACCCCTCGACCGCATAGTCGCGAGCCTGGTCGAGAGCGCGCGTCTCCGGGGCGGGGGAAACCAGATCGGCCTGGCCGGCTTCCGGGTCGAACTGCCAGACAAGCAACGGGCGCTGCTCGACCGGGTCGCCCAGGCGCTGCAGGAGGGCGGGCCAAGCCCACTGCCAGCGGTCGAAGTCGCCGACCTCCTCAAGGTGCCGCGTCAGGCGGTGGAAGAAATCCTTCGGATCGGGGTGGCTTCGGGCGAGCTCGTCCGGGTCGGGGAGGGGCTCCACTATCCGGTCGGGGCCTTGGAGGAGTTCCGGCGCCGCGCCCAGGAATCGCTCGGCGCGGGACCGTTCGCCGCCTCGGCGTTCCGCGAGGCGCTGGGCACGACCCGCAAGTACGCAATCCCGATCTTGGAGGCTTTCGACGCCCGAGGTTGGACAGTAAGGCGTGGGGACGAGCGCGTCTTCGTGCGGACCGAGTCAAGTTGAAGCGGCCTGCCGCTCGTGCGTCCTCTTGGCCGCATTCCCGTGGCATAGTAAAGGGCGTTATGGGTCTAGCGATCACGCCCCAGGGGGGCCGCCAGTGAACGAGGTGGAGGCGCTGTCTTTCCTGGCGGGGGACTGGGTGTGCGAGCAGCACGGCGGGCTGTTCTATGAGACTTGGTCCGAGCCCGAGGGCGGCACCCTGCAGGGGCACGGGCGGCTCGTGGTCGGCGGCAAGACCACGTTCATGGAGTTCCTCGCGGTCGAGCCCGGCGAAGACGGACTGGTCATGCACATCCTGATCGGCAAACCCTCGAGAGGGACGCCGCGCCACGCCCGGTTCCTGCTGCAAAGTGCGGCGGGCAGGGAGGCCGTCTTCGTTCGGCTCGGTGGAGACCCGGACGATTTTCCCGCCCAGATCGCCTATTCCGACCGGGGCGGCCTCACCTGCCTCCTCACCGGTCGGGGCAAAGAGGAGACGTACGCTTTCCGCCGCTGCCCCTAAAGCGGCGGGTCCGCCCGTTCTGGCCCTTGCCGGAAGGCCGGTGCTTGGCTGCCCCAGGCTGAGGGGCAAAGGTTCAAGACGGGCGAAACCGAAGGAAAGGACCTAATTTTGCGGGGAAAGGGCACGGGACCCTTGCGTGGGCGGTTGAAGTGTGCCTATAATCGCCCTTGCCTCTGACCACAGGGGCAGCTCCTTGAAAGCTTTATAGGTGGTTGTGACGCAGCCGAAACGCGCGCGGTCTAGGGACCGCGCAATCAGCTCCAACACGGAGCTTGTGAACCCTGTTCACAAAAGTACCGTGAACGGACTGCTTCGAACGACGGCCTGAAGCCGGGTAAGACCGGCCAGAACGTTTTCTTCGGAGAGTTTGATCATGGCTCAGGACGAACGCTGGCGGCGTGCCTAAAACATGCAAGTCGAACGAGGGCTTCGGCCCTAGTGGCGAACGGCGGAGTAATACGTAAGCAACGTGCCCCTGTGTCTGGGATATACGGCCGAAAGGCCGGGCAATACCGGATGTGGCCGGTGAGAGGCATCTTTCACCGATCAAAGGTTTTTCGCGCGGGGAGCGGCTTACGAGCTATCAGCTAGTTGGTGGGGTAACGGCCTACCAAGGCGACGACGGCTAGGGGGTCTGAGAGGATGATCCCCCCGAGTGGGACTGAGACACGGCCCACACACCTACGGGTGGCAGCAGTTGGGAATCTTGCACAATGGGGGAAACCCTGATGCAGCGACGCCGCGTGGAGGATGAAGGATCTAGGTTCGTAAACTCCTTTTACCGGGAAAGACTTAGGACGGTACCCGGTGAATAAGCCCCGGCTAACTACGTGCCAGCAGCCGCGGTGATACGTAGGGGGCAAGCGTTGTCCGGATTTACTGGGCGTAAAGGGCGCGTAGGCGGCTGGTTAAGTGTGGTGTGAAATCCCCAGGGCTCAACCCGGGAACTGCACCGCATACTGGCTAGCTAGAGGGAGGCAGAGGTGAATGGAATTCCAGGTGTAGCGGTGACATGCATTGATATCTGGAGGAACACCCGTGGCGAAGGCGGTTCACTGGGCCTCTCCTGACGCTGAGGCGCGAAAGCGTGGGTAGCAAACAGAATTAGATACTCTGGTAGTCCACGCCCTAAACGATGGATGCTAGGCGTTGGGGGTATCGACCCCCCCAGTGCCGCAGCTAACGCATTAAGCATCCCGCCTGGGGAGTACGGCCGCAAGGTTGAAACTCAAATGAATTGACGGGGACCCGCACAAGCGGTGGAGCATGTGGTTTAATTCGATAATAACCGAAGAACCTTACCCAGGTTTGACATCGAGGGCAAGCCCCCGAAAAGGGGCCCTCGGCCACAAGCCGACCCAAAGACACCTGTTGCATGGCTGTCGTCAGCTCGTGCCGTGAGGTGTTTGGTTAAGTCCAGCAACGAGCGCAACCCTCGTCCTATGTTGCCAGCGGGTAAAGCCGGGAACTCGTGGGAGACCGCCGGTGTAAGCCGGAGGAAGGTGGGGATGACGTCAAGTCAGCATGGCGGTTACGCCTGGGGCTACACACATGCTACAATGGGCGCAACAAAGGGCAGCGATACCGCGAGGTGGAGCTAATCCCAAAAATACGCCCCCAGTTCAGATTGCAGTCTGCAACTCGACTGCATGAAGGTGGAATCGCTAGTAAACGCAGGTCAGATATACTGCGTTGAATACGTTCCCGGGTCTTGTACACACCGCCCGTCAAGTCACCCGAGTCGTCTGCACCCGAAGTCCGTGGCCTAACCGTAAGGAAGGAGCGGCCGAAGGTGCGGGGGGTGAGGGGGACTAAGTCGTAACAAGGTACCCGTACCGGAAGGTGTGGGTGGATCACCTCCTTAAAGAGCTAGAACTCGTGAGCCCCATTGGGGCAAGCACGGCACGCTCAGGTCGATGCTGCGTCCAACCATCTATAGAGCTTGGGAAGTGCCTAAAGGGCCTGACTGCAAAGTCGGGCCCTTTTCACATATCCAAGCAGGCTCTGGTTTCCTGTTGCCGATCGGGACTTAAGCCCCCCCCCCTGTCAATGAGAAGCATAATGCAGCTATGCCGATGTTTGGGAGCCGATGGTTCGAGCCCGCGATGGCGGGAGGGGCGTTCCTTGCAAGCATGACTCTGGCAACTTCAATTTGGTCTTCTAATCAGCCGCGACACTCCAGACAATCCGTCCACGGAAAGAACTTATCGCTTGATCACCTGGAAGGGCGAACAATGCCGAGTGGATCGAAACATCTTGAAGGACGAACCATTCACCTGCTTCCCTGCGGGTCGTGTCTCAGCGAATCGGTAGGGCAAAGACTATCGCCCAAGACTCAAGGACTCGCAATAATTATCGCCGGAAATGGTGCGGAGATACTAGTATCCAGGTGGAACGAAAAGTACAATGGCTCCTTCATAGCGGACGAAAACTACAAGGTTCTGCCAAAGGATTTTTACGACGAAGCGCCCTTAACATTAACTATCATTGGCGGGAAAGCTAGCTCAGTGAGGGCTGCGTTTGGTGAGTGATGCGAAGAGCTTCTACTTTGGCTGAGTTATTGACGGCCCTTACCATCATTCTCGTCCTAGCGAGCGTCATGTACCCGATAATGAGTGGAGCGAAGCGGGGCGCCGCGATCGGAACCAGCGTCCAAAATCTTCGCCAACTGTATGTTACAACGAAGCTATACGCGGGGGATTACGATGGCGACGAGAATGCCTTTCATTCATCCTATGCTATGGGTCTCCCGCCTGAAACCTATTGGTTGCCCGAAGGCGTTAAAAAGCACTGGGATATCCTGAAAAGTCCTTGCGGCGGGAATCAGTACATCGCGGACTTTACACAAGCCCGCATCAACGGTGCCATTACGTACGCATACGTGCTTTACGAAGCTAAATGGTTGGAAAGACCAGGGCTTAACGAATGGACAAAGGGGCATGCCATGGAGTATCGAGAGAACGCCGTGATGTACTTCGACATTTTTTGCAACGGTAATGAAGATATTGCCTCACCTTACGTTCCCAAAAGAGTGCTTTCTGTGCTCTTGTCGGGGCAAATCGTCAACAGAACTCGCACCGGCAATCCTATGCTTCTCGACCTTTACGCGGGTTCCCGACCTTAGCCCAAACTTACTCAAGATGAAAATCCAAGCGAAAAGCAGTAACAATTCGAATCGCAACGAACTGTTAGGATACGTTCGAACGACCCTCTTGGCACTCTGCGCGTGCATCTTGGCACTCGCTGCAGCTGGTGCAGACTATCCCGAACCTGCACCTGAACCGTGGCTGGGGATAGCCACCGAGGATTGCCCCGTTCCTCCAGAGAATGGGCCAAGTTGCGACCAGAGCGGTGATCCGCCCTGCAAGACGTTTCCCAAGCCTTGCAACGGATATGTCGGAGGCGGACAGACAAAGTGCTGCATCGAGCTCACCACAACGTGTAAACAAATCTTTGGAGAGTGGGTGTGCTGGGGCCAGACTTGGAAGGCTTGGTGCCACCACTTCGGAACCCGTGAAGCCTGTGTGGGACAGGGGGATTGTAGCTGACGGACAGAGGCACTGATGAGCGGCAACGACCGAAACGGCTGGCAGTAGTGACAGCCCTCTTCGTTGGTTGCCTGCTCGGCGCATGGCTCCTTCGACCCAAGCCCGGTCTAAGCGATACGGCGGTCCGGGCGGTCGAGGCCGCCAGGGCCGGTGAAGCGGACACTCTGTTCGATCTGGCCGAACCGAACGAAATGAAGGCACTTGGGATGACGAAGGAGAAGTTCCGTATCTTCTTTGCCGGATTTCTCAGTGACCAGATGAAAGGGGCCGCTCCGCAAGGCAAACCGAAGTTTCTACCGAACGATGGCAGGACCCAAGTCAACGTCTCGAACCTCGTCACCTTGCAGGACGGTCGTAAAACGGCCATCGAACTGGACGTGGTCTCCGGGCCGGACGGTCCTCTGCTCCCCGGCTTGGTGAAGGCGCTTGTCCTCACCCGGTTCATGGCGGACTGGCCGGCCGAGAAACCCCTACCGCGCGGAGTCGAGCGGCTCCGTTGGTACCGAAACCGGGTCGCCACCCACAAGGCGGAACTGGAATCGCTTGGTGTGCCCGGGTTCCCCGAGCCCGACCCAGTCGCCATCGATAAGGTCGACATCGTGACCTGGAACGAGCAGTTACGGCGCTATGACGAAAAACTGGCTCAGGCCCAGAATTGACGACCATGCTTCGCCCCCGGAGCGCGCCATAATCTCAACCCTGTGGCGTTGCACTACCTCACCGTCCCCGACATGCTTTGGATCAACCTTCAAGTGACCGGGGCGCCGCAACCGTACCGTTACGACCGGCTTGAGGAAGCCACCTTTTACCAGTACGGCCGCGGCAACAGCCTCGACCCCGTCGCCCAAGCCGCCCGGATGCTTGTCGGATTCCGCAGGATGCGACCCTTTGACCGGGGCAACGAGGCCACCGCCTTCGTCGCCACCGTCACGTTCCTTCGCATGAACGGACACGATGTCGCATTCACTGACGACGAGGCGGGGGATTGGACGGAACGCGCCTCCGCAAGTGAGGCGGACGCCGCCCGACTCCTGCAAGAGAAGCTCGCGAAGACCAAAGGACACGCGGACAATCTCGAGGTTCACGACAGCCACGACGCGGCCAGGTCAGTCCTGGACGCCTTCCCTGGCGCAATCTCCAGCCTACTGGCGAACGAGACCTCGGTACCGTTGGGCTAGCTGGAGCCTGCCGCAACGCGAGCAAGTAGAACTTTAGGCCCCCCCCAAATCTGTAGCGTATCATAAAGTCAATGCGGGACGGGCCTGGTGATGAAGGTCAGAGGCCGAATCGTGGAGGCGACCGAACTTGAGCTCTATTAGCCGCGCAGACGGGAAAGCCGAAGCTCGTACTTTGGGACAGCGTCCTTGAGTCTTATCAGCAAACCATCAAAAAAGCCACCGTGGAGAAATGACCACAACTGCACCCAAAAAAAAACGTGACTTGGAACTAGAGGCCCAGGTTCAAGGGGCTACTAGCTTGATTGTTCTATGGGCAACTTCTCGGAGTGGAACCCGCAATTGCCGCTTAAAGACACCGCAAATGAGCCCTACACTGGGGACTGGTCGGCAAATTGGAGGCGCACAAGGTCTTCACGGCTCGGTACGGCAACGCCGACTTTGCGGACGACCTCGGCCGATGTCGCGACCGCTAGTTTGAAGACCGGCTCCTCATAACCGGCCACGGCGAGGCCGAGGGCCAGGGTCGCGCAGGCCGTATCGCCCGCGCCGGCCGTGTCATAAACCTCGACCTTCGGCGCCGGGCATTGGAACTCTCCGTTTGGGGTGGATGCCACAAGCCCCTCGCCCCCCATCGTGATGGCGACCGCGCGGACGCCGATCTTGGCCGCGATCGCCCTTGCTTGACCAAGGGCGTGCTCGGGAGAAACTTCAGCTCCACCCAGCAAGGCCGAAGCTTCAGCGCGGTTGACGGTCACAAGCGAGGCGCCCTGGAAGCGCTCAGCGCGGTTCGGCTTCGCGTTCACCACGCTCACCCGCGACTCGCGCACCACTGCTGCCGCCACTCCGTCTTGCAAGGCTCCCTTGCTATAGTCGCTGAGCACGCTGACCTGAGCGGCGGCCGCCCAAGGGGCGACCGCTTCGAGCAGCTCGGCTTCCGCTTCGGAGGAGAGCGGGCCAGTCGACTCCTCGTCGATCCGCAACACCTGGTGGGCGGAATCAGCCAGGACGCGCGTCTTGCGGGTCGTCACCCGGGCCGGGTCGCGGACGAGCCGGGCCTCGATCCCATCGGTGGCCAGCGCTTCTGCCAGCGCGCGCCCCGCCGCATCGTCGCCCACCACCCCGATCAGTCGGACTTTCGCGCCCAAGGCGGCAAGGTTCTTTGCGACGTTCGCCGCACCGCCGGGGACGGCGCGCGTCCCCTCTTGGCGGACCACCATGACGGGCGCCTCTGGCGAAATCCGGGTCGCGCGGCCGAAAATGTACTCGTCCAGCATCACGTCACCGACGACGAGCGCCTGCACGCCGACGAACTGCTCGAGAAGGAGTCGGAAACTCACGCGCCCGCAGTCTGGACGGTGCCGGTCTGGCGCCGCTGGAAGTAAACGTAGACGACGAAGCCGATCCCGACCATGAGCAGGCTCACGAGCTGGGCGGTGGTGATCGGCGAGCCCATGAAGTAGGAGGAACTGGCGATGCCCATACGAAACTCCTCCTCCGTCCCCGCCCGGAAGAACTCATAGAAGAACCGGCTGAGCCCATAGGCCACGAGCATGAGCGAGAACGACTGGCCGGCCACGAGCCGACGGTGCCGCTCGACCCAGGCGATGATCCCCGCGCCGGCCAGCATCAGCACCATGTCCGTGAACTGGGCGGGCACGTGCCGCTCGGCCAGGCCATGGATATGGATGCCGTACCACTCGGTCGTGGGCCGCCCATAGCAGCAGCCGTTCATCAGGCATCCCACCCGGCCGATCGCCTGGGCGACGAGCACGGGGACGCCGACGATGTCCAAAAAGACGGGCATCGAGACCTTCTCGCGGCGGGTCCAGAGCAGGAGCCCGATGAATCCGAAGGCAAGGCCACCAAAACTGGTCAGCCCCTCAAAACGCAGGCTCAGGAGCTGGTCGGGGTTCTTGGTGAAGAAGTCCAGGTGCTGAACGATGTAGAAAATGCGTGCGCCGAGAATGCCGGGCAAAACCAGCCAGATCACCGCGTCCCACACCTTCTCGGCCGCGATGCCGTGCCGAGTCGCCCTGCGCTGGGCCATGTAAGTGGCGACAAGCACGCCGACCACCAGCAGGACGCCGAACGTCCGGACAGGGAAATTGCCGATCTGGAAGAGCACGGGATGCATGTCGGCCTACAGCGATTATAGACGCCGGTCACCTGGGGGCTGCTTCAAAAGGCCAGCGAGTCAGAGGCCCTTTGTTCGCGCGCTTCGATCGCTTTCCGGGCCGATTCATCGTCGCCCGCGCTCTGGAAGAGGCGCGCGGCCAGGGTGTAAGCATGGGCGATGTGGAGGGGCTTCGCCTTGAGGAAGTCGCGTCCGGCGTCGGAGGTCGGGTCTACGATGGTCTCGGAGTGCTGCTCGATGGCTTCGAGCAGGAGCCCGGCGAGGTCTTTGTCGCGATCCTTGCCCACGGCTTCGGGCACGATCTCATAGGCGGTCGCCATCAGGATCGGCGCCTTCTCGGTCGGCGGGGCTTTGTAGGTCGAGCGGACGTGGGCAAGGGCCTCGTCGATCTTGCCGAGATGGGCTTCGACCCGGGCGAGCTTCAAGCTGTCGTTCACGAGCCGGTCGTTGGTCTTGGCCGCTTGTACGGCGACTTTGAAAAGACGCTCCGCGGTTTGCCACCGTCCGGCGATGCGGAAGGCGTCGCCATAGCGCCAGGCCTCGGTCGGACGGACTTTCTCGGGGTCGACGTTGGCGACGATCGATCCCACTTCGCGACTGACCACCACGTCGCGCTGGGAGGGGCTCAGTCGACCGCTGCGAACCTGGGCGTCCGCCACGCGAAAAATCTCACGCACCATGGTCTGCACCTGGGCGCCGGAATACTGCTGGCCCGCCAACGGCTCGTTGGGGTCCGGGATCGTCTCCTGCTGAAGGCACCCCGCCGTCACCAGCAGGGCGAGGCTAGGCCACAGGCGTCGCAAAACGGCTCTCGTCAAAGAGGGGGTCTCGATAGACTTCGACTCCACACATCGTCATCACGACTTTCCCGCGGAACTCCGCACCGGCGAAGGGCGAGTTCTTGCCGCGGCTGAAGGTGCGCTGCGGGTCGAACGACCATTCCACGTTCGGGTCGACGAGCACGATCTGGGCGACCGCGGTCGCGGCTGGCCGCAGGGTGCCCGCGTCCAGCCGCAAGATCTCTGTAGGCGTCGTGCTGAGCTTGCGAAACGTCTGTAGCGGCGAAAGGACACCCGGGTGGGTGAGGTAGGTCAGGGTCGCGCCGAGCGTGGTTTCCAGGGCGGCACCGCCGAACGGAGCCTCCTCGATCGGGACGGAGACCTCATGGCTGGCGTATGGCGAGTGGTCGCTGGCGATGGCGTCGATGACGCCCCCCGCCAACCCTTGCATCACGATGTCAAGGTCGACCTGGGTGCGGAGCGGGGGCGAGGTCTTAAAGTGCGGGTTGAACTCGCCGATCTCCTCTTCGGTCAGGATAAAGTGGTGCGGGCAGACGTCGCAGGTCACCGGCGCCCCGAGGTCTTTGAGCCGGCCGATGATCTCGATCGTGCCCCAGGTGCTCACGCGCATCACGTGCAGGCGGCAGCCCGTGTTCAGGGAGAGCAGGCCGTTGCGCATGACCGCGATCTCCTCGGCCGTGCGCGGGATGCCGGGCAGGCCTAGTAGCGCGCTCATCGTGCCCTCGTTGATGCAGCCCCCCTCGCTGAGGGACTTTTCCTCGCAGTGGGCCATGATCGGGAGGTCGATCTGCAGGCAGGTCTCCATCGCCCGCATCATCACCCGCGCGTTCTGGATCGGGTTGCCTTCGTCGCTCACCGCGACGACCCCCGCCCGCTTCAGCGCGGCCATGTCGGAAAGTTGCTCGCCCTCCTGCCCCACCGTGAGCGCGCCGACCGGCGCGACAAAGATGCCGCCGGAATCGGGCGAGGCCGCACGATCCAGGATGAAGTCGACCAGGGCCGGGTTGTCCAGCGGCGGCGACGTGTTCGGCATGCAGCAGAGGTTCGTGTAGCCTCCTGCCGCCCCCGCCATGGTGCCGCTGCGGATGGTCTCGCGGTGCTCCTGCCCGGGCTCTCGCAGGTGGGTGTGCATGTCAACCAGGCCAGGGGCGATCCACAGCCCGGAGCAATCGATCACGCGGTCTGCGTCGCCGGAAGTCTCCGGCCCGAGCTCGATGATCTGCGCGTCTTCGAGCAAGACGTTGCCGACCATGTCAAGGTCTTGCGACGGATCCAGGATGCGCCCGTTTCGAAGGAGTGTCCTCACGCTTTGCCTCCGGCCGCGACTTTGGCTTCCTCGAAGACCCAGTGCAAGGCGGCCATGCGGACGAAGATGCCGTTCGACACCTGGTCCGCGATCGCGCTGTTCGCGCCGTCGGCGGTCGAATCGTCGATCTCGACCCCGCGGTTGAGCGGGCCAGGGTGCATCACCAGCACGTCCTGGTTGGCCGATCGCAAGACAGACCGCGTCACCTGGTATTGGCGGCGGTACTCGCCCACCGAGGTCAGCAGCCCGTCGTCCATTCGCTCACGCTGCAACCGAAGGCACATGATCACGTCGGCGTCCGCCACCCCCGTGCGGAGGTCGTAGTAGACCGAGCCGGGAAGCTTGGCGGGGTTGCTCGGCATGAGCGTCCGCGGGCCGACGAAGCGGACCTCCGCGCCCATCTTCGTGAGCAGCCAGGCGTTCGAGCGGGCCACCCGCGAATGGTTCACGTCGCCGACGATCGCGACCACGAGCCCGTCCAGCCCCCCTTTGCGCTCCATGATCGTGAGCGCGTCGCCCAATGCCTGGGTCGGGTGCTCGTGCTGCCCGTCGCCCGCGTTGATCACGGGGCTTCCGAAGTCTTTGGCGGCCAGGGCGGCCGCGCCCGCGGCAGGGTGTCGCATGACCAGGGCCTCCAACCTTTCGAAACGAAGCGTAAGGATCGTGTCCTTCAGCGTCTCGCCCTTGCGCATCGAACTTCCCGCGCCGCTGAAGTTCACCGTACGGTGGCCCAGGTAGCTGGCCGCCTGCTCGAAGCTGACGCGCGTGCGGGTCGAGTTCTCAAACAGCAGAAGCCCGATGGCCCGGCGCGTCTTCACGGTCGTGTCCTGCCCGGCCACCACGCGCTTCTTGAAGTCGCGGGCCAGGTTTAAGAGCTCGCGAATCTCCGTGGGCTCAAGCTGCCGGATGGCCAGCAAGTGGCGGCTCATCGAGAGGCCGCCTCGCGCTCGTCCGCCCGGACGAGGATCACTGCGTCGTCGCCGTCAAATTCTTGTAGCCGTACTTCCACGTGGTCCCCTCGCTCCGTATCGATCACCTTACCCACCGTGTTGGGCTCGATGGGAAGTTCGCGGTGGCCCCGGTCGGCCAAGACCGCCAGTCGAACACAGGCGGGGCGGCCAAACTTGAGCAAAACGTCCAGTGCGGCGCGGATCGTGCGGCCCGTGAAGATCACCTCGTCCACCAGGATGACGGTCTTGCCCTCCACCTCGAAAGGGATCTCGCTCTGATCCTCGCCCGCCGTCGTGGGGCGGTCGTCTCGGCTGGACCGCACGTCGATCTTGCCGCACGGGATCGTGACCCCCTCGATCTGGGTCATCGTGAAGGCGAGCCGCTTGGCGACGGGATAGCCGCGCCGCAGAATCCCGACGACGACGAGGTTTTCCGACCCGCCGTTAAGCTCCAATATTTCGTGCGCCATGCGCCCGAGCGTCCGCTTCATCCCGGCGGCGTCGAGCAACAACGAAGGCATTCCGCCATTATGGTGGATGGAGCAGGGGGCGGGCCTAGCCCGCGACCACTTGCTGGGTCGTCTTGAAATGGAGCTTGGCGACCTGGGCCAGCGCGTCCCGTCCGCGCTCCTGGTAGAGCCGCTTTGCCGCCTGCACGACTTGGGGCCCCGCCCCCTTCGGCAAAGCGACGCCATAAGGCTCGCCAAGCTTGGCCAGGCGTCGGACGAACTCGTCGCGGGCGACGATCGATGCGGCCGCCACCGCGAGGTCGGATTCGCCGCGGACCCGGCTTTCCAGCGTTACCTTCTGGCCGCGTTCCATGAGCCTGCGCTTGAGCCCGGCAGGGTCGGCGAACTGGTCTGAGATCACATACGTGCAATCGACCTTGACCAGCACGTCCTCGATGGCGCGGGCATGGCCCCAGGCCAGCAGGGAGTTCAAATTGCCGATCTTTTCGTAAAGCTCGTTGTACTTCGAGGGGCCGATGACGACCGTCGCGTAAGGGCAGGTGCGCTTGATGACGCCCGCCAGCGCGTGGCACTTCGCGTCCGTCAGCGTCTTGCTGTCGCGCACGCCTTCCAACTCCGCATAGTGTTCCGGCCCGACGTAGACGGCCGCGACGACCAGCGGGCCGAAGTAGTCGCCCTTCCCGCTCTCATCGACCCCGACCCGGCAATCGACTACGACGAAGCCCCCAACCGGTCTGGGTTCAAGCCCTGAAGATCCGGCAGGACGAAGAGGCCGTCCTTCCGGACCAAAACTCCGTCGAACCACACCTCGCCGCCTCCATATTCGGGGCGCTGGATCACCACCTTGTCCCAATGGATCGCGCTCTTGTTGTCGTTTCCGCCGGGGGGCGCGTAGGAGTTCCCGGGGGTGAAGTGGAAGCTGCCCGCGATCTTCTCGTCGAAGAGGGTGTCCTTCATGGGATGCAATACGAACGGGTTGAACCCAAGCGACCACTCGCCGATATAGCGCGCTCCCTCGTCCGTATCGAGGATCTGGTTGAGGCGCTCGGTGTTCGCGCCAGCGCGGGCGTCCACAATCTTCCCGTCCTTCAGCTCATAGCGCACGTCGGTGAACTCGATGCCCTGGTAGAGCGAGACCGTGTTGTAGGCGATGACGCCGTTCACGGAGTCCCGCACGGGCGCGGAGAAACACTCGCCGTCGGGGATGTTGCGGAGCCCGACGCAGGGCTTGCTGCCGTTCCCCTTGATGCTGAAAGTCAGGTTCGTCTCCCCCGGCCCCTTGATCTCGACGAGATCGGTGCGGTTCATCAGGTCTTCGAGCGGCTTGACCGCCTCCTCCATCCGGGCGTAGTCCATTGTGCAGACATTGAAGTAAAAGTCTTCGAAAGCCTCGGTGGACATGGAGGCCTGTTGCGCCATGCTGGCCGTCGGCCAGCGCAGTCCCACCCACTTCGTGTGGTTGACCCGGTGCTCCAAGTGGACGGGCGTGCCGTGCAGGCGCTGCCAGAGCGAGCGGGTTTCGGCGTCGATGTCGCTCTGCTCGTAGACGTTCATCGCGCCCCGCAGGCTGATATAGGCCGTCGCCGACTTCATTTCGTGCAGGTCGTTGTCCGCGATTTTCCGGACGTTGCGCTCCGTCATGCCGAGAAGGAGCGCCCGGTTCACCCGGGTGGACTCGATCCGCACAAGCACGTCAGCGCCCTTCGTCCGCGCGACGCGCACGACCTCCGCGACCACTTCCTCCGGGATGTCGAAGGCGTGGACCAAGACGGTGTCGTCGGGGTCGAGCCTGGTGGAGTGCGTGCAGAGGAGTTCGGCCAGGCGCGTCACGCGGGGATCGAGCATGGCCCGAGGCTACCCCGCCGTACCGAAAAAATCGAAGCCCCCCGGCCTGAGGCCGAGGGGCTTGCGAGGTCGAGAATGGCTTTTTGGCTTACGCCTTCTTGCGGCGGGCGACGAGGGCGGCGATGCCCGCGCCGAGCGCGATCATCGAAGCCGGCTCCGGAACGACCTGGCCGTCGATCCAGAACGGAAGGCCCTGCGGGTTCGCACCGTCAACGATCGGGGCGAACGCGCCACCCGAGAGGCTCTGCCAGGCGTTGCCCGTGTTCAGCGTGCCGGTCTTGGTGAGCGGCGGCTGCCAGGGGCCGGAGGCGAGAGTGCCCGTGAAGCCCCAGACCATCGTGTAGGTGCCCGGAGCGAGGTTCACGTTCGCGAAGTTCACGGTGACCTGCTGGAGGCGGCGCTGGGTGTCAGTCTTGGCAGTGTCAGTGACGCGGTAGATGTCGGTCAGCGTGACGCCGCCGAAAGAGCCGGTGGCAACGAGCCCGCCCGAGTTGGGGTCGCTACCCGTGCGGATCTCCCAGGAGCCGCCGTTGATGGACGTCGTCGTCGCGCCCGTCTGGTAAGTCCAGAAAGTCGCGGACTGGACGATCCAGCCCGGCCCGCCGACCGTGAAATCGTCAGCGACCTTGGCCGTATTGTTCGCGGCGTTGGCACCAAAGCCGAAAATGGTCATGCCGGAAGCCGTGTCCAGCACGCTCAGGCGACCGCCGGCCGGGCGGTTCTCGGTGGCGAGACCGGTGTTGTCGAAAGAGCCCGGCAGGGCCTGGTTCCAAAGGCTCTGCGCGTTAGCGGCGCCGACCATCGCAAGGGCGGCAAAAAGAATCGTGTTTCGCATGGTGATGTACCTCTCCAGCAGCCTGGGTTAGACAAGCGGCTATAACAATATTATCCGAATAGTCGGCGAGCCACGCCAGACGTTCATAGAAATCAAGTCTATTTACTGGGCTAGGCCCCGAGGGGGAAGCGCTGCCGCTTCGTCGGAGGATAGTTCATGAAGAGAAATGCGCCCTCCGCGTGATGCGGAGGGCGCATTGCAACCTGTGTCGCGGGTGTGGCTTACGCCTTCTTGCGGCGGGCGACGAGGGCGGCGATGCCCGCGCCGAGCGCGATCATCGAAGCCGGCTCCGGAACGACCTGGCCGTTGATCCAGAACGGGGTGTCCTGGGGTCCGCCAGCGTCGACAAGGCCTGCCCACGCGCCGCTGAAGAACTGCTGCGCGTTTGCACCCGTCGTGGTGCCAGCGCCGACTTTAGTAAGCGTGGGAACCCACGGGCCGCTGAACGAGCCGCTGCCGACAAGGTCGTAGGTCAGCCAGTAGTTGCCCGCAACGAGGTTGAGGGCGCCGAAGTTGACGGTCACCATCTGGACGCGGCGGTTGTCAGCCGGCTGCGCGTTGAAGATGCGATAGATGTCCGTGTTGGTCACGCCGCCGAAGGTGCCCGTTCCGACCACGGCGCCGGTGACGCTGCCCGATCGGATCTCGAAGCTGCCGCCGGTGATCGTCGTGGTGGTCGCGCCGGTTTGGTAGGTGAACAGGTTGACGCTGTTGACGATCCAGCCCGGGCCGCCCACGGTGAAGTCGTCGCCGATCCGGGCCTGGGTAGCCTGCGCCAGGTAGCCAGCGTTGGTGTTCGGGTTCTGAACCTCGGAATAGCTGCCGCCAGCCGGGCGAGAACCGGTTCGGAGGCCTTCGGCGGTCAGACCGGCCGGGGTCGCATTGTTATAAAGACTCTGCGCGCTGGCAGTGCCGACCACCGCAAGGGCGGCGATGAGAATCGTGTTTCGCATGTGGATTAAACCTCTCCAAGCAGTCGCCTGGCTTGCACCGTGCTAGACGATGCGTCGCTATAATATCTCACCTGTAAAGGCGACATCTATGGTGCTTATATGAAACAGGTATATGTGCTTGTCACGTTAGGGTTAACGATAAGGCAATCGGCTATAGGCCATCTCGTAGACCAGGGGGTTTAGGTGGACGGGAGCGGTCGGCCTCCAGGGCGCCGCCTCCCAGGAAGGGCTGGGTGCGGCCCCGTGGGATGCCCAGCAGAAGCCGGAAAAACCGCCGAAGGAGGGCACGAGCCCCCAGTAGGAGCCGACCTGGGAAAAGACCCTTTCGAAGTCCGCGCGGATTGCTTCTAGGCTATAAGGGCAAAAGACGAGGTTGTCGGCCTGGGTCACGATCAGGCCCGCGGGCGAGAGGAGCCCGGCCAGGTCGCGGAAGAAAGGCTCCGTAAAGAGGCGCTCGCTCAGCTCGCCGCTCTCCTCCTCATAAACGTCTGTGCTGTCTTGGACGATGAGGTCGTAGCCGGGCTCGGCCGTCTTGACGAACTCGAACGCGTCCGCCACGTGTAGGCGGACCCGGGGATCGTCGAAGGCGCCGTCGCTGAGCGAGGGCATATGCTCCCGGCAGAGGTCCACCACGGCCTGGTCGATCTCCACGATGTCCACCTGCTGGATCTCGGGCCGGCGGCAGATCTCGCGGATCACGCCGCCGTCTCCGCCGCCCACCACCAGCGCACGCCTCGGGGCGGCCAACGCCATAAGCGGGATCTGCACCAGCAACTCGTGGTACGCCTTCTCATCGAACTCGGTCAACTGGATGTGCCCGTCCAGCAACAGGGTCCGCCCGAAGACCTCGGTGTCCACGATCCAGATGTCCTGGAACTTTGACCTTTGCCTCACGACCTCCCGCGAGACCTTGACGTTCATCGAAAGCTTGTCGGATCGGATCGGAAAAGTCAGCATGTCGGGGTTTTGGGGTGTCCGGTTTCGGGGTTCGGGTCGAGGCCCGTCCGAAACCCGCTATTCGAAGCCCCACGCCTCAATAATGCCAGTCGATGTCCGTCGCTTCGCGGGCCTTCTTCTCGATGAACTCGCGGCGCGGTTCGACCTTGTCGCCCATGAGGCGCGAGAACATCATCTCGACGGTCATGTCCCGGGCGGGGTCGAAGTCGATCTTGAGCAACATGCGCTTCTCGGGATTCATGGTCGTCTCCTCGAGTTCCTGCGGGTTCATTTCGCCGAGACCTTTAAAGCGCGTGACGTGGTAGTTCTTCTTCTTCAGACCGGCGATGATGCTGTCCCGTTCCTTTTCGTCCGCGGCGTAGTAGCGGTCGTTGTTGCCGACCTTGATGACGAAGAGCGGCGGTTGGGCGAGGTAGACGTAGCCGTGCTCCAGGAGTGGTTTCATATACCGGTAGAAGAACGTCAGCAGCAGCGTCCGGATGTGCTCGCCGTCAACGTCCGCGTCCGTCATGATGATGATCTTGTGGTAGCGCAGCTTGTCGATGTCGAAGTTCGGATTGCCGTTCTTCTTCTCGTCCAGCGGCTCCTCGCCTTCGTCCTCGGCGACGTCGTTGTTGCGCCCGGTCTGGACCGCGATCCCCACGCCCAACGATGAGATGAGGGCTTTGACCGAGTCGTTGTCCAGGGCTTTGTCCAGACGAGCGCGCTCGACGTTCAGGATCTTGCCGAAGAGCGGCAGGATCGCCTGCGTCATGCGGTCGCGGGCGCCCTTGGCGCTTCCACCGGCCGAGTCGCCCTCGACGATGAAGAGCTCGCTCACGGTCGGGTCTTTGCTCACGCAGTCGGAGAGCTTGCCGGGCAGGCCGAACGAATCCATCGCGCTCGAGCGTTTGACCGCTTCCGCCGCCTTCCGCGCTTCTTCGCGGGCGCGCTGCGCGATCGTCGCCTTGTCCACGATCCGCTTGGCGATCTGCGGGTTCTCTTCGAGGTAGGTAGAGAGGCCGTCGCCCACCAGGGAGTTCGTGACGCCCTGCACTTCCGGCGTAACCAGCTTGACCTTGTCCTGTGAGTTATAGGACGGGTTCTCGAGCTTCAGCGCGATCACCGCGGTCAGGCCTTCCAAAACGTCGTCCGCGGCGAAGTTCTTGTCCTTCTCCTTCAGGAAGTTCATCTTGCGCGCATAGGCGTTGATGACGCGGGTGAGGGCCTGGCTGAATCCGGAGACGTGGGTGCCTCCGTCGGGCTGGTGGATGTTGTTCGAATACGCGAGGATCGAGGTGTTGTAAGAGGTCTGGTACTGGATCGAGACTTCGATCTCCATCCCTTCCCGCACGCGCTGGAAGTAGATGGGCTTGTGGATCGAGTCGTACGCCTCGTTCATGTCCTCGACGAGCTGCACGATGCCCCGCTCGAAGTGGAAGGTCTCGTTGTCCTCTTCGTGGTTGTCGTTCGTGAAATGGATGGTGACGCTGGGGTTGAGGTAGGCGATCTCCCGCAGGCGCGTCTTGATGATGTTCTTGTCGTGGGTGGTTTCGGTGAGGATCTCAGGGTCGGGGAGCCACCGCTGGGTCGTGCCCGTCTCGGTCGTATCGCCGACCACTTCGACCTCGCTCACCGGGATGCCGCGCTCGAAGCGCTGCTGGTAGACCTTGCCGTCACGCCGGACCTCAGAGACCATCCATTGGGAAAGGGCGTTCGTACAGGAGACGCCGACGCCGTGCAGGCCGCCTGAGACCTTGTAGCCTCCGCCTTCGCCGAACTTGCCGCCCGCGTGCAGCACCGTCATCACGACGGTGAGGGTGCTGATCCCCATTTTCTCGTGCTTGCCGACCGGGATGCCGCGGCCGTTGTCCGAGAGGCTCATCGAGCCGTCTGCGTGCATCGCCACGTGGATCGTGTCGCAGTAACCGGCGAGCGCCTCGTCCACCGCGTTGTCCAAGACCTCGCGGAACATCTGGTGCAGGCCCTTCCGGCCGTTGTCGCCAACGTACATGCCGGGCCGTCGGCGCACGGCCTCCAGCCCCTCCAAGACTTGGATGGAACTCTCGTCGTAGGCGGTCTCGACGCGTTGGGCGATGGTCTCGCCGGGGGCGGACGTCAGCTCTTCGTGCTCCGAAGGTTCAAACTTTTCTGGCACAGCCATATTGTTTTAAAAAGAAAGCATCGGTGCAGAGGGCCCTGAAAGGGCGGGCATCCGAACCTGCATTGTACCGGGCGTTCCTACCTCAGCGAAGGGACGGTTCACGAACCCCTTTCGCGGCAGGCCCGAAGTGCTGATAAAAGTTGTTGAACTTTCAAAAAGTTCTGAAACTGGAATGGGCCAGGCCCGGCCGCGCGGTAATATCCCAAGCAGGTGGTAGAAAGCGGGCCCCGGGCAGACGCCCTGGAAAAGGATCGGCGTCAGGCCGACATTCGCGAGATGTTCGGGAGGATCGCCCCGAAGTACGACCGCCTGAACTTCCTCCTCAGCTTCAGTCTCGACCGTTCTTGGCGGTCGCGGGCGGTGGAGCAGCTGGCCCTTTCGCCCGGGGACTCCGTGCTCGACGTCTGCTGCGGCACGGGCGACTTCCTCCTGCCTCTGCTGAAGGCGGTCGGTGAGGGGGGCAACGTGGTGGGTGTCGACTTCAGCTTCCCGATGCTAAGGCTCGCCGGCGGCAAGGTGCGGCCCCGCGCGGCCCTGGGCCTGGCCGACGCGCGGCGGCTGCCTTTCCAATCGGCCTCCTTCAACGCGGTCACGATGGGCTGGGGACTTCGGAACGTCGTGGACCGGGACGCGGCCCTGCGAGAGGTCTGCCGAGTCCTAAAGCCGGGCGGCCGGTTCGTTTGTCTAGACATGGCGGGCCGTTCTGAGGGGAAGCTCGACTTGCCTAGCAAGGTGTTCCATTGGGCCTCGCCCGCGCTGGGGCGGATCTTTGGGGAGCCCGAGGCCTATCGCTACCTGCCGGAGAGCACGCGCGGCTTCCCGACTCCCTCGGACCTCGCCGAGGAGTTCCGCAGGGCGGGCTTTGACGACGTCCGGGTGAAGACGGTCTTCGTCGGAGTGATCGCCATGCACCTGGGGGTGAAGCGGTGAGGCAACTGGGCCTTACGCGGCCGGCGAAGCCGGACGACGCGCTCTTGCGCGAGGCGGACAAGGCGCTCGAACGCATGGAAGCCGTCATGCGGCGCGAAGTAAAGAGCAAGGTCGAGACGGTCGACTTGGTCGGACTCAGCACGCTGCAGGCGGGCGGCAAGCGGCTCCGCCCCGCGCTCACCTATTTTTGTGGCAAGGCGAGCGATCCCGGCGTCTCCGAGGCGCGCCTGGCCGAGGTCGGCGCGTGCCTGGAGCTGATCCACACGGCCACGCTCGTCCACGACGACGTCATCGACCAGGCCGAGACCCGGCGCGGGAAGCGCACGGCTGCGAGCGAGTTCGGAAACACCGCGGCCGTCCTCTCTGGCGACGTGCTCCTCGCCCGGGCCATGCGCATTTTGGCGATGGACGGCGACCTTGCCGTCATTCGCGCCGTCAGCGGCATGGTCGTCGAGATGGCCGAAGGAGAGGTCCGCGAGGTCGAGTGCCGGGGCCGTTTCGACCTGTCCGAAGACGACTATATGGCTGTGCTCCGAATGAAGACCGCCGCGTTCGTCGAGAATTGCTGCCAGGTGGGCGGGCTGGTCGCTTCCGCGCAGCCGGCCGTCATCGAGGCCCTTAAGGTTTACGGGAACTCGCTCGGCATGGCCTTCCAGATCGCGGACGACTTGCTCGACTATCAGGCCGAAGAGTCTGAATCCGGCAAGCCGCGCGGCATCGACTTCCGTGAGGGCCAGGCCACGCTCCCCCTTATCTTGCTGCGGGAAAGCGCCTCCGGGGCGGACCTTGAGTACCTCCGGGCGCGGTTCGGCACGCCCGTCTCAGACGCCGAGTTCCAGCAGATCCGCAACTGGATGGTGGCGCACTGCGCCTTCGCCCGGGCAGAGGCGCTGGCGCTGGATTTCGTCGGCCACGCGCTCGGGGCGTTGGAGGCCCTGGAGCCTTCTCCCTATCGCGAAGGGCTGGCGTCGCTGGCCGAGTTCTCGGTCGCGCGGCGCTCGTGAAGCTGTACAGCCTTTATCTTCTGGACCTGGACGGTACGGTCTACCGGGGCAATGAGCCCGTCCCATACGCGCGTGAGACGCTCGAACGTTTGTTCACGCTGGGCGCGAAGCTTCGCTACATCACGAACAACTCCGCCGCCACGCGCGAAGGGGTGGCCCAGAAGCTGCGCGCGATGGGGATGCCGTGCGAAGAGTCGTGGGTCTATGGCTCAGGCCAGCTGGCCGTGCGCTATGCGCAAGATCAGGGCTATAAGCACGTACATACCTTCGCTGAACCTGCGCTAGAAGCAGCATTTTGGGCGGCCGGCATCGATCCGTCGGCGGTCGAGGGGGCGGAGGCCGTCTTCGTCGGGATATGTCGGGGCATCACATACGAGAAGTTGGACGATGCCGCGCGGCTCGTCCGCGGGGGGGTGCCGTTCTTCGCCACGAACGCCGACCCCACCTATCCGATGCCGGGAGGGCGGTTGCAGCCAGGGAGTGGCGCGATCGTTGCCGCGGTCGAGCGCGCTTCGGGCGTCTCGCCGCGCGTGCTCGGGAAGCCGGCCCCGGACCTTCTGGAGTGGGCGATGGACGAGACGGGCGTCGCTCCCGGCGAAGCGCTCGTCGTGGGCGACCGCGTCGACACCGACATAGACGCGGGCCGGGCCGCCGGTTGCGACACCTTCTTGGTGCTGACCGGGGTCACGGAGCGGATTCCCGAGGGCCAGGCGGGCGCGCCCGATATGCGCGGCCTGCTTCCCTAGGTAGCATTCTTTCCGCATGGAGATCCGCTTCCAGACCGTGCGGTTGAACAAGCGGTTCCCGCTTCAGATCAGCCGCGGGACGTCGGCCGGGTCAGAAAACCTCTACGTTTATATCGACTGGGACGGGGTGACCGGGATCGGGGAATGTGCCCCGGGCATCTCGGAAGAGGATCCGCCCTGTGGCAGCCTGATAGAGCCGCTGGAGCGGCTCTTCCGCGACCACGCGATGCAGGGGCCGGAACGGATCTGGGCGGTGGGCCACGAGGCGGGCGTGCCGAGTTGGGCGCTTGCCGGGCTCGACGTCGCCTATTGGGACTGGCTCGCCAAAAAGGCCAACTTGCCGCTTCACAGGTTGCTCGGATTGGCGAAACCCACGGTGCCGACGAGCGTGACGGTGGGGATCAACCCGCCGGACGTCGTGACATTCCGCTGTCGCGACTGGGTCGAGCGCTTTTCCCCTCGATTTGTGAAGCTCAAACTGGGGAGCCCTGCGGGAATCGAGGCGGACCAGGCGGCCTATGAAGCGGCGGAGACGGCCCTGGCCGGGACAGGCGCCAGCCTCCGCGTCGACGCCAACGGCGGCTGGAACCTGGCGGACGCGAAAACAATGCTCAAGTGGCTGGCAGGGCGGGGGTGCGACTACGTCGAGCAACCTCTGGCGGCGGGAACCGAGGATATGCTGCCCGAGCTCCTTGAGGGCAGGCTCTTGCCCGTGTTCTTGGATGAATCCATTCGCACCAGCCGCGATGTGGTCCGGCACAGCGCCTCTTGCGACGGTGTGAACCTCAAGCTCATGAAGACAGGGGGGATCACCGAAGCGATGCGCGTGATCGGCGTGGCGCGCGCCCATGGCTTGCAGACCATGATCGGCTGTATGGGAGAGAGCAGCGTGGCGATCGGCGCGGCCGCCTCGATAAGCGGCATCATTGATCACATCGATTTGGATTCACACCTGAACCTGGAGCCCGACCCCGCCACCGGTTTGGACTGGAAAGAGGGCATGACCATGCCCTCCGACGCCCCCGGCCACGGGTGCTGGCCGAGGGAGGCGCGATGATCCAGCCGCAACACCGCCTCGCGCTCTATATGGCGGGCGCGTTCGAGGAGGATACGGGCAAGATGGGCCTGGGAGTCTTGCGCTATTCGCGCAATGAAGTCGTGGCCGTCGTCGACCCCGCCCACGCAGGCGACGACCTTAGACACCTTTCTGGCGTCGACCGCGACGCGCCGATTGTGGCGACCGTCGGGGAAGCGGCCGCATTGGGAGCGGACGTCCTCGTGCTCGGTATTGCGCCCTCGGGCGGTCGCATCCCCCAGGCCTGGTGGCCGGTGATGGACGATGCGGTGGCACTCGGCTTGAGCCTGGTCAACGGCCTCCACGACCGCCTCGGCCCGCGCTATCCGAACTTGGCGAGCGGGCAGTTCGTCTGGGACGTCCGCGTCGAGCCGTCGGGACTCGGGGTCAGCCAGGGCCGGACGCGGCTGCTCAAGAACCGCCGGGTGCTGTTCGTGGGTTCGGACATGAGCGTCGGCAAGATGACGGCCGGGCTCGAGACCTTAAAAGCCGCCCGCGACAGAGGGATCCCGACAGGGTTCGTCGCCACCGGCCAGATCGGCATTGTCATCACGGGGGCGGGCATCCCCCTCGACGCCGTCCGCGTCGACTATGCGGCCGGCGCCATCGAGGCCGAGACTTTGAAGCACGAAGGCTGCGAGATTGTACTGGTCGAGGGCCAAGGGGCGTTTATCCATCCGAGCAGCACGAGCCCGTTGCCCTTGTTGCGCGGCTCGCAACCGACCCACCTGGTCCTTTGCCACCGGGCCGGGATGAAGACGCTCGGCAAGTTGCCCTGGGTCGAGATCCCGCCGCTCCGCGCCCTCGCCGAGCTGAACGAGACGGTCGCCGAGGCGGCCGGCGTCTTCCAACGCCCGCGGACGGTGGCGGTCGCGCTGAACACGGCCCACATGAGCGCAGCGGAAGCGGAGCGCGCCGTCCAGGAAGCAAAAGAGGCCACGTGCCTGCCGGCCTGTGACCCCGTCCGCCATGGGGCGGAGGTTCTTCTCGACGCGATCCTAGCCTAGTCGCGGCGGGCCGCGACGAGGATCTTTCGCCACGAGGGCTTAGCTAGGTCGTCGGTCTGCACACCTTTGCGGCCAGAACTTGAGTGGATGAAGTAGGCGCGCCCGTCGCCCTGGAAGCCAAGGAAGATGCCGGTGTGGCCGATCTTGCCGCGCTTGCTCTCCCAGAAATAGAGCCGGTCGCCTGGCAGCAGGTCTTCGAGCCGCTCCACCGGCTTGCCGACCAGAGCCTGCTCGGCTGCCGTCCGGGGGAGGTCTACCCCGATCTTTCCGAAGAGCTGCTGGACGAAGCCGCTGCAGTCGACGCCGTTGTTCAGGCTGTTGCCGCCCCAGACGTAAGGGGTGCCGATATAGTTAAAGCTGTACTGCAGCATCTGCTGCTTTTCCGGGTCGTTGGCGCGGACGGCCACGCCGCCTCGCGAGGTGGTGTTGCCCCTACTGACAGGCTGGTTGATCCGAACGTCATAGGGGAGCCGCGCGACCTTGTCCGCCTCGATGAACCCGCTGCGACCGTTCTGCAACACGACCGAGAGCCAGCCTTCATGCTTGGTGGCGTTCACGATCAGGTACTGGAACTTCTTGGTCCTATAGTAGATCTTGCCCTTCGGGCTGGCGCTGGCATGGATGGCGGCCACGTCGACGGCCTGGCCGAGCTTGCCGATCACCTTGCCGCCACTCGCACCGGCCGTCTGGCCAAAGCACAGTGCACAAAGGAAAACCAATAGGGAGAGCAAGCCAATCCTCATAGCTCTGGTTTCGATTATCGGCACGAACGGCCTGCGAGTCTACCTGGCCAGGACCGTTGCGAAGCCTTGCAGGATCAGACGTCCGTCGGTCGAACCTAAGTTCGCACGGCTCGCCCGTTCTGGGTGCGGCATCATCCCGAGAACGTTTCGAGCCGGGTTAAAGACGCCCGCGATGTCGTTCGCGGAACCGTTCGGATTGATCGGCTGGGCGGGGTCCGGCCCGGCGACGTACCGGAACGCGACCAAGCCTTCGCCCTCGATCCTGCGAAGGTCTTCCTCGCCGGCCGTGAAGCGGCCCTCGTTGTGGGCGATCGGAATCTGCAGGGGCCGGTCGACCGCCTCGGTCCAGATGGACCCCCGCTCTTCGGCCCGGATCCAGACGTCGCGGCACACGAACCGCAGGCCCCGGTTCTTGAGCAACGCCCCGGAGAGGATGCCCGCCTCACAGAGGACCTGGAACCCGTTGCAGGCGCCTAGGACGGGGCGCCCCTCTTGGGCGAACCGCTTGACCTCGTCCATGATCGGCGCCCGCGCCGCGATCGCCCCGCCTCGCAGATAGTCGCCATAGCTGAAGCCGCCAGGCAGGAAGACGCCCTCGAAGCCGGCCAGGCTCGCCTCCTCGTGCCAGACGTATTCGGCCTGAAACCCCATGTCGTCGCGCAGGGCGTGGAGCGCGTCCTGGTCGCAGTTCGCGCCGGGAAACCGGACGACCGCGATCCTCAAGCGAGGACCTCGTAGCGATAGTCCTCGATCACGGGGTTTGCGAGCAGACGGTCGCACATCGCCTTCACTTTGGCCTCGTCGAACTCGGGCATCTGCAGGTCGACCACCTTTCCGATCTTCACTTCCTCGACCTCCGGGTAGCCAAGCTTCCGCAGCGAGCCGAGGACCGTCCGGCCCGCCGAATCCAGGAGCCCTTGCTTGAGCATCACCGTCACCCGCACTTTCACCACGCCCCGATTTTGACAGCGATCTCCCCTAAATCGGGGGTGCCGGAAAAAAGACCTGAAAAGACGGAAACGGCCGAACGTCCCGACCGTCCGACCAACGTCTCCTACACTGGAGGGGGAGCAGAAGATGTTCACGGTAGCGAGTCTGGGTGTTGCGACCTTATGCGTCGGCTTCTCGGCGCCTAGGGCGGAGGCTTTCCGCAAGCCTGTCCTGAATCCAGAAGTCTTCTTCTTCCCGTTGCAGATCCCGGGTGTCGCCCCGGCCACGGTTTTCACTTGGACTTCTGGGACGACGACCCTGACCATTCGTTTCGGGTCCTCTGACGGCCCGGCCGCGCTCGTTCCCCTGCAGTGCGACGTCCTTGCACTGACCCCTCAGGACGTGTGCGCCGAGGCGTGGGCAAGGCGGGCGAGCGAGTCCTTCTGGAGCCGATTGGACGCGATCCGCGCGGTCGAACCGGCCGTCACCGGCTTCTGAGGGCCGCGCCTTATCCCGGCACTGCCCGTCCCTTCGCGCCACACTAGCTTCGCGACCCCATGCGCGCGCTGTTCCGTAGACTAGACCCCCGCATCACCGCCGACCTGCGCAAGCAGAAGGTGCCGATCAGCAAGGGGCTCGCCTGCGTGGCGGTCTCGGGGCTCCTTGCGGCGGCGGTCATTCCCCTGACTAAGTTCGCGGTCGGGGCGATCAACCGCGCGGACCTGCCCACCCTCGGCATCGTCTGCCTCGCGGTCGTCGGCGTCTTTGGCCTCAAATACTTCTTCACCCGGGGGCAGACTTACTTCTTGGGCCTGGCCGCTGCCCGGCTCGGGACAGACCTGCGCCGCCGCCTCTTCGCAAAGCTGCAGCGCCTGCCCGTCGCCTACTTCAACAACAAGCGCGAGGGAGCGTTGCAAAGCGTGCTGAGCAACGACACGAACGTTTATCAGAACGCGGTCACCCTCATCCGCGATAGTATCGACGGGCCCGCCAAGGCGGTCCTCGCACTTGGCGCTGTGTTCATGATGAACTGGCAGCTGGCCCTGGTCGCCTTCGCGTTCGTGCCCGTCATCGCGTGGTTCGTGCACCAGAACGGCAAGCGGTTGAAGCGGGCACAGGCCCAGTTGCAGGACGACCTCGCAGACCTCACCGCCGTCAGTCAGGAGGCGATCGCGGGCCAGCGGGTGGTGAAGGCTTTCGCGGCGGAGAGCCAGGTGCGGGCGATCTTCGAACGCTATCTCGACCGGCAACTTGCCAGCCAGGACTACGCGATCCGCAAGACGGCGCAGCTCCGGCCGATGGTGGAACTAATCGGTGCGGTCTCCCTGGCCGCGATCCTCTACCTCTGCGGGGTGTTCGCGAAGGCTGGCATCCTCGCGGTGGAAGACATCGTCGCCCTGACGCTCGCCCTCGACCTCGTGAACCAGGGCATGCGCAGCGTCGCGAACGTAAACGGCGTTTACAACCAGGTCCAGGCGGCGGCGGACCGCATCCACCGAGAGGTGCTCGACGTGCCGGAGGAATCTCACGGGCAGACCGGCCAGCGAACCTTGCCCAAGCCGAGCGGCCGCATCGAGTTCGAGAACGTGACTTTTGAGTACCCCGACGGCACCCGCGCCCTCGACCAGGTCAGCTTTGTGATCGAGCCCGGCACCTCGCTCGCGCTGGTCGGGCCGAGCGGGGCCGGGAAGAGCACCATCGCCGACCTCCTCTTGCGGTTTTACGACCCGACTTCGGGCCGGGTCCTCTTCGACGGCGTCGACTTGCGCGAGCTCGACACGAGTTGGTACCGCTCGAATTTTGGAGTCGTGCCGCAGAGCACGTTCCTTTTCGCGGGCACGATTGCGGACAATCTCCGGTTAGCCGCACCCGAGGCGGACCAGTCGCGCATCAAGGAAGCGGCCTGCCTGGCCCACGCCCACGACTTCATCTCCTCGACCCCGGAGGGTTACGGCACGGTGCTCGGGGAGCGCGGCGTGCGCTTGAGCGGGGGCGAGGGACAGCGCCTCGCCATCGCCCGCGCCTTGGTGCGCGATCCCCTCGTCCTGCTGCTCGACGAGGCGACAAGCAATCTGGACGCGGTGAGCGAGCAGGCGGTCACGGAGGCGCTGGACGAAGCCATGCGCCGCCGCACGACCCTCTTCATCGCCCACCGGCTCACCACGGCGGCCCGCGCCGACCGCATCGCCGTGCTCCGGAAGGGGCGCATCGTCGAGCTGGGCTCCCATGCCGATCTCATGGCCTCGGGCGGCGCCTACGCGGGAATGTTCCGCGCGTTCACGAGCGGGATGATCGACGCCGATGTCTGACAAGGCCCTCGTCCTCTCGCAAGTCACCGCCTCCTATGGGGCCAAGCCGGTCCTCAAGGGGCTCGACCTCTGCGTCGCGCCAGGGGAGCGCCTCGTGCTCTTGGGGCCCAACGGGGCGGGAAAGACGACACTCCTCAAGGTGCTTTGTGGGGCGATGCCGGCGGGCGGCACGGTCACGGTGATGGGGCGGCCGGTGGCCGCGTTTTCCCGCCGCGAGATGGCCCAGACCGTCGCCTTCGTGCCGCAGGTCGAGGCCCCCGCCTTCGCCATGACCGTCCGTGAGCTGGTCCTCACCGCCCGGCTGCCGTGGTCGAGCGGGATTTTCGAGTCCGCCGCCGACCATGACGCGGTCGAAAAGGCCCTGGCCGACGCGGAGTGCGAAGCGCTCGCCGGGCGCCCGGTCACAGACCTCAGTGGGGGCGAGTTCCAGCGCGCGGTCATCGCCCGGGCCCTGGCCCAAGAGACGCCCATCGTCCTGATGGACGAGCCGACCAACCACCTCGACCCCCTGCACCAAGTGGAGGTGGGCGAGTTGGTGGCCCGAATGGCTGCCCTGGGGCGCACGGTCGTGGCGACGTCGCACGACCTCGGCTGGGCGTTCACCCACTTTCCCCGCGCGGCGTTGCTCTGCGAGGGAAGCATGGCTTTCGACGGCTCCGCCGAAGACTTGGCGTCTTCCGCCGAGTTGGCGAAGGTCTATGGGGTGGGCTTTGCCGGGCGCGGGCTCGTCCCCGTCCGCTAGGTTCAGCTCGCGGCCAAATCCGGCAAGCGTCTGGCGTTGTGGACCAGCGCGGTGCCGTCGAAGACGCGGACAGGAGCGCTGGAGGAGCGGACGGGCGACTCCCAAGAGTCGAGGTCGACCAAGAGCTCGCCCCCTCTGCTCGCGACGCTGAACCGGCCCGAGAAACCCGACCGCCGGGCCCAGACCACCGCGGCCGCCACCATGCCGGTGCCGCAGCCCAGGGTCTCGCCAACCGCCCGCTCCCAAATTCGCAACTCGAGCGACCGGTCACCCGTGGGCCGCGCGTACATGACGCTGACCCGCTCTGGGAAGACGGGGTCGTTCTCGATCAGGCTGCTGAGGCGCGCGAAATCGGGGTCTTGCGGAAGCTCGTCGACGATCGCCACGAAGTGGGCGCTCCCTGTGCTCACGGCGGTGCCGACCACGCCATGGACCGCTTGGTCGATGAACGGGAAGGCGCTGACGACGGGCACCGCCTCGGGCGAAAAGTCCGCGGGCGGAAGCTCGATCGTGGCGAGGCCGTCCTTCACTTCGGCCGGGATCGGCCGACCGCCGTGCCAGATGGTCGTGCGGCCCTCGAACCACCCTTCCAGGTGCCCGTGCCACGCCGCACACCGGAGACCGTTGCCACAAAAGTCCTCACTCCCGTCCGGGTTGAACATGCGCAGGCGCATGTCCCGGCCGTGCCGACCGACCACGAGCAGACCGTCCGAACCGATCCCGAAGCGGCGGCAGCAAGCCTCTCGGGCCAGTTCCGGCAGGGGCAGCCCGACGACGTCCCGCTCGTCCACGAGCACAAAATCGTTTCCGAGCGTCTGGGTCTTGAAAAAGGGAAGGGAGGTCATTCTCTTCTTGGGATTTGAGGGGTGCGAAGCGTCTTGGTCAGATCAGACTTTCGAGCCGGTAATGGGCCGAGCTCGTCGTGCGCCGGAACCATTCGCCCTCTGGGCAGACGAGCGGGAACCACCACGCGGCGGGGCGCTTGCCCGCATGCTCCAGGCCCTCCGTCGAGACCACGGCCTCTCGCACAATTTTGACCCGGGCCAGTTCGGCCTCCAGGGCAATGTCGCGGCGGCGTCGACGGGCATCGGCCATTTGAGGGGATTGGACGAGGGCTTCTTGGGCCGCGACAAGTTCCCGCCACTCGCTTCGGAGCCGGGCGATCTCCGCCATTGCGTCCGCGACGCCGTGGGTCAACCGCTCACGCTCCTCCCAGTCGGCCTCGGTCGGGTCCTTCTCGAAGATCCGGTCGCGCCAGTGGCGCCCCTTCGCCCGTTCGGCCTCTTCGCGCCGTCTGGTGGCCGCCTTTAGACCTTGCACGACCGCTTGCCGCTTGGCCTTGATTTCGGCCACAGAGGCACGGACCGAGCCCATCTCGTCGTTGACAGACTCGTACTGTCGGGCCAGGCAGCTCCAACTTCCTCGAAGTTCGGTGGACAAGAATCGGATCAGTTCCAGCGGGCGGCGAAGCTGGCCCAGCCCGAAAAGGAGGCTGCGTTGCTTTTCGCCGACTTCGCGCCACCGGGCGGCGAAGCTGTTGGCGCTGAGGTCGACGGTCCCGAACGGGCCGCGGAGGGGTTCGGGCAGGCGGAACCAGGAGCAGCAGTCGTAAAGGGCGTCCCAAGGCTCGTAGCCGACGCGAAGGATCGGATTCAGGCGGAGCGGATAGCCGCTCGCGGCGAGGAGCTCGTGCATGTGGCGGCTCTGCTGGACGTAACCGCTCGCCCCCTCGTGGAAGACGAAGACGAACTCCTGGGCGAGCATCCCGATGAGGGTGACGGCCTTGCCTACCAACGTGCAGTCCGGTCCGAACTTGGCTTCGACCAAGGCGGCTAGTTCTTGGGCGTTCCCAGGACGCTTCTTGTAGCTGAAGGCGACGGGGGTCGGGGTCAGCACGACGGCCCCGCGAGTCCCGATCAGGAGCGTTCCACGCCCCGCCCCCGGGATCACGAGGTCGAAGGGGATGGCGCCCGCGCCGAACCGCTCCAAGGAGTAGGTCTCGCTGACGGCGACGGCCTCGTCATAGGCCCGGCAGGCAGCCTCCCGGCTTTCGGGCGCGAGGAACAGGCTCAGGATCTCGAACCGGGGCAGCCCGGCGGTGGCCGAATTGAACTGGAGGAGCTCTGTGGTGGTCGTCGTCTCCAAATCCACCGCTTCGTTCGCGGCGAACTCGTACATCGGCCTCAGGAGCCTGCGGTAGTAGTGGGCCAGGCTCAAGCCGGGCGCGTCCGCGTCCTCGCAAGCCAGGCTAAGAAGGCGCTCTGCGGCCTCACCCGCCGGGTCGCGGTTCGGGCCGGCGATGCAAGCCAGGCTGTCCCGGACGGTCTGCTGCAGGGTGGCGAAAAGTGTGCCGAAGAGGGGGCCGACCTGCTTTTCGGCCGTCACGCGGTGCTGTTCGGCGTTCAAGGCGACCACTCCGCGCCACCCGAAGGCCTCGGTGGCGGCGTCCAGGTAACCGGGGCGCTCTGCTTGGATTCTGCCCAGCTTGGCCCCGTAGTGGGCCAGCGTCTCGCGGGTCACGACCGTCTCCGAACCGAAGAGCGAGGAGAACTCGGCCGCCGCGCTCCAGATCCCCTTCGTCGTCGTGTCGTTGTGGGGGAGCGCCTCGAACCCGCCGCTGCTGCCCTTCTGGGCGAACTTAGCGAAGTAGTCGGTGTCATGGACCCCGGCGATGAAACGACGCCCCGAGCCAAGCCGCTTCGAAGCAAGGGCCACGCCCGCTTTCATGGGCTCGTCCCAGAAGACCGTTTGTCCTAGGGCCAGGAAGGGCGCGCCGGGAGCGATCTTTTCGAGTTCCCGTAGCACCGCGACCTGGGTTGGACAGCTTCCTTCCATGGGGTTGACGAGGGGTTATACGTTGGGCCGCGAATAAGGTCCGACCGGTCCTATCCTCGGAAGGACGGGCGATTGCGGCCGGTTCCCATTTTCCCTGAGAAAAAGGTCGGGAAGAACCGAGAATTGCTAACAAGGAAGCTTCGTGCCCGGAAGGCACGGGGCTCGGAAGTCGGAGATGAACCAGGATAAGCGCGCAGGAAAGGCGGGTGAGGCGGTCAGCATCAGTGCGGCCAGCCGCATCACCGGTGTCGAAGTCCATACCTTGCGCTATTGGGAACGGGAGTTCGCCCAGTTCCTGCATCCGACCCGGACCTCGGGCGGCCAGCGACGCTACCGCACCGAGGACATCCAGACCGTCTTCCTGCTCAAGCGGCTCCTCCGGGACGAAATGTTCTCGATCGCCGGTGCCCGGCGGCACCTTGAGAAACTGGCCCGCGACCAGGCCGCCTAGTCGATCTCGATCGGGCACTTCACCAAGGATCTGAGCTTTTCGCGGTGACCGACGCGGACGCCGACGAACCTCAAGTCGGCCACCTGGCCGCTCCACTTCTCCGAAAGCTCTCGGCACGCTTTGCCGTCTTCGGCGGTCATCATCTCGACCCCGCAATCGGTGAAGACCGTCACCCTGACCGGTTTTGCCGCGGCCGCCAAGTCCCGGTCGATCAGTTCGAAGAGCCTCGCGAGGTTCGTCCCCTTCGTGGCCGAATCGCCCGTCAGGTTCCGCTTCAAGAACTTGCCCGCCTCGGCCTCGTCCGAGAACGGCCCTGAGTTGTAGATCTCGGCCGGCTTGGAGTCGAAGCGGTAGACGATCACCTGCCTCGCGTTGCTCCCCGCCAGAAGGGCCTGGGCTTTGGCGAACGTCCGGGCCTCGAACTCGCGGGCGCTGCCCGAAGTGTCGATCGCGACGATCTCCGTTCCTTTCAGGGGCGGCGGCTCGCAGCCAAGGGCGAGGGCCATCGCCGCGACGAGGAGGCTAGCTCGCATAGGGCTCACCCACTGGCTCGCCAAGCTCCTCCGACACTCCGTTGTCGCTCTCTAGGTGCCTCTTTCGCACCATCGTCCGTGCGTTCTTCTCGTAGCCGTCGGAAATCTTCTGGTTGTTGATCCGCTGGCGTCGCTCCTCGATCTCTTGGGTGAGCACCGCGATCTGGTTCATCAGGCCGCGCAGGGTCTGGTATTCGATGTTGCGCTCGAGCTCCGCCCGGTCTTCCGCGTTCTCCCGCTCCATGCGCATCCGTGCCGAGAACTCTTCTTCGAGCCGTCGATTGGCGGCCTCGCGCTCCTGCTCGGTGGCGCGTTTCTGGGCCTCGTAGGATTCCAGCAACCCCCGGTGCTCGATCGCCACACGCTCTTCCAAGCGCTTCTGGTGCGCGGCGACCTGCTCCTCGTAGACACGGGTGTCCCGCTCGCGCTTGGCGGCGAGCCGCTCCTCTTCCGTCGCGCTCTCCTCGCCGGCGCGGAACGCTTTCAGGGCCGAGGCGAGAAGAAGCGGGGTCGTGATCCCAAGGCAGACGAGGAAGGCTTGCCAGCCGTCCATCGGCGTATCGGTAAAGCTTGCGGCCGCCGTATAGCGTTGCAGGGCCACCGAGCCCAAGAAGGCTTCCAAGCCCAGGAAGACCACGCCCACGCTGATGAACCCGGCCAGGCCCCAACCATTGATCTCGCGAAGCCGCCACCGCCGTCCCGCGAGCAGCGCAAGGTGCGAGACCATCAGCTTGAGCGCGGCGATGAAGGTCACGCCGAGGACGACGGCCGTCCAAAGCGAGGACGGGTTGCGCCGGTCGAAGATCCCGGCGATCGTCGAGATCCCCACTCCGACGAACCCGCCGATCGGCAAGAGGAGCACCCACAGCACGACGTCGCCCAGCCAGGAGAGCCAGCGGTTCTTTGCGGGTTTCTCCTTAGGCTCCTCCGGGGCAGAAGTGGGGGATTGGAGAGAGATCGGAAGGCGCGGCTCCAGTGGAGCGGGCGTCGCGGGCGGGGCTTCCAAGCCCACCGCGGCTGGCGCAGACTCGAGCACGAGCACGCGCGTGCCGACCTCCGGTGTCAGCCGGTGGCACGTGTTGGTCGCGGGGTCATAAGCCAGCGAAACCGCGCCCGCCGCCTCACCCGCCGCAAGTCGAAGCTCACGGCGCCTCTCGCCCAGGACGTCGAGTTCTTTGCGCATATGTTCGAGCCGTTCGCGCGCGGCCGAATCCGCCTGAGCCCACTCGGCTTTAAAACGTTCGCGCCGGGCGCGGGGGTCGCTGCTGTTCACTTCGGATTCCATCCCGTCTCCGGCCCAATTAACGGGGGAGGGCCTGGGTAGGTTGCAGAGGCCCTTCCGCGTCGATCTCGTAACGTCGCATCACAGATGGGGAAGCGCGTGGTGATCGTCGGCGGCGGGTTCGGGGGGATGGCGTGCGCGCGCGCCCTCAAGGGCCGGGACGTGCGCGTCACTCTCCTAGACAGGGAGAACCATCACCTCTTCCAGCCGCTGCTCTATCAGGTGGCGACCGCGGGCCTGTCCCCGGCGGACATCGCCTGGCCGATCCGCGGCGTGCTGAGCGCGCAAAAGAACACCGAGGTGTTTATGACCGAAGTGGAGGCGGTCGACCTGCAGCGCCGAGAGGTGCGGCACAGCCTGGGCACCTTGCCGTTCGACGCGCTCGTGATCGCCACCGGCGCAACCCACAGCTACTTTGGCCACCAGGAATGGGAGACCTTTGCGCCCGGGCTGAAGACCCTCAACGACGCGACCGAGATCCGCAGCCGCATCCTGGGCGCGCTCGAGATGGCCGAGGCGGCGCCCACGCCGGAGGAGCGCCGGGCGTGGCTTTCCTTCGTCGTGGTGGGCGCGGGGCCGACCGGGGTCGAGATGGCTGGCGCGATCAGCGAGCTCATCAGGCGGGCGATGGACTCCGATTTTCGGCACTTCGACCCCTCCGACGCCTGCGTCTTCCTGGTGGAAGGCGCCGCGCGCGTCCTGCCCGGGTTCCCCGAAAAGCTGAGCCAGGCGGCCCTCGACGCGCTGGACAGGCTCGACGTCCGCGTGCTCTTGGGCGAGACCGTTCAGGAGATCGGCGAAGGCTCCGTCCGGACGGACAAGGGGCGCTACCCGGCGCACGTGGTCGTCTGGGCGGCGGGGATCAAGGCTGCGGCCGGCGCGGCCTGGCTCGGCGTCGAACCGGACCGTGCGGGCAGGATCAGGGTCGACGACCGCTGCCGCGTGCTCGGAATCGCCGAGGAGGTCTACGCGATCGGCGACGTCGCGCACTTTCCCACCGAGGACGGCCGCGGTTTGCCGGGAGTCGCCCAAGTGGCGATCCAGCAGGGCCAGTACGTCGCCCGGGCTCTGGTGGGGGAGCCCCAAGGGCCGTTCGTCTACCGCGACCGCGGCTCGTTGGCCACGATCGGGCGCAACCGCGCGGTGGCGGACATCGGCCGGTTCAAGTTCAGCGGGTTCTTCGCCTGGTTGGTCTGGCTCTTCGTGCACGTGTGGCAGCTGCTCGGCGTCCGGAGAAAGCTCTCGGTCCTGACGACCTGGGCGTGGGCGTACTTTCTTTACTACCGGGGCGCGCGCCTGATCACGAAGCACCGCGACTCCTAGGCGACGCCTCGGCGAGTCTTGCGCGGATCGTAGCGGCTGGTCGGCCCCGCCGCCGCGACGGGGTTCAGCAAGTGCCCTGCGATCGCCCGGCCGAGGGGGACGGGAACGGCGTTCCCCAGTTGGCGGTAGCGGCTGGAAAGGCTCCCAAAGAGGCGCCACTCGTCGGAAAAGCCTTGAAGCCGTTGGTACTCTTGGATGCTCAAGGGGCGGAGCTCCTCGGGATGGGCGAGCAGCGTCGCGGGCATCGTCGGGTTCGTGACCAACGTGGGCGAGGGCTCGTCCCAGGCGATACGGCGCATGAAGCCGACCCGCCCTCCGCCAGCCTGGAGCGCCCCGCCCAGCGCCTCCGGCCAGAGCTCGGGCGGCAGGTCGCGCCAGTTCTGGCCCGGTCCGAGCAAGGGCAGGAACTTGCGCTGTCCGGGCCGCAAGGGCAAGTGCTCGTGCCGCGCGATCCCGGAGGTCGCCGAGCGGAAAGTGCGTGCCTCGCCAGGCTCGTTGTGGGGGGCGATGGTCGGCAAGGGATCGCCCAGCGAAGCGACCACCACGAGGCGCTCCCGCCGCTGGGCGGCACCGTAGCGCGAAGCGTCGTAGAGGTCCCAAGTCACCGCATATCCCGATTCGGTGAGGCAGGCGGCGAGGTGGCGCAGGGCGCCGCCGGGGCCTTCCTCCAGGGCCAGGGGCGGGTGGTCCGGCCCGCGCTCTCGGTGCGGCCGGTGGCGGAGCGGGGCCGAGAGCAGTCCCCGGACGTTCTCGATCACGATGAACCGGGGGCGCAACGCGACCGCCAGGGCGAGGAAGTGCATGGCGACGTTTCCGCGTTCGTCCTCCAGCGACTTGCGCCGACCAGCGGTGGAGAAGGCCTGGCACGGCGGCCCCCCCACGACGGCATCGAGTTGGCCGGGCTCCACCCCGAGGCTCGACCGCAAGCCCTCGAGGTCCAGGTCACGGATGTCCCCCTCCAGAAGCGGGGTCTCCGGCCGGTTCTCACGGATCGTCCGGGCCGCGTCGGGGTCCCGCTCGTTCGTCCCGAGGCAGCGCCAACCCGCTTCCTCGAACCCCTGGTCGAGCCCCAGGATCCCGGAGAAGAAGCTGAGAAACGTCGGCCGCACCAGTGACAACGGACGTTCGCGGAGCGTCATTGGACGCTCGCCGCAGGGGGGCGCGTTAGGCCATAGGAACTGCTCTTGGGACGCTGGTGCGACGCTCCGCCTAGTTGGCCCGTCAGGCGGAAAGCTCGTCGGTATACTCGACCGAGCCGGGGATGAGCCCCGGCGGATAGGTTTCACGCGCCATGGCAACTACCGGCACCGTCGTCCAAGTCACCGGCCCCGTCGTCGACTGTCGATTCCCCACCAGCGACCTTCCCGAGATCTACAACGCGATCGAGATCAAGGACGAGAAGCGGCACATCGACCTGACCGTCGAGGTCGCCCAGCACCTGGGCGACGACATGGTGCGTTGCGTCGCGCTCAGCTCGACCGACGGCCTCGTCCGCGGGATGTCCGCGCAAGACAGCGGCGCGCCGATCAGCGTGCCCGTCGGCGAGTCCACCCTCGGGCGCGTCTTTAACCTGCTGGGCAAGCCCATCGACGAGCGCGGCCCGGTCGACGACACCCACCGGTTGCCCATCCACCGCGAACCGCCGGACTTCGCGGACCAGAACGTCAAGGTCGAGCTCCTGCAAACCGGCCTCAAGGTCGTCGACCTCCTGACGCCGTTCAACAAGGGCGGCAAGGTCGGCCTCTTCGGGGGTGCCGGACTGGGCAAGACCGTTCTCATCCAAGAGCTGATCCGCAACATCGCGGTCGAGGCCTCGGGCGTTTCCATGTTCGCCGGGGTCGGCGAGCGCACCCGCGAAGGCAACGACCTTTGGCTGGAAATGCAGCACACGAAGTTCAAGGACAAGGACGGGATCGAAAAGGCCGTCCTTGACAAGACCGCCATGGTCTTCGGCCAGATGAACGAGCCGCCCGGGGCGCGCCTGCGCGTCGCGCTCACCGCGCTGACGATGGCCGAGTACTTCCGCGACGAGGTCGGCACGGACGTGCTGATCTTCATCGACAACATCTTCCGGTTCGTCCAGGCGGGCTCCGAGGTCTCGGCCCTTCTCGGTCGCATGCCGAGCGCCGTCGGCTACCAGCCGACCCTGGCCAACGAGATGGGCTTCCTACAAGAGCGGATCACCTCGACCAATAAGGGATCGATCACCTCGGTCCAGGCCGTCTACGTCCCCGCCGACGACCCGACCGACCCCGCTCCCGCCACCACGTTCCAGCACCTGGACGCCTACGTCTACCTAGAGCGCGCGATCGCCTCGAAGGGCCTCTACCCGGCCGTCGACCCCCTCGCCTCGACCTCCAAGAACCTCGACCCGCGCATCGTCGGCGAGGAGCACTATAGCGTCGCCCTGCGCGTGCAGCAGATCCTGCAGCGCTACCGCGAACTGCAAGACATCATCGCCATCCTCGGCATCGACGAATTGAGCGACGAGGACAAGCAGACCGTCGCCCGAGCCCGCAAGATCGAGCGCTTCTTCAGCCAGCCGAACTTCGTCGCCGAACAGTTCACCGGCAACCCGGGCCGCTACGTCACCGTCGATGAGACCGTCCGGGCGTTCAAGGAACTCGTCGAAGGCAACCTCGACGACATCCCCGAACAGGCCTTCCTCTACTGCGGCGGCCTGGACGACGTGATGGAGAAGGCGAAGAAACTCGCTGCCGTCTAATTCCCCCTCCCCAGGCTCGGGGAGGGGGCCAGGGGGAGGGGAAGGGCGGTATGGCGCCACCCACCCCTCGACCCGAGCCAAGAAGAGAAGAGCGGCCCCCCCCCCCGGTCTTGGGGAGGGGGCCAGGGGGGAGGGGACGAGCGGTATGGCGCCACCCATCCCTCGACCCAAGCCAAGAAGAGAAGAGCGGGAGCTTGCATCCCCCCTCCCCAGGCTTGGGGAGGGGGCCAGGGGGAGGGGACGAGCGGTAAGGCGTGCCACCCAACCCTCGACCCAAGCCAAGAAGAGAAGAGCGGCCCCCCCCAGTCTTGGGGAGGGGGCCAGGGGGAGGGGAAGTCCCGAAGCCTGACGCTTAAGCAGCCTTCTTCTTGCCTTCGGCGCCACCCGCAGCGACCGCGAGCGTCACCTGCACCACCGGCAAAGGCACCAGGTCCGTGGCCTGCCCTGTCAAGGGGTTGACGAAACGATAGGCCGCGGCATACGTGCCCGGGCCCACCGCGATGTCTCGCGAGAGGTTGCCCGTGGCAAAGGCGAAGAACTCCTTTGAGCGATAAGCCTCGGCCGAGGGTTTGCGGTTCTTGCTCTTCAGCTTCTGCAACAAGAGTTCCGTCCTCACGCCCAGGGCGTTGCCCGCCGTGGCCGTGAAGGTCACCTTGCCCGTGCCCGCCACCGCCGTCAGCGAGATCGAGTCGCCGACAAAGGCGTTGGTGGGCGGGACGGTCGGCAGAATCCCCGTCGGCACGATCTGCAAGAACTTCGCGCCGAGCTCGACGAAAGCCTGGATGCCGGTCAGGGTGTAGTCCTCGCCCGTGACCGGGTCGGTGCGCGTCTGCGTCTCGCCAAAGGCGTTCCAGTCCGCCACCTGCTGCGCCGTGAAGTTCTTGAACGTGCGCGCCGCCTTGCTCAGGTTCGCGCGGGCCGACTCCTGCGGGGCCGTGTTCGGGTTGGTCGGGAAGACCCAAGGACGGCATGCGAGCCCGTTCCTGGTCTTGGAGATGACCACAGTCCCGTCGCGCCCGCGAAGGTCCTGGAAGGCCATGGATAACCTTGCTTTCATCTTCTTTCTTTTCTCCTGAAGCCCTGTGTGCCCCTACGCCATGGGCCAGAAACGAACGCGAGGCTCCATGGTACGAATTGTCGGCGCTTCGGCGTCCGAAACTTTAGCTCCCGTTTATCCGGTAACTGTCAGAAGACCTCGAAACCGCCCCGTTCCAAGTGGGATCGACTCAAAGAGGGAGGGGTCTGCTCCTCGGCCAAGGCAACCGCAAGAACCGGGTTGAGAGCGGTGCAATGGTTTTCAGTCCTCATCCTCCCGTTAAGGAGGGATGCAAGGGACTGCTTGCTCTCGTTTCAATCCCCATCCCCCCGTTAGGAGGGATGCGACTTCGTATCGAAAAAGTCCCCGAGAATGCAAAACAGGTGTTTCAATCCTCATCCTCCCGTTAGGAGGGATGCGACGCCCGGTAATAACCCTAATTGGATCATCCGATCTATCCGGTTTCAATCCTCATCCCCCCGTTAGGAGGGATGCGACTTGATCGTCGCCGACCTGGGGACCGGCGTCGCCGCCGCTTGGTTTCAATCCTCATCCCCCCGTTAGGAGGGATGCGACTACACGGTCGCCTACACTGCCGTACAGTCCGTGCCCGTCGCGTTTCAATCCTCATCCCCCCGTTAGGAGGGATGCGACTTGGGCGTGGCCATACGCGGGGTGGACCCCGTCCTCGTTTCAATCCTCATCCCCCCGTTAGGAGGGATGCGACACGACCGTCTCGGTGTTGCGGACGTTCATCGTATCGCAGTTTCAATCCTCATCCCCCCGTTAGGAGGGATGCGACGATCCGCGAGTTCGCGCCCGCCAGTTCCGCCCGGAGCGTTTCAATCCTCATCCCCCCGTTAGGAGGGATGCGACGTCGTCCATGACGGCCGAGCAACATTGGGAGACGATCTCGTTTCAATCCTCATCCCCCCGTTAGGAGGGATGCGACCGTCGTGACCGGGGTCAACCGGTTCGGCGTGGTCACGCTCGGTGTTTCAATCCTCATCCCCCCGTTAGGAGGGATGCGACGGCGGGCGAGACGCCCGCCCCAGGTTCAATTTACCCCTTCCGGACGCCTTATCATTTCACGGCCCCTTTGCAGTTTTCAATGTGCGGCTGGCTGGTTTGTACCTGAAGGGCGGCGCGAACCTCAAGTTCGGCGCGTCATCGCCTCCGATCCGCGCTAGACAATGAGGGGCGCCTCAAAGTCAGTGCCGTGGGCGAGACCGTAGACCTTGACGCAGTCGGCAAACTCCGCCTTAAGGAAATAGACGCGGAAGGTGTCCTGCTCCCTCGAGATGATGCCGAGCACGCGCTTGAGCATCTTCTCGTAATCGACCGGCGTGACGCTCACTTCGAACACCGATTTTTGCACTCGCGTCCCGAAGGCTTCACAGGCTTTGGCGACTTTACGCAAGCGGCGTTCGCCTTCCGGCGTGGTCGTGTCGACGTCGTAACAGGCGACGAGATGCATGCGGCTTTTCATTGCGGTTCGTAAGGGATGTAATGGGGAATGTCGCCACGGAAACAGCGCGCCATAATGCGGGCTTGCACATGCGGCAGCAAGCCGATCGGCACCCTCTCTTTGAACATGGCGTGCCGCACCTCGACCTGCTTGCGTTTCTGATAGGCCACCAGCAACTTCTTGCGCCCGTCGTCGGTGAGCATGACACTGCCACCGGGGCGGACCTTGAAGTCTTCGGCGGTAAGTTGTTTGCGGTTGATCAGGGAGAGGGCTAGGCGGTCGAGGACGATCGCGCGGAACTCTTCGACGAGGTCAAGTCCAAGGCCCGGCCTTCCCGGCCTCAGCACGTGCAGGATGCCGAACTGGGGGTCGAGGCCCACACCTTCGAGGGCCGAGGTGCAGTCGTTCGTCCAGAGACTGTAGAGGAAGGACAGGAGACAGTTGGCCCGGTCGCGCGGGGGCCGGCGGCTCCGGCCATCGAAGCGGAAATCGACTCGCTGGCTCGTGATCATGGCGTCGAAGACGCCGAAGTAGACCTGGGCTGCCATTCCTTCGATACCCCGGGCCTCGTCGATCGTTTGCACATGGGCGAGCTGGGCCAACAGGGACGCGGTCTGACCCGCGGCAGACTCGAACGCAGCGCGGCTGGGCTCCTTGCCTTCCCGCGCAGCCCTGAGAAGCACTTGCCGGGCGTTCTGGAGCTTGGCGGCAACGACGCGCAGGACGAAGTCGAAGCAGAGCCCTTCGTCGTTGTGGAAGTCGTACTGGGCTTTACGGAGGAGGACGTTGCCGCTCGTCTTCCCCTGCACTCTAGCGACGAAGCGGCCGTTCGGGTTCATCAGGACCAGCGCCCGGCCGTCCGTAGCGCAACGCCCTAGAAGAGGAAAGGAGGCCGCCACCCTTCCGAACAGCACGATTGCGCCGAGGTGGTGAAGCGGCACCTTCAGGGCAACCTTTCGCCGGAGCAGTCCGCCGCCGGCCCCCTCCTCACTTTCGAGGCTCGGGCCACTTTCTGCCGATGGGGAGGCGGCTTCTGGCACCTCGACGAAGACCTGGTCGTTCTCCAAGCGGCAGTAGGCGCCGTCGGTGCCGACATAAAGCGTGTTGAGGAAGACCTTGGTCACGGAAGCTCGACCTCGTTCCTCAATACGAACGGAGTTTGGTCGAGTGCCCCGGCCGTCGCGACCGCCCGCGGCAGGCAGGCGTCGATAAGCGAGCATCGAGGGCACCGGCGGTCGTTCAATGCAGGGGGCAGGCTCTGACCGGCGAGCATCCGCCTCACAGCACCAATCGCCTCTAGGGTGCCTTTTCGCAGCTGGTCGTCGAAAGCGACCGTCTTTCGCTCCTTGGTCTTGCCGAAGTAAAGCGCGCCCTCTTCAATGCGCGTCTCGAACATCTCCTCCAGGCAAAGCGCCTGGGCGCAAAGCTGGATGGCCGCGTGCCGCTCGTGCCTAGGGCCACCGGACTTGTACTCGACGGGCACGATCCGACTCCCCCTCCCCACTTCCTTGGGGAGGGGGTTGGTGGAGGGCTCGCGGAACTCGACGACGTCGGCCTTTCCGACGAGCCCCAGTTCGTCCGACCAGATCGGCAGCGCCCGTTCGACCTTAACCCCTTTCTCTACCCGTCCCACGGGCTCGTCCGCCCGCTCGTGGGCGTGCGCCCCCCGGACGGTAAAGACGTTCTCGTCCCACACGCTCTCGAGATGGATGAGCCCGCACTGCCGCGGGCAGTAGCTCCAGTGCTCGAGGGCGGAGATGGGGACGAGGACGTCGTGGGTCACCCCATGAGGCACCTAACCGTAGAAGCCGCCGTTCTTCACGGCTTCTTGCGCCATCGCGCAGTCAGCAAGATAGCCGAGGAAATTGGGGTCGTATTCTCCCTTCCACCGCCACAACTCCGTCCCGAGAAGGAGCTCGCACGGCAAGTTCACGATCTGTGAGGCGTAGATTTGCACAGACCCCTGTACGATCTTGCGGAAGGGCACCTTCTCGCCTCTTTCCAGCGTTTGGGACAATTCTTCGTGAACGACTACGAGTCTGGTGTCGGCGTCGATTACGCGAAAGTGCCGCTGAACTTCAGGATAGCGGCACTCGCGCTCAAGTTGGGAGAGCTCGGACCGCCTTCTTTTCATCGAGTCCTTTAGGGTGCCCGCATGTTCACTGCCAATGATCTCATGAGGAGTTCCCGTGAAGCGACCTAGCTGGATCATGTGGACGACGTTTGGCGCAGTCTCAAGCATGGCGGGGTGGGCGGTGACACCCTCGCCCGTCAGTTGCATACAGTAAAGGTCACCTTTCCACGACTCCTCGTTGCGGCGTACCCTGCCCCCCACCTGGATCAGACTGCTTGCAGTTGAAGCTTCTCGATAAGCGCGCCGAAACGAGAAGTCCATACCAGCCTCGACGCAACTCGTCGATATGAGCAGCCAGTCTCGATCTGGTTCCTCTCGGAGGCGACGCTCTATCTCCTGCACGATCGGCTGCCGGTCAACAGGCGCGAGTGCCGTTGACAGATGAAGCACGTCGAACCCCTTTTCTTTGGCCAGAGACGCGAGCGAGCCTGCGGTGCGAACCGTGTTAACGACCACCAGGCCAGGGCCGCTTGGCCCTTTCAGTCGCTTCAGGAGTGCATCCAGCGTCAACGATTCCTCGACCAACCGGGGCTGCACACGGGCCGTTTCAGCCGCCGTTAGCTCGGCGTGAAGGTCAGGTGGCGTGATCTCGGGAATATCGGACGGATGCGCACTTGAGAGGTACCCCCCATCTTCCCAGAACCGGAACAGAGACCCGCTCGCCAAGACGACCCGTACGCTCCAATTCTCAGTCAACGTCACAAGCCATTTCCAAGCCGTCTCCCAAAGGTGTGCGGGCATCGCCGCATGAGCTTCATCCAAGAAGATCGCACTTCCGGGCAGTTCATGGAACTTACGGAGTCGTGCCGGATGCGCCCCTGCCAGCGTTTCAAAAAACGCTGCGGCTGTGGTGACAATTATCGGGGCGCGCCACAGGGCGGCGTATTCCCTGCTCTCTATGTCTGCAAAGTCCAATTGATGGTGCAATGCCGCGACGACCGCTTCTGGATCTTCCCCTTTCAATACCAGGCCTTGTCGGTACGTCTTGACCGCCTGGTCAATGATGTTGGTGAAAGGAAGCACGACGAAGATATGTCGCAGGGACTCCCGCTTAGCATGAGCGAGCAGGTGGGCCATAACGCCGAGGGTCTTGCCTGTACCCACGGGGCCTTCGCACCTAACAATCCTCTCCTGGAATCTGCCAGCTAAGCAAGCGTCGAAGAACCTCTGACGCCTGCAGTCGCGGTCGGTCGCTTTCGGCAGCATCTGAGCATATTCGGTCATTTGCGTAAGTCGTTCGGCCCAACGACGTCTTGGTCCGCCTTCGGAGCCGTGGCCCCGCTCGTGGGCGGCAGCGTCCGAGTGATCTGCGTCCACCAGGCAACTAAGCGACAGGCGAAGGCTGACCTGATCGGGCGGATTCGAAGTGACAGCCGGAGGCACGACACAGCCTACACTGGTGTGGCTTTCCAACCACAAGTCAAGGCCTGCATCGACCGCTGCTAGCACTTCGGCTTCTAGGTTTCTCAGAAGCGGAGGCGTCTCAACTGACTTGCCTCTTCGCCGTTGCTCCGGGCCGTCGAAGAGTCCCCGGTGATGTGCCGCTACCAGGGCAGCCGGCCACAGATCGGCATTACCCACTAGCCAGGCTACTCCAGCCTCCTCATGCGGTGGCGGAGGGAGCGGGTTCTTGCTTTCGACTGCAAGGATCGCCTGCTTGGCCGCCTCAAGTTTTCCCAGATCGTGTAGCAGAGCGGCAGCCTCGACCGCCTGACGAAAGTCACCGACACCGTTCGCCGAGTACAGGCCAGCGAGCCTGGCCCGGCGAGCAGCACCACGCGCAACGTGCCGAATGTGTTCTTCGTAGGGCTGTCCTGGTCGCCCCCTCCGAGGACTGTGGGCCCACATCGCCACGTCAGATCTTCGCTAGATCGCGGAAATTGACGACCTTGTCTGCAAGTTCTTCAGGATCCGTAGCGACCTCATATTGATCCCAGCTCGTCGAGGGCACAGTCACGTCTCCGTCTTTTCGCACAGGGGTGAAACGCTTGACCAAGGCAAAGTCTGAGCAGGATCCCAATGGTGACTTGTGCTCCATCACAAACGCGTGCCGTACCTCTACGAATGGTCTGGCTTTGGATGCCGTGTTCGGGTAGGCCGGTACGATGAGCTTCAAGAGGAGTTCGATGTCCTGAATCGAACAGTGCGTGCGGTGTGCCAAGGCAGGGTTCACAAAGAACGGCATTACATATACGCCGTGCAGCACACGTCGGTCAGCTAGCGGGGCCATTCCTCTGTCCTTGCCTTCCTGGGCTCCTGACTTCTTCGTGCTGGTGTCGCGCCTGATCTCGACTGGGCAGACAGAGTGCGCGTTTACGAACTGGGCCACGCCGTTTCGCACCGAGTTGCGGAGATTCGCCTTTTGTGCATCGTCGGCCTTCTTCTCCTCATTGGCAGATGACTCCAGGAACGTGTTACCGAAGACTCGCGCGTCCCAGTACTTTTCATGAAATGCCGGGTAGTTCGTGGCCCTCTGATCCTCCTCCTTTTTGCCCTTCAAGAGTGCCGTCACATCCGAACGTGTGACTTCTCGAGACTCTAGAACCTGAAACTTCTCGTCCTCCAAGCGCGGGTTGAACTGGTCACGGACGGTCTGCCAGACTACACCCTGCTTCTCGTGCACCAGGTCGCGAAGCTTACGTTTGAAGGACACGGCACTGATGATGCCTTGACGTGTGGCGGGCAACGTGCGCGGGTCGCTTTCGCGATCCGGGTCGCCGTTGGGGTTTGACTCGTTGACTTCGATTATGAGAATCCCGGTCATCCGGGGAATGGTGGGTTCAGGCATGGTCTTGTTCCGGTTCTGTCGCGGATGGTGCGGTGGTCGGGGAGTACTGGTCGGCGACACAGTCTTTGGATAGATATCCAAGGAGCAGTTCGGCCTTCCCAATCTGGTCAAGTGGACTATGGCAAAGTTGCCCCGAGAGGTTCGTCGAGAGAACAGCAAGGCGACTGAGAGCCTTTTTCGCCATGAGAATGTCGTTCTCGCTTTCGCCACTAGGCTCTTTCGTGGCTGCCCAATCGCTCCAAGGACGGATCCGTTCGAGCAAGTCCGCGAGAGCCCGGGTAGGGTCATCGGCCGCTATCCCCAAGAGCTGGCTTCCACCAAGAGAAGGCGGCACGCTTGCTCGGACGGCGCGGCAATAGGCAAGGTGTAGCGTGTCCACGACCCCAAGCAAGAGGCCGAGGAGATAGGGTGGTGAATGTTGTGTCTGTTCCATAGTTCGATCCATTGCGTCGAGGATTAGAGTAAGGGTGAGGCAGGCTTCCTTGGCACTTCTCTCTGCGGGGCCTAGCTGCTCGTTCTGTGACTCTCCCTTTGCCCTGCGAAGCCTTGAGCCTTCCGAGGTTAGCAGCTTGGTGGAACGATGAAGGAGAATGTCGAGGAAGAGCGCGGCTCGGGCGGCTCGGTCTGGCCCCTTGGCAAGCATGAAGTCGATCACATCACCACCAGACGGACCGTTGACGAGCTCAAATGCTGGCGGCTCGTGCCGCCACTGGCGGGACAAACTGGTTACCACACTGTTCGGTGAGGCCAGATTCGGGCCCTGCAAGAGTAGGTCGGAAAAACTCCACTGCCCAGTCTGCCACCTCCGTCCCGCGCCCAGAACCTCGGACACTTTCGGCGTTCTGCCATACACCGCCTGGAGTTGAGCATTGCTGATTTGGCGGATGACGACAATCTCGATCTCGGCGTTTGGCGTCAGTTGGGCTTTGCCTTCGAGTGCGGTGAGCACCGGCTGCAGCACGTCTTTGTAGTCGGTTTCCGCATCGCCTCCGCCGAAGCCGTCGGCGACTTGAGCATCAATGCCGGAAGCGAATACGATTAGAAGATCCGAGGCTTCCCCCTTTTCGCTTTTCTTGCCGTTCCGCAGAGCCGTCCACGTCTGCCCCTTCCTAGAGGCGTCCGTCACATAGGGGATAGCGTCCAGGCATTTCTTAACAGTCTCAGTCGTCACGCAGATGACCGCGTCGTCCGTCAGACCGTACCTTGTGTTCGTCGGTGCCTTGCTGAACATGGAGAAGACGGCGATTCCGCTTGGCGCAACGATAGGCAGTGCCGGGTTGGGCAGCTTGCCATCGTGTTTGGATCCTTGACGGTTGGCGATCGAGCAAGTCACTTGCGGGCCTGTGCCCCTCTGAACGGCCAGTGCACCTTCGAGCTCTTGGCGCAACTCCCTGGCGTAGACCGTCTCCCCCTCTAGATCGAAAGCCACTTGTCCGAAAGCCTTTGTCTTGTCCCCGTCCTGTTTGCCGTACCAGAGTGCCAGAAGGACTTCGTCCAGGTCTTTGCTTTCGCTAAACGCTTGAGACGTGGCTTCTGCGCTCACCTCCCTGAGGCGTGTTGCCAGCTGCTTGATCCTGTCAGGGCAGCTCTTCAGCTCGAGCTTCTCCAGATGTTCTTCCAACGCCTTCTTTGCTACATCGAGGAGCTTTGAATAGTCGGGCGGGGATGCTTCTAAGCCTGCCCTTTTGACCTTGTCCTTGTCTGCTTTGGTCCTCAATTCCTTCAGCTTACGGTGAAATTCTTTACAATCGTCCTCGGTCTTTAATGGTTTATCGGGGCGCACAACGGGCCAGAAGTGGAAGTTGCCCTTGCGAAGACACCAGAGCGCTTCTAGTTCTCCCAGGGGAACCGCTACAAGTCGAACTTTGAGTTGACCGTCGATGAGAGCCCTGACGACAGGCCCGCCAGCCTTGCCTGGCCGTGCGACATTGGCGCTCTTGGGCTCCGGCACGATGCCCGCCTGCTCCAGGGCCCTTGCGACTCTCCAGCACTCAACGAGCATGTTGCCAGGCCTCCCGAAGGTCGCAGACGCCCTTCTCGATCTTCACTTGCGCGAAACGGGGGCTCCACTGCCCGTTCGCTGGCCTGTCCCACATCTCGACCAAATACCCTTCGATAGTCTCGTTGACGGCCTCCAGCGGCTCAGACTCGGGCCTTACGCTGCCAAAGTACGTTGGCGCAAACTCCTTCCATCCCAGACAGACCGGGAACCGGCTTTGTCCCGATTCTTGGCGACGGACGAGCATCTCGGCGAGCTTACGCGCCGGGTCGTGCTCGGGGTGATCGTGCAGCTTCCTGCATTCTCCAGATACTTGAAAGCAACAATCGGTCAAGACCCTGGCAAGATGCTGGTAACTCGCGTTCTTCTTGATCTGATCAGGCTTTCTGAGAGGGCCGCCATAATTGCAGGCGTACGCTGAGTAAGCAATCGGTTTGCAGACCGCGATTTGCATCGGGACGAAGAACGCGCCTTCCACAAGCGCGATTGATTCGACCATCGCCCTGATTGCGCTTCCGGTTGGAATCGGGTACGACACTGGCGTAGATCCGCTATGCGGCCTCATGAACATGGCCATGGGTCCGGCGATCTCGAATTCAAAAATGTTACTCATCGAAGTTCCTTAGTTGATGCAGGTACAAAGATGCCCTCGTACACGCTCGCGGTCTGGTCGATGATGCTTGTGTAAGGGATCGCAACGATGACGCGCCGCTTGCCGTGTGCGACGGCATGGTTCAGCGCAAAGGCAAGGCCCGAGAGCGTCTTTCCGCCGCCCGTCGGGACGGTGAGGGAGAAAACCCCCGGATCCTGGCTCGCCGCCTGCAGGCAAGACTCCAAGATGGCGCGGCGACGTTTGTTGACATGCCCGGTCGCATTCTTGAAGCCGCCCAGATGTTCCGAGAGGCGGTCACGATACCAACCGATCTCCTCGTATCCTCCACGGGTGTCCGCCGCTTTTTGATCGCGGAACGCTTCTGTGTCCAATCGGTCCGCATCGACCAGGCAACTGAACGCCATCCGAACGAACATCTCGGACTCTAGCGGCGAGTCCACCCATTTGGGCAGCTCGAGCGCCGGGTTAACGGGTGGCGCATGCCCGGCGACGAAGCCGGATGCGGCTGCCACACTCTCCAGGTCGACGGTCTCGGCCATCCCCTTCCAATCGGCCCTGTCGTGCAAGCCGCCATGGTGACCTGCGACCACGAGCGCAAACGTCTTCAGTTCTCCATAGCCTGCTACCGCTCCCGGCACCGAATGCGGACACTTGGGAGCGGGCCTGCCTTCCTGCGCAGCCCTCAGGTACCGCTGAAAGCGAGGGTCTGCCTTTGCGGCGTCGTGCCACCAGCCGAGGCGCCAAGCGACAGGGCCGCCACCGAAGCGGGAGGCGAAACCCGCCGCCCTTTCCGCAACCGCCTTGCTGTGCTCCACGAGGCCGTGCCACTCGGTTTTCCGGAGTCCCGGTGTGTGGGCAAAGAGCTCCTCTGTGCTTGAAATTGAGTCGCTTACAGACATAGATTGGCATCTTAGACTAGACAGACAACGGCTTGTCAATCCCTGTTATGCACTCACCCATCTACCATGGCGGATCCCTTGGCGAGGCGCGCTTTGAACGTCGGCGCGAGTGCTCATCGGGCGGCTGCGGCCCTGGGCCGAGCCGCCGACCTCTTTCGCCGCCTCACCGTCGGTCGCGCGGCCCTTGGACGAGCCCGCGAACTTGTGGCGCAGGAACCGGTCGGCGCACTGGACCAGGGCCGCGTCCTGGTATGGAGGGCGCTTCCGGGACATGCTGCCGGGCACTAAGAGACACCTCTGGCGAGACCGTGCCGGCGAGCTTGCGGTGTGACAGGGGCGGACGGCCTTTTCCATGCCAGGGCCACGCAAAGGCCTCCGCAGAGCCGGTTCATCAATAGGTAAAAAAACATTCGTGCTTCAAAAACCTTAGAACATATACCTGTCCGGGGGTCAGAAGCGTCAAGGGGCGGAATGTTTTCTTATGGCGCGTCAACAGGGGAGTCACGATCTTGCCCGGGTCGCGACCCCTGCGGTCAACTCAGGACCAGCGAGCCCGTGAGGGGGTACCAGGCGCGGCAGGGAAGGCAGACCTCGACGTAGCCCGCACGGCGGCAATGGTTCTTCCAGCACAGCGCATCGCTGCTCCACCATTGCCACTCGGTCGGTTGGCCGCAGAGCTCGCAGGGGCGGGGGGCGGAGTCGGGTTTGGGGAAGACCGGACGCTTCCTGCCGCCCTTCTCGCCGAGCCCAGACTCCAGGTCGTGCCAATCGAGGGGTATCGAAACGTCGAACGGACCCTTGCGCTCGAGCCAGCCGTCTCCTTCCCGGCGCATGCTTTCTGGCTCGCCTGCCATGGCTTCCGATCATGACAGCCTGGTTTCGCTCCCCTCCCCCTGGCCCCCTCCCCAAGCCTGGGGAGGGGGGAAAGGAATGCCATGGCCGCCCTCTTCCAAGCCTGGGGAGGGGGGAAGGGAGTGCCATGGCCGCCCTCTTCCAAGCCTGGGGAGGGGGGAAGGGAGTGCCATGGCCGCCCTCTTCCAAGCCTGGGGAGGGGGGAAAGGAATGTCATGGCCGCCCTCTTCCAAGCCTGGGGAGGGGGGAAGGGAGTGCCATGGCCTCCCCTCTTCAAGCCTGGGGAGGGGGGAGGAGGGACCGAAGCTTGCTAGCGGGGAAATGGGGGCGAATTGCACGGCGCCAGCGGCTCGTCCTTGTGCTGCATCTGTGCTGCCAACGTGCTGCATCTGTGCTGCACACCGCGGTTTGCAGCACGCTTTCTGCACGGTTCCGGCACATTTCCAGCGCGGAGGCACCTCGCGAAAAGGGCTTCGGCGGCCGATTATTGAGCCATGGCACGGGCCAGGTTGGGGTTTGCGCTCCAGGACTTGCGCGGGCGGGTCGGGGAGCAGGTGGTCACGCGGACGCGGGCAGGGCTGGCGCTGCGCTCACGGGCCCGTTACAAGTTCCATGTGACGCCCGCGTTCGGGGCGGCGTCGCAACGCTTGAGGCGGGCGAACGAGGCGTGGAACACGCTCTCGGCGGCCGAGGTGGAGGCGTGGTGGCACTATGCGGACACCCTCCGGCGGGTGGACCGCGTGACCGGCCAGGAGTACTCGCCCACCGCCAAAAACGTCTTCGTGGGCTTGGCGAGCAAGGTGTCGCAGGTCGATCCGCTGGCGCCGGTCCCGCGGGTGCCGCCGGCCGCGGAGTTTCTGGGCGACACGGTCGGGCTCACGGTGACGGGGGTGCCCGGCGGGGCAAGGTTCACGGCGGGAGCGGCGAACGGGGCGGACACGACGACCGAGATCCTGGTGCAGCGGCTGGCGAACGTGCGCCGCCGCCCTACCGGCCGGTACGTCCATGGCGCGTTCCACACCTTCACGCCCGGCTCGCTCTCCTATGACCTCCCGCTGGCCCCCGGCGTCTATGCGCTGGCCTTCCGCTTCGTCCGGCCGAGCACGGGGGAGATGTCGGGGTTGCGAAGGTTGGGCGTGGTCGAGGTGTAGGAACGCTCCGCTCCCGCCCCCTTCCCCCCTCCCCAAGCCTGGGGAGGGGGGGTCTTTTGCTTGCCGATGGCGGGTCTCCCCTCCCCCTGGCCCCCTCCCCAGGCTTGGGGAGGGGGGTTCTTTTGCTTGCCGATGGCGGGTCTCCCCTCCCCCTGGCCCCCTCCCCAAGCCTGGGGAGGGGGGTTCTTTTGCTTGCCGATGGCGGGTCTCCCCTCCCCCTGGCCCCCTCCCCAGGCTTGGGGAGGGGGGAATCAGTCGAGTCGGTTCCAGAGCCACCAGACTGTGACGCAGCCAGGCTCGACGGCCAGGCCCTTCATGAACGCGTTGTTGGGGATCCCGGTGATCGGGGTGACGATGCCGCGGGCGCCCGTCGCGCGGAAGATGCGGACGAGGTTGCGGCCAGTCTGTCCGACCGCGATCAGGCTGGTAGGGTTGAGGCCGACCATGTCCACGGGGTTGGTGGCGAGCGTGTTGTCGTAGCTCATCGTCCCGATATAGGTGGTGGGCACGGCGGCGCCCCGATAGAGGTCGCACCCCAACGAGGGGTTGATGACATCCATCGACCAGAAGAAGCCCGAGTCGAAGCAGAGGCCGTCGGCGTCGGTGGTGAGGAAGGACGGAGAGCCCAGCGCCCCGGTGACAGGGTTGACCGTGGCGAAGCTGCCGGAATAGAAGTTTGTGGGCGGTTGGTTCGAGTAGGTGGCGAAGAGGTTGGCCCCGGCGCCTGCCAGGCCGGCGGCCTCTGCGCCCAAATAGCCGCCGCCGTTGAGCGCTCCGCCGGGGATGGCAAAGCCGGCCCACGCACCGGTGGTCACCAATTGGTAGATGCGCGTGCCGTTGACGGTGGACTGGCTCTTGGCGTAAAGCGCGCCGTTGTGCCAGGTGAGGTCGACGTTGTCCACATCGACCCCGAGCGGCCCGACCGCGGCGGCCGCGCCCGTGAGCGGGTTGATCCGGTAGAGCACGTCGTTCACGGTGTCGACCGAATAGTAGTTCTGGGCGGCACCGAGCGAGGCGACGGCGACAAGGGCCGCGCAAGCGGCCGTTTGAACGTTCTTCATTGTCATCCCTTCCGCGTCGGCGCTGCCTCGGTGACGCCGACGATAAAGCGGATCATAACACACTTTCTATAATGATTTGGAAAGTGCTTGTCCGCTGTCATTTGCCCTTGGACTGGCGGCGCCCCTCCCCCTGGCCCCCTCCCCAAGCCTGGGGAGGGGGGAGTGAGCAGGGCACTGTTCGTTTTAACAGTGCGGAGCCGCAACCGCGTACACTGTTGAGATTGTGTGTGAGTTTGCAAATTGGATAGAACAGGGTCGGAGACTGGCGGAGGATTTAAGAGCCCGCCTTGGAAGAGAGGCCGCTGAGGCCGCGACCGAGTTAGACACCGACCGGCTAAACGCAACGATTCAGGCGGTCGAGTCGGCGAAGAGCCTGGTGGCGCTCCTGGAGCTCGCCGCCTCTCTCGAACCGCAGTTCGTGGCGGCGCCGCCTGGAGAGTGCGGAGCCGCTAAGGATCACGCGCCCACGGAAGAAGGGGAGGCCAAGGAAGAGCAAGCGGCCGAGGAAGGCGCCGTCCTGACTGTCGTCCTTGTTCCCGAGGCGACGGGCGCACCAGTTCCCGAAGGACAGGGTAACGGTCAGGCCAAACCGCGGACGAGCGAGGCTCAGGTCGTGCAGAAGGCCCCGGCCATCGCCACACCGCCAAACTTCGAGCTCCACCAGGTCTTGGCGGAAGTGCGCACGGTCGAGGGGCGTTCTTCCTGGGACGACGCTACCCTGGCGCGCGCCAAGCAAGCGGCCTGTGGCCTGGAAGCGTGGAAGGCCTTTCTGTCGAAAAGGGACGAGCGCCGACCGACTCTGGAGGCGGAATCGGGGAACCTTGCAATGGCGTTCAACCGGGCCAGCAGCGAACCCAGCTTCTTTGCGTTCCGCGGCTTCCAGAGCGTCTCCTGCAAAGAATGGGGGGAACTGCGAGATGCCTATGGGCTCCTGGCGGACGCGTTCGAAGCCGTCCAGTGGCTCTCGAGCCGGGGGAGAAAGCTGACGGTGGACGAGCTAAAGCTTGCCGAGCAAGCGGCTGCGGCTGGAGTGCTCGTGTACCGGCTCACCCAGAAGCCCAACGTGAACTGGGTCGACTATCAGCAGAAAAGGTTGCGTAGCACGTTGTCAGACCTTGTCGGTGCCCACTCTGTGCCCAGTTGGCAGGGGGACGGGGGCGAGCCGCCCGCCCTCGTCTCCGCGGCGCAGCGGGTCAAGGGCTCGCTCTTGCATCTCCGCGGGTCGGTAGAAAAGAAGGCGTGCCAGGAAACGGCCTGGCAAGCCTGGCGCGCGGTCTTGGGCAGCGGCAATGACGAGATCTTTGAGGATGAAATCGTACAGAAGACCGAGGATCTGCTAAAGGCAGGCATTCCTCCGTCTAACCGTGAGATTGTCGAGAACCCTATCGACACCTCTTTTGCCCAAGTAAGCATAAGGTTTTGCGGAGAAACCTTGACAAAAAATGGGTATCCCGTAAGGGCACCGCCCCTATCGACGAGGTAGGGAGCGCGCCGAACACCGCGCCGGAAGTGGTAAAGGCGGCGAAAGCGCGGTTGAAAGGGAAGTCGCTCTTGTTCATTGGTGGCAGCAAGGGCCAAGGCCAACGGAAGAAAGAATATCTCACGACGTTCGAACTCGGGGAGTTTGAATGGCCGGACCTCGAAGTGCACTCTAAACCGGAGTCGGTGCTCCCGAAGATCGAGCGTGCAGATGTCGTCGCCTACCTAATCCGATTCTCTCGCCACAGCTACAAGTCTCTCGTTAACGAGGCGAGGAGCCAGGGAAAAGAGGTTGTCGTTATGAAGGCCGGCCTCAATCTCGTGAAGTTCGCCACGGCGTACTGCGAACAAGTGTTGCGGCTCGAACAGTCCTGTTAATCAGGGCGGGGATAGAACGCCTTCCACTCTCTTCTCCCCCGCGAGTGGGCCACCCTATTTCGGAGGTCGTCCACCCCTCCCCCTTGCCCCCTCCCCAGGCTTGGGGAGGGGGTTTCCTTTGGTTGGGGCTGGCCGGTCTCCCCTCCCCCTGTCCCACTCCCCAAGCCTGGGGAGGGGGATTCCTTAGGTTGGGCCCCTTACCCCCTCCCCAAGCCTGGGGAGGGGGAGGACCGGGCCTTGCACTTTTCCCCGAAGCATCGGTCAGTGCGCGGAGTAGCGCCAAAACCCCCCTCCCCAAGCTTGGGGAGGGGGTCAGGGGGAGGGGCAAAAGCGGTCCCATGGTGAAAAAGGGCCGGAAGAGCTTGTCACGGGCCCGGCGGACGGAGAGGCGGCTTTGGGAAGAGTTCGGCGCAAGAACGTGGCGGGCCTAATGTTCCGTCGCCAGCAGCCGTCGAGAACAACTATCGCCACTGCCTCGCCCGTCTCCCCTCCCCCTTGCCCCCTCCCCAAGCCTGGGGAGGGGGGAGAGCGGGTCTCCCTTTTGTCTTGCGGATGGCCCATCTCCCCTCCCCCTTGCCCCCTCCCCAAGCCTGGGGAGGGAGGAGCCTTCGATGCCGTCGAACGGCAGAACTGGTCTGCGACGTTCGGCCTAGACAAAGCGGGGCGTGTATGTGTAGAATTATGTCTGCTATGACCTATCAAGACGCCCTTGCTCGCTTGATCGAAAACGCCTACGACGAGCTCTTCACGAACGCTGAGAAGCTGAAGGACAACTTGGACTACAAGGCGGCGGAGTCGAACCGCACGCCGCGCCAGATGCTGGTCGAGTGCGCCACGGTGCCCCCGTTCCTCGCCGAGACCCTGAAGAACCGGGCGCTTGCCTCGATGGACGGGGAGGAAGGGAGCGCCTCGATGTCGATCGAAGAGGCGAAGGCCCACTACGAATCGGTGAAGGGCGCCTTGCTCGACGCCGTTCGAAACTTCCCGGCGGACAAGCTCGAGGAGAAGATCGAGACTCCCTGGGGCACCTTCGCGTGGTACGAGTTCATGAGCTACGCGTACTGGAACCCCATGTACCACGTGGGCCAGATGGCCTACATCCAGATGATCCACGGCGATACATCTATGTAAGCCCTCCCGATCTTGGTTCGGGCGTCGGATTTATTGGAGAGGATGGTCTTCTGGCGTAACCGCCGTGGCCTGCCGGCGTCCGAACCAGCGTGAGACCCTCGCTCTTAGCTCTCCTTGCCCTCCCCGTGCTCGCGCCGGCACGGCTCGTCGGTTGGTTCCCGCTGGACGGCAAAGTCGCCGACGTCGTCACGGGGGCGACGGGACGCCTTACCGGCGGCGCTGGGTTTGGACAGATGGCGGGGCGCTCGGGCGTCTTGCTGGACGGCCGCACCGGGGGTGTCGTGGTCCCCGATTCCGCGGCTTATGCCCTGGGGGGCTCCTTCTCGATCGCGGTCGAAGCCTTTGCCCGCCAGGCTCCCTTTGGCGGCAGTTCTCCCCAGGGGCAGCTTGTCTTCCGGGGCGACGACCGCTCGGCTTGTGACAACTACGCGATCTGCCTGGGGACAGACGGGTATTACACCTTCATGATCGACGCGGTCGACGGCTCGCGCGCCCTGCTCCGTGCCCCGGCCAAGACCGGCCAGTGGGAGCGGTTGCTGGCCACCTTCGACGTGCGGACCACGCACATGACGCTTTCGATCGACGGCTACCTCGTTGCGGAGCAATGGGTGCCGATCACTCCGTTCACGCAGATGGTGCCGGACCTCGACCCCGGCGTCTCGTTCGGGAACGTGCAAGCGCCGGAGAAGGGGCGGCACTGGCAGCCGTACAACGGGTTCCTCCGCGACGTGCGGTTCTTCGACGAAGCCGTGCTTTGGGACGCTTCGCTCGTGAACCCGCAGCCGAGGGCGGATCGTCGCTGACGAGCGCCGACCGGAGACCTCACCCCCAACCCCCTCTCCTTCGCTGGAGGAGAGGGGGCTCCGGATCCTAGCGGTGAAACCGTTCGAACGCGGCCCGCTCGAGCGTTTCCCGGTGTTCCGGATGGGCGATCTTGATGAGCTCGGTCGCCCTCTGGCGCAGATTCTTCCCGTAGAGGTCGGCCACGCCGTACTCGGTCACCACGTAGTGCACGTGCGCGCGCGTCGTCACGACCCCCGCGCCTTCCTTCAGCAAGGGCACGATGCGGCTCTCGCCCTTTGACGTGGAACTGGGCATCGCGAAAATCGGCTTGCCCCCTTCGCTCAAGCTGGCGCCCCGGACAAAGTCCATCTGCCCGCCGACCCCGCTGAAGAGCCGCGTCCCGATGGAGTCGGCGCAGACCTGGCCGGAAAGGTCGATCTCGATCGCGCTGTTGATGGCGGTCATGCGCCGGTGGCGCCGGATCACGGTCGTGTCGTTGACGTAGGCGATATCCAGGAACAGCACCTGGGTGTTGTCGTGGACGAAGTCGTAGAGCCGCTTGCTGCCCGTGACGAACCCGGCGACGATCCGTCCGGGGTGGGTCCGCTTCGCCTCGCCCGTGACCACGCCCTGCTGGACCAGGTCCACCACGCCGTCGCTGAACATCTCCGTGTGGATCCCGAGCCGTCGGTGGCCGCCGAGGGCGGCGAGCACGGCGTTCGGAATCCCGCCGATCCCCATCTGGAGCGTGGCCTCGTCCTCGATCAGGCTCGCCACGACCTCGCCGATGCGCCTCTCGACCGGGCCGATCGGGGCGGGCGGAGACTCGTGCAGGGGCTCGTCGACTTCCGTCAACGCGGAGAAACGAGAGACGTGGACGTTGCCGTCGCCCAGAGTCCGCGGCATGTGCGGGTTCACCTGGGCGATGACGGTCTTGGCCGACTGCATGGCAGCCAGGCTCGCGTCGACCGAGACCCCGAGCGAGCAGTAGCCGTGGTTGTCCGGCGGCGAGACCGTCATCATCGCCACGTCGAGCGGCAGAACGCCTCGACGGAAGAGCGCGGGCACTTCGCTCAAGAAGACCGGGACGTAGTCTGCGCGGCCGTCCGCAACCGCGCCGCGGACGTTCGCTCCGATGAAGAGGTTGTTCACGAAGAAGCTCTCACGGAGCTCGGGGGCGGAATAGGGGGCGCCGCCCTCCGTGTGCAGGTGGATGATCTCGACGTCGCGAAGCTCTGGCGCGCGCTCGACGAGGGCGTCGATCAGGCGGTGCGGCGTCGCAGCCATGCCGTGCATGTAGACCCGGTCGCCGGACTGGACGCAGGAGACGGCCTCGCGGGCGCTGACATAAGGGGGCATGTTCGCCCTCTATTCTCCCTGGCTGGCAGGGGCGTAAGGGGCCTTCCGGTCGTGGTCATTGCTAAGGACTTAAAGCCAGTTTGGGTAGGGTCGAGGGCGTGATCCCTGTTCGCCGGTATGGCCAGAGCGGCCCCGTCGTGGTCTTGGTGCACGGCGGGCCGGGGGCGCCCGGGCACATGTCGGGCCTTGCCGAAGACCTGGCCGACGAGTTTCGCGTGCTTGAGCCTTTCCAGCGCGGGAGCGGGGAAGAGCCGCTGAGCGTCGCGCGGCACGTCGAGGACTTGCACGAAGTCTTGTCGGCGGTGCCTCGCCCCGTAGTCATGGGGTCCAGTTGGGGGGCGATGTTGGCGCTCGCGACGGAAGGGGCCCACCCCGGGTCTTCTTCAGGGTTGGTCTTAGTCGGGTCGGGAACGTTCGACGTCGAGGCGCGGGCCGAGATGAAGCGCCGGCTGGCGGAGGAAGCCACGCCGCGGTATCGCGCCATCCTTGAGGCCAAGGCGAGGGGCGCAAAGCCCCCGCTAGAGGAATCGGCGGAGGCCCTCTTCGCGATGTACACCTACGACCCGATCGTGAGCGGCATGCCGGGGTCGGAGTTCGACGAGCGGGCGAACCGCGAGTCTTGGGACGACATGCTCCGGCTCCAGGCGACGGGCCACTATCCGCAGGGGTTCGCGGCGGTCCGTGTCCCCGTCCTCATGCTGCACGGAGAGAACGACCCCCACCCGGGGGCGATGATCCGGGACAGTCTTCTCGCCGTCATCCCGCACCTTGAGTACCACGAGTGGCCGCGGTGCGGGCACTATCCGTGGGTCGAGCGGGAGCACCGCGCGGACTTCCTGGACCGGGTGCGGCAGTTCGTGCGGCGGGCCGCAGGCTAGACCAGCAGCGCTACGCGCGGCGAAAGGTCTTCCACCAGCTTTGCCGAGGCCGCCAGGCCCCGCTCTTCGTCTTCCGACGCTTGGCCCAGCAACCACTTCGCGTATTCGGACAGGCCCCGCCTTTCGGCGCCGACGGCGGCGGCGCGGGCGTCACGGGCCTCGCCCAAGAGGTCTTGCACCTGGGTCAGGTCGTGGATCGCCTGCTGGACCAGGGCGCTGCGCCCGGGCAGAGTCTCGAGCAGGTAGCGGAGCCTCTTCGCGCGGATGCGCAGCTGGTGGAGGCTGTCCGGCGTTGCCGCCTCTCGATAAGCGGCGATCGCAGCCAAGTGGTCGGCGACCAGAACTTCAAGGGCTGCCTGGTCGAGGTCGAGACGGGCCTTCTTCTTGCTCCAAGCCTTCGCGCTCTCCAGCCACTTTGCGTGGCGCTTGCGCTGTACCGACTCCTCCGCCTTGCCTAACGCGAGGCAACGGGCGGCCTCGATCTGGTCGAGCCAACCCGTGGCGGAAAGCTCGCCCAGGCCGTGGCTCCCGGCCTCCTGGGCTAGCCGTCCGGCGAGGACGTCCAATTCGCGGGCGTCGCCCAGGGCGCGGGCGGTGCGCCCGGCTTTGCGCCGCAACCTTTCCGCCTTTCGATCTCCGAGCGCTTCCGCCACGCGCCAGAGCGAGCGGAGGCGGCGCAACGCGACCCGCGCCTCGTGCACCCCTTCCTCGGTCGAAAGGTGCTTCGAGGCTTTCTCGAAAGCCGTGACCAGGGCGCGCGCCCTCTTGGTCACGGCTTTGGGAAGTCGGTCGCGGCCCATCTTCAAAAATCTTCAACGGCCGGCGGCCGCGCCGTGTTCTGTACGCAAGTCCGAAGACCCTTTTAGGATCCGACGTTTACCACACCATGAGAAAGGCATCTTTCAGTCTTGTCCTAGCCTGCTGTCTAGCAGGCGCACAGCGGTACCCGGCGGATGTCGAGATCGTTGGCCACGTCCTGCAACCCAAGCCGGCGGCGCCTACGGCGGAGCGGTTGAAGGGCCTCAAAATGCCGGACGGGTTCCGGCTGACCAAGTTTGCCGGTCTGCAGAACCCCCGGATCATCTGTGTCAACACAGACGGCACCGTTTATGTGAGCCAGCGCGAACCGGGCAACGTCGTGATGCTAAAGGACACGGACGGTGACGGTGTCGCCGACGTTCAGCGGGTAGTTTTCAAGCGCCGACAGGCGCACGGGCTCGCCATTCGCAACAACCGGCTCTATGTCGTCACCATCAAGGAGCTCTATTCAGCGCCGATCCTTCCGGACGGCACGCTTGGCCCGAGCCAGCTTCACTTCGACGACCTGCCCGACGGGGGCCAACACCCGAACCGCACGATGGCCTTCAGTCCGGACGGCGACCTCATGCTTTCGGTCGGTTCGACCACGAACGCCGCCTATGAGCACAACCCCGAGTTGGCCGCGCTCCTCCGCGTGAACGTCTCGGACATGCGCCGAACCGTGTTCGCGTCTGGGCTGCGGAACACGATCGGGTTCGACTGGCACCCCCAGTCGGGACGGTTCTTCGGCTTCGACCATGGCATCGACTGGCTGGGCAACGACTCCCAAAAAGAAGAGCTGAACGAGCTTCTCGAGGACAAGCGCTATGGGTGGCCGTTCATTTTCGAGGACGGCAAGCAGAACCCGCAAGACGAGCCGCCGACCCCTTACACGATGGAATGGTGGGCGCAGAACAGCGAGAGCCCGCTCCTGACCTATGACGCCCACGCCGCACCGATGCAGTTCCTCTTCTATCGCGGCACTAAGTTCCCGGAGGAGTTTCGGGGGTCCGGGTTCGCCACCATGCGCGGTTCTTGGAACCGCAACCCGCCCAGCGGCTATGAGGTCGTCCGCGTCAAGTTCGGAGCCGACGGCACGCCAGGCTCCATCGAACCGTTCCTCGCCGGCTTCCTCGTGAAGGAAGGCGATTCTTACCACCACTTAGGTCGGCTCGTGGGGTTGGCGGAGATGCCTGACGGCAGCCTCCTCCTTGGCGACGACACCAACAACATCCTCTACCGCCTCGCCTATCAGGAAGAGCTCCAAACCATGCCAGACCAAGCCGAAGTCCTCGCCCAGACCCACGGAGGGGAGACCAAGTTCGCCGTCCGTAGCGGCAGCTTTGCCGATGGGGGAACCATCCCCGAGCTGTACACTGAATATGGAGAGGGCCGCTCGCCTTCGCTCGAATGGGACGCGGTGCCGGAGGGCACCCAATCGATCGTCATCGTATGCGAGGACCCGGACGCCCATAGTCCGAAGCCGTTCGGCCATTGGATGGCCGCGAACCTCCCTCCCACGATGAGGAGCTTGCCCGAAGGCATCAAGGCCGGCGACCGGCCTGCGGAGCTACAAGGCATCCACGGGGCAGGGCACGCGAGCGTGGTCGGCTACTTTGGCCCGAAGCCGCCGGCAGGCGACCCGCCGCACGCCTACCACTTCCAGGTCTTTGCCCTCGATAAAAGGCTGGACCTTCCGCCCGGGTTTACAAAGGCGGCACTGATGAAAGCGATGGAAGGCAGTGTCCTTGGGAGCGGCAGTGTGATCGGCCGGTTTGGGAGGCTCTCCCGAACCGGTGGTTGACCATCTCTCCCTGGCGCAGACGCTCCTTTCGCGCTTTGCCATTTGGGCGGACGAGCGGGCCGACGTCCGCGCCGCCGCCCTCGTCGGCTCGCACGCTCGCGGCGATGCCCGGCCAGACTCCGACGTTGACCTCGTTATCTTGGCGAGGGAACCGGCCGTCCTTCTCCTCGCCCCCGACTGGTGCGAGTTTTTCGGTCCTGTGGTGAGGTTGAGTACCGAGGACTACGGTCGTCTTCTTGTCCTGCGGGCTTGGTATGGTTCCGGGATGGAGGTCGAGTTCGGGCTCGCCTCCCCCCGTTGGGCGACGAGCCCGGACAAGGGAACCCGTCGGGTCGTCCGTGAGGGCTGCCGCGTGTTGCTGTACAAGGACTCCCTCTTCGCCGGGCTCCTCTAGCCGTAGGTGGGGTGCTGGGGCCAGCCTTCGGGGGAATCCTCGAAGTCTTCCTGGCGCCCATATGGCGTCAGGTCGAGCAAGGCATATGCGTCCGTCTTTCCCTCGAGCCCGCGGGCATAGACCGAGTACGTGTGATAGACCTCGCCATCCATCTCGAAGAACACACTGGCGCCGGGCATCTCGCCCTCCATCTCGTCCCAGCCGTGCTGGCGCAACTCTTCCTCGTTCCGGTAGTTGTACTCGACGGGCGCGCGCTTCGAGTCCAACGTCGCATGGAAGTCGTAATTGAAGTCCCCGTCCCCGGACGAGAACCACTTGACGTCCCAGCCCATCTCGCCCTTGTACTTCTCCAGCTTATCGAGCGCTGCGCGCGAGACCACGACGAACGTGGTGTCGAGCTCGGCCAAGGCGTGGAGGCGGCCCAGGGCGTTTATGAACCCGGTGCAGCCTGAACACCCCTTATCCCAGTCCGGGGCGAACATGAAGTGGTAAACGATGAGTTGCCGCCGGCCCTCGAAGAGCTCGCGCAGGCTTATCTTCCCGTCCGGGCCGTCGAACGTATAGTCCTTCTCCAGCTTCACCATGGGCAGGCGTCGGCGCTCCGCGTTGATGACGTCGGCCTCGCGGGTGTGCCGTTTCTCGCGATGGAGAAGCTCCTCGCGTTTGGCGCGCCACTCTTCGCGGGATGCGATTGGTGGGTGAGGTAACGATGGCATTGGTTTCTATTACGTCGCGATGGCCGACGGCCAGACGGCGGGAGCGGGCCCGCCCAACCTTTCGGGCCCGTGCCGGGTAGATTCATCTGTCCCCATTAACGAATGACCGATCCGCTCTTCGCGTACCGCTCACTCTTCATATCGGACCTGCACCTGGGTTCGGCCGGTTGCATGGTGGATGAGCTACAGGCGTTTTTGGAGTCCGTCGACTGCGAGAACCTCTACATCGTGGGCGACTTGATCGACCTTTACGTGGTGATGAAAGCGGGGAAGTGGCGCCAGGAGCACACGGAAGTCGTGCGGTCGATCCTGGAGAAATCGAAGGAGGGCACGCGTATCTTCTACACGCCCGGCAACCACGACGCCTTCCTGCGACGCTTGAACGGGTCCGACTTCGGCAACATCCGCATCGACCACCAAGTGGTGCACGAACTTGCGGACGGGCGGAGGCTGCTTGTGATCCATGGCGACCAGTTCGACCGGTCGGTGAAGTTCGTGCCGCTGGCCTGGATCGCGACCTGGGTCTATGAGGGCATGACGGTGCTGACCGGCCTCGTCAACGCCAAGCGCAAGCAGGCGGGGAAGGAGCCGACGGACTTTAGTGGCGGCATGAAGAAGCGGCTGAAGAAGTACGTCAGCCGCAACAGTGGTGCGGACGAGGCGCTCGTGAACCTGGCTCGGTCGATGGGCCTTCAGGGCGTGATTTGCGGCCATACCCACCGCCCCGGCATCACCCTCGACGAGGAAGGGATGCTGTACGTCAACACGGGCGACTGGGTGGAACACGGGACGGCCGTCGCGGAACATGACGACGGACGGCTCGAGTTGATCGTCTGGAACGACGTGCGCCACCTTTATGCAGGGCCGCCCGCGACTGTGCTCACCCGGACGCCGGTCAAGCGGCGCCGTTTGTTCCGCGTCCGTCGCGGCAGGATCTTTGGATGGTCGTCCAACTCTACGAGGCGCTCGGCCTAAGGGGCTATTACCGGCTGATCTCTCGGATCGCCGGTGAAGAGCCCTTACCGCCCTCGAATCAGATCCAGGCCGGGGTCAGTCGCGAGCGGCTGACCGAGATCATCGAGGCGTCGCGGTACTTTCAGTCGGCGAACGTGGCGCGGGCGTTCTGCTATCTTCCCCATATCGTCATTTTTTGGTTGAATACGATGGTCTTTGCCTTGGCCTACACCTGGCTCCTGGTCGGGTTGCACCTGATGACCGTCTTCAACGAGGCTTACAAGAGGCGGCTCGCCAGCATGCACTTGGCGCTGGCCGAGGACGAGCCCGAGACAAAGAAGCCCGAAGTAGGGCATTATCGCGGTCTTGCCGACCTCTATTTCCGACCTAAGTCGTTTGAGACGGAGCGCTTCTACCAGATGTTAGGAATGGAGCACTATCGGTCTTTCGTGCAATGGGTGATGAGAACCCTGACCCACGGTTTTTCGGGAAAACGAATGGTTTATATCCCCCAGCCCACCCGCGCCCACGCCGTCGAGTTCGAGCGGGGGACGCGCGTGTCCGAAGGCGTCCACTTGGTAGGCGTCGGTCTCACCGCGCCGCTGCTTTGGTTCTGTTACGCGGGCGCCCCCCTCGGGTTGTCCCTCTGGTCGTCGTTTATCACCTTGGGAGACATGGGGCTCGCCGTTTTGCAACGTTACCACCGCACCCGCGTTTGGCCCGTGGTGGCGCGCGTGCGCAAGAGGAAGGGGGCGGCGTGAAGGTCGTCATCCTGAGCGCCTCCACCGGCAACGGGCACATGAGCGCGGCTTTCGCGGTCGAGAAAGAGCTCGAGGCCCGCGGGCACCGCGCCATCACCGTGGACACCCTGGATCACACCGGCCTCGCCTTCAAGACCTGGTACCGGGGTGGATACGAGATGCTCGTCCGGCGTATTCCCTGGCTTTGGGGCTGGCTCTACGGAGTCTCAGACTCGCCCGGGTTCGAGTTCAAGATCCAGAACTTCCTGGACACCGCCTTTGTCGAGCGCGTCCGGCCTTTGATCGACCAAGAGCGTCCGGACTGGGTGCTCTGCACGCACTCCCTGCCCCAGCCCGCCCTCGCCCGCTGGCGCCCGCAGATGGGCTTCAAGATGGGGATCATCGTCACCGACCTCTATCCGCAGTTGATGTGGCTACGGGGCGAGCCGGACCACTTCTTTGTCCCTGTCGAATGGACGCGCGAGCGGCTCCTTTCCCGCATGCCCGCATTGAGCGGCAAGGTCACCGTGAGCGGCATGCCGATCGACCGCCGGTTCGGCGAGCGGCCGCTGAAGTCCGAGGTTCGGCAGAGCCTCGGCCTAGACCCGAGCCGGCCGACGGTGCTCGTCACGAGCGGCGGGATCGGGGGCGGCCCCCTGCGGGAGGCGGCGAGGGCGCTAGCGGCGGTGGACGGTGGGCTGCAGGGCATCGTGGTCTGCGGCCGCAACGAGGACGCCAGGCGCGGCGTGCTCGAGGCGCTCGAAGGGCGCGAGGCGTCCTTCAAGGTCCATGGCCATGTCTCCATCGACAAGATGATCGACTTCATGCATGCGGCGGACTTCATCGTGGCGAAGCCGGGCGGGCTCACCACGTTCGAGGCGATGGCGGCTGGCCTCCCGTTCTTGGTCTATAGGCCGTTCCTCATCCCGGGCCAGGAGGAGGGCAACGGCGACTTCTTGCAGGCCAACGGGATTGGCGAGTGGGTCGAAGGGTCGCTTTCGTTGACGAGCACGCTCCGCTCGCTCATCGAGGACCGTGGGCGGCTCGAGGCGATGTCAGCGGCGGCCTTGCGCCACGCCCAGCCGGACGCCACCCGCCTCATCGTGGACTCGCTGGAAACGCTCGGCGCCCCCATGGCCATGGCGCGCTAGGGGGCGTGGCCTGGAAAGCTTCGCGGCGGGCTCCCTTGTGTCGCCGCCTTCGCATAGGCGAGCGCCGCCACGAGGAACACGTCTTCGACGGCGACCTCCGCTAACGGGGCGACAGCGCAGTCGGGACCCTCGCAGAGGGCCGAGATGGCCTCGGACTCGTTGCCGGCCGAATAGAGTTGGAGGGCTCGGCGCAGTTCCGGGCTCTTCGAACTGGCGCGGCGCAGCTCGTTCATCAGGACCGAATCGCGCGAGAACCCATCCAGCATGACGAGCCGGTAGACGCTTTCCTCGACCCCATAGAGGCGGGCGAGGGCGAGGAGGCAGCGCTTGCGCGTGGTGAGGGTTTGAGCGTGGGCCGCGACCCACCCGATGAGGGCGGTGTCTTCCTTCTCGCCGATCGTTCCGAGGGCGTAAGCCAACTCGCTCGAGGTCGCGGGATCGCCGCTCTGGATCGCTTGGCGCACGTTGGGGGCCAGCTCCTTAAGTCGCAATTCGCTCACGGCTTCGGCGGCCGCGGTGCGGACGCTCGGGTGGGGGTCGAGCAGCGCGTCTGCGATGGCGGGGGCCGCTTCGACCGCGCCGAGAAGGCGCAAGGCCTGGATTGCGGCACGGCGCAGGTCGGGGTCGCCCTGCTCCATCGCCGCTGCGGAGAGCGGCTGCACCGCGTCGGCCGAGCCGAGCTTGCCCAGCGTCTTCGCCGCTTGGCGGCGCAGCAGCGATCGCGGGTCTTGCAAGAACCGGGCGACGGTCGGGAAGGCCGTCGGCACGCGCAGGTCGCCCACCGCTTCCAAGGTCTCTTCCTCGACCAGTTCAGGGTGCTCTTCAATGAAGGCAATCAACGCCTGGGTGGTCTCCCGTTCGCGCATTTGGGCGATGGAGATGGCGGCCTGGCGACGGACATGGGGCGAGGGGTCCTCCAGCGCCTTCACCACCTCTCCACCGGCCAGCGAGAACTTGCTGGTGCCGACGGTGGCGATGGCTTCGGCCCGGCCGGTCGCGTCGCCGAGCGTCGAGAGCCGCCGGAAGGCGGCCGCTCCGCGCCGACTGAACCGCCCCAATTGGGACAGGGTCTCTCCCAGCGCGCGGGCGCCCTCCTCCCGGATGGGGAAGACAAAGCCGGTCCCGATGACGCGGATCACCATGACGGAGACGAACAGGACTTTGTAAGCGACCTCCGCGGGCATGCCCGTGCGGAGTTGGGTCATGGCCAGCGCCCCGATCATGGGCGCGATACCGCCCGTGAGCGATTGCACCGCGAGCACGAGGCCGAGGTAGTTCGGCCGGTCTACCGGGTCGCTGGTGGCGATCATCAGGTTCAGGTGGCAGACTCCGATGCCCGACCAAACGGCCCCGTTGTAGATGTGGCCGAGGGTGAGGAGCATCGTGCTCCGGTTGGGGTCGCCCGGGAAGCAGAGCAGCCACATTCCGGGCGTGAGGATCGTGCCCGCCATCAGGATCGCCATGACCGGCTTGTTGCCATAGCGGTCCGCGATCGACCCCCAGAAGCGGGCGGTGAGCACGGTGCCGACGGCGTGCGCCACCTGGGTGATCTGGAGCTGCGTCAGGCTCATCCCGAGCGATTCGAACGCGAAGGAGGCGTAGAGGCCGCCCGCCACCGTCGCCCCGATCATGAAGACCACCGTGAACCAGATCACCCGGCGGAAGTTCACGTCCTTGGCGGGGCGGGTCATCAAGAGCAGGCTCTCGCGCAGCCCAAGGCGCACCGGGTTCGGCCGCACCGTGTCCTTCATCCGCAGGAAGAACACCATGCTGACGATGGCGCAGACAAACCCGAGCCCGAACAGGGCGGAGTAGCCCACTGCCTCTTGTCCGTTCCGCTTGAAGGCGTCCACGATGAGGCCGCCTAAGAAGGCCATGGCCATGGCGACTGCGGTAGAGATCGCCGTACGGCGGCTGAAGTACCACCCACGGCTGTTCGCGGGGACGAGCTCTGCGATCCAGTCGTTGTAGATCGGGCCCACGATCTGGACGGCGAGGGTCGCGAAAAGCAGGCATGCGGCCAACACCAACAGGCTCACCTGGCCGGGCCATGGCAAAAGCGGGAGCAAGATCAGGGGGGCGTAGAGCAGCCTCCAGATCCAGCCCCCGGGCGTGATGAAGCGCTGGTAGTAAGGGAAGCCGCGTCCCCACGCCGCGCCGGGGATCTGGGCCAAGCCCATAAAGCTGGGCAGTGCGACCGTCAACTGCACCCAAAAGTCGTTCCCGCCTAAGAACCGGACGAAGCCGATGAGAAACGCCCCGCCGACGAGGGTACCGAACGCCGTCGAAAAAGCGACGTCGATGTTCGCGACCTGAAGGTTACGCAGGTTTTCAAGGCGGGAGGTGGCGTGCGCCAACGAAAGTGGATTCTATAGCAGGAGGGTTTCGGCGGGAGGGGCGAGCGGCCTTTAAGGGCCTGACGGCGGAGACTTCCCTCTAGATCGAAACGGCGACGATGTGCCGCAGGGCTTCGTCCAGGGTGGGCTCGCGGACGATGACGGCCTTGACCACGCCGTAGCCGTGGGTCAAGAGGCGGGCGGCCATCTCCTGTCCCCGCGCTGCCTGGAGCCGCACGCCCCCCGCCACCACAGTGACGTTCACCGCGAAGGGCTCCACCACTGCCCGCACGGTGGACGGGTCGTCCGTTTCTACGGTGACTTCCACGTTCCCATGCCGACGGCGCAGCTCTTGGACATGACCGGCAAAGACGGGCTCCTCGCCCTTCAGCACGATCACATTCTCCGTCCGTTCGGCGACGGGGCTGAGGTTCGTCTGGACGATGGAGGCTCCCCCCTGCAGCACCAGGTCGAGCGTCTCTCGCCGCGTCCAGGGGTCAAATCGGTCCAACTGTCCGGCGATGAAGACGAGGGGGTCGCGATCGACCAAGGCGCCGACCAGTTCTGCGGCCGCCTGCTTCGACGGCGAGAGTTGGGCGACCGGACGCCGCCGCTCGTCCCAGAGTCCCAGCGCGCTCAGCACGACGGCGGCGCGTTCGGTGCCTTCGGGCAAGCCCTTTCGCGTGGCGAGCGCTTGGGCGGTGACCCGGCGGCTCGGGACGGGGACGCGGGGCCACCGGCCCTCGACGCCGGTCACGGCACCGCGGGCGGGGCGCTCGACACCGGCCATCGCGCGGAGGAACTTGAGGGCGCCCTCCACGTCGGTCCCCATGAGCGCGTAGTGCTCCCCGGGCAAGACGTCCAGGCTCAAGGTGCGACCCTGTGGGGCGGTGGCGAAGCCGTCCAGTCGAAGGAGCGGCGCCGTCAACCCACGATCGTCAGCTCTTTCGGATACGATGTCAGCACCTCCGGCCCGTTCGGAGTCACGAGCACGTCGTCTTCGATGCGCACGCCTCCAAACCCTTCGATGTAGACGCCAGGCTCGACCGTCCAGACCTGCCCCGCTTCGATCTCGTCTTCCGAACGGGGGCCCAGTTGACCCAGATCGTGGACCGCGCGGCCGAGGCCGTGACCCAGCCCGTGGCCGAAATAGCCGTCGAGCCCCTTCTCCTTCAGCACCTCGCGGGCGACGCCGTCCACGTCCTTGGCCTGCCTTCCCGGCAGGAGTGCCTGGGTCGATCTTTCCAAGGCGAGCAGCACCTGGTCATAGACCTCGCGGTGCCGGTCGGAAGCCTCTCCCACCACGAACGTCCGGGTGATGTCGCTGCAATAGCCCTCCAGCCGACAACCGAGGTCGAGGGTGACGAAGTCCCCTTTCTCGATCTTGCGGTCGGAGGGATGGGCGTGGGGCCGCGCGCTGTTCGGTCCGCTCGCGACGATGGGCGAGAACCCAACCTCCGCCCCGTTCTTGCGGAAGTAGAACTCGATCTCCAGACCCAGGTCGAACTCCGTCACGCCCGGCTGGATGGCGCGGCGCACGTGGTTGATGCAGGCTTCCGTAAGGCCGATCGCGCGCCGGATCTTCGCGACTTCGTCCTCGGTCTTCACCATGCGGAGCGGCTTGAGCACGTCCTTGGTCGGGACGAGTCGCAACCCCGTCATGGCCTTCGTCCAGTCTTCCCAGGTCGCATAGATGCACGAGGTCTCAAAGCCGAGTTCCTGGATGCCCATAGCCTGGGCGTTCTCGGCGATGAATTCGGAGGACTTCTTGGGGCTCGCGAAGGATTCGACCCGCATGTTCTTGACCTCTTCGCCAGCCTGGATCGTATAGCGGCTGTCGGTGAGGAAGCGGGCGTCTGTCGGGGTGACGATGACGAATCCCGAAGAGCCGGAGAAGTCGGAAAGCCACTGGACGTTCGCCAGATCACTGACGAGGAGGGCGGCGACCCCTTGGTCGCGGAGGCGGGCCTGCAGGCGTTCTAGGTTGCTCATGGGAATCAGATGGAGCCGGTCTCGGCGGTGGCCAGGGCCCTCAGGGCGAGGATGTACCCGTTGCTGCCGAAGCCGGTGATCGTGCCCAGGCAGATGGGGGCGACCACGGAATGGCGGCGAAAGTCTTCGCGCGCGTCCACGTTCGTCATGTGTACCTCGATCACGGGCAGGCGGACGCTGACTAGAGCGTCGCGGAGGGCGATGGAGTAGTGGGTAAGCCCGCCCGGGTTGATCACGATCGCGTTGGCCCAGCGGCGGTGTTCCTGGATCGCGTCGATGAGGACTCCCTCGTGGTTGCTCTGCAGCGTGCGCACCTCGATGTCCATCTGCGCCGCAGCCTTGAGGATGTCCTCGTCGATCTCCGCCAGCGGCTTCTTGCCGTAGAGCTCGGGCTCACGGAATCCCGTGAGGTTGATGTTCGGCCCGTGAAGCACGAGCACCTTCTTCTGTTCACCCGCCATTTGGCCCCTCCGGGGGTTCGGCTTCCTCAGCCAAGAGGTTTGGGATGCCGTCTTCGATGCGGAAGCGGTAGTGGCAGACCGGGCAGACGAGGCGGTCGCCCTGGAGGGCCAAGGCGGGCCGTTCGTCGCATCGGGGGCAGGCGAGGATCGCAAGCAAGTCCGGGTCGATCAACCGGCCACCTCGCGATACGCGTCCGCCGCGACCCGCGCCGAATCTGCCCAGTCGAAATCCTTGACCCGGGCCGCCCCCCGCTCTCGCATCGCAGCTAATTTACTCGAATCGGCCAAGAGCCCGGTGACGGCGCGTGCCCAGTCCGCAGGTTCGAAGCTGGGGCAGACCTCGGCCGCCCCTCCCGCCACCTCCGGCAACGCCCCACCGCGTGAACAAAGCACGGGGCACTCGCTGGCGAACGCCTCTAGCAGAGGAATTCCAAACCCTTCATGGCAGGATGGCGCGAGGTAAAGCGTGGCCCGCCGGTAGAGCGCTGCGAGCGTGAGGTCGTCCACATATCCGGTGAAGATCGCCCCGTCCGGCTCGGGGCTGCCCCAAGCCTTGCCGGTCAGGACAAGGGGGATTTGGGCCACCTTCGCCGCCTCTGCCGCCAGGGCCATGTTCTTCCTTGGCCAACGGGTCCCGACGCTCAGCAGGTACTGCTCGGGCAGGCCCAGGGGCCGGAGGATTTCCTCTGCTTCGAGCCGAGTCAGTCGGGGCCAGTCGTCGCGGAGCGCGTTGGGGGTCACCGCCGTTTTGCCGGCCGCGCCCGGCAGATAGCGCTCGATCTCCCCCCGGCTGGTCTCCGAGACGGTGAAGACCTTGGCCGCTCGCCGCACGGAACCGGGCAAACCCTTGCGGAGCAGGGCGCCGTCGCGGGCGGAGAACCATGCGGGATCGACGAAGAACGAGACGTCGTGGATGGTCGTCATCCCTGCCCGACCCGCCATCGGCGAGAGAAAGTACTGGGTGTGCAGCGCCTTCGCCGCCTTGCGGGCGGCCAAGGGGAACCGGACGAGGCTCCACCACCGCTCGCTGCCTCCCGGCACATGGAGCCAGGCGAAATCTTCCAGGGCGGGAATCCCGACAGGCTTCGGAGCGTTTGAAACGAGCAGGGCCTGCGAAACGAAGCCGATTCGGCGCAACCCGCCGATCAAACCGCGCCAATAACTGGTGTCCCCAGTCATGGTGCGGGTGGCCAGGCGGGCGTCTATCGCGACGGTGAAGCGCATCGTTCGCAGTCCATTACTAGGGCGATGGAACGGCGACCGGCCTCCATCCGCCTAAAATCTATACCGGAACAGCCATTATGCAAAGTCAGAAGTCCAGACTGATCCTCCTGGCGATCGTCGTGCTCGCCGTCCCGGCGGTCGCGATCTATAACGCGATGAACGCTCCGAAAGCGGGCGGGGAGCACGGGGGCGACGAGCATAAGCTTGAAGCCAAGAAGACGACCGAGGAGGAAAAGGCGGAGTCGAGCGAGCAACTCCGCGGCGCCTTGAAGAAGGCGCCCGTCGCCGTCATCGACGACACCAAGGGCTCGGAGGGGTTGGCCAAGAAGCCTACGATCCTCATCGAGAAGATGGTGGCGAACCGCCCAGCGCCCAACGACGCGGGCACCGCGATCCAGTGGTACAACAAAGACTCCCGATCGGCCATGAAGTCCGAAGAGAACTCCGCCTCACGCGGGGACTGACCGGCCCTGCGCGGCAGGTACGGTAGCGCCAATGCTCTCGGTTCAAGCGTCGCTCTGCTTCCTCCTTTGGATAGGGTGGGGCCTTTGGCAACGGCGTCGGGCGGAGGCCTGGCACCGGCGTTTCGCGTCGATGTCGCGGGGCAAGCTCGCCCTGTTGGGCTCGCTCGGCTTCATTTTCGGCGCCGCGCTGCTGTTCGGCGCCCTCTTTGGCATCTCGGCTGCGGGCGGCATCCAGGACGGCAGCCTGACGCCCTTGGCGTGGGCGGCGGTCGCGCTGACGGGGCTCGTCTTTGTCGCGAGCCAGACGGCGGCGGCCACGGCCCTTGTCCATCTGACGCAGCGCCCTGACACGGCCGAGCCCCACCGACCGTCCGACAACCAGGAGTCTTCAGTTTCGTGAAACCACGTCTTTATCTCGCTCTCGCCGTCCTCGCCTTGGCCGGGGGCGCCTTTGCCCAGCCGAAGGCCGATCCCGCGACCCAGGCGACCCGCATTCTGGAGAAGGTCCGCAAGCTCGACCTTCTCAACCAGATCGTGCCCGTCCTGCTGAAGCCGGACCAACTGCAGAAGCTCCTGACCCCGATCGAGAAGGCCCGCCAGGCCGATAAGCAGCTCCAGGCCAAGGAACTGGAAGAGATGAAGGCGATGGAGGCCAGGGTCGACAAGGCGATCGACGAAGCGAACAAGAAAGACCTCGTGCCGAGCCGCGAGCTGCTGGCGGATTTGATCAAGCTCTTCAAGAAGTTCGAGCTCCGACGGGCGGCGATGGTGCAGGAACAAACGGACAAAGTCTTCGCCTCGGTGAAGGAGGTGCTGGACGAAGGGCAGAGGAAGGCGGCGACCAACTCGCTCGACCCCAGCATCGGGGCCCAGGGCAAGGATCTGTCGAAGCTCACCGACGACGACAAGCTCCGCGCTTGGGTCCGTGTCGTACTTATGGACCCAATGACGTATGACATCCTGAAAGGACTGCTCAAAGAGAAGTCTTGATCGCGGCCAAAATTCTAGTGACTATGTCCCGTGCCCTCTTCCTCGTCGCCGCCCTGGTGCTCGCCTTCGGTTGCGCCAGCAACCCGGAGACGAGCGACGCGAAAAGCGCCCAATTGGGCGAGCCCGTGACGTCCACGTTCGGCGAGAAGCCTGAGGCCGCGCCGGAGGGGACTGTGTCGGGCGGGGCTGCGACCTCCTCAGAAAAGAATGCGGCCGAGGCACAGAAATCGCCGGAAGGGGACAAGCCGGTCGCGAAAGCCGAGGGGGGCGCGACCAAGACCCAGCCGGCAGGAACGGCCGAGAAAGGCAAGCCGGTCCACGCACTGATCAAGACGGCCCCGACCATGGAGGCCGCTCTCAAGCAGGTTTCCTCCGACGGCGTGGTGTTGCTCAAGTTCGAGGCGGACTGGTGCGCACCCTGCCAGTTGATGAAGCGCGAGGCGTTCCAGGACCAGGAAGTCGTAGACCGGTTGAAGAACACCGTCGTCGTCCTCATTGACGCTGACGACGAAAAGAACAACGAGGTGCAGCAGAAGTTCCAGGTTGCGAACCTGCCGACCTTGGTCTTCTTGGACAAGTCCGGCCACGAGTTCGCCCGCATGTTAGGCTATAACGACCTTTCCTGGTTCCGTTCCGAGCTCATCAAGGCGATGGCCAAGAAGGGCGCGTGAAGCCGACTTTCCCGGAGACGGCCGGGGAAGCATGGGTGAAGCGGTATGGCTCTCCGGCCCCGGAAGGGTTGCCGGACCTGGCCCCCTTCTTGAGCCACCGGTCTGTCCGACGCTTCGCGGCCCGCGAGGTTCCCGAGGTGGTTGTGGCCGCGTTGGTGGCGGCGGCGCAAAGCGCATCCACCAGCAGCAACCTGCAGCTTTGGTCGGTCGTCTCGATCCAAGACCCTGAACGGCGCGAACGAGTCGCGAAACTATGCGCCGACCAGGTCCAGGTCCGCGAAGCGGGATGGTTCTTCGCGTTCCTCGCCGACCACTATCGGATCCGGCGCGCGGCCTCTGCGGTAGGCGAGGCGACCGAAGGGTCGGACTACAACGAGTTCTTCACGATGGCGGTGATCGACGCGGCCCTGGCCACGGAGCGGCTGCTCTGCGCGGCCGAATCGATCGGCCTGGCCGGGTGCTACATCGGGGCATTGCGCAACGACCCGGAGGGCATCGCCGCAGAACTCGGCTTGCCGAGCGGGACGGCGGGTCTTTTCGGGCTCTGCCTGGGATACCCCGCCGAGCCCCTCACTGCTGAGATCAAGCCGCGCCTCGCCCAAGAGTCGATCTGGTTCCGCGAAACGTACGACCAAGAGGTCGCAGTCGCGGACTATGACGAGAGGATGGGCGCCTTCTACCGCGAGCAGAACATGAAGGGCGACGTCACCTGGTCCATGCGGAGCGGACGCCGCATGGACGAAGCGCATGTCGGGACGCGCAAGGCGCTGAAGCCGTTCCTCCAGCGCCAAGGCTTCGACCGGCGCTAACCGCCCGACTTGACCCGACGCAAGAAGCTCGGGATGTTCAGGTCAAGGTCTTCGATCTCGATGGGCGGGGCTTCGCGCCTCGTCCGCGCCACTTGCTCGTCGCTGTTCGTGCGCTGCGGCGCTTGGTCGAGGAACATCGAGCGGTCTTGCTGCTCGGGGGCGGCTTCTTCGAAGCCTGCCGCCAGGATCGTGACCTGGACGGTCTCGCCCATGCCCTCGTCCACGACGTGACCAAGGAACACGTTCGCATCCTCGACGTGGGTGAACCGCGCGAGATAGGCCATCGCGTCGGACACCTCGCCGATCGAGAAGTCCGGCCCGGCCGTGATGCTCACGAGCATGCGCTTGGCCGAGTTGATGCGCGTATCGAGCAGCGGCGAAGTGGCGGCCGCCTGGGCCGCGACCCGAGCGCGCTCTTCGCCGATGCCCGTGCCGATTCCCATCAAGGCGACGCCGGCGTCCTTCAGCACGGCGCGCACGTCGTTGAAGTCTACGTTGATCAAGCCTGGACGGGTGACGATGTCGCTGATGCCCTGGACGCCTTGACGGAGGACGTCGTCCGCCACCTTAAACGCGCTGCTGAGCGAAGTGGAGCGCTCGACGACTCCCATCAAGTTCTCGTTCGGCACGACGATGAGGGTGTCGCAGGCGGCCCTCATCCTTTCCAGGCCGGTGTGGGCGACCTTGCTGCGCTTCGGGCCTTCAAAGGCGAAGGGCCGGGTCACAACCCCGACCGTGAGGATGTCCATTCGGCGTGCGAGCTCTGCGATGACGGGGGCCGCGCCCGTACCTGTCCCGCCGCCCATGCCGGCCGTGACGAACACCAGGTCCGCCCCTTCAAGCATCTCTACCAGGGCGCGCTCCGAGTCCTTGGCTGCCTGCTCGCCCCGGGTGGGATCGCCGCCTGCGCCGAGTCCGCGCGTCTGGGAGCCACCGATCACCATCAGGGTCTCCGCGGGGTTGCGCTCGAGCACCTGTCGGTCCGTGTTCACCGCCACAAACGAGACGCCGCCGACGCCCGCCTCGACCATCCGCTCTACCGCGTTGCAGCCGGCACCGCCGACGCCGACGACCTTTATGACAGCGCGCGATTCGAAGAGGTTGAGTGGGCTCATGTCAGTTCCTTCATTAAGACCTGGGTTGGTCTAGGGTCAAGACGCATTCCGGGCCGGGCGAGTCGCAGGATGTTTTCCACAGGGAGCCTTTGGGGTGGTCGGGCGGGGTCCGGGCTTCGGGGGCAAGCTTCGCGAAACCCCGAAAGGGCGCTCTCGCAGCCATACTGTCGCCCATGGCTATCGCCATAGTCGGCATCGTCATGGGTTCCAAGAGCGACCTGGAGACCATGCGGGAGGCAGCGCGCGCTTTGGAGGAGTTCGGCGTGCCCTACGAAATGGACGTCACCAGCGCGCACCGCACCCCAGAGCGCATGGCGAAGTACGCCCAGACCGCGCGCGAACGGGGGCTTAAGGTCGTGATCGCAGGGGCGGGCGGGGCCGCGCACCTGCCGGGAATGGTGGCCGCCTACACATCCCTGCCCGTGATTGGCGTGCCCGTGCCATCGAAGGCGCTCTCGGGGCTCGATTCGTTGCTCTCGATCGTGCAGATGCCGGCTGGAGTGCCCGTCGCCACGGTGGCCATCGGGAACGCCCGGAACGCGGGGCTGCTCGCGGTCGCCATCCTCGCCGCCCACGATGCCGAGCTCGCGGAGAAGCTGGACGACTTCCGGCGGCGGCAGGCGCAAGCCGTGGTGGATTCGGCGAACGACCTTAGCTAAGGCCCGCCACCGAATCATGAAGCCGTCCGCCGTGCAAAATGGGGGCCGATGGCGGCGCAGATCCTGGACGGTAAGGCCCTTTCCCATACAGTGCGACAGGAAGTGGCCGAGAGGACAGCCGCGCTCCGAGCACAGGGAGTGGTGCCGAGGATCGAGGCGGTGGTGGCGGCCCAAGACCCTGCCAGCCTCGCTTACGTCCGCATGAAGCGGAACTGGGCTGAGAAGGCAGGCATGGAGAGCGGCTCCTTCGACGTGACCGCAGAGAGCAACACGGACGAAGTCCTGGCTCAGATCGACCGGTTGAACCACGACCCCAAAGTCCACGGGGTGCTCATTCAGCACCCGTTGCCGAAGCACATCGACGAGGACCGGTGTCTGGCCGCGCTCGATCCGGACAAGGACGTGGACGGCATCACCCCGACCTCGTTGGGGCGCTTGCTCGCGGGATTGCCCGGCTTCCGGTGCGCCACCCCCCTGGGCATCACGATCCTCCTGGCCGCGCACGGGGTCTCCCTGGAAGGCAAGCACGCGGTCGTGGTCGGGCGCAGCGTGATCCTCGGCAAGCCGGCCGCCCTCATGCTGCTCGAAGCGAACGCGACCGTGACCGTCGCCCACTCCCGGACCCGCGATTTGCCCGACCTGGTCCGCACGGCGGACGTCTTGGTGGCGGCCGTCGGCCGCGCGGAAATGGTGCGCGGCGACTGGCTCAAGCCCGGTGCCGTCGTGGTGGACGCGGGATACAACAAGGTGGAGGGCCGCAGCCACGACGTGGGCGACTGCCACTTCGAGGAGTGCGCGGCGGTGGCCTCCTGGATCACCCCGGTCCCAGGCGGGGTTGGCCCGATGACGGTGGCTTCTCTGCTTCGGAACACGGTCTTGGCGGCCGAACTTTCTCGATAACGAACCCTATGGGATTTGCCGGGCGTATACTCCGGACGCTATGCGAGCCCAGAAGCTCTCGTTCCTGACCCTTTTCGTGGTTCTCGTCTCCATGATGCTTTCGGGCTGCGGAGGCAGCAGTGGGAGCGTCGCCCGCTTTGTCCATGCCGTCGTCGACGGAGGGCGGTTCGACGTCCTCGTCAACGACCGCGTCGTCGCCTCCGATGTCCGGTTCCGCACGGCCACCCAGTACCTCGGCATCGATAGCGGCGCCGTTACGGTCAAACTCCGACAGACCGGCACCAGCACGATCGTCCTGACCCGCAACCTGACGGTCAACGCGGGAGACGAGTTCACAATCGTCTTCAGCGGGTTCGTGAACCCCGTCGGTGGGGAACCGTCCCTGCAAGCGAGGACCTTCAGCGACGACCGCTCCGAGCCGGACGAGAACAAGTACGAGGTTCGCGTGATCCACTCCGCGGGCTCGACGGACCTCTCCCCCGCCGACCTCTACATCAACCGCACCAACCAGAACCAGAACGGCACCAACCCCGTCTTCACGAACCTGGACTTCGGGGACGTGACGGGGTACCGCCAGTTCGACACGGGAACCCGTCGCATCATCGTCACGCAGTCGGGAAGCAAGGCGAACGTCTTCTATGACAGCCAGGGCGACGACGTCACCTTTGGCAACAAGTCGAAGCGGACCCTGGTACTCGTCGACGGGCCCGACGTCAATGAAATGGCGCGGCCCATCATCCTGGCCGACCGAAACTAGTTGAGCCCCCTGATCAGGTAATTGATCGATAAATTAGCCCTGGCATTGCGATGTCAGGGCTAATTCTGTGCATAATTAAGTTATGCAGATGCTTGATCCGTCAGGCGGCGCGGCACATGAAGTCGCGAAGCAGCTCTTGACCAGCCCTCGTGAACTGAAGACCTTCCTTGAGATCCCGTACGAAGAACTCGAGGAGCGCAACCTAGAGGCCAAGGCTCTGCAATTGGCCCGGACCCCGGACACGGAGCTCCAAGAGCGGTACCTGAAGTACCTCGCCGACGAGCGCCGGATCAAGGCGGTCACCGTCTTTTTCACGGACCTGGAAGGCCGGTTCCACTCGCTGGACTACGACAAGAAGTTCCTGCTGAAGGCGTGGGACAACCTCACCTTCGACGGGTCCAGCGTCCGCGGCTTCAGCGTCGTGAGCGAGTCGGACCTGCGCCTGGCGATCGACTGGGGCAGTTTCCGCTGGCTGCCGAGCGACGTCTTCGGCCCCGGCAAGGTCATCACTTTCGGCCTGATCCAGGACCGCGACGGGATGCCTTACCCGAGCGACATGCGCAGCCGGTTAAAGGCGCTGAGCGACGAGCTTGCCGTCCAGAACCGGGTCGCCAACGCCGCCGTCGAGTGCGAGGGCTTCCTCTTCGAGGGCCGCAACGCGGAGCAGAACTTCGACGTCGCCCAGGGCTTCTCGACCGTCCACACGGGCGGCTATTTCCACAGCCTCCCCTCGGACCCGCTCCGGGTCTTCATCGACCGCTTGGCCGAGGCGCAGCGCGCCCTCGGATTCGAGAATGAGAAGGACCATCCGGAGGTCGCGCCGAGCCAGTTCGAGCTGAACTACTCCTACACCGAGGCGCTGGTGGCTGCGGACCAGATCCAGCTTTACAAGCTCACCGCGCGACAGGTGGCCGCCTTGATGGGCCTCACCGCGAGCTTCCTGCCCAAGCCGGTGGCCGGCATCAACGGCAGCGGCATGCACACGAACCTCTCCATCAGCGAGAACGGCAAGAACCTGATGTTCGACGCGAAGGGCGAGGACCAGCTTTCGAAGTTCGGCTGGGGGTTCATCGACCGACTGCTGAACAGCGCGAACGACCTCTGCCTTGTGTTGAACCCCTCGGTCAACGCCTATCGCCGGCTCGACCCGAACTACGAGGCCCCGAACCAGATCAAGTCGTCCGCGGTCGACCGCACGTCAATGGTTCGGATCCCGCTGGGCAACGAGAAGTCAGCGCGGGTCGAGGTCCGCACCGTCGCGCCCGATGCGAACCCTTACTTGGCGCTCTACTGCCTCATCAAGACGGGGCTTGAAGGGCCGATGACCGAGAAGATCACGGCCGAAGCGCGCCGCACGCGCACCCGGTTCCTGCCGGACAACATTTACGACGCAATCCGCCACTTCAAGTCGAGCGACTACGTCACCAGGCTCCTGGGCGAAGGGGTGAAGTCGAAGTACGTCGAGCGGAAAGAGGCGGTCGCCCACCGTTGCCCGCGCGAGCTGGGCACGTTGATCAAGGAGCCGGAGATCCACTTCCACCACGAGGTGACGAACCAGTTCCTCTGGTCGAACTTCTAAGCGCCTTGACTAGTAGGCTTGGTAGTCGAAAGAGCAAGGTTTGCCTCCCGCGACATAGACTGCGGGAGGCAATCGCTTTTCCCTTAGGATTACTTGATGTACGCCCTTGACTGGTCTACATCCCAGTCCCAATTGGAGGGCCAGACACCCGGAGTGGTTGAGATTTGAACCTCAACTCTAAAGAACACGTTGTAGAGCTCGGTTTCCGGATCTGGGCTGCTCACGCCTATCATGTAGTCCCTCGCCGACGCTCCCTCGACCACCGCTTCAAGAGTCCGGAAGGTACGGCTGATAGTGCCATCTTCCGGGGTGACGCGTACCCACTCGAATTCAAGAGGGGCGACCTCCTTCAAGAGGTAAAGGATCTCCGTGCGGTTGCTCGGCAATGTGCTTCGAGAGGTCAATTTGAGAGCTAGGCCCGTAGCACTCGACTTCGCGCTGGATTCGACCCCGAACTTTCCGATGAAGACGAGGTAGGAGTTATCACTGACCTCTCCCGTCGGCACAGGGCCTCCATCGAACCGCACGAATTCCGCATCAGGAAACTTGGGCGACCCTTCGTCGTTCTCGGACGCGTTCGTGCCTAATGAAGGAGTTAATGTGGAAATGTTCACTCCCGTAACGACCTCGCCCGACGATCCTCGCAGGGGCAAGCGGGTGGTCCAGGTACTAGCGGCGGTGGTGGCGAAGGCCTTAGTGTTGTCCGTCTTGTTCCCGCCGAAAACGGGGTTGGTGCTCGTGTCATCGATGCCGGTCAGCGTGTGGGCGATGGTTGTCCCAAAGTCGGTGAACGCCTTGAGGTCGAGGACGGCGCCGTTCCACGGTGAGGCCGAAGGCAGCCAGACCCAGGGGTGCGGCCCGTTGCCGACGATCTTGCCGTCCGCGTTCGCCTGGGCCGGCATCCCGGTGAGGCCGGGCTCGCCGATGAACTCGAGCGTTGCGGTCGAGACCGTGTAGCGGAACGGTTGGGCGAGTTGAAAGGAGAAGACCCCCGGGTCCATGTAGCCGACGAGCACGCCGTTGTCGCCCACGTCGATCACGGTGCCGCTGCGGCCGCTCGGCCAGCCCGTGAGCTGGGTCGGGGCGTTGTAGTCAGAGATTCCAGAGTTGTATGTCCAGTAGCAGGGCACGCGATCTGATGCGTTGCTATTGCTGAAGACCTCGCCCCCGATGACGTTCGACGAGTTGATGCCGTTCGCCTTGCCGTAGGTGTAGCCGGCGGTATTGAGGGCGGTCACGCCCCCGCCAGACTCGTTGCGCCAATAGGGCACAGGCTGGGGGGAAGAGCTCCCTTGGGCGTGGAAGACCAGGCGTCCGGACTGGTTGATGTCGTTAGCCCAGCCAATCGTGCGCGAGTTTGGAAAAAGGGTAGTGTAGACGGTCGATGAGTCCGGCCAGTAGGCGGCCGAGACATCCCCCCCGGTGCTGGTGTTCCCTCTCCCGCTGAACGCGGTGCCGTTGGTCGAGAGGGCGGCGGCGTAGTCCGCCCCGGTGATCCGAGGGAGGAGCGTGACGGTCGTCCCGCTGAGGAACGCGCCTTTACTGTCTTGGCCGCCGGTCGATTTGTAGACGCGGAGGGCAAGCTTGCCGCCGGACGGGGCGAGCCGACCGGCCTCGGCGCGGTCGTAGCTCTCGCCGATGGTGGAGTTTTCAGTGAGCGAATAAAGGGCCGCGCTTTGCGCTTGGACGCCCCCCCCCAGTAAGAATACTGAGAAGGACGCACAGAGTCTTCGTTTTGTGCATGGGGTCATCCTGCAAGCCGATTGCGACTTGCGCCTGGACGCTGCCCGGGCTTTTACCGGGGAGTCAAGCGTTTCCATAAATTCTTACGGGAGGAACTGGCCGGCCGAGCGTTTCGGAAGCGGCACGAGCAGTGCCGAGCGGGCGGTGTCCGAGCCCGCGGGGAGCCAGGTCACGCCGAGTGCCCCGCGTCGGTTGATGAACGCTAGCTCCATGAGGTGGCCCTCGTCCCAGCCCACGACCTTGTCGGGAATGCGGACCATTCCCGTTTGGTGAGACCACAAGAACGTCGCTGTGTGAGAAGGACGGTCGTTGTACTTCCCGCTCATCACGTTGCGCTCGTCCAACGCCAGTCCAAGGCTGTCGTAGCGAATGGGAGTCCAGAGCCCTCCGTAGTCTCTGTAATAAGCCCAGATCGACAGCCCCAGCCCCATCGCACCCGCAGAGTTTCCAGCCGAGTTGATGGCGTTGGGGTAAGGCTGGCGGAACGCCCCGGGCGGCTTGGTGAGTTGCATCCCCTTGCCGGGCTCGTAGAAGAACGCCCAGTCCTCCCACTGCCCGTCCACGAGCTCGCCGACGGCCTGGCCATTGTCGTTGATGGCGGTGCCGCGGGAATAGGGAAGGCCGGGGTAGCCGCCGAGGTCGACGATGGTGCCGTCCGCCTTCCAGACGACGGCCTGGTTCTCGGTGAGGCTGAAGGAGTAGCCGACGACGTCGCCGTGCCGGTTGATCCCCGCCGCTCGAGAGTTCAAGTGGCCAGGTAAGGGCGGGAGCTTCTCGAACCCGTTAGCCTTGCTCCAGCGATAGGCGTAAATGTACGACTCCGTGTTCTGGTAGTAGCCGCAGACCCTGCCCTCCTGGACCCCGTAGCCAAAGCAATCCCAATACGGCTCGTTCGGCTCGACGATCTTGTACCCGTCCTCCGGGCTCCAGAGGAACGTCTTCCGCCCGACCCCGACGAGGTTCGCCTCCCCGACGATCCGGTTCTGGTCGTCGATGCCGTAGACCCGCTGCGGCCCCCACCGCCCGCCCGGAAGGTCGCCGCAGTCCACCATCCGGTACCAGTACTCAGGCGGAGGAGAGACGAGGCTCGCCAGATAAAAGGGCAAAAAGAGGCCGACCATCAGCCGTTTGTACTCCCAGACCGGGCCCATTCGTGCGGGCAAAGTCACCTGAAAGCCCTTCGAGCGAAACCGGGAGACATTTCGGGGGGCCGGTCCCGTTAATATAACAACGATGCCGCGCCCGCTCAACCTCGCCTTCCTTGCCCTGGCCAGCCTCGCCCTCGCCCAGGCGCCCCCAAGAGTCTCGCAGGAGCGCTTGCGCGACCACCTGGAGTTCGTGGCAAGCGATCTGATGGAGGGGCGCGACACGCCCTCCCGCGGCCTTGACGTGACCGCGCTCTACTTGGCGACCCAGTGCAAGCTCATGGGTTTGAGGTCGGTCTTGCCGGGCGGCTCCTACTGGCAGACGATCCCGCTTTCCCAGCCACGGGTCGAGGCCGACTCCTTGGTCTTCGAGGTGAACGGGAAGGCGCTACAGGCCGGCACCGACTATGCCCCGCGTCCGACCCAGGGGGCAGCGCAAGGCGAGATGGTCTATTTGGGGAACGGGTGGGTCGTGCCCGCGCAGCGACTCGACCCCTACCAAGGGGTGGATATAAAGGGGAAGATCGCTGTCGTCAACGGCCAGACGCCGGACGGCGTCTCCCTTCGCCGAGGGTCGCAAACCGACGCGGTCGCCCCGGCCCAGGCGGCGCTCCAGCGCGGGGCCGTGGCGATCGTGCAGATCAACCGGCTGCCCGGAGCCGCAAGCATTGAGTCCAGCTATCGCCAGGCCACGCAGTCTCGCCGCGCGAGTCCGCCGGGCGAACCCGGAGGGGCGACGATTCCGACCGTCACGATGACCCAGGCGGCGGCTGACGCGGCCTTTGGGCAGGGCGCCGCAAACGGCGAGATGAAGCCCGGCACCAAACTGGGCAACGGCCGGCTTGAGATCAAAGTGACGGGCACGGACGTCCGGACGCAGAACGTGGTGGCGGTGATCGAGGGGCGCGATCCTCAGCTCAAGGGCGAATACATCGCCATCGGCGCGCACTACGACCACTTGGGCCTGGCGAACCAGGGCGAGGACCGAGTCTTCAACGGGGCCGACGACGATGGTTCCGGCACGGTGTCGCTCCTCGAGATCGCGAGGGTCTTGAGCTTGCCCGAGAACCGTCCCAAACGCTCGGTCGTCTTCGTTTGGCACACGGGCGAGGAGAGAGGGCTTTGGGGCTCGGACTTCTTCACGAAGAACCCGCCTTTCCCGCGGGAGAACATCGTCGCCCAGCTGAACATCGACATGATCGGCCGGTCCCGCACGAGCCCCGACCCAGACCCGAAGTTTCCGCGCCTCACGGCGCGGAACGAAGTGCACGTGGTGGGTGCGCGCCGCCTGAGCACCGAGCTCGGCGACGTGATCTGGGCCGTTAACAAAAAGACGTTCAACCTTTCCTTGAACACGGCCTACGACGCGCCGGACGATCCTGAGCGGATCTACTTCCGCAGCGACCACTACAACTATGCGCGGTATGGCATCCCCGTCGCGTTCTTCTTCAGCGGCATCCACGAGGACTACCACCGGGTCTCGGACGAGGTCGAGAAGATCGACTTCGTAAAGATGGCGGACGTGGCGCAGACGGTGGCGATGGTTGCCAAAGAGCTTGGCAACCGCAAAGACCGGCCGAAGGTCGATAAACCGATCGAGGGTGGCCGGTAGGAAAAGCCCTCTCTCCACCCGGCCACGGGACCATAGGTGTGTCGTACACCCCCCCACACCCCGAAAATGACAAGCTTTCGCGTGTAGGTGCGGTCGATCGGCATCCCGCGGCGCTGTAGGCCGTTAGGCCCACGTCCGGTGGGCGATTCGCGTTAACACGCTATGTGTTTATAGAACTCCTAGCTCTTACAATGGCGTGGTCACACCACCACACCTCCTATGCAAGAAACAGTGATGTTCAGATAGTCTTCCAAATCTTTTATAACGACACAGGTGCCACGGTCGTTGTCGCCGCACATACCGCAACCAACACTCAAGCGTACATTAAGGAGGGCTCAGTAACGGAGAATCCGCCGGTTTGGCCCGATTGGCTTAAGCCGCTTGTATCGAATCAAGTCCAGGCTTCCAGAGAGTTCAACAGCATTAATGTGTTACCGTATTGGACGCTTAAGACCTGGGCCCTTTGGGATCACGAGTTTGGACACGAGATTTGGAAGTGGGTCGCTAGCGGGGACGACGAAGTGTCCATACGGCGGTACGCTTCGCTCTACACAAATGGACGGATCGACCGATCGCTGACCAGCGCAATACCGGACTGAGTTATGCATTGCCTCACGCTTCTCCTGCTGAACGGACTCCTATCCACACCACCAGATATCCTGCTTGTGTCGGCGTCGCCCATACCGGTCGACTTCAGCAAAAGCGTGTTCGCCAGGCTAGCGGCTGGCCGGCAGAATTCAGAGCCCTTGAACGACTGCCTCGTCGTGCAGGAATCTGGATCATTGCTCGTCGCTGCGCCTGACCTCGTCCTTCAGAAGGACCGCGCACAGTTGCTGGACGACTTGCGGTCTTTTCGCGTTGCTAAGCCGGAGAACGCTGTCCTGAGCCGGTCAGCCCTGCCTAAGAGTCTGCAAGATGTCGCAGATTTCTTGGTCGGCAGCCACCACCGACCAGGCCATCACTATGATGGGAGCAAGATGAGCGTTGCTGTCCTCCCCGCGTCAATAATGAAGTTTAAAAGGGGAGAGCGGGAGGTACGGTTGACTCTGACAAATCGTCCGACGAATGACGACCGCCAACGATTAGCCCAACAAGCCGCTAAGCTTGAACCTGGCGAGCGTCAAACAACACTGCCAGCTTGGCTGCAACTTCGAGACGGTAATCAGCTACAAGCTCTCTACTTCGCTTCCAATAGAGCTATGGTTCGCGAGAAGAGGTTGGCCTTGACGGCGGCCTTGTTGGAGAAGTTGGCGGCAATCTCGTCAGAGTGGACCAAGGATTACGAACGCGCTAAGGCAGACTGTGTGGCTGAGTTGTCCGCTGCCCGTGGCTGGTCTTCGCCCGGGGGCCAGCCCCAAGATCCGTTTGGCTCGCTCCCTTCGCAAACCCAAGAACTTTTACTGGCTGAAGCGCAGGGGAACTTTAAGGAGTGGGGGTTTGCAACGGAGACTGAGGCGTTCGAGTTTTTACAGAGTTCGGTCATTGTCAGAAACGAACTTGCACTGCAAATCTTTGTGGCCTTCGAGGGCCAGGCGCCCGGGGTGACCAGCATCGTGTTGCCTTAAAACGGAGGGTTGTTGTCGCTGAGCGAAGAATCGCTTGGCCAGCTATCGCGATTCCGCTCGAGCCAATCGCCCGGTTCTGAAGCGTTGCAGGGCGGCAAAAGACAGGCGGCGCGTCAGGGCACAACGTTCGGCATCGCCAGACCCATGAACGCCGCGATCCGCCCCAAGTCTGCCATCAGCGCCCGGTACTGGGAGGGGTCGAGGGCTTGGGAGCCGTCGCTGAGGGCGACCTTGGGGTTCGGGTGCATCTCCACCATCACGCCGTCCGCCCCTGCGGCGACCGCGGCGCGCGACATCGGGGCGACGTAGCGGGCGACGCCGGTGCCGTGGGAGGGGTCGACCACGACGGGAAGGTGGCTGTGCTCCTTGAGGACGGGCACCGAGGAGAGGTCGAGCGTGTTGCGCGTGTAGGTGCGGTCGATGGGCATCACCCCCCGCTCGCAGAGGATGACCTGGTCGTTGCCCTGGTTCAGGACGTACTCGGCCGCGAGGAGGAACTCGTCGATCGTGGCGCTGGGGCCGCGCTTGAGGAAGACCGGCTTCTTGCTCCGCCCCGCTTCGATGAGAAGCGGGAAGTTCTGCATGGACCGCGCCCCGATCTGCAGCATGTCGACGTACGAGGCGACGGTCTCCACCATGTCCGCACTCATCACCTCGCTGACGGTCGCCAGACCCGTTTCGTCCGCCACCTGCTTGATGATCTTCAGCCCCTCTTCGTGCAAGCCCTGGAAGGAGTAAGGCGAGGTGCGGGGTTTGAAGGCGCCGCCGCGCAGCACTTGGCCGCCGGTCTCCTTCACCAGGTCCGCCGCCGCGCGGAACTGCTCATAGCTCTCCACCGAGCAGGGGCCGCCGAAGACCACGAAGTGGCCGGGGCCGACCGCCACGTCCTTCGCCCTCACGGTCGTCGGTTTTGGCGTGAACTCCCGCGAGGCGAGCTTGTAGGGACTGGTCGTCTGGGTGACCTTGCTGACCCCCTCCAGGGTCGCCAGCGCCGCCTCCATGCCGATCCGCTCGTCGGGGGTGAGCGCCGCCGGAATGCCGACCGCCACCCGGTCTTCACCCGGGAGCGGCAGGGGGTCGAACCCCCGCTCCTTGATCACCGAACAGACCGCCTCGACCTGGTCTTGGGTCGCGCCGAACTTCATGACGATGATCATTCGAGCGCAAGGATACCGAGCCGGTGCCGCCTCCCCGGGCCTGGCGGCGCGCCCGCCCCGCGACCGTACCAGGGTCGGCGTCGTATAAGGATCCATGAGCCGCTTGCTTGCGATTTCGTTGACCAGCGCTTTCTTCTTGGGGACCGGGTGCCAGCCCCAGCAAAATCAAGGAATGGAGCAGTTCGCGAACGATAAAGACTTCCACGCCGCCCATACCTTGCGCGAGACCCCTTCCGGGCCGCACAAGGGCGAGATGGTGGAGATCGCCGTGCCGGGCGGAGAGAAGTCGGTGGCCTATTGGGTGACGCCGGGTGAGGACCCCGACAAGGCGATCGTCATGGTCCACGAGTGGTGGGGCCTGAACGATTACATCAAAGAATCGGCCGACGCCTTCGCAGACGAGGGCTACGCGGTCTTGGCCGTCGACCTCTACGAGGGGCGCGTCGCCAAGAACCGCGATGACGCGGGCAAGTACATGGGTGAGGTGAAGGAGGATCGAGCGACGGCCGTGGTCCGCGCCGCCCTGGACGCCCTGACGGACGGGAAGCTTGCCAAGGACGCCAGCATCGGCACGATCGGCTTCTGCTTCGGCGGCGGCTGGTCGCACCGGGCCGCGATCCTGGGCGGCGACCGGGTCGACGCCTGCGTCATCTATTATGGGGCGCCGGTCATGGACCAAGGCGAGCTCGCCAAGCTCAAAGCGCCGGTGCTCTTCGTCTGGCCGAACAAAGATAAGTGGATCAACGCGGAGATGAAGGACGGCTTCGTGGCGGCGATGCGGCAGGCGGGCAAGGAGCTGACCGTGGCCGAGTACACCGCGGACCACGCGTTCGCCAACCCGAGTTCAGACAGCCACGACGACGAGGCGGCGAAGGACGCCCGGGCGAAGACGCTCGCCTTCTTCAAAGAACACTTGAGGGGCTAGTCGCTTGTCGCCGGTTCGCCGGGGGCTGGCAGGTCGCCCGGCGCGAACATGCGGCTCTTCTTAGAGAGGGCTCCCTTCACGGCGGTGTCCGCCACTTTGCGAACGGAACCGTCTGCCAGCGTGACGCAGCGGAGCTTGTTCGGCCACGGCATGGAGTCGTAGAACTTCATGGTGAGCTGGGGCGCCGAAATCTGGGCAATGGCGAGGCTGTCCAGCTCAGGGTTTCCGAGGATATCGCCGCCGTCCGGGTTCTTGGTCTTCGGCGGCTCCTTCATGCCTTGGACATAGGACTTGACATAGGGGAACGTTGCGGAGACCGACTCCATCCGCGGGGGGTAGCGGTCGTCGAAGTCCGCCACATAGACTGAAAGGCCGCGCTCCAACTGGAAAAGTTCGGTGAGCTCCTGGGTTTGGGCGGCCGCGATCCGGGCCGCGGCGAATACGGGGAAGAGGACCGCCCCCAAGAGCACCGTCGCCACCACGACGACGCCACCGACCACGGCGACCAGGGCGACACTTTGGCTGGCGGGTTTGGCCGCAGGCTTCGCGGCCGCTTGAAAGGCATAGGGGCCGATCGCGTCCCGCAAGTCCATTTGGAGGCCGTCGTCGGCGTCTTCGACGCGGTCGTCCTCCTTCGCCTGGCCGGCTTCGACCTCGGCCTTCAATTCTTCGACCGTGAACGGCCCCCGGCGGGGTCCGGCCGGGTCGAGCACGTAAAACTTACGGTCCACAAAGAAGATTATGGGCGTTTTCTCCGCCCGCCCTCCTACCGGGCTCCAGGGGACTGGGCGCGGAGCCAGGCGATGGCTCCCGCCTTGTCCAACAGTTGGTTTCCGGACTCGCAGCGGGGGCTGAGCACGCAGGCGGGGCAGCCCTCCTCGCAGGGGCAGGTGGAAAGCAGCCGGTTCGCGGCTTCGAGCCAGGTGTCCCGAACTTCATAGAGCTTCTCGCACAGCCCGGTGCCGCCCGGGGTCGAGTCGAAGACGTAGACGGCGGGGGCCATGGTGTCCGGGGATACGACGTACCAGGCGCTACCGAGGTCGCCCCGGTCGCACCCCGCGATGAGGGGGGCTACGGCCGTCAGGGCATGCTCGACGGCGTGGATGGTGCCGAAGTGCTCCTCACCGACGAGGGAGGCGAGGTCGAAGCGAATCCCGATCGAATCGTAAGTCTCCGGGGGCAGGTCCAGAGTGTGCTCGTTGAGAACGGCTTCGCCGTCCAAGGCGCGGATCAGGTAGCCGACGACAGCGGTCGTGACGGTGATGCCAAGGAGCAGGACGCCGGGGGCGGTCTGCAACTCGACCCGGGGCTCGACGACGGTCTGCACATTGGGGGTCGTGAAGTACTCGGGCTTATCCGCCACGAGCTCGGCGATGCGGGCGTGGAGGTCCAAAGAGACCACGCGGTAGGTCTCGCCCCGGTGGAGGTAGACCGCCCCCTCGTGGGCCTGTTGCTTGGCCCGCCACCGCTCCATCTGGCCGAGTTCTCCGCCGGCCGTCCGTAAACGGACGGTGTCGCCATCGATGCCGCGAATGTTCACCTTTGGCGCGGGCGGGTCGTGGAAGGGGTAGTAAAGGGCGCCGGCGGATTCCACAAGGTCGCCCGCCTCCTGCATCGCCTCGGCCACCGCTGGCGCGTTGGGACCGAACATGGCGAGGTCCCCGGGGCTGAGCGCGCGCTCATGGGCGGCGCATCTCAGCTGGGCTTCCAGCACATAGGGGTTGCCGGGGTTGACCACCGCATTCTCGACCGGCCGGTCGAAGACGAGGCCCGGCTCTCGCACCAAGAACTGCTCGAGCGGCTCGGGATGGGCGAGCATCACGGCCAGGCCGGCCCTGCCGCCGCGGCCCGCGCGGCCAGTCTGCTGCCAGAAGCTGCTGAGGCTGCCCGGGTAACCGTTCATGAGCACCGCGTCCAGGCCGCCGACGTCCACGCCAAGCTCCATCGCGTTCGTGGAGACGAGCCCTGTCAGTCTCCCGGAAAAAAGCGCGCCTTCGATCTGCCGCCGTTCGGCGGGCGTATAGCCGCCCCGGTAGCTATCGATCTGGGCGGGGTCTGCGTGCTGACGCTCGAGCTCCGAGCGGGCGCGCCGCAGGACGAGCTCGGTCGTGACCCTGGCCCGGCAGAAGACCATTGTTCGAACGCGGTGGGCCGCGAACTCGGCGAGCAGGTTCGCAGTGTCGCGGTTCGGGCTGGAGGGTTCGTCCTCGGCGGGGGCGTCGACCAGCAGGACGGTGCGGGCTCCGCGTGGCGCCCCGTCCCGGTCCACCACGGTCGGGGTCTTGCCCGTCAGGGCCTCAAAGAGCTCGGCTGGGTTGGCGATGGTCGCGCTGCAGGCGATGATCGTGGGGTCTGCGTTGTGCCAGGCACAGAGCCGCCGCAAGCGCCGCAGGACCCCGCCCACGTGCGCCCCGAAGACGCCGCGATAGGCGTGCATCTCGTCCACGACGATGTAGCGCAGGGCTTGGAGAAACTTGCGCCAGTAGCCGTATTGCGGCAGGATGCCGACGTGCAGCATGTCGGGGTTGGTGAGGAGTAAGTGCGCGTTGCGACGGATGGCCGACCGGGATCCATAGGGCGTGTCGCCGTCGTACGTGGCCACTCGGATCGAAGGGGGAGCGAGGGCCTCCAGCTTCTGGGCTTGGTCTTGGGCAAGGGCCTTGGTGGGGAACAGGTAAAGCGCCCGTGCGGCGGGCTCGGTGAGGCAGGCTTGGAGGATCGGGAGGTTGTAGCAGAGCGACTTGCCGCTCGCGGTCGAGGTGACGACGGCCACGTCCCGGTTCTGGGAGGCGACTTCGAACGCCTGCGTCTGGTGGGAATAGAGGCGCTCCACGCCGAATCTGGAGAGGGCCTTCTGGAGCTCCGGGTGCAACTGCTCCGGGAGGTCTGTGAACTCGCCGCGGACCGCGGGGAACTCGCGGAGCTCGACTTGGCGGTGTCCGAAAAGCCGCCTGACGACGGGCGCGCCGTCCATCGTCAGTCCAGGCTGTCGAGCGCGGGGTCGCGCAGCTCTTGCTTGGTCGTCAGCTTCACGACCATCAACGACCCGAAGAAGAGGATGGTGAGGGGCAGGGCCATGATCAGCATTGTGAAGGGGTCCCCCGTCGGCGTGATGGCGGCTGCGAGGAAGAAGATCGTCACCACCGCCTGACGCCAGTATTGGGCGATCATGTTCGGCGTGATGAGGCCCAGCTTGGCGAGAAGGAACGTCACGACCGGGAGCTGGAAGCCGATGCCGAACGAGAGGACGATCTTCACGACGAGGAAGACCAGCGAGCCGGGCTCCTGATAGAGCGAGGTACCGGGGAAGGATTCAAAGAACCCCGCGAACCAGCCAAAGGCGGCAGGGATCGAGAGCCATCCGAGATAGCACCCGACGAAGAAGAGGCTCGCGCTGAAGGGCGCCAAGAACTTGACGGGCCGTCTCTCGCTGGGCTTGAGCCCGGGGCTGACGAACCCCCAGAGTTCATAGACCGCGTAGGGCAAGGACATGGCGAGTCCGATGTAAGCGGCAAGCTTCAGCTGGAGCAGGAAGGGCTGCGTGATCGTGTTAAACGGTTCTTTGTAATCGAGGGTGGACGGCAGCCCGGCGCGCGCCGTCTCGTTCAGCAGCTTATAGAGCGGCATCTCGATGAACCACCCGATGGTGGCCGCCACGACAAACACGCCAAGAACCCGGAGGACCCGGGTTCTAAACTCTTCCAGGTGTTCGCCGAGAGTCGCACGGAACTCCTCCGGGTCTTCGACCCTTCGGCGAAACCCGGAGAAGATGTATGGCCACATCGGCCGTGTGTTTACCGCTCGAGTTCAGCGACCCACTGGGCCGTGATGCGAAGGATCATTTTCTGACCACCGCCCCCACCGCCGAAGCCGGGGTTCTGGCCGAACTGGCCGCGCGGGCCGGGGTTGTCGCCTTGGTCATCGCTGTCCGGATCCTGGAAGCCGGCCGCGCCGCCTCGGCGTCGCTGCTGGTTCAGGGTCTCTTCGTCGCCCGGGGCGAACGAGCCGCCGCGGATGCCGGGCGCTCCGAACGGCGAGGCCCAGTTCGCCGAAGCGCTGGTGCCGGCGGCACCGCCCTGCTTGCGCCGGAACGTGGCTTCACCGCCACCGGCCGGGTTGCCTAGGCCTCCTCCGCCTCCTCCTCCCACGCCGCTTGTGCTCGACTGGGCGAGCGGCGCGGCGGTTTCGACAAGGGCTTCCTGGACCAGCTTGGACTCGATGCGGACGACCGCACCCCGGTCGAGCGCGAAATACGTTGTTTCCGTCAGCTCAATCTTGGTGGCCTTGCCCTCGACCTGGCGCAGGTTCTGAACGTTGACCAGGTCCGATTCGCCGAGGGCGACGGTCGTGACCAGCTTGGCGCAGGGCAGGCCTTGGTACCACACTACTTCCTGGAAGGTTCCGCGGGCCGGAACGTTCCGCGTGATCTTCTCCTTCATGTGGATGTCCTGCGAGCGCAGGTCTTCGGCGGTGAAGAGGTAGGTGCCCTGCCAGACGTCGCCGGGCTTGACGGGCTTCGAGGGAAGGACCGGGAGCGGGGCGATCATGGTGTACTCCATGCCGCCGACGCTTGCCGACTGGCCCTCGATCCCAAAGTAGGCCGGGATCGAGCTGAAGACTTCGCGGCCGGTGTTCGTGATGCGCATGTAGACCGGCGTCAAGCGATAGTCAGGCAGCTTCGTGGCGCTCTGCTGGCCAGGAAGGATGACGGTCGCGTAGTCCTTTCCTTTGTCGGCAAGGCCCTGGATGCGGACAAGGCCCTCGGTACCGCTAAGGTAGGACTGGTCGATCCCGTAGTTGATACGAAACTCCTGTTGTTGCTCGATGGTGCCGGCCGCACGGCTGCCGAGGCGGGCCTGCGCCTGCGAGACCATCGCGGTGGACTGGGTCACCGTGAACTTGTAAGTCCGGTTCGTGCCCGGGGCAAATTTGTAGCGGAGGGTGAGGCCCTGGGCGGGGACCTTGATGCTCTTGTGGTTGTCCACGACCACGTCCACACTAGACCGGTCGATCACCTGCGGCTTGCCGTTGGCGTCGCGGAAGAGCACGAGCTCGATGCGCCAAGGGCCGTCGGTCAAGCCGCGGGCCTGGGAATCGAGGTCGTAGACGTAGTCGCCGCCGTCGAGGGCCGGCATCGCCGCCTCAAGGAACTTGGACTCGCGCTTGCCGTCGGAAAGGTCGTCGACGTAGACGCCGATATAGCCGCCCTCAGGAATGCCCGTCTTCGGGACGCGGATCTTTATGACCTCGCGGACGGTGGAATTCTCGAGGGGCCGCCGGATTGTGAACGTCCCCTGGGCAAGGGAGCCGGCTGCGGCGGCTAGGAGGATGCTCAAGGCTAGAGTTCTTCTCATTGCGTGCTGACCCACTGGTTTATTTAAATACGTCGGCGTGACGACCGTTGCACCCGACCCTACTTATGAGTAGACGGTCGGGAGGACGACCATGTTACTCTAATTCAAACTTCCTTGCACCACCCGGCGAGAGGCGGCCCCAGGGGCATCCCCGGGGCCGCGGGCGGTTTCAGTCGCGCTGCGGGGGCCGCAACGTGACCTTGAGCGGCGGGTCGCCCGACCGGTAGACGATGTAGCTGACGCCGGGCATGGCCGGGTCGCCGTTAAGCACCCGCCAGGCACCGAACGAGACCTTCATAGGTGTGCCCTCGGCTCTTTGCGGAAGGTCAAAGGTGCCGTCGTCGCGTACTGTGCAGAACAGCTCGCCGTCGACCCAAACCGGCACGTTACGGGCGTTCCGCCGGATTGCGAGCGAATCAAGCTCGCTGGCATGGTGCCTTTTAGGTGCCGGCTTAATACCGAAGTAGGCGCCGGTTGCGAGGACGATCGCGACAACCCCGGCCAAGATCGTTTTACCTACGCCCGATTTGACCTCGCCGGCGACCGCCGACTTAAGCCACCTCCCCCAGGCCCTGACCCGGAAGAAGGCTTTCCTTTTGGGGCCGCCGGGGTTGCTCGTACCTACGACGAGAAACACAGGGGCGGCCGCCGCTGTGGCCGACTTCGCCTGGGCGAAGACCGGGAAGAGGATCGCGGCCAAGATCGCAATGATTGCGATGACGACGAGGAGTTCAATGAGGGTGAAAGCGCGTTTCATGGTCCTATCAACGCTCGGGGAAGTCATAGCCCGCGAATGTTAAGAACACGTTAAAAAGGAGAGGCGATCTCAAAAGGGAGCCGCAGAACGTGCGCATTTGAAATAAATATCATACGCAAGTCGTGCGTAACACAGAGTGTGGGCGGGGTATGATCCGCCTATGCGAATCTCCGGGGACGAGGCCCGTTCCCTTCGCCACCGTCTCGGCTTGACCCAGGTCCAGCTCGCCGAGCGGCTGAGCTGTAGCCTTCGCGGCGTGCAGGCCCTGGAGCAGCGGGGCGGCAACGGCACGTTAGCCCGGGAGCTCCAGCGCCTCGCAGCCAGCGGGGCCCTTGGCAGTTCGGCAGACCACCTGATGATTAGGACGTTTTCTCGCGAGCAAGCGTTCGCGGAGATCTTCCGTCCGGACTGCCGCGCGGTCGGGATTTGCGCCTCGGTCAGTCTTCTTGAAGCGGGAAGCGACTCGGTCGGCCGCATCGTTGACCTGCTTGCCGAGCGCCCGGTCGCCCTTTGCTACGTCTATCCAAGCCCGTCGCCGGCCATGGACTCGCTCGTGGCGTTCGTCCGCTCGGCGCGGATGCAGCATCCTCGTCGCATCCTCCTCGGCCGTGTCTACTTCCTCCCCTTCGATAAAGAAACGTGCAGCTGGCAACTGGACTCAATGACCTCGCAGCTCTCCACTTACATGCTCTTGGAACGGCATACGGAGTCGGGCGTGGTGCGGAGCTTTTCGGCGCTCGCCCGGCACATGGTGGCCCAGCAGCCCCTAACCGGGGACGGGCAGGAAACGACGGTGGAAGCTTTCATTCCGCTGGACCGCCTCGCGGCAAAGGAGTTTTGGGAGGCCCATCACCGCTTCATCCCAGACCCGAACATCGCTCCCGAGCCCGCTCCCATCGAGGAAGTGCTCGATGAATACTATGTGCAGTTCGGCTGGACCCCTTCACTGGCAAGCGACAAGGACGAAATGGAGTTCGTTGGCTAGCCCGGTCCGCGGCCGAGGCGAGCTTAAGTCGTCCCGATCACTCGAAATTGGCGTGCTTTCGCAACTAACCTGGAGCCAGCTTTGCTACTGACCGCCTGACTGGGGCGGGCTCCACTTCACCGACGGGCGGTAAATTGAGCCCGCATGCTCGACCGCAACTTCGTCCGCCAGAACCTCGACCTCGTCAAGGCAGGCGCCAAGCGCAAGGGCGTTGACGCCCCGGTCGACGAGTTCTTGCGAATCGACGCCGAGTTCCGCTCGGTGAAGCACGAGGCCGACGAGGCAAAGGCCGAGATGAACCGGATCAGCAAGTCGATCGGCATGCTCATGGGCCAAGGGAAGAAGGACGAGGCCGAGGCGGCCAAGGCCCAAACCGGCGAGCTCAAGGGCCGGATCGGTGAACTGGACGCGCGTGAGCGCGACTTGGAGCACCGCCTCCACGAGGTCGAACTAAAGTTCCCGAATTTGCCCCACGAAAGCGTTCCGGACGGGGTCGGCGCGGACGACAACGTTCCGGTGCGGCTTTGGGGCGACCCCCCCACCTTCGCGGAGCCGCCCAAGCCCCACTGGGAGATCGCCGAAGAGCACGGCCTCATCGACTTCGAACGGGCCTCGAAGATCAGCGGCAGCGGGTTCGCGGTCTACACAGGCGCGGGAGCGAAGCTCCACCGCGCGCTGATCCAGTTCATGCTGGACCACCAGACCCTGAACCGAGGGTACACGGAGGTCTATCCCCCTGCCCTGGTCACGGGCGAGTCGCTGGTCGGAACCGGCAACTTGCCGAAGTTCGAGGACGACCTTTACCGATGCGGGACAGACGATCTCTACTTGATCCCAACGGCCGAAGTCCCCGTCACCAACCTGCTTCGGGACGAGATCCTCGACCGTGAGCACTTGCCCGTCAAGTACGCCGCCTTTACTCCGTGCTTCCGGCGCGAGGCAGGGGCGGCCGGGCGCGAGACTCGCGGCATCCTGCGCACCCACCAGTTCGAGAAGGTCGAGCTGGTCCAGTTCGTCGAACCGGAGGAGAGCTACCTGGCGCTGGAAGACCTGACCGCGGACGCCGAAAGCGTCCTCCAGGCCCTCGGGCTCTATTACCGGGTCTTGCTCCTGTGCGCGGGCGACATGGGCGAGAAGGGCTGCAAGACGTACGATTTGGAGGTCTGGTCGCCGGGCACGGGGCAATGGCTGGAGGTCTCCAGCTGCACGAACTTCGAGGCTTTCCAGAGCCGAAGGGCGAACGTCAGGTATCGGCCCGCACCCGGGGACAAGCCCGAGTTCGTCCACATCCTGAACGGCAGCGGCCTGGCCGTCCCCCGACTCTATGCCGCGATCCTGGAGACCTTCCACCTGAGCGACAGCGGCGACATCGTGATCCCAGGGGCGCTGGCGCCATACATGGGCGCGGACGTCCTGGTTCGACCGTAACCAGGCGGTGGCGCGCCCGACGAGCCCTGTGCCATCGTTGTGGCGGCTATGGACGAACCCGCCTTGGTGAAAGAACTGGCCGTCGCCTGGGAGTACACGCACGCCCACGACGAGTGGGTCGAGCCCCTCGAACGCCTGCTGTCCGGGGTCACGGCGGAGCAAGCGGCGGAGCGGCAGAGGCCGGACGAGCCCGGCATTTGGGAGATCGTCCTGCACCTGGCCACGCACAACGAGGACATGGTGGAGCGGGTGCGCACCGGCCGGCCTACGGTCAAGCCGCAGGGGGATTGGCCGCCCTTGCCCAGCGTCAAGGGAGAAGCCGAGTGGGGGGAGGCAAAGGCCAGACTGGTCGAATCGGTCAGGGCGCTCGGCGAGATGATTGAACGGACGCCGCTAGCCCAGATCCAGGCCAGCCCGTACGGACTCGCCGACCTGCTCTGCCGCTATACGCATATGGGTTACCACCTTGGGCAAATCACCAAGATGCGGGTGTGGCCGGACGGCTGGTGAGAGGTGCGACGATTCGGACGAAAGAGGGCCCCATGGCTCCCGCATGGGCCGACAGCCTGCGCCTACGGGTGCCTGAGAATCCCATAATCCCCCCAATGGCCCTCGTTCAAGTCGCTTACTGGTCGGACGCGCTGCGGAAGGACCATGCCTGCCACGTGCTGCTGCCGAACGAGAGCGAAGGGCCTTTCGACGTGCTCTTCTTGCTCCACGGCCTGAGCGACGATTCGTCCGCGTGGACGCGCAAGTCCCTCGTGGAGCGGCACGTTCAGGGGAGGCAGCTCGTCGTCGTGATGCCGGACGGGGGCAGGGGGTTCTACACCGACGCCAAGGTTGCCGGGGCAAAGTGGGAGACGGCGCTGGCGGTGGAACTGCCCAAGTTGGTGCGGCGCTGGTTCCACGTCGCCCGCGGCCCCTGGGCCGTGGCGGGGCTCTCGATGGGCGGCTACGGGGCCCTGAAGTTCGCCCTCAAGCACCCTGAGACGTTCGACCGCGGCGTCTCGATGTCGGGAGCGTTGCTCTTCGGCTCGGGCGAGGACTGGCGGGACGACGACTTCGCCAGAGAGTTCCAGCCCGTGCTCGGAGACTCGCCGAAGGGCGGCCCGGACGACCTTCTCGCGATCGCCAAAGGGCTCGACCCGGCCAAGGCCCCGCGCCTGCGCATCGACTGTGGCACCGAGGACTTCCTGCTCGGCCAGAACCGCTCCTTCCACGAAGGGGCCCCCCTCGAACACGAGTACGAGGAGCTGGGCGGAGGGCACACCTGGGATTACTGGGACCGCCAAGTGCAGGTCGCGCTCGAGTTCATCGCCGGCCCGAAACGGTAAGGGGGGCCCGGCGAGGGACCGGCAGCGTGGCTTGGCTCGACACACGTTGCTTCCCAATTTGCGCCACCGCCGCCCCGCCATAGATAGAATGGGGGACGAAGTTCCGTCCTCCGGTCGCGACCGGTGGTCGACCCGTGGTGCACCGGTCGTCCACCCGTGGTCGACCTCTCGTCCCAAAGTGCAAAGACTGAGATGCGAAGGGTCCCGACCCGTTCGCACGCGTCCGGATCGTTCGCGTGGGACACGGCGGCCAAGCCCGGTGCCTCATAATCGAGGGACATGGCTCCTGAGACCGTGGGGGGACTCCCAGCGAAGGCGCTTCCGGAACTCGGCGGCTGGGGCCGCTACCCCGTGAGCGACAACGTCGCGGTCCGGCCCGAGAAGGCACGGCAGCTGGGGCCTGTGGGCGAGAAGACGCTGGCGCGGGGCCTGGGCCGGAGCTATGGCGACGCGGCCCTGAACTCAGCGGGGACGCTGGTCCTCACCGAGAGGCTGAACCGCTTCCTTGAGTTCGACGCCGAAACCGGTGTGCTCCGGGCGGAGGCAGGAGCCAGCCTCGCCGAGGTCGTGGAGGCGATGGTGCCCCAGGGATGGTTCCTGCCGGTCACGCCCGGCACGAAGTTCTGCACGCTCGGAGGCTGCCTCGCCAGTGACGTCCACGGGAAGAACCACCACCGGGACGGCAGCTTCAGCGCCCATGTGACGCGGGCTTCCCTCGTTCTGGCGGACGGAGAACGGCTGGAGATCGGGCCGGACTCGAACCCCGAGCTCTTCTGGGCGACGGCCGGCGGCATGGGCCTCACCGGCATCGTCGCGGACCTCAGCCTCCGGCTGCTCCCGGTGAAGACGGCCTACATGCGGGTGCGGCACACCCGGACGCGCGACCTGGACGAGACGGTGGCGATGCTGGCAGACCCCGCCCACGACGCGCGCTACTCGGTGGCGTGGGTGGACTGCCTCGCCCGGGGGAGGTCGCTCGGACGCGGGATCTACATGGCGGGCGAGCACGCCTTGCCGGAAGAACTCCCCTTGCGGATCGAGCACCCGCTCCGAGTCAAGCCGAAACGGCAGAAGCCGTTCCCCATCGACCTTCCCGCTTGGGCGCTGAATCCCACCTCGATGCGCATGTTCAACCGCTTGCTGGACTGGGTCCAGGGCGGCAAGAAGGATTTCGTTTGCCCGTACGAGCCGTACTTCTATCCGCTGGACTCGGTCCACAACTGGAACCGGATGTATGGGAAACGGGGGTTCGTGCAGTACCAGTACGTCGTCCCGACCCATTCGGCCTTGGAAGCGACCCGCAAGGCGCTGGACCTCCTCTCCACGGCGGGGAAGGCTTCGTTCCTTGCCGTGCTGAAGCGGATGGGGCCGGAGGGGCAGGGGATGCTCTCCTTCCCGAAGGAGGGGCTGACCTTGGCCCTCGACATCCCCTGGTCGGACGGCCTGGAAGACTTGTTGGAGAGGCTGGACGCCGTGGTGCTGGAAGCGGGCGGGCGGCTCTATCTGGCCAAAGACTCGCGGATGCCGCGGGCTATGTTCGAAGCGGGCTATCCTCGCCGCGAGGAGTTTTGCGCGGCCAAGCGCGCGGTCGACCCAGGGGGGCGCTTTACGAGCGACCAAGCGCGGAGGCTCGGGCTCTGTCCATAACCCGTGAGCCCGTGCTGGTCCTCGGCGCCACGAGCGGGATCGCCCGAGAGATCGCGCTGGAGCTTGCTCGGCGGGGGCACCCGCTCTGCCTGGCGGGCCGCGACCGGGAGGAACTGGAGAGGATCGGGGCGGACATCCGGATCCGCACGGGAGTCTCGACCTGGGCCCTGCCCTTCGACGCGGACGACTGCGACTCGCACCAGGAGGCCTTCGACGCGGCGGTTTCGGTCGCGGGGGCGTTCGAGGGCGTGGTCCTGGCGTTCGGCTACTTGGGTGACCAGGAGCGCGCCGAGAAGTATTGGAGCGAGACCCGGGCGATCCTTTCGCGAAACTTCCTGGCCGCGGCCTCGGTGCTGCACGTCGTGGCGCGGTACATGGAAGGACGTAAGTCCGGATGGATTGTCGCTCTCAGCTCGGTCGCGGGCGACCGGGGGCGGATGAGCAACTACGTCTACGGTTCGGCCAAGGGGGGCTTGACCGTCTTCCTCCAGGGCCTGCGGTCACGGTTGCAGAAGTCCGACGTCCACGTCTTGACCGTCAAGCCGGGGCCGGTGGACACGGCGATGACCTTCGGCATGCCGAAACTGCCGCTGCTCGCCCAGCCGGGCCCGGTCGCCAAAGCGATCGTGCGGGCCCTGGAGCGGCGCAAGGACGTCCTCTACGTCCCCGGGCCCTGGGCGCTGGTGATGGCGGTGCTGAAGGCGGTGCCGGAAGGCATCTTCAAGAAGACGAAGCTCTAGGCAGGCCGATCTGGGCTTCCAGGGCCTGGAGGGCTTCGTCTGGGCTGCCCGTCACAAGCGGCAGCCGGGGCGTGGGTCGTTCGATCACCCCGAGCGCGTGGAGCACGGCCTTATGAGTCTCGGGTTGGGGCAGGGCACGCAGGCGGGCCGCCAGCTCTTGCACGATGCGGAGCTTGGGCTCGCTTCGCTCGCGGACGGCTTGCACGAGGAACGCGGGGGCGACGTTGCCCACCCCGCTGATCGTGCCTGTCCAGCCCTCCCGCAGGGCCTCGCCGAGCAGGGTTTCGTCCCCAACAAAGAGCAGCTTGTCCGGCAGGGCCTCGCGGAAGGCGGGCAAGTTCTGCGCGACCCCTGAGCTGTCCTTGAGCCCGAGGAATTGACTATGGCCCGCGAGCTGGGTGACAAACTCGGGCGAGAGTTCGATCCCCGTCATCTTGGGATAGTTGTAGACGAGGATCGGGACGGGGCTGTCCTCGAGCACTTCTCGGAACCACTGGAGCAAACCCGCCTCGGTGGCGCGGCGGAAGTAGCTGGGGGGCATCACCAGTCCGGCGTCGACCCCTGCCTTCCCGGCCTGGGAGAGCAGCCACTTCGCCTCGTCCAGGCTCGGGGTGGCGACCCCTGTCACGATCCGCAACGAGCCGCGGAGCCGGCACGCGACCCGCGCCAAGTCCCTCTTTTCCACCGCGGAGAGGGAAGGCCCCTCACCGTTGGTGCCGGCCACCACCACGCCCTGGCACCCCGCCGCTTCGAACCAAGCGAGGAGGCGCGCCAGCGAGGCTTCATCGACGCGGCCGTCCACCCCGAAAGGGGTGATGGCCGCAGGGTAGACGCCGGGTGAGAGCACCTTAGGAATTATAATAGGGCGTGCCGATGGGTGACGACTGTGTCCGGGCCACCGCTGACGACCCTCTAGAGCCTCGCATGTCCTATGACGCCTGAGGCGACCACCATCTTGGTGAGCGTCTTGTTGCTCATCGCCAACGGGTTTTTCGTCCTTGCCGAATACGGCCTCGTCGGTGCGCGCCGTAGCCGCCTCGAGTCCCTGGCCAAGCAGGGCAACCGTTCGGCGAAGCTCTTCCTGCAGGCGGACAAGGAGCTTGCCAAACACATCGCGGGGGTCCAGGTGAGCATCACGATCATGGGCATCTCGATCGGCGCGATCACCGAACCGTTCTTCACGGGCCTTATCGAGAAGCCCCTCTCGTTCTTGCCGGAGAGCCTGGTCCGCATGATCGCGATCGTCGCCGTCGCCTACCCGCTCGTGGTCTTCGGAGAGCTGGTCCCGAAGTATTGGGCGCTGCAGCAGCCGGAGCGCGCCGCAATGGTGACGATCGGGCCGCTCCGGTTCTTCAACGCGTTGCTGGCGCCGCTCGTGGCCTTAACTCGGTGGACCGGCGAGTTCTTTTTGAAACGACTGGGGATCGACGTGAGCCGGGTCGAGCACGGGGTCACTCGGGAAGAACTGGCTCTGCTTGTGCGGTCGAGTATCGACGAGGGGCAGTTCGAGGCTGAGCAGGCGAAGATGATCAACCGGGCGCTACGGCTGGACAAGCTCGACGCCGCCGACGTCATGATCCACCGCCTCGACATCAAGTGGCTGCCCGCCGGGCTCAACCGCGAGGAACTCGGCGAGGCGCTCAAGGCGTTCCCGCACTCGCGGATCCCGGTCTGCCAGGATGACATTGACGAAGTCCTCGGGATCGTCTATTTGCAGGACATCGTGAAGCACTGGGGCGACCCAGGCTTCTCACTCGCGAGCGTCACGCGGCCGGCAGAGTTCGTACCGGAGAGTCTGACTTTGGACCGGGTCGTGCAGCGCATGCGAGAGGCACGCACCCAGATCCTCATCGTCCGGGACGAGTACGGCGGCACTTCCGGATTGATGACCTTGGAGGACGTCGTCGAGGAGATTTTTGGCGAGCTGGAGGACAGCCTTGAAAGCGAACGGCCGCCCATCGAGCGGACTTCCCGGGCGCGCGTCACCGCCCGAGCGGACGTGCGGTATGACGAGTTGCTCGACTTCTTGGGCCTCGATGAGGAAGGGGGGGCGTTGACGACGGAGACCCTCGCTGAGATCGTCGTCAACAGCCTCAGCCGCCTGCCAAAGACCGGCGACCGGGTGGAGATCCCCGTTGGCACCTTGATCGTCGAGAACATGTCGCGAAGGCGCATCACGCGGATCGCGCTCATCGAACCGACCCGGCCCGTCGAGGAAGTTTAGAGACCCTCGAACCCACCGCGCCGGACCAGGGCCGCAAGCCCTTCGATGTCCGCCGTCGTCGACCGGTCGGCTTCCAGCGGGGGGACGATCGCACGCACGCGCTCAAAGGCTTGGTCTGCCCCGATCCCGGGTTTAAGCGGTCTGCGGTGGTCGAGGCCGACCGCGGCGCACATCAGTTCGATCGCGACCATCAGTTCGCAGAGCTCCACGATCCGCTTCAGCTTGAGGGCGGCGCCCATGCCCATGCTGACGTGGTCCTCCTTTCCGGCGGAGGTCGGGAGGTTGTCGATGCTGGCGGGGTGGGCAAGGGTCTTGGCCTCGTTCAAGAGGGCCACCATCACGACCTGCGGGATCATCATGCCGCTCGAGGTGCCCGCGTCCTTGCTGAGGAAGGGGGGCAGGCCCTCGCTCAGGTCTGGGTTCACCAGGCGCTCGACCCGCCGCTCGGTGATGCTGGCGAGGTCGGTGATGGCAATGGCGGCAAAGTCGAAGGCGTGGGCAAGCGGGGCGCCGTGGAAGTTGCCGCCGCTCACGACTTCGGGATTGTCGTCTGTGAAGACGAGGGGGTTGTCCGTCGCGGCGGCCGTCTCCCGTTCGACCACGGTCGTGGCGAAGCGGAGCGCGTCGCGGCACGCACCGTGGACCTGGGGGGCACAACGCAAGGAATAGGCGTCCTGGACCCGGGGATCGCCGGTCCGGTGCGACTCGCGGATCTCGCTCTCGCGCAAGAGGTGTCGAAGGTGGGCAGCGACCTCGATCTGTCCCGGGGCCCGACGCCCTTCGTGTATGCGGGGGTCGAAGGCGGCGGGCGTTCCTAGGAGCGCCTCCAGGGTCATCGAACACGCGACGTCGGCCGCGCGGGCGACGCGCCAAGCCCGGTGCAGGGCCAGACCCCCAACGGCCCCCATCGCCTGGGTGCCGTTGAGAAGCGCGAGCCCCTCTTTCGCCTCAAGCTCAAGGGGCGTGAGGCCGGCCGCGGCGAGGGCCTCTGGAGCGGGCATCCGACTGCCCCGGAGGCAGCACTCGCCCTCTCCGATCAGACCCAGGGCGAGATGGGCGAGGGGGGCGAGGTCACCGGAAGCCCCGACCGATCCGCGCGAGGGCACGACGGGCAAGACATCGGCGCGGAGGAGGGCCAAGAGCTTTTCGGCCACAAGGGGACGCGCGCCGCTAAAGCCGAGCGCGAGCACGTTGGCCCGGAGGAGAATCATGGCGCGGGTCTCCTCTGGGCTGAGCGGTTCGCCGACCCCGCACGCGTGAGACCGGACCAGATTCACCTGGAGCTGTTTGAGCTGGTCGTCCGGGACGCGCACGTCGCTCAACTTGCCAAAGCCGGTGTTCACCCCGTAGCACGGGTCGCCCTTGCCGACAATGCCCTCGACCAGGGCACGGGAGCGCTGCATCCGCTCGTGTGCGGAGGGGTCGAGAACCGGGCCCACGCCGCCCTCGGCGACGCGGGCCAGTTCGTCTAATGTGACCTCTCGGCCCGTGACCTCGTTCACGGGGACGATTCTACGGCTATTTGGCCACGGCTTGCGGCACGAAGATGTTCATGGACCGGGCGGCTTTGGCCGGTTGCGTCTGGGCGCTGGCCGGTTTCGTGTAGGGCACCAACTCGACGCGTCCCGACGAATAGACCACGAGCGCGACGAACCCTTCGAACGGCTCAGGGCGGGGGCTCCAACCCTCGTCGAGCTTGCCGCCCGAGTTTCCGACGACGATCTGGAAGAACCGGGTGCCTTCCCGCAGGGAGGTCAGCGAGTACTGGCCCGGTCGGCCGCAGATGTAGCCCGCGAACTTGGGATTGGTCAAGAGGAGGTTGCGCACGGCGGCCGCCTCGGGGGAGGCGACCCACTCAAGGTCCGCGTCCGTCAGGCCATCGTCGATGTTCGGCTTGGCGATCGGGTCGCTGCCGAAGACGATGATGGAGTCGACGTTCTGGTCGAGGAGGGTCGGCTTCAGCCGGTCTTGGAGCCAGATGAGGTCGACGCGGCCCTTCTTGCCGAAACTTTGGGGCGTGACGGTATCCAAGAAAACCATCATGGTGCGGCCCACCATGGTCGTATAGTTGGCGGGGCCGGTGGTCTCGGTCTTCGGGAAGACGCCGTTCTCGGCCGCCCAGGCGCGCCACGTCTTGAGGGACTCGGTGTCGACGCCGGCGGCGGAGCCGACTTCGGGCCCCACGGTCGGCGCGATCTTTGTCTGCAGGCCGGATTGCTTGGCGAGTTCGGAGAACGCCTTGAGGCGTTCGGCCAGGCCCTGGCCCCCCGGGGCGACTCCGCCCACTGGGATCAGCATCGCGGGCGGGGAGACGAGCCCGTTCATGTCCTTGAAGGACTGCTGCAAGAGGTCTGTGGCGAGGGTGCCGTCGGGCCGGACAAGGTTTCCGACGACGGCGAAGACGGCGCTGATCGCTTCTTCGGAGGCGACCGATGCGGGGGCGGTCGTCCCCTCAAACTTTTTGACCCGTTGCGGGACCTGGTTCGAGGTCTGGGCGACGGCGGGAAGGGTTAGTAAGGCGATTGCGGTGAGGGCAAGGAACCGCAGCCTCGTGGAGTGGGCGATCCTCTCGAGGTTAAGCATGCTTCTAGTGTGACGCCTCAAACTGCGGGCCGTCACTGACCGCTCCGGGACCTTGGTCTCGGTTAAAATAGCGAGAGCCATGCCGGGGCGAGCGATTTATCCGGGTTCCTTCGACCCTCCCACCCTTGGACACCTCGACATCGTCGAGCGGGCCGCCACGATCTTCGACGAATTGGTGGTGGCGGTCGGGGTCAACTCGGAGAAGGGGCGTTTCCTCTCCTCGGAGGAGCGCGTGGAGAGCCTTCGGGAGTGCACCGGCCATCTGGCCAATGTGCGGGTCAGGGCGTTCGACGGCCTGCTCGTCGAGTTCGCCCGGGCTGAACGGGCGAAAATCTTGGTCCGCGGACTGCGCGCCGTGAGCGACTATGAGTACGAGTTTCGGGTGGGCATGGCGAACCGCCGACTTGCCCCCGAGATCGAGACCCTGTTCCTGATCGCGCGGGACGAGTATTCGTTCCTTGCGAGCTCGGTCGTGCGGGAGGTCGCCCGCCTGGGCGGGGACTATGCTGGGTTCGTACCGGAACCCGTCGCCAGGCGTATTAAGGACAGGTTGGGAGCCTAAGGGCGCTGTGGGACGTCCTTTTTCGGTAGAAACCTTAGTGCCGTGCGGCGAGTACCGGAGCCAAGCCGTGATAAACTCCAAGTCCTTCCCGGAAGTTGCAATGTTGTCGAAGAAAGACTCCACCATAGAGACGCTGCGCCTGCTTGACAATCTCCGCAAGCAAGCGGAAAAGCCCCGGACCTACTTTGGCGTCGCCTTCGGCTACAACAAAGAAGACTACGTGATGCAGATCGAGAAGATCAAAGCGACTCTGCCTCGCGACGTGCGCGACGCGGCCAGCATGGCCAAGGAGAGCGAGCGGATCCTGGAATCGGCCCGCGAAGAGGCGGAGACGCTCGTGGACCAAGCCCAGGCACAAGCCGAACGCGTCGTCCAGGAGGCGCGCCAAGAATCCGAGCGGATGCTTGAGCAGGCCCGTCTGCGCCAGGAGCAGATGGTGAGCGAGGGCGAGATCCTCAAGATCGCGAAGGCGCAGGCTGAAGAAGTCCGGAACACGGCCGAGCGGGAGAGCAACCAGATGCGGCGTGGAGCCGACCGGTATGCCCACGACGTCTTGGAGAACCTGGAGCGCGTCGTCGGTCGTGTGCTAAGCCAGGTCGAGTCGGGGCGGCAAGAGCTTGAAAAGGCGGACAACGGGCCCTTGCCCGCGACACGCGAGAAAGTCAAAGCCTAAGGCCGCTCTCGCCTCGCCGTCCATAGGAAAGGTCTAACTTCTTTCGGGCCGCCGTTCCGTAAAGTGACCGTAAGAGTACCGGGTTGCGCAAGCCATTAAGAAAAGCGGCCCCCGGGGAAATGGGGGCCTTGCTGTGGGGTTTTAGTAGCGCAAGCGCCACTAGTTCTATTTTCCGTCTATTTTGGTATCGCACGTCAAGGAGTAGGACCACTTTCTTTCAAAATACATCTCATATTGTCCTCCTTTCCAGATAATTTTCGTGGAATATCACTCCATCCGGCATTTCGCTAGAAACTGTCTAGTATTTGTTCGGCTTCCTTACGGGCCCTCCACGCCGTGCCAGGGATCCTGAACAGCGGGGATAATCCGGGGCGTGGACGAGTCCGTCATCGTCGTCGGCGCCGGCCTTTCCGGATTGGTCTGCGCGCGCGCCCTCACCCGTGCGAACAAGCGCGTGACCGTCATCGACCGGCTGGGCCACGTCGGAGGGCGGGTCTGGACGAACGAGGTCGACGGGTTTCGCATCGACCAGGGCTTCCAAGTCCTCTTCAACGCTTACCCGAACGCCCGGCGCGAGCTGGATTTTGCCAAGCTCGGCTTCCGCAAGTTCACCCCTGGGGCGCTGGTCCACTGGAACGGCCGCTTGGAAGCGGTGATGCGCGACGACTATATCCATATGGCATTCACAGGCTTTCTCGGGTTACGCGACAAGATGCGGATCGCCCAGTTTTCGAGTGAATCGGTCGGCCGCAAGTTCGAACAGTGTTGGGAATTGGAGGACGTCTCGGCCCTCGTCTTCTTGCGTCGGTATGGGTTTGGCGAGAGCTTCATGGAGCGATTTGCCCGGCCCTTCTTCGGCGGGGTGTTCCTGGACCGCGAACTTTCTGTCTCCGCGCGAAACCTTGCCTTTATCTGGAAGGCGCTTTCCCTTGGGGATACGGGTGTGCCGGAGAGGGGGATGGCGGCCGTCGCCACACAGATAGCGGACGATATTCCAAGCGACCGGCTTTGGCTGGGCACGGAAGTCGCCAAGCTCGACATGGAGGGCGGCACTTGCCGGGGGGTCGTCCTTGCCAACGGTGACCGCGTGGCGGCCACGAAGGTGGTCGTCGCCACCGACCCGGCCGAGGAGGCGCGACTCACCGCGCAACCCGTGGACACGGCTGGAAGGGGCTGCACCACAGTCGCCTTCGACGCGACGATGCCGCCGACCGAAGATCCGATCTTGATCGTGAACGGCAACTTTCCGGGCCGGGTCCAGCACGTCGCACCTATGACCAACGTCGCGAGGTCGCTGGCTCCGCCGGGACGGCACTTGGTGACGGCGACGATCCTGGGCACGCCGCCTATGAGCGACGCCCGCCTCGCGGGGGACGTGCAGTACGAGCTCCAAGAGTGGTTCCCGGATGCGGACGTCAGTTCCTGGCGGCCCTTGCGGGTGGACCGCATCCCGTTCGCCCAGGCCGCCGACCATCCGGGCGCACGGAAATCGGAGCCGGGCCCGACGTCCACCCCGGGGCTCTATCTCGCGGGAGAGGCCACGACGTACTCGGGAATTGACGGCGCGATCCTCTCCGGCCGCAAGTGCGCCCAGGCGCTGCTTCAGTCCGGGGATATGGCCGGCGCATGAGGGTCGGCATCGTCGGGGCGGGGATCTCTGGACTGGGCGCGGCGCGTGAGCTTGCAAGGAACGGGCACGAGGTGGTCGTCTTCGAGAAGTCGAAGGGGGTCGGTGGCCGGTGTGCCACCCGGCGCGTGAACGGCTACGTCTTCGACACCGGCGCAACGTCCATCGCCCCGCGCAGCCAAGCTCTGAACGACGCCATCCTAAACCAGCTCGACCGGACGGACCTTGTCATCATCGACAAGCCGATCTACACCCACGACGGCTCGCGCATCCTGCGGGGCTCCATGGGGAAGGGACTGGCCGAGCGTTACTGCTATGCCCCGGGAATCTCGAAGCTGGGCAAGCTGCTCGCGGAGGGGCTGGACGTCCGGCTGGAAGCCGAGGTGACCGCGATCGAGCGGCCCGGGGACGGTGGCTTCTGCCTGGCGGGAGAGGTTTTCGACGTGGTCGTGCTGACCGCGCCCGCCCCCCAGGCGGAAGCACTCTTGCGCAATGCGCGCGACACCAGGAAGCTCGCGAACGCCAAGTACCGGCCGTGCCTCAGCGTCCTCCTCGGCTATGAGACACCGCTCGAGACGCCCTACCACGCGCTGATCGAACCGGACCAGCGACTTCCCCTGACCTGGCTGAGCGTGGAGACTATGAAGGTGCCGGGCCACCGGGCGCCTGGGCTCGGGACCGCGTTGGTCGCCCAGATGAGCCCTTCTTACAGTCGGTTGCGCTTTGAAGCGACTGCAGACCGCATCATCGACGAGACCTTGATCGATGTCGTGCGGTTGCTAGGCCAGCCCTTCCAGACGCCGGACGTCTCGGACGTGAAGCGTTGGCGGTACAGCCAGCCCGAAACGACCGCTTCGTTCGAATCGGCAAATCCGCCCGGGACACGGCTGGTCGTCGCGGGGGACGGCCTGCTCGGGGGCCGGATCGAACTCGCCTATGAGACGGGCCTCCGTGCCGCCCGTCATATCCAAGGATTGAACTCATGACCGCGCCCCTCGCCCTTCTCGCCTCTTTACTCTCCGCGCCGCTCTCCGAGACCATGATGAGCGTCGTGGGCGCCGACGGCATGTCAGGAAGCGCCACCGTCATTAACCAGCTCCTGCCCGATGGCGGCAAGTATGTGCGGCTGAGCCTCGTGATGACTTATGAGAACGGGGCGCGGGCGGACGTGGTCCAGGAATCCACCTACGACCCCAAGGGGCGGCCCGTGCGCTTCCTGCAGACCGTCACCGGGCTCGGCAAGCGGAACACCATGGTCACCGAGTTCGACGAGGCCGGCGCGCACGTCACGATCGACCCGGCAAAGCCCCCCGCGAACGTGAAGTGGCCCGAAGGGCCGCTCGACGACCCCAGCCAGTTCTGGTTCGTGAAAACTCGGCCGAAGGTCGGTCAAACGGTGAAGTTTCTCCGCTTCCGTCCGGCGAAGCTCGACTGGGTCGAGTCCGCCGTGACCTATATAGGGACGCGCGAGGCGGTGATCCTCGGAAAGCTCGTGACGGGCAACGTCGTGCGGGTCGACGGAGCGGACGCCTTGCTCGACGACTCGGGCGACCCCCTCCGCTTGGAGGTCAGCGGCGTGACCTTCGAGCGGTCGGCAGGTGTAGACTCCGACAAATGAGTGACACTCCCATTCGCGTCTGCTTAGTCGGGGCCGCGGGGAAGATGGGCCGCCATGTCCTGCGCGCCTTGGGGACGGACCGTCGGTTCCAGGTCGTCTCGGCCATCGACCGCCAATCCATCGGCCAGTCCTGCCGGGAGATCGCGGGGCCCGAATCGCCGGACTTGGTGATCGGCGACGCAGTGGGCGCGGCCTTGGAGGCCACCCCTACCGACGTCCTCGTCGACTTCACCCACCCCAGCGCGGCCGCAGCCCACGCCCAATCTGCCCTGAAGCGGCGCGTCCCCCCGGTCATTGGCACGAGCGGACTGAGCAACGAGGACGTCGCCTGCGTCCGCGACGCCTGCAACGAGTTCCAGACCCCGGCGATGATCGTCCCCAACTTCGCGATCGGCGCCCTGCTCATGATGCGCTTTGCCGAGATGGCGGCCGCTTGGATGCCGTTCGTCGAGGTCATCGAGTATCACAACCCGGCCAAGGCCGACGCTCCCAGCGGCACCGCCATCCACACGGCCGAACTGATCAAGGCGGCGCGGCAGAAGGCGGTCGGCCATGGGAGCTCCGTGGAGAAGTTTCCCGGTGCCAGGGGCGCGGACGTGAAGGGCGTGCGGGTCCACTCCGTCCGGCTGCCCGGGCTGGTCGCCCACCAGGAGATCCTCTTTGGCGGGGATGGGGAGCAGCTCACGTTGCGCCACGACTCGCTCGACCGGGTGTCGTTCATGGAAGGGGTGAAGCTGGCCTGCCTGGAGGTCCGCTCCTTCACGGGACTCGTCACCGGGCTCGACAAGGTCATGTTCCGCTGAGCCGACCGCAACGGTCTAGGCTAGAGGAACCCCTTGGGCCAGCCAACGTTATATACTAAGGAAGACTGGGGGCGAAAGGGTTCGACAGGGTCGGATCGAGCACCGGTTGCGAGCCGAGGAGCCGCTGGCCTCGTAAAAAGCGGCAAAAAAGTAAACGCGAACAACAACTTCGCTTACGCTGCTTAATTAGCAGTGCGCTGACCGGAACCTTGCTGACGGGGTCCGCCACCAGTGTCGCAAAAGTCGGCTCGAAGGAAGGGCTTCGGTCCGTAGCCTGACCTTCTAAACTAAACCGGACTAGGCGGAAGCCTTGTGGGCCTCTAGGTAGGGCCCCGCCGAATTCTTCTAGAGGAGACGCTCGTGGTGACCTATGCGGCGACGATTTTGGAACGGGGTTCAATTCCCCGCGCCTCCACCAGCTTTTGAACCTAGCCTTGGGCTAGGGGTGACAGTCAAACCCCGTTGAGCTGTCACCCCTAGACAAAGCTTTGCTTGTCGTTCATGTGAAATCCTATGCAATGCTATAGGTCGATCAGAACCCTCCAGAGGGCAATGATCGTAAACCGATATAAGGACAAATGCCAGACACGGATCGGATTTTAGAGATTCTGCGGCTGACGAAGGTTGGCAGGAAGGAAGAGCGAGAACGTGCGCGTCGCGTGGTTGCTCTGGTCAGCCGGTTGTCCATGGCTGGGCTGATCGATGCGCATGCGGCCGAAAAACTCACATCTCGCGCAGTCGCGAGGATGATGGCTTCAACGTTCACCCTAAGTCCCCAACGGCGCAAGACACTGAAGGCGGTCTACTCAAGGAGCTTCCGCGAGTTCTCTTATGTCAAACAAGCCACTGTCGGCCGAAACAAGTAAGAATTCAGGTGAAAGTCCGGACGAGCAGGCCGTTACTCGCGCCGAACTAAAGGAGTTTGCGGCCAGCTTTCTTGCCGAAAGCCTAAGTTTGGAGTCTCCTTACGAGCCGCCAATTGAACGCACCTGGTCGGGAGATCACACCGAGAAGTGGCTTGAGAGCATGTCTGCGGATTTGAAGCGAGTACGCGACAACGAGCAGGAAAAGTACCGATTGGCGTTTGCCGGTTTCCTTGTCGTGCTTGGCGTTGCGACGGCGCTAGTTCTAATGGGTCATAAGGATATAGTTTCGAACTCCTTTCCTTTCATTTGTGGAGGAGGCGGACTCGCGTGGGGATCCTATTGGTTCGGAAGACAAAAGGGCCAGTCCTAACCGCCGAGCCTGCGGAAATAACCCAGCATCTCATCTCCTCGATCCTCGAGGTACAGCATCGTCGTCTTTATGCTGGAGTGCCCCAGCACGGCCCGCTGAATGAAGGTCTCGGGTACACCGGCGGCCCGGAGGTTCGTAGCCGCGGAGTGCCTCAGGTCGTGGAAGCGGACTCGAGGGACGCCGGCCTCTTTGCAGAGCTCTGGCATCTGTTCTGAGACCCATTCGGGATGGACGGGCTTGCCCTTGTGGCAGAAGAGATAGACAGCGCCTTCGGGTGCAAATGCGAGGAGCCGCTCACCCCATGGCCTGGGGACGACCAAGACTCTCGCTTGGCCACGCTTCTTGCCCTTGAGCCGCTCTTCCTCACCGTGCGGCTGCCGGTTGAAGCGGACGGAAACGACGGCCCGATCCTCGAGCAGCTCGACGTTCGGGATCTTTAGCCCGCACACCTCGTCCCGTCGAAGAGCGAGGGTGCCGGCCGCAAAGACCGGGCCTTCCATGTCGCTGCCGGCTGCCGCATCGAGGAGCTGCCGATACTGGGCCGGATCCAGCGTAGTGGCCACGAAGGCTTCCGTCTCAGGCAGGGCGACCAGGCGGTGGTCGCGGTGAGATATCCGGCCCGTCTTGTGGGCGAGCTCCATCGCCGAGGCTAAGACGCCGAAGACGTTATGGACAGACTTGGCCGAGCCGAGCTGCTCCGTAAGAGACGCCACCCAGGGCTGAAGTACTTCGAGGCGCAGGTCGACCAGCTTCAATGGCTGAAGCGGCGCGATCCACTTGTCGAGAGCTCGTTTGTAGCCCTTCCGCGTGGCCAAGGTCGTGCGGCCAGGCGTTTTGAGGACTGGCCACCAAACGGTCTGGACGAACTCGGCGAGCGATCCCGGCGGCAGGTCGGGCGGGCCCTCGATGTACTCGGCCATCTTTCGCTCGACGATAGCGCAGCCTTCTTCGCCCTCGACCTTGCTACGGAACCACTTTCGCGACTTGCCCGAGCCCACGCTGGCTTCCCAACGCCGATTGGCTTCGTCCCACCTCGGCTTCATCATCGGCGATTATCCTCCTAACGATCTCGTCTGCGAGCCGCTCGACCTCGCTTCTGGCAAAAAGGCCGGTCTCCTTGTCCCGGTGCAGCCGCCCCTCGACCAGGTAGCGCGTGAAGCGCCTGCGGGTCGCCCGCAGGTACTCCATGGCTTCCGATTGGGTCATTAGAGGCGATGAGACCATTCAGAACGCCACCTTCCGAATGTGCTTGAGGTAGCCCCGGCAAAGCCGGTGCGGACGGACGCTCTCTCCCAGCAGCTCACAGTTCTTGGCGTTGCAGGCAGCGAGCGCCTCCATAAGCTGTACGCAACGATGGACCAGCGCGAGGTGCGCGTCGTCGAGCGGCAGCTTGGCCCAGGAGCCGCCCGGAAGCTGCTCCTCGATCTGGTACAGGCCCGAGACGACGACGAGCCGCCTGGCCCTCTTGCTGGCGCTCTCCGGCAGCCCGCAAAGGACGTCGGTGGAGTCGGTGAGCGCTTGGTTCACTAATCATCCCCTTCTGCGTCTTCCGTGGCTTCCGGAACGATCCCGATCATCCGGTCGGTCTTGGCCCTTGGCGCGTGGCAAAGGGTGCGACTCGGGTTAAGCGATAAGACGGCGAAACCTTCGGCAAGCCCTAATTCGGGGTTGTCCTGCAAGACATAGCCGACGGTGACGTCGATATAACGCCCCGTTGTGGCGCCTAAGCTGGTGACCTCGACCAAAATAAGGCGGTCGCCCTTCTTGAAGTTTCGGTCGTTCCTCCTGATCTCGAAGTGCTTATTGCCGGCCTTGACCGATTTGAAGTAGGGCCGCGAGGTTTTAAGGACGTGGACTTTAGCCATTGCCGCCCCCGCTCATGATCTCTGCCAGGATAAGGGCTAAGAACCCGAGGACGGAAAGGCGGAAACAGACACCCTCTTTGGCTTCGCCGCACAGGACGACCGATAGCCATAGGGACGCGCCACCGTAAATGACCAAGAAGATGCCGAAGACACACCGGGCGATAGACGCGACGTCAGCCATTGCCGCCCTCCACTTGCCGGAACGTGAGTACCCCGACTTTGGGGTTATCAGCGAAAAGGCGCTTTTTGCCGTTGATGGAGTCCCACAGGTCTCGAAAAGCAATAATCGCGCCGTGGTCCTCTGTGTACCCCCGGTCGGTTAACCAATTCTTTATGCAGATGTCATGGTCTAAGTAACGAGCGGCGTCTAACGACGTGTAGCCACAAAGTGGGCAAGTAATTCCCTCGCATAGCGCATCCCGGATGCTGATGTCCTGCAACCGCTCTTCATAGGCGTCCTCGGTCGCCTCCAGCGTGATCCGGGAGAAGCGGCGGGGCATAAAGATTGACGGTCGCCATTGGTAGTTTCGCCCAAGCCTGATGTATTCGCGCCTGGTCTCTTCCCCTTCAAGGCTCGTGGACGCCTTATACGCGCATTTGTCATCAATAACGTGGTCAATATCAAATGACATCCACGTTTCCTTAACCCATAGAAGGTCGCCTTTCTTGACCTTCAGCCACTTCTTGTCCAGACGCCTTGTCTGCGTCTTCTTGCCGTCCAGGATCGCCCGCACCATAGGGCCGCTGAAGATGATCGGGTACTCAGCCATTGCCGCCCTCCTTCACCTAAGCCCCTCCGGGAAAAGGAGCGGCGTGGCGACGACGTCGGGGCCGATATAACGAAGGAGCCCGAGCCCGCTTAGCTTGCTTAGGTTGTTCCGATAGCTCGAAGACGTCGCGCTCTGGCCCGTTGCCGTCGCCAGGGCCGAACGGTGGATCCCGTCCGGGTAATGATCGATAAGTCGGGTGAGCATCCGCCCTTGCGGGCCGCTCAGCTTCGATTTCCATGCCCGGTGAAGGTCGGCGAGGCTCGCGGGCGATTCCACCTCGCCGGCCGCTTCCCGCCCTGCCTTGGTTACCGCTTGGGTCATGAGGGGCGATTGGATCACGGCTCAGCCGGTCCTCCGGTAGTCGCGGACGATCAGGCTCTGAGCGTTCGCCCTGACGAGTGCTTCCGCCACGGGCGGGCTGACCGAGTTGCCGACCATCCTGACTTGCGCGGTCTTTGTGAGCGGCTTGCCGTCTGCGCCCCGATCGATGATGTAACCGGGACGGAAGCCTTGGGCCAGGTAGAGCTCGCGCGGCTGGAGCATCCGCATGGCGATGTCGTCGACCACGAAGGTCTGTTCGTCGATATCGACCGTGACCAAGCCGAATCGGTCGCAAGTCGAGACGGTGTGAACTGGCTCGTCAACGGGGGCCCCGGTAGCGGTGCCGTGGTACTTGGCAAGGAAACTAGCGACTAGCGCCGCCTTTCCTTGCCCGCCCCCGGTAACCGTGCCAATCGGATCGCCGGCATGAGAGCCGACGCTCTGGCCGAAGTCGCGCTGGATGTGTGCCGCGACCAGGTTGTGCCTGGCTCCATCGCTCACCACCGTATGGCACGGCTGGTCAGCGCCGTACGAAGGGCTCCTCGAATTGTTGTTCGTGACGAAATGAGCGGCAATCACAGCGTGGTGACCACCCGTCGCGATAGTAGGGGCTGGGGCGTCCGCGGCTCCTCCGCTATGACCGGTGGTGTTCGTCGCAAGATGAGCGGCAACCAAGCCATGGTGCCTTCCGCCTGCAGAGATAGTCTGCAGTGGCCGGTCGATCTCGGCAGCGTCGGCCGTGCCGTGCTGTTCGATCAGGGTCGCAGCGCACAGGCTCTGGAACGATCCGTCGGCGCAGACCGCTCCGTTTGGCTCGTCAAGCGGCCGACCGGCCCCGTTCCTTGAATCGTAGAAACCGCCGTTGTGCTGGGCGAGGAATCCCGCCACCAGCGCGTGGCGGTTCTGTGTGTCGATGGTATGGATCGGATCGTCGACCTCGCATCCGCGAACATCGTCCGGCCCTTTCTCGGAGTGGTAACTACTAAGGCTCGCGGCGACAAGTCCGGCCCCGTTGCCAGAGGGGACGACCACCGGCGACGGCTCTTCGATGGACCGACTTCTAGGTGCTTGGCCCTTCCTCTCGCCGTAGCGGGGCACGAGCAACGGAGAGACCAGGCCGTGCGCGTCCCTTGCGCTGGTGACCGTGCGCATCGGTTCGGAGATGTCCCATGGCCGTTGCCAGTCGCCCCCGTGGTTAAGGGTGACGAGGAAGGGCTTCGGATTGTCGAGTACAAACCGCTTCACCCCTCGTGCGATGCGGCGCATCGTCTTCTCGGCAAGCGGGCGGATCGGCGATGGCCTGCCGAGCTCCTTGCCCCACGCCTTAGCCTCTTCGCGCGTGGCGAAGATCGACAGCAACGGTTCCGACCAGTCGATGCACTCCGCAGCGGCACGGTACGGCTTGGCCCTGCCCGGGCCATGGGTCGGCTCGGGCCAGACGATCGGCCGGCCGTCGCAGCGGGCGATCAAGTAGAGCCGCTTTCGGATGGTCGGCGCCCCATAGTCGCAAGCCCTGAGCTCCCGCCACTCGACCTCGTACCCGTGCTCCTCCAGCGACTTGACCCAGCGGCGGAACGACCTTCCGCGCCTGCGCTTGCACGGTCGCAGCGCATCGGGAGGGCCGACGAGCGGCCCCCAGTCGGCGAACTCCTCGACGTTCTCGAGCATGATCACGCGCGGCCTGACCGTTCCTGCCCATCGAGTGACGACCCAGGCGAGCGCGCGGCGCTTGCTGTTGGCGTGGCGGATCGGCTTGCCGCCCCTTGCCTTGCTGTGGTAGGTGCAGTCCGGACTCGCCCAGAGGAATCCGACCGGCCTCCCCCTTGTAACCTCTCGGGGATCGACCTCGAAGACGTCGCTTACAAGGTGCAACGTCTGGGGATGGTTGGCTTGGTGAAGGGCGACCGCCTCGCGATCGTGGTTGATGGCGATATCGACCATCCGCCCGGTCGCCTGCTCAATCCCGGCCGAAGCGCCGCCACCGCCAGCGAAGAGGTCGACGATTAGCTCTTCATGGACGTCTAGCAGATGCTGCAGGAAGAGGCTCACGCCTGAGCCTCCAAAGCCTCCCGTAGGCGCTTCGCTCTTGTCTGGATACTGTGCGCGGCTGCTTTGTCGTACCTGGCGATGAGCTCCGCTTCTCTTTCCAGTGTGAACGCCAACCTGCTCGACGCTTCCGCGATCCGCTGGGCAGACCTCAGCGCCTGGACCGCTTGCCGTATCATTGCAATCTCCTCGTCTGCCTTCTGCCGAGTCATTCGAGATGTGGCTATGAGTCGAGGGTAGACCCGCTCTCTCATCGCTAGCTCGCGCTGCAAGCACTTGACAAGCTCGTCATTGGAGAAGGTGCGCTCAGCCATCCATCTCCCGGCTGTCCACTGCCGCCTCCGAAAGTGACGCCGGTACCGTGACTTGGACACGCACGCCATGGGCGCGTGCTCGATCGAGCGCGCTGAGCGCAAGCGCCTTCAGACTTTGATCGTTAGTGTTAAGGCACCGGTCCAGTAGTTCGCCTGCAATTTGCGCGACCGTAGCGGCTGCTGGGTCGGGTTGCCATTCGGGCACGATCTCTGGATCGATAGCGACCGAGCCCGAGCCCGCAATGTTCGGCGGCGTAACGCTCACTTCGGCCGTGAAGCGTGGCTCTGGGGCCCAGAGCGTATCGTCGGCGATGACCGTAAGCTCTACGACCTTCTCCCCTGTATGCAACTGGCCAGCTGGAGGCCGCTTCTTGTACATTCTATTGACGTCGCGCCGGTTGAACACCAAGAAGACGGTGTCTTTCACCGTGCCACCTCCACCGAGACTTTTCGGAGTCCGGGCCTTGCACCGTTCGTCAGCCTCCGCCATACCTCGTGGCTAGCGTCGACCCTTGAGCGGGCGCCAAGCCGCGAGGCTGAGAGGCTCTTGCTCATCCGGTCGTTCACCCGCACGGTGAGGGAGCGGCCGCCCAGGGAGAGCACCAGCTTCGTGCCGAGCGGCCACTCGTTACTGGCGACCGTGACGCCGCATTTGTCGTATCGATCGCCGCTTGCCGTCTTACGGCCTTCGTAGCGGTCGCTGTAGACCGACATCGTCCGGATCAGTGGAGGCGCGGGTTTTTCCAAGGCCGCGGCATGAGGCGGAGCCCCTTGCTTGCCTGCAGGAAAACGGGCGATCCCGACCAATATGGCCGCGAGCACCGTCGCGAGCACGACGCCTTTCTCGCTCACGATTCCACCTGCAAGGTCGGGATGACCGATGTGGGATAGGCGCCCCGGATATTGGCGTGGAAATAGGCGCCAGGGGCGTCGGCCATGGCTAGGCGGACAAACTCGACAGGAGGGCAGTCCGAGTATCCGTAGACCGCGCCCGAGTGCATCCTCACGTGCATCACCTGGCCGTCAAGGTCGTAACCGACCGACTCGATCGGCACAGACTTCAAGGGCAGCATTCTCACTGCGGGTCCCCTCCGAACACGAGCCGGTAAACGTGGATGTATGGGTCGGGAAGGTGCACGACGCGGGTGTCGCCCCTCGCCATGACGATCGTCTGCCCGTCCTTCGTCTCCTGGAGACGGTCGATCGCGAGCATTTTCAGGCTGACCTGGTTGCCCTTGACGTCCGCGCCCTGCAGGTACCTCACGCCCTCGACGTTTTTCACGCATGCGGTCACGAGGCCCTTATTCGCGCTCACTGGGACACCTCCGGGAATTTGATCTCCACTGTCTCGCTCGGCGGCACGTACTCGATTCCGTCCGGGTCGTCGAACGCCAGGGCGTCCTTGATCTTCGCCAGCTCGCTCTTCGCGACGGCCTTCTTGACCGCCTGGGCCTGGCCGTTCTTTTCGAGCCACTCGCAAGCGGCTGGCTCGTCAGTGACCAGCCAGCGTTCGGGCTGTGTCCGGAAGGAGACCCGTCCGGTCAGGTAGTCGAAGCTCCGAGCCTTCCCTTTCAGCCTCTGCCGCGCGTCGGCAGCGACCATCGGCAGATAAGCAGCAGTCAGCCAGTCGTTGGCCTTGGCGGCCTTCTCCGCGACGCGCTGCGCCTGGGCGGCCAGTGCGGCCGCCTCCAAGTACTCAGGGCTTTGGCGCGCCTCGTCCATCGCGCGCTGGAGGATGTCGTCGCATTGGGCGGCCGCACCCTCTCTGGCTACCGCCGCGGTGCGGAGCCGGGTGCGGACGCGCAGGATCCGTCGAAGCGCGGCCTCTACGCCTTGCTCGTCGAGCTCGGCCGGGGTGCCGTCGGCCTCTCCGACGACCTCCCCGGTCTCCGGGTCGATCCAGAGGCCGTCGTCGGTGAGCACCGGGTCCACGGGCAGCGCAGACTGGAGGTCGCTCAAGGCCTCAGCCAACGAGCACCCCCTGTCCGTTGTGTTCTGCGACGGCTGCCTTGGCGCGGCCGAGCGCTTGCGCGGCGACGTCGGCAACGGTCAGGGCGGCCAAGACTTTGTCAGCCTGGCCAGCGTCCATCTCTGGAAACTCGGCCGGGACAGGCACGACCTCGTCGTGGGACAGTTCCCATACGATCAGATTCAGGTCTTCTCCGGTAAAGCCGAAACCTTCGCAGGTCGCTTTGATCCTTGCCACCTGGGATTCGCTGGCCGGCGATGGTTCGTGCCCCTCTTCCCTTAGCGTCCCTTCGAACGAGCGTCCGACGCTGTCGAGCAACAAGTCGAGGTCGATTGGTGTGGCGACGTGGCGCGCAAGGCGCGCGGCCTCCTCCTTCCAATTCAGGCCCTTTGCCTTGCAGGCCTCCTTGAACTTCGCCAGGTCGGCGGGTTTAAGCTTAAGCGCGTCCCTTAGCCAGGTCGCGCCGGGATGGTCAGTCGTGTTTCGGCCCGAAGGCGTCGAAGGCGGCGGCGCACTCGTCGCAGTCGCAGTCGTAGTCGTGACTGGCGAGCTTTGCGAGCCATTCGCCGACGGTTCTTGGTGGTCGCGGGGCTTTCCCGAGAGGTCTTCCAGCGCCTCGATGTAGGCGGCCAGCCCAGCCTGACCGCGATGCCCCGAGTTCCAGGCGGCGACCACCGTCTCGTTGAACTTATGCCCCTTGGCACGGCACAGCTCGCTGAGCCGTTGCACCGACGCCTGCTCTACGTTGAAGGCCTTCAGCGCCAGCAGCGGGTCGGACAGGTTCTCGTCCGGCTCTCCTCCGGCTTCGGCCCAGCCCCTCAGCTTTGCCGCGAGGTCAGCGCCAGGTCGCTTCTCCACGAACCCGGTGAACGCCTTTGCCCGAGTCTTGTCCATCACGAAGTTGTTCTCCTGGTCCATCGAGGCGGTGAAGTCGAACTCGTATTCGATTCCGTCCTTCTGCCTGGGCTGAAGGCCGACCTTGCGGGGCACCTTCTTGCCGTTCACGTCCTCCATGACCCACTCGGTCTTCACGCGCATGGTCACGATCACATGGCCGGGGAACTTGAGGATCTCGTCGACCATCTTGTTGTGCATGGGTGTGACCTCTTTCCAGGCGGCGAAGGAATTGCCGCTCTTAGAGCGCTGCGCAGCCTTGTCGACCTCCTCAAGGGCACCCTCCCAGGCGTGGCTCAGGGAGTCGATGACCACGCACTTGAACCCCATCGTCGCCGCCTGCTGAAGCGCGGCGGTGTACGTCTCGGGGCTGAAGTTGGGCAGGTCGTCAATGACGTGGATCCGGCCGTCGTAGTTGAGCTCCTCTGCGTACAGGCCAGCCGTTTTGCGCTCAGTATCGATGACGAGGATGTCTTCGTCGACCAAGCCGCGCGCGAGGGCAAGGCTGGTGTAAGTCTTGCCGCAGCCGGTCGGGCCAAAGATGGCCATTCTGATCTTCTTCCGGCTTTTGCTCAGCTTTTTGATTTGGAACGCCATTACGCTGCGCCCCCTTCGTTGAGCCGGTAATAGGCGACTCCGTCCACCGTGCGCACTTGGACAATCTTCCCGTCCCTCCGCAACCTTGCGAGTGAGCGGCCGGCGAGCGGGGGCCCGATCCCCAAGAGCGCGGCGATGTCCCTGGCCGTGAAAACCGCCGAGGCCGTTTCCGCTCGCTCGACGACGGCGGCGTCTAGGGCTTTCCAGTAGAGGCGGCTCAAGAGACCCTCCAAGAGACCGTCAGGAAGTCGCGGTCGCACGACGTCGAAACGTCGCTGCCAGCGACGGCGACATAACGGGCGATACTCTGCTGAGCCAGGCTCAGGGCCTCGGCCGCGGCCTCAGGGCCCCACCCCGGGGCAAGCCGCACGCTTACACGCCGTTCCGTCGAGGCGCCGTCTTTGGCGGGGACGCTGGCCGCTTCGACCGTGTAGCCCTGGGGCGAACGGGAGGCAGACGCGCCGTGTGGCGCCAACGAGGTCACGCAGAAAGTGAGGCAGTCGTGCAGGTCACGGAGGAGCTCGGCGACGACCGCGTGGACGACGACCGGCATTACCGGCCCCCCTCCGGGCCGGCGAGCCGCAGCACGGCGATCCCAGCCTGTCGCATCGAGGGGTAAGCCTTGCCGTCAGGCTTGCCGTCCTTCACTTCGGTAACGACCCAGCGATGGCTCCCCGTCCATGTGACCATGCCGATCACCCTCCGGCGAAGGATGACGATCCAGTCCACTTCGGTGCGCTTGGCCATCGTGAACGCCGGACCTGCGTAAAAGCTCTTCTTTAGGGCGCTCACGCGGCCCTCCCGTACTTGTCCGACCGGGCGGAGTGGAGGCGGAGCGTCCGTTCTTTGGCACTGGCAGAGCGGCTTCGGTCTCGGGCGCCGGGGGCGCCGGGGAAAGGAGGCCGTCCGCCGTTTACGACGACGACCAGGACGGGCCTGTCGGTGTTGTCTTTCATTTTTCAGTCCTGTGCCACTCGCTTTAGCGGCGGCACACGGACATTATTGTCACAAATGACAATGCGTTTGACAATGCTGACAACTAAACCAGCGATAATACTGGGGCGCTTGTCCTTAAAGCCCTGCTACAAGACTGGCCCTTATGAGGGCTTTTCGGCTAGTCGTCCTATCGTTGCTCTGCGCGACGGTCGGTGCCGCACCGCTTGCGGAGACGGTCTACATCACGCGGACCGGGGACTGTTACCACCGTTCAGGCTGTTCGTTCCTTAAGAAAAGCAAGATCGCGATCGAGCGCTCGGAAGCGGTCAAGAGCGGGTATAGGGCCTGTAAGAGATGCGCCCCTTAGGTCTCAGCCTCCTACTCCTTTGCGTTTGTGGTTGTTCAGGGCCGGACGTCGATGCCCGCTACGGCTCGGAGCCGGCCCGCACGGAGCCGTCCAAGACCGAAGAGGCGGCGAAACGGGGTCGCATAGCGGTGTTAGCCGCCCTCAATGCTAAAGGCGTCCAATTCGTCGGTCACGAGCGCATCGACGTGGTCGAAGGGCGATGGGAAGTTAGGGGGAACCTTGAGCTCGCAGGGCGGTCAAGTCCTTGGCGGGTCTTGTTGGACAGCGACGGCAGCGGTCGCCCGAACAACCCTACCCATGTCTCGGTGCCAGAGTTCGACGTCAGCGTAACGGTCGGCAAGCGTTAATAAAAGTGCTCCGGACGCAGGCCCTCTGCTAGGAGCCATGTCTTCTCCAGGCCTTCCACCCGCCTCACTACAGCCACGAGGCGTGCTATGACTCCCCATCCCTCGCCGTCGGCCGGTGAATCATAGCTTGGGTTGATCGGCTTAAGGACAGGACGGTTGCTCTGCGCGTCCCAGACGAGCTGTTTTACGGTCGGCCCGTGGTCGGCGCGCCTTTGGGCGAGGACGATCTTGTTGTAGCTAGGGTTAAGGTCGGCGTGCCAAATCGCGAGGTCATTGGGCAAAAGCGCCGGGGCGCAGCTGTCCCCGACAATCCTCGTGACGAACCGTTTCGGATGCTCATAGCGGACGTCTAGCTCGATGAAGTCGACAGCCTCGAGCGGGTCGCCCCACTCGCCTGAGGCTGGCACATCGCCAGCATACGGCATGCGGACAAGTGGAAACCCGACCGGGATCATTGGCGGCCCTACCTCTGAGCGCTCGAGCCTGACCTGTTCAGACCCCGATTGGAGCAGGCGCCTTTCCAGTCCGTCTGGCACAGGCGCATAGCCCGTCTCATAGTTGGCATAGGCCGACCTGGTCACGCCAGCGATGGCGGCGGCTTCCGCCTGGGTCAGCCGGAGCCGCTTGCGCACAACCCTCAGTCTTTCACCGTCCTCTCGGGCCACAGCGAAAAACTTATCCCAGGCCGGGGCCAATGTTATTGACATATTTGGCAATCTCGGGTAATTTACTTGACAGCTATGTCAAACGATGCGAGCGGCCCATACAGTCGTGAGGAGAGACGACGGCAAGCCCAGGAGTTAAGCAGCCTCGGGGTGCCGAAGACCAAGATCGCCAAGCGGCTTGGAGTGTCGCGTGAGACGATCCGCCAAGACCTACGGCAAGTCCACACCGACCTGGGTGACGTCGACGATCGCGAGGCCGACCGGATCTCGCGGGAAGGGGCGGCGTGAAGAAGAAGGTGGCGGCAGCGCCCGCTTGGGCCGCTTCCGCGGAAGTCGCGCGAGTGGCCAGGCCGCTCATCTTGTCGCACCACCAAGACTTGGCGCACGCCCGGATCCTCTACGCACTGTGCGACAGGCAAGAAACGGTGAGGGGCGCTACCGCTTGGGCGACCGCCTCCAAACTATCTGGATTCCAAGCCTGGCTTGCATGCCGTGCGTTCTTTAGTGTCGGCCTCGTGCCACCGGAAATGTCTGAATCGCCCGGCGACGTCTTCGTGATGCGAGTGTTCCGCGACTTTTGGAACCAGGCGGACGAGAGGCTGCGTGAGGCGGTCGTCGACCACGAACTTTGCCACTTCGAACTAACGGTCGATGACGAAGGTGAGGAAAGGTACTGGATCAAGCCTCACGACGTCGAGGAGTTTGCGGCTGTGCTGGGTCGCCACGGCGACTATCGCGGAGAAGCGTCGCTGCTCATGTCGTATGTCTCGTCCTACGAGAGGCGAACCGGCCAGACCAAGATCGATATCGAAGAGCAGGCCGTCGCGCCCGGGCAACTGCCCCCCCCCGAATACTTCAGGCCCATGGGTGGTGGGGTGCACCGATGAGACCTTGTACCCAGCTTTTGGAGCTTTCCACAGCTTTTGTCAGCTTCATAAGGTTCGAAGGTGTAGAAAACTCTTGGGCGCCGTCCAACGGCGTCCGAGTAGAACGGCAGAGCGCCCCCGGGGAGACTCGAACTCCCAGTCCCCTGGCTTCGAATCCCGGGCCCGATCCATCGGCGGGGGCGTTCTGCCTGACAAACCTTGAAGGGCTGGGGCGAGCATCGAACCAGGGTTGTGGCGCGTCTGCTCACGTGAGCCCCGCTCCACCGACGACCCGTCTAAAGTCGGTGCCTACCGTCGCCCTACGACGGTTTTTCGAGCCCCACGCGTTTCGCCTCGCGTCGGGGCTCTTTGCTACCGGACGGGTCCGAAGGCTGTATGGTCGCAAGTGTTTTAGCACTCGCGCATTGAGATTGCCAACCGTTTTCCACAAGCTGTTGTGGAAAACGGCGGGTCAGGGGGCTAAATGTCGTTAGCCACGCCGGCCGAGTACTTTCCGGCCATCGCCGCCGTCGCCCTTCTCCTAGTCTTCTGGGGTGTAGACCGGCTCTCACACTACCGCCCGTCGCCGAGGGAAGAGGCCGAGCACCGGTCGAAGGAACGATGAAGAGCCTGATTCAAGCCGCCATGCCTCCGCGAGTCGTCCCAGCCACAGGCAGGGGGGCCGCGCTTTGACCAATGCCGAGAGGGTCCTCGTGTCCGTTCACGCCGGAAAGACCCTTTTCGACGCGATCCTTGCCTTGCCCCCCGACTCCAGGGAGCCCGTGAAGAGGGAGCTAGCCCGCCGCAGGCTGGCAGTGGGCTACAGGCTGACCAGGCTCGGCAAGGAAGAGGCCGGTCGACTGGCAGGAGCCCGTGACCGATGATGCGCCTCGTCAGAGACATGCCGACTAGGGGGCAGAAGAGCCTTCCACCGGCAGTCCGCTATACAAAGAAGCTTGGCCTGGTGTTCAACACTGCTGCCTTGCGGCTCCTCGGGTCTACGCCGGGCCAGGGCGTGGCCGTCACGGTCTATGCCGACCCGGAGACGCGCCAGATAGGTTTGCTCGCGGGGAAGGAAGGGCAGAGCGTGGTCAGCAAGAACGGGATGTCAAAAGGGATCACGCGGCTGGCTCTGGCGCTTTGCCCTGAGTTGCCGGATAAAACGCTCATCACGGTGTCGGTCGACTGCCCGGCGACCGAGGACGGTCGGAAGCTTACGTGCGTGTTGAACCTGCCGCGGAGGAAGCAGTGAACCAGTGCGCTTTCTATGTACTCGGGTATGTCGCCGTAGCGTTCAACCTCTTCGCCTGGGTCTGCACCGTCCTCGGTGTGCTCGAAGCGGATTGTCCGCTGGATACCCCCTCAAGGGTCGTCTTCCCGATTTTCGTGACGTGCTCGCTAGTTTGGGCCGTGATGGTCGTCGCGGCGGTGCGCTTTGACTGACCTCTTTGCGCCCGTAGGGGAGCGGCAGGCGGTCACCCTCCGCCCTTACCAGGACGCGACGGTAGAGGCGGTGGAACGCTTTCGTGACGGTGGTGGACAAAGGGCTTTGGCAGTCCTTGCGACCGGGTTGGGCAAGACGACGGTCTTTTCGGAGCTCGCCCGCAGGGAAGAGGGCCTGGGCGGCAAGACGCTCGTGCTGGCCCACCGCGAGGAACTGATCGGCCAGGCGGTCGAGCGCCTTCGGAGCCAGGCCGGGCTCGACGCCTGGGCGGACATCGGCTCGGACCACGCTCCCCGTGGCGCGAGCACGGTGGTGGCGAGCGTCGCCGGGGTCGGCCGCAAGGGCTCGGCAAGGCTTGACTGGTTCCGGCCGACGAAGGTCGTCGTGGACGAGGCGCACCACGCCGCGGCCGACACATACATGCACGCGCTGCGGAGGTTCGGTTGCTTCGAGGACGGTGGCGCGTTCCTGCTCGGCGTGACGGCGACCCCGCACCGGATGGACAACCGGCCCCTCCATGGCACCGAGTCGGCGATCTTTGAAGAGGTCGTGGCCAGCTACGACATCGTCTGGGCGGTCAAAGAGGGCTGGCTCTGTGACGTGAAGGCTTTCAGGGTCGCCGCCGGATACTCGCTCGACGGTGTCAAAAAGACGGGCGGCGACTTTAACGTCCGCCAACTCGCTGAGCTAGTCGACACAGACGGGGAAAACCTTGAGGCGTTCAAGCACTGGCGAGAGCTTGCGAGCGATAGGCGCACTATCGTTTTCTGCACGACGGTCGACCACGCCAGGCGCATGGCGAACGTCTTCCAGGCGTACGACGTCCGCGCGGAGTTTGTGCACGGTGGCATGGCGAAAGAGGAACGCTCCGCGGTCATGGCCCGCTTTAAGTCTGGCAAGACTCAGGTCCTTACCAACTGCGAGGTCGCGACCGAGGGGTTCGACTGCCCGGAAATCGGTTGCGTCCTCTTGTTACGCCCGACAATGAGCTGGGCCCTCTTCGTGCAGATGGTCGGGCGTGGGCTCCGCACTGCACAAGGCAAGTCGGACTGCATCGTCATCGACGTCCTCGGCACGAGCGACGGCAAGAGCCTCGCGAGCGTGCCCGACGTGTTCGGGATCCCGAAAGGCTACTCGGGAGAAGGCGAGTCGATGAAGCAGACCGTCATGGCGCTCGACGGCCTGCCAGACTTTGTGAAGGCTCGCCTTGCCCTGCGTAAGTTTGACCTGAACAGCCTGCCGGGGATCGTCCAGAAGATCGATATCCTCAGCGAGCTCAGGCCGCCCGAAGAGGTGACCCGCAACTCGCGGCTCGCTTGGATGCCGGTTGGCGACGGTCGGTTCGTCCTGTCAGCGGGAGCGTCGCGCGACGGCAAGGAGACGAAGCGGCAGGCCTCGCTGGCGTCTGACACCCTCGGTCGGTGGATGGTGGCCGTCTCGAGCGCCGAGCGACCGGTAAAGACCGTGCACGTCGGTGACGACGAGGCCTCGGCATTCAGGGCTGCCGACCGGATCGTTGAGGAGACCTGGCCCGGTGTCGGCGCGCTGGTCCGTCATGACGCGGCGTGGCGCTCGCGGACGACTAAGAGCGAGAAGCAGCTCTACTGGCTCCGCAAGTTCGGCCTTGCCGAGGAGGAGATCTCTGCGATGACTGCCGGCGAGGTGAACGCTTTCCTCGAGCGGAAGTTCTCTGACCGCAGGAGGGCTTCATGAAAAAGCCCGTCCCAAGAGAGCGGCAAGTCCAGGAATCGATCGTCGAGGCTCTGCAGCTAGCCGGGTTCGACGTTAAGCACACGTCGGCATGGAGGCAGAAAGGCGCCAGCGGAGTCTCCAAGGGAATCCCCGACCTCCTCGTCTGGCACCCGCGCTGCGAGATGATGTGTTTCGGGATCGAGGTCAAGCGTCCTGGCGGGTGCCTCTCTCCTGAGCAGCGCGAAGCTGTGGAGAAGGGGCGCTACCGAGTTGCGACGGGGCCTGTAGAGGCCCTTGAGGCCGCCCTCGCCTTCTCATCAAAGACGCGGCTTCGAGAAGCGGAGTCAAAGTGCCGCAAGCTCATCACGGCATTACGGGGAGGGACGGATGGCTGAAGTAACATTTGGCGGTGCCGAACGACAATCCGGGCCAATACGCACCCTCGGCTTCGCTGATGGAGGAAGCATCTTCCTGGAAGGAAGACGAAGTGATCACTGTCACACTCTCTCCAACCGCTGCCAGGTTGATTCTGGGAATGATCGAGGACAGCGACGAGAACCTGTTCGACTCGACCGAGGCCCGCGCGGTCCGCTGGATGTTCCAGCAGATCGTCGAGGACTATCCCGCTCCACCAGCGTAGGCGAGGAGGTGCCGCGTGGCTAAGCGCGGGGTCTTTGAACATCCAAAGACTGTGCGGCTCGCGCGAGCGATCGAGGCACCGCCATGGGCCGCACTAGGGTTGTTGGAGGCTTTCTGGCACTGGGTGGCCAAGTACCGCAAACACGGGGCTGTAAGCGCGTCGGACTTCGACGATTGTGCCTACGTCCTGCGCTTCGAGAAGGGCGGCGAGGCGCTGCTTACGGCTCTCTCGGCATCTGGCTGGCTAGACCACTGCGGCGACGGTCGGTACTTCGTCCACGATTGGCACGAGCACGCCGACGAGGCGGTCAAGAAGTCGCTCGCGAACGCAGGCGAAACGTTCGCGAACGGATCTGAACCGTTCTCGAAAAGAAAGGGGGTGGCTCGTGAACATTCGCGATCGGGCCGCGATGAGCCTCGCCAAGTTCTCGACGATGTCGAGACGCGTCGCGAACCATCAAGCTTAAATCGCGACAGCGTCGAGAAAATTCGAGAAGATTCTCGAACGGATCGAGAAAGTTATCGCCTGCCAGAGCCAGAGCCAGAGCCAGAGCCAGAGCCAGAGCCAGGAAACCCTTCGGGCGTGCGCGGGCTCGTGCGCGAGGAGCCGCCCTGGTGGCTGGGGCTCGATCCATGTGACCAGGTCCGTCAGGTTGCGGAGGCCGTGGCGACGATCCAGCACGGTGGCCGACCGTGGTACCCGCCGCCAGACCGTGGCCGTTGCGAGTCACTGGTAGCCTGGGCGATTGCGACGTTCGGGACCGACGGTTGGGACGAGCTGTGGCCCTCTCTCGTCGAGGCGTTCGCCGAATTCCATCTCGGCAAGCGAAAGCGGCCGTACCAAGACCCCGTCCGGGCCCTTCGCGACTGGCTAGGCAGGCGGGAGCCGGACTGGCGCAGGCTCAGGAGGCAGCGCGAGATCGACGCTGAGCGGGCTGCCCGTTCGAGCCCGAAGCCTGGGCTCGTGAACCAGGTGCAAGAGGCGCTCGGCTATCTCCGGGAGGCAGCGTCGTGATCACGGCCAAGGACGTGCTGGAGCAGCTCACTCGCCTCAGGTTGGCCGGATTGTCCGACTACGGACGTTGGCCCAAAGAGCCCCGAGAGCTGGCCGCGATGGCGAGCGTCTACGCCGAGGCCCTTGCCGACCTCGGGGTAGAGGACCAGTCGCACCTCGTCGCAGCGGTCCGCAAGCTCTGCGCGACCGGAGGCGACTTTCCGTCCGCGGCCGAACTGGGCCGGGCTTGCCTTCGTGCAGAGGAGGATTCTACGGTGCTCGTTTGGCGCGAGGTCGAACCCGGCACGCTCGCATTCAAGCGGGTTGCCAAGGATGGGGCGGTAGCTTTGCCGGCGGTGGTCGCGTGAGCGCGCTGAAGACTTGTCCTGACGGGACCGCGCAACTCCAAGCCGATCCCGGGCTAAAGGTTCCGCCTGATGTTTGGGTGGTCATGACCGACGGCACGCGCCATGCGTTCACCGGCCAGGTCGAACCCCGTCGCCTTGGGCTGGCCGTGTTCACGACCGAAGAGGCAGGAGGGCTCTACTGTCGAATTGCCGGGTTCGACGGCTTTCGCCCGGTCGTCGTCACTTCGAGCGAAGCGATCGCGTTGGCGAAGGCCAAGGGCGTTTTGGACGTGGCGACCTGTGACCGTTATCCGGAGGTCTGGTGGTGGTGAACGGGTTTTCCGAAGAGCGCCTGAAGGCGTTGGCAGAGGCCGCCCAGCTTGGCGACCGTAACGCGGAGGCGGCTTTCGTCCAAGCGTTTTGGGACGTGTGCCTGCACGAGGCGCGCGACTTCCGTATCCCGGGCGTGGACCTTGAGGACGCCCATGCGATCGCGCTCCACGCCTGTGTCCTCGCCGCTCGCACCTACACCCCGGGAAGGGGCTCAAAAGTGGAGTCGTACACCAAGATTTTGGTGAGGCGAGCTTTTTGTGACGAGGCCAGGCGCCAAGCGACTGTTTCGCGCTCAGCCTCGCGCGACGCCCTGTCCCTTGACCGGGACGACGGCGACGGGCCGCTTGGCGACCGGGTCGGCTGTAACGACCCCGGGATCGCCCGTTTGCCGTCCGCTTCGCACTGGTCTGCCACGGCCGGCGCCCAGTCCGACCGCTTGCGCAGGCTCGTGGCCCAAGGCGACGCGTCGACGGTCGAGCAGGTGCTCGGCTGGTGGCTCGTCAAAGAGATCCGCGCGGGACGAGCGCGGAGCAAAGACTTCGCCGCCTTCGTCCGTTGGTCCTCGGCGAGACAGGCCTCCCTTTTCGACCCGGGAGAGGTCGGCTTGCCAGAGTGGCAAGACAGCCTTGTGGCTGGGTTCCTTGCCTGGACTGACTCACTGGCTGAAGCGTTCGCAAGCGGCGAGCGGCCGCGGTCGGTAACCGCCGGGGTGCCAAAGCCCGTGCTTGTGGCCGTAAAGACGCTACTGGCCGAGCGCCTTTTAGACCAGCCCGCGTAATTGGGCGGGCATGGCCGATATGGCGTCACTGGTGCCAGCACCAAATCGGAAATGGATCAACTCGGGCCTGTCGCCCTGCAAACCGTCCACTTTGCGCGAGTTGCTGGGTAATCCGCGAAACGGTTATTCCCAAGAGTGCAGAGAACCGACAAATCCGCGAATCGCCAATCGGATTGTGACTGCGACCTTGATAGAGTCGTCCGAGCGTGCCAAGTTCAGAGGGTTGCGAGTCCGTGGCCTTGACGTCGCGGTTGAATCGCTACGGGGTGTCTTCGCGATGATCCGCGAGAACGAAAGGGACGCATTCGAGCAAATCCAGACGGCGGGGATGCTTTGTTGCCGCTACGTGCGGGGATCTAGCCGGGCGCTTTCTAACCATTCATGGGGGACTGCGATCGACCTGACCTTCAATGGTGCGGACGTTGACAGGATGGGTGACGAGCGTTGCCAGGTGGGCCTACTGATGGTCTACAAATACTTCCATGCGGCGGGCTGGTACTGGGGGAGAGGGTTTAGCCGTGAAGATTCCATGCATTTCGAGCTTGCCGACGAGACTGTCCGGAGGCTTCTTGCGTGAGCGAGTCCACCGAGGCCCAACTGGCTGAACGGCTCGAGCGTATCGAGAAGTGGAGCCGGTTCGCCGCGTGGCTGGTCGGCGGGCTGGTCGTCCTGACGGCCTCAGCCGTCTCTTTCGCGCTAGGGTTAAGGTACGACGTCGACCAGCTCAAGGCCGAGAAGCTCGAGGTCCGGACAAAAATCGACTCGCTCGTCGGCAAGCTCGAAAGCCTGAGCACCGACGTCACCGACACCCGTGCCGACGTGAGGTGGATCAGGGAGTCGCTCACGAGTCGGAAGCCGTAATTGGGCGGCATGCTCAGGCACTACCGACTTCCGGTGGCCCTCGTCAAACAACTGGTGGCGGCACTGCTGGCCGTGGTCGCGGTCTTCATCGTCTCGATCGTCAAAGACCCGAAGCTCGCCGAGGCCCTCGTGTCCCTGGCTGGAGTCCTGCTCCCAATCCTTGCCTTCGTCACGTTCGGGGTCGACGCGGCCGGCCTCGCCATTCAGAACGCCCAAGGGCTGAACGATGAGGACACTTTCGTAAAGCACACAGACATCGCGAAGGGCCGCTAAGCGGAGCGAGCCTCGAAAAGCCGAGCAACGCCCGTAATTGGCCCCCGATGCGAAAGCTCTTGACCCTGTCCATGTTCATCGCCGCCATTGCGCTCGCTGTGCCCGGGTGCGACGCCCAGTCGGTCCAGCCGGTGGTCGACGTCTCGTACACGGCGAGCGGGAGGACGTACGTCTCGACCGCCGTCGGCTTTGGCGAGCGACCAATCGGTAAGTCGATCGCTTGGGACTACGGCCTGGTGGCGGCCTTCGACACCGAGACCCGCAAACCGGCCACCGGGCTCGGGGTGTGGGCTGTGTGGCGCGACCCCCGATCGCCCCTGACCGCACGAGTCGGCGTCTATGGCCTTGCCCAAGCGGGCCGTCCGACCGACGTTAGCGTCGGGTTTTCGGTCGGGGCCCGGATCTAAGCCCGGAGATGCGCCGGCCGCTTGCGACGGCCTCCTGTCGGAAGTGCAGGTCGCAGCGCGTCAAGGTCGTCGGCAAGCCGCCGGCGGCCTGCTTTGTCGAATGCGCGGCTTGCGGGGAACGCTACCAGGTGTGCGGGGCCGAGCGGAAAGACGGAAGGCGGTGCCTATCGATCCAGTGTTTCCCGAACGGTCGTTGCCGGATGCACAAGGGAAAGGCCGCGGCTGGCGCGGCGCACCCCAACTTCAAGCATGGCAGGCGGTCGAAGTTCATGCCGGCCCCTTTGGCCGAGATCGTCGAGGAGGCTCTTGCCGACGACACCCTGCTCGGTTTAGAGGAGGACGTCGCGCTCATCGACGGCCTCATCAGCCAAGAGTTGCAGGCGCTGGCTGCGGAGACCCCCGCCGAGATGTGGGCCAAAGCGATCCTCGTGTTCCGGGCGCTAGCGCCAGACAGCGAGACCAAGGAGACTGTGAAGGTGGACAAGGGGCGGCTTACGGCACTGGGGGAAATGCTCTCGAACGGTTTTGGAGAGCGTTCGCGTCGGGCGGAGCTTGTGGCCTTGGCCGAGTCGCGCGCAAAGATCGCGGCAGCGGAGCACAGGCGCCGCCAGTTCCTTGCCGCCCACGTCGACGCTGCCACCCTCAGGGTGTTCCTGGCCCAGCTTCAGGCGGACATCATGGAGGTGGTGCGAGATCCTGAGCAGCGGCGCGAGATCGGTCGGCGGATTGCTGCGAGACTCGGCGCTGTCCCTGGCGGAGACGCTCATGGGCGACAGATCGATCGAGGCCCAGGGCTGCCTGGCTGAACCTGGCGAGAGCTTCTTCGACTACTGCAAGCGCTCGCGCCCCCACTTCTTGTGGCACCGGCCTGCTTTAATGATGATCAGGGCCTTGCAGGCCGTGGCCGACGGCGAGACCAAGAACCTGATCATCAACGTGCCGCCTCGGGTCGGAAAGACCGAGATCGTTAGCAGGCTCTTCCCGGCCTACTTCCTTAGCCGCTATCCCGCCCTTGACGTCGGCATTGCAAGCTACGGCGCCGAGCTTGCACACGACATCAGCAAAGAGGCGAGGGACCTCTACCTCGATGGCGGAGGCACGGTCGACCCGAGCATGCGCTCGAAGCGCCGGTGGATGACGCTCGGCGGAGGTTCCTGCTGGGCGGCCGGTGCCGGCGGCGCCATACGCGGGCGCGGGTACCACGTCGGGATCTGCGACGATCCCCACAAAGATTGGGAAGAGGTCGCGTCCGATGCGAAACGGAGCAAGGTCGAGCGTTGGTGGCCCAACACGTGGGAGAACCGGCGGCAGCTTTACACAGCGTTCAAGCCAGCCCAGGTGGTGGTCATGCAGAGGTTGGCGGTCAACGATCTGACTGGCTTCCTGATGGCGAAGCCCGACGCGGCAAAGTGGACCGTCTTGGCCCTTGACGTCGTGCGAGCTTCGGAACCCTTCCCGGTTCCGGAAGGCGTGCGAGTCGTCACTGACGATCGGAGGCCGGGCGAGGTGATCGACCCGCGCCTCTTCAGCGAGGAGCGCATCAAGGAACTCATGCTCGACGAGGACGACTGGCTCGCACAGTTCCAGCAGCGGCCGCGTCCGGCAGGCGGAGCCGTATTCCGTGAGGAGTGGTTCTTCAAGCGGTGTTCGATCAACCTTGTCCCCCCGATGCTCCGCCGGGTCATGGGCGTAGACCTCGCTCTCACCGAGAACACGCAGAGCGACTACACGTGCGGGATCCCGATCGGGTTCGGCGCGGACGGACTTTACTACCTCTTCCCGCCGTTTTGGGAGCGGCTAGAGGCTCCGGACACCGAGGACGGGATCGCCCGGCACGCGCGCAAGACGCGGTGTTCGGTCATTGCGGTCGAAGCCGTGGCCTACCAGCTCTCTTTCGTGCAGAGGATGCGGCGCCGGCCTGACCTCATGGGTGTGTCCATCGTTCCCGTCCAGGCCGACAGGGACAAGCTCGCGAGGGCCAAGGGTTGGTCGCCGATGGCCGCGGCCGGGCGGTTTGTGATCGTCGAGGACGGCTCAGACTGGTCGGCACGGGCGATCAGGCAGTTGGTCGACTTCCCGAGGGGCAAAAAAGACTTGGTCGACTCTATCGGCATCGGGCTCTCCGGTCTTGCCTCGCTGGCCAGTGGTGACGAGGGCGCGGTGTTCGGATAAAAGAAAGGGGATACGGACAGTCCGTAGTTGGCGCCGATGCCGCCCACGCCTGACCAGCTGGCCGATGAATTTGTGACCGGGGGCTCGCCAGACTTTGTGATGGCGGCCTATGCAGCCGTTCGAGCGGTCTCGCCCCGTTACATCGACGACGTGACGACGGGGCAGTTACCGAGCGACGTTTACGAGCGGATGCTGCGGGAGACGTCTGTGGCCAGCGCGTACGACACCTACAAGCTCGCCACGCTCAGCGGAGGGTACCGGGTCGCCCCGGCGGTGGCTATGCCCCCGGCAGCGCGGAGGGCCGATCGCCCTGAAGAGGTGGCTGCAGCAGACCGGGCGGAGGAACTCGCACAATTCGTGCGCCGGTCGGTCGAGGCGTCTATCCCGACGTTCCGAGAATCGCTCAAAGCGCTTCTCGACGGTGCGGCTTTTGGCAGCAAGGTGCTCGAGGTCGTCCTGAAGCCTGGCGAGGGCGAGGACGCCGGCCGATGGGTGCTCGACGGTTTGCGGCCGAAATCGGCTGGCCGGCTCGCTTACGTGCTCGACGACAAAGACCGGTTGCTCGGCGTGTTGCCGGTGAACACCGGAACGTCAGCGACGATCGGAATGACATTTGCGAGCGAGGCGGAGGTCACGGAAATGCTGCCGCCCGAGAAGTTCGTCATCTATTCGCGCGACCCGCGGGACGGCGACCCGCGAGGACGGTCGGTGCTTCGCCCGGCCTACACGCCGTGGTTCATGCTCACGCAGGTCGTGCCGGAGTTCTTCAAATATCTCGGGAAGTTCAGCAGTCCACAGGTGATCGGGAAGTGCAGCCCGAACGAAAACGGCGAGGTCCCTCAGTACGACGCTGACGGGACGCCGATGACCGACTCCTCGGGAGCCCCTAAAATGACCTCGGCCCAGCGACGTCTGCTGGGCCAGCTGCTCGGCTGGAAGAACGCGTGGGCCCTTGCCGTGCCGGCCGGCACCGAGGTCGAAATGCTCGAAGCCAAGAGCAACGGCGAGGCCTTTCGTCATGCCCTCGATTATTTCAAGCGCGAGATCCACGAGGCGATCCTGGGAACGGCACAGGCCACAACCGAAGCGAAGCACGAGAGTCGCTCCAGCAAGGACATCGGCCAAGACATCTTGGGGCTGCGCGTCTCAGACCAGCGACAAGCGATCGAAGAGGTCGTCGGCGGGTTCTTCCGCTTGCTGGTCGAGTTGAATTTCGGGCCTGACGACGCAAAGCTCGCGCCATACCTTAGCCTCGGCTCTGTCGAGCAGCAGGACAAGTGGAAGGGGCTACAGGCTGTGGCGGACGCGTACGCGAAGGGGTACGTGCACGATTCCCAACTCCCAGAGCTTGACGCGGAGCTCGGCCTCCCCGAGCGCGACATGGAAGCTATCGCCGCGGATAAGGCCGAGCGCGCGTTACGAGAGCAGGCACAGGCTGAGGAGGCCAGGCGGCTATTCACGCCTGCGGGATGAATAGCGTCTCAAACGTTTGAAACATTCCTCCTTTGGGAGCCGTTGCGGGCCCCGATAATAGAGACGTAGAAAGCTGTCGCGATAGAGCACTAGTAGTAGGACTACGACCCAAATCTCTGTTGTCACACTAAGCTTTTACCATGGGTCCTTACATCGCAGAAAACTTCTGCGGCTAGAGATTTTATTTAATAGGCCGTCCTAGAAATTCGCTGGTTCGGCCTGCGGCGTAGTGGGTCGTCCGTGGCCTGGCCTAAAGTGCTGTTCGGCGTCCCCAAGCGAGACCCGGGGGCGAGCGACGTCTATGCCGTCGCGGCCAGGCACCGTCAGCGCTTGCTCGAGGGCGAGGCAAAGGCGGTGCGCGAAATCCAGCGCGCCTACCGGATCGCCGAACGCGGGATGCGCCGGCGGCTCGCAGAAGTCCAGGCACAGGTCGAGCGGGCTACGGCAAACGGCGAATTGGTCAGTCGTGCCTGGCTCGAGCGACAGGAGCGCTGGGCAGCGTTGCTGGCCGCGGTAAACCGTGAGTCGGCCCGTTTTGCCGGAAAGGCGCTGGGCACGGCGACACGGCGCCAGCGCGAGTCGGCGCTGGCCGGGCGGGCCGACTCCGAGGAGCTCGTCCGGGCAACTTCGGTGCGTTCGTCGTTCCGCTCGTTGCCCAAAGCCGCGTTTGAGGACCTGGTCGGCAGCTTTAGCGACGGATCCCCGCTGACGGGCCTGTTCGAAGACGTGGCCAGTGGGGCCGCAAAGGTCGCGCAGGAGGTTTGGTTCGACGGGCTCGCCGCCGGCGAGAACCCGCGCAAGATCGGCAGGCGCCTCAATGAACGGCTGGGCCAGGCGCTGCAAGGCCGTGGCGTATTGATCGCCCGGACCGAGTCGATCCGGGTCTACACAACCGCGCAGCAGCGGAACTACTCCGCCAACAAGGACGTTGTCGAAGCCTCGATCATCGTTTCCGCGTTGGACGCCCGCACCTGCCCGATGTGCGTGGCTCAGCACGGGCAGGTGCTCCAGCACGGCGAGTCGTTCCACCGGCACCCGGGGTGCAGGTGCACGCTCCGTCCGAAGGTCAAGTATTTCGAGACGAAGGTCGAGACCGGGGAAGAGTGGCTCCGCAGGCAGCCCGCCGATGTGGCCCGGGAAAAGCTAGGCAAAGCCAGGTACGAGTTGTGGAGGGACGGCCGGATCGGCCTTTCCGACATCTACGTCGAGACCATGCACCCAAAGTGGGGGCCGGGTCTGCGCATGCGGCCGATCGACAGCGTGCTTGATCGCGCGGGTAAACCCGGCTGAACCCGCTTGCCTCTAACCGAAGGTTCACGCTCATACACGAGTACGGCCATTACCTTGACGAGGGCATCGCCTCGCAGACCGACCGCGGGAGCGTCACTTCCCGTGCCTTAGAGGGCGATGGGCCGGCCCAAAGGTTTTTCGAGGCGGCCCTGGACTCCGACGAGATGTCCATTTGCGCCTACATCGCCCAAACGGGCCGACTGCCAATCCCAGGGGAGCCAGAGGCTGACGAAAACGCGGTCGAGTGGGCCAGGTACCTCCTTCTCCCCCAAGAAATGTGGGCTAGGGCTTACGCGCAGTACATTGCCGCTAAGTCGCGCGACAAGGCAGCGATGGAGGGCGTCCGAACCTCTTTGGAGGGGCATCCCCTCCAGGCGCTGGCACAATGGAGCGACTTTGACCGTATTGGAGAGGCGGTCGAGGAGGTTTTAGAGTCATGGAAGTTCCGAAAAAAGTGAAGCGGCGCATGAAGGGGTTAAATCCCCAAGACTTCGTGGCACCTAAGTTCAAGCCTGACCTGCTCGTCTCCGGCCCGGACGGCCCAAAGCCGTTGAAAGTAGACCCGCTGGCGTTCATCGAGAAGGTCAAGAAGCCCAAGGGTTAGGCGTAGTTGGGCCGGCGATGGCCCAAAAACTGAGCCTTGACGACGTGCGGCAGCTGGTGCGGGCCGCTATCCTCTCGACACTTCCGCCGGACACGCCGGCCTACGTCTACGACCTCTACGACGACGCGGCGGTTTACGGCATCGACCAGCCGAACGGCACCGTGCGGCACTATCGCGTGCCTTACGAGATCGATGACGACGGGAAGGTGACCCTTGGCCAGTCGGAAGAGGTGCGGCAGGTGCGGACTTGGGAGACGATCAAGTACACCAAGTTTACGGCCGGGCACATCGAGGAGCTGGCGGACGGCTCGATCGAGGTCACCGCGAAGTTGTTCACGATCGGTGACTATCCGGACAAAGGGTTTGGCATCAACGAGGCCGAGGCCGACGAGGCCGTCACAGAGATTGACGCGCTCCCGGCGCCGGTGATCGTCGAGCACATGCGCAGCGTCTTTACCCATGCCGACCCGTTCAACGTCGGCAAGCTTGCCAAGGTTTGGCGTGAAGGACTCGACCTGTTCGGCAAGATTCGGTTCAGCGGCTGGGTCAAGGACGCGCTTAAAGGGCAGGCGCCCAAGCTCTCGCTAGGTTGGAGCCAGCATCCCAAGCGCATCGTCGAGGTCTCGCTGGTCCTCGATCCCAGGGTCGAGGACGCGGGCCTGCTCGCCGCCTTCTCCTCAAAGCCGGCACGTATTGGGGGCGCGATGAAGAACTTCTGGGCGGGCCTGAAAGGGCTCCTAAACCAGACGCCGGACGAAGAGCTGGCGCAGTTCGGCGCAGCCGCGCCGGGCTCGCCCGCCCATTCGAGCGGCGTCTCCGCCGAACAGGTCGGCGAGATCGTCACTCAAAAACTGGCGGAGTTCAAGGCCAGTCTTGGCGCTGCCGCGCCCCAGGCTGCCACAGACGGGCAGCTCGACGCGGCGGTGGCCACTTTCACCGCCGAGATCAAGGCAGGGGGCCGCGTCCCGCCCGCCGCGGTCGAGGCCTTTTCTGCGCAGTACCGCCAGGCGCTGCTCGACGATAACGGCGGCACCGTGGTCTTTTCTGCCGGGCGACCCGCGGAGGGCCTGCGGGCGGCTGCCCTTCGCCAGACCATCGCCGGCCTGCCTAAGGTCGGCTGGACCGAGGAGTTGGTGAACGGCAAGCTGGTCGTCATGGGTGCCGAGACAAAGCTTGACGAAGACGGCGTCCTGCCGGTCTCGGTGAGCGCCGAAAAGGTCTTTGGCAAGGGAGGCAAGGCGTAATGCCAGGTTTCGGCCCTACGGACATCGGAAAGACCGGTCGCGGCCTGACCTGCATCGCCGACCCGAGCACCGGCCGGCGGAAGGTCGGGGGCTTGACGATCGACTGGAGCACTGTCCCCACGATCGGCATCAATGAAGTGCAGACTGTGACTGTCACCGGCTCACCGACCGGCGGCACGTTCCAGTTGGGTTTCGGCGGCCAGACCACGTCTAACCTGAACCACAACGCTGACGCGGCGACGATCGAGGCGGCGCTCGAGGCGCTCAGCACGATCGGCAACGGTAACGCCAGGGTCTCTGGCACCGGGCCGTTCACGGTCGAGTTCGTCGAGGGCCTCCGCAACAGCGACGTGGCGTTGATGACCCTCGCCGCGAACAACCTGACGGGCGGTTCCACGCCGAGCGTCACGATCGTCGAGACGACGAAGGGCCGCGCGGAAGCGGATTTGACCCTGACGGACGGCACGGTGGTCAAAGCCGGCGACAAGTTCCTCGAGTACGGCACGGTCTTGGTGGAGATCACGGCCAGCGGGAAGTACGGCCCCTACGACGCTAACGCGAGCGACGGGCGGCAGACGGTGGCCAGCAAGCGTGGCAAAGTGTGGATCAAGGGCCAGACGCTCGTAAAGAGCGAGCTCGGTAGCGACCACACCGGAGACGTCTACGACGAGGGCATCTTCTTCAAGGCGCGGGTCAAGGTCGGTGGCACGGGGCAGCCCACGGAGGCCAACCTCCTCTCCGCCCTGCCGGGAGTGACCTGGACCTCGTAAGAGGGGAGCTAAGACAATGGCATACACCCTCTCCGAGCTCCTGTCGGTAAACCGGATCAGCCGGATCATCGACGACGTCTACGACCGGCGCGGCGCCCAGCTGCCCGCCGCGGCCCAACGCGTCCTGAACGTCGACGCAGACGAGGACGAGATCACGGCCAAGGTCACCGGCCTGATCGTCGCGGCCGACATCATCGCCGACGACGGGAAGGCACGCGTCCGAGGGACCGAGCCTCTCCGCCTTACCCAGACGAAGGTGCCGAACCTCAAGATCGGCATGAACTTCAGCCAGGGCAAACTGAACCTGCTTAACCGTCTGCAAAGCCAGTCTTTGCCGGGCGACCTGCAGAGCTTCGACTCTTACATGATGCGCTCGCTACGGGCGATCTTGGACGGCGTCGAGGCCCGGCGCGCGGCGCTGGTCTGCGCGATGATGTCGGACGTCGGCACCTACAATGCCTTCGGGATCCAGTTCACTAACATGAGCTGGGGCATGCCGGCGAACTTGAAGACGACCCTCGCGGGCAACCGCCGCTGGATCGCGGGCAACGAGGCCACGGCGCTTCCAGTCACGGACATCCGCGAGATGCGCGACACTGCCATCCAGCAGTACGGGATTCGGTACGACCGCGTGACCATGAGCGCCGCGAAGTTGCAGTTCATGGCCTCGACTACGGAGTTCCGAAACCTCGCAGCGGTCGTGCGCCAGCTCGACCTGCCGGTCGGGTTCAACTTCAACACGCTTGAGCTGGGGCCGCTCCGCCAGGTGGTCGGCGCGGTGCTCGACATCGATATCGAGGTCGAGGACGCTGTCTACTTCGTCGAGAACGAGGACGGGACGCAGACATCGAGCCGCTACTTCAACGCGGCGGACGTAATCCTGAGCGTGAAGGCGTTCGATGGGAACACGTCGGTCTGGGACTTCGCGAACGCGGTGGTGACCGAGTCGATCGTCGGGAACAAGGCCAACGTCGCACTGGTCGGCGGGGGGTTTGCCTCGCCAGTCCGGGGCCCGGTCGGCTACGGCACCGGCTCTCCCGACCTTAACCCGCCGAACATCACCCTTTGGGGTGTGCAGCGCGGCTTCCCGCGGAAGCACATGGAGACCGCGACCGCCCGCATCAGCACCGAATAAAAACGCGGCTTACGCCGCTACTACAGGGCCGCCTTCGGGCGGCCCCTTCCTTCGTACTTGGCCGAGTGTGGAAAACACTGAAGACGGGTTTGCAGGGTTTGTCGCAGAGCTCGACCAGATCCTTTGTGGCCCTCCGGACGACGCCGGCACCGTCCTTGAAGCGGCTAGGACGCTCGTCTACGGGGACAGGCAACGGGCTTATGGCAAAGCGCGCGAGAACCACGAGAGGATCGCGAAGGTCTGGGAGGCCGTGCTCGGCGTTCCGATCAGCGCAGAGCAGGTGGTCGCTTGTATGGCCGGGCTGAAGCTCGCCAGGATTGCGGGAAACCTGGACCACCGAGACTCTTGGGTCGACCTCGCCGGATATGCCGCAGTCTGGGACAAAATCAAGCGGGGGGAGTAAGTGGCCGCCCCAAAGTACACCGACCACGAAGACGCGCTGATCATCGCGCACGCTGAGTCCTGCAAGTACGACGAGCGGAGGCAGGCGTGGTTGATGGCCCAGTTGCCGGGCAGGGCCTGGAACGGTGTCTTGAAGCGGGCAAAGCTCCTATCGCAGCATGTGCCCGGCCCACCCCCAGAGGCGCATGAGCCGACCCCGGCCCAAGTGGTGGCGAGGGCTGCGAACCCCTCGAGCGATCCCGGCGAGCTGATCCGGCGGAACGTCGAGCTTGAGGCAGAAGTGGCGATGCTGCGCCAGCAACTGGCCTGGTCGCAAAGGGCCGCTCCCGAACAGCGCACCGGCGGTGTCCTGACCGTAAGGGCCAGCGACCACCACCACGCCGACCTCAAGCACCTAATTCGCAGCTGTGCCCAGGCCCATGCCAAGGTCAGGCCGCTCGTCAGCATGTAATGAAGCGGCTAGGACGCTCGTCTACGGGGACAGGCAACGGGCTTATGGCAAAGCGCGCGAGAACCACGAGAGGATCGCGAAGGTCTGGGAGGCCGTGCTCGGCGTTCCGATCGTGTGCCTGACAGAGTGGTCTTCGGTCATGCAGGAGCGGGGCGAGCTCGCGGCGGAATCGGAGTCTGGGGTCGTCATGGGCGGCCGCTGGTGACGTAATGGGCCAGCGATGCCACACGACAAGAACGGCAACCTTCTACAGGCCGGCGACCACGTTGTGCTCCACTGCACCGTGAAGAGCGTAAGCCCTGACGCAGACCCCCGTTTCTGCAACGCGACCCTTGAGACAGTCGAGCACATGAAGGGGAACGGCCCTGAGCGCGGAAAGACCACGCTTTCCTTGAGTGCCGACATGTGCGAGAAGGTGCCGGACGACGACCTTGCAGCGGAACTGCGACCCATGGAGCCGGCGGCGGTGATCGAGAGCCTGATGGGGCAACTCCGCCAAGGAGGCGAGCGTGGCCCTAATCGCGAGGCGTCGCTCGCCATCACGAAGCTCGAGGAGGCTCTCCTCTGGCTGAAGCGCGAAAAGGAGAAGGCTGACTGTGCCTAAGGATCCGCAAGCGGTCGCGGCAATTGAGCGAGGCGATTCCGTCCGTCTCGACGATGGTCGGCTAGTCTTCACCGTCGCCGAACTCCCTGACGTCGAAGGAGGCAAGCCCTTCACCCTTGGGGGCACCGAGAGCTTGGAACTCCTGGCCACAGAGTGCGGCTGGAAAGACGGTGCCGGCGTTAACCCGGCCCAGTTCATCGTAAATCGGATCGTCGACCTGAAAGCGGCGAACACGCGGCTGGAGGACTATTCGCGAGCCGTTGTAAGCGCGGTCGAAGGCGCTGCCAGAGACCTTGGCTGGGACGGTGTTACCGACGACACGGCCATTGACTGGCTGAAGGCCCAGATCCTTGAGCTTCGCGCCACAGTGGTCGAACTCAGTGTCCCGACCAGCGCGACTGGCGTAAACGATGCCTTTGCGCATGGGGCCGAGCGGGGTTGGAAGATTGAGCCGTCGGCTCGGGTCGTCGAAGGCTCCATCGAGGTTAAAGTCGGCGACGAATGGCTTCCGGCGGCGAAGGCGACGAAGCGCCAGCTGGAGGACGCTGCCGATACCCTCAATGTGAACCTGGATCCCTCGGCCCAGACCAAGGACCAGATGGTGAAGGCCTTGTCGGAGGCGCTCGGCCGAGGCTAAGACATGGCGTTCACGTACGACTCGGTGAACATCGGGGCGGAGGGGCGCGACTACGCCCGCTTTCTCTTGGGCGACGTCGACAGCACGACCCACCTCTTAGAGGACGAGGAGGTCGAAGCGCTCCTCGCGCTCCGCGGCTTCCGCGAGGGTGTCGCCCAGCTGGCCGAGTCGTGCGTGGCGCGTGTCTCCCAGCAGCCTGAACGGTTCGAAGACGAAGCTGGGATCCAGTCCGAATGGACCCAGCAACGCGTGCGCCACTGGACGGAGCTCGCTGCCAGGATGAGGGCGAACGTCACGAAGACGACTGCGACCTCGCTTGGGCCTGACGTTGTGTCCGGTGAGATGGCCCCGACGGCAGGTCTGGACAGGCTGGGGATCTGATGCACTCGCGGCTTACTGGCGGCATGCGCGCCCAAGCCGAGCGCATGCGGTCTGAGACGATGGCCGCCCTTTGCGACCTCCAGCGTGTCGCGAAAGTGGCCAGCGAGTTCGGCGAGACCGATTCGGTCACCGTCGTGGCCGCCAACGTCCGTACCCGCTGGCGGCCGCTGAGGGCGGACGAGGTGCCCGACGGAATGCGTACAGTGCACGAAAGGGCCTGGCGCGTGGCTGTCCCGAAAGAGCTCGCCGCGAAGGCCAACGACCGCTTGCGGCGCCTTTCCGACTCGGCCCTGTTCAACGTGGTAGGCGTTGAGGAGGATCCGGTGGGCCAGGCTTCTGGCAAGTATTTGCTGGTGGTGGACAGCAAGGCGTGAGCGACCTCGCCCCAATCAAGAAGCACATCCCCGCGGTGCTGCGCGCAAGGCCTTTGCTCGCCGGGATCCGCGTTTCGCCTGGGCCGACCACGCCGGATTTCGACAAAGGTATTGTCTATTGGCCGGTTGGCCAGCCGAGCGACGTCGCCGTCCACGGTGGCACTCGGCTCGAGATCGAGGTTGACTATGCCGTGGTCGCCGATCTGCCCGACTCTGAAACGTCGCTCGCTTTCACCTGGGCCCACGAGATTGACGACGCTCTTAATGCGTCCGGGGCGGACTATCCCGGCTTAGGCGCCGTCTACATGTGCGTCCGCAAGCGCACTTGGGACAGGTCTTACGTGGCTATGGACGGCACGAGGAGGATCGAGATCGGTGGGGTTTTCACTCTGCGGGCGCGGGGCATCGACTTCAACAACCCGCCGATCTAGGCTTCAGTCGTCGGTCAGGCTCAGTTGCGCCGCTGACTTGCCCTTGACTCTGGCCGCTTTTCGGTGCGATTCGAGTCCCCAACGCGGAATCTCGGGCGCATGCCCAAGCACGCGGACAAAGAAGTGGTCGAGCGCGCTTGCGCGGCACACGGCAGCAGGCCGCCGGAAAAGCCGTGACCGTCCTAGCGGGTTCGAACCCCGCCCTCCCCGGCGTTTGCCGTACTTGGCACGTTAATGGCAGAGGTGCGCCTGAGAATAGACCGGTTCGACCTCGCAAAAAGCGGTGTCCGCAAAGGCCTTGACGGAGCGGTGCGCGCCCTGGCGTCCGAGTGTCAGGCGCGGGCGATCGATAACATCGGCGCTTACCCAGAAGCCCGTCGGCCCATCGACACGGGCGCCATGCAGGCGAGCATTTACGTAGAGACGGCCGACAGCTCGGAGCGCCAGGAAGCGTTGGCCAGGGCCGCGGAGCAGTACGCCACGGCATCGCGCGCAGAGGCGCCTCCCGAGGGTGCCGCTTCGCCAAGGCCCGCCGACTTGGAGGCCAAAGTGGCGGTCGGTGTCGAGTACGGCGTCTACGTCGAGCAAGGCACCCCGAAAATGGCCGCGCGCCCGTTCCTTGAGCCTGCGCTGGCTTCCCTCGAGGCAGAGACCGAGCGTGTCGTCAAAGAAGCGGTCGCGGAGGCTCTCCGCGAGGTTCTCTGATGCCGCAGCGAGTGCTGGTCTTCCAGTCCGCCGTGGGAACCGGGTGGACGTCACCCACGAACGCGCTAGCCGAAGACGGCTCAGCCGCTGTGTACCCGCCGGGGGGTGCGCAGAGCTGGCTCCGACTGACTGACGCGGCGTCTCGGGTGCTCCCAGAGGACGACGAGGTGCTCGGCGTTGAGGTCGTGGTCGTCGCGCTCGGCACGGGTGGCCCCGGTCGCACGGTCGTCTTAGGGAAAGGGCTGAAGGAGTACGCCGCGGCGCTGGGCGACCTGGTCGACGACGCGCCGGAGACATACGACGGCGTCGCCGGCACTTACTACGGGTGGGCGACACAGTCGCTCTCGGAGTGGCGCGGAGTGACGGTCGTGCACGACCTTGGCTTGGCAACGGGCGTCGGGCGGATCGTCACGATCGGGACGAACTATGCCGGCTCCTCCCGCCGCGAGTGGCACTATTCGGACGACGGGACAACGTGGACGCCGGTGTCATACGCCCCCGACACTCCTCCAGGTTATCTGCCGGGCGACCCTTGGACGTACGACCAAGAGTTGGCCGACTGCACGGTCGCCCGCTATTGGCGCTATTCGAGCCGCGACGAGCTGGACGAACCGCCTGCTTTCGGCGACTCCTCAGGGCCAAGGGTGAACGAGTTCCGCCTTTATGGTTGCGACGGCACGACTCTCCTCACCCCGGGATGGGACGGTGGGGCCGGGCAGCTCGAGCGGCTCGACGTTTCTCTCACCCTCGACGGTTCGACCCCTGTCGGAGAGACCAAGACGTTCACGGTCGGGCCGTCAGGGGGCACCTACACCCTCGGCGGCGTCCTCGACCTTTGGGGGCTGCCCCTTGAGCCTGACGACATCGCGCTCTCCACCTTCGGCGCCATGGTGCGCCGTGGCGGCCCCAGCGGCGAGGCACTGCACACCGAGCGGCGCGTCGACGTCGTCCGCGCAGTGGTGACGCACCAATCCGTAATGGGCTCGCTGGAAATGCCACGCGAGTACCCGTTACAGCGATGCGTCCTAGGAAAAGAGGTCACCCCTGGAACGCCCGTCTCCCCGACGATCCTCTTAAAGGCGGCACGGTTGACCATGCAGTCACAAGAGGCCAGTGAGGAAGTCCGGTTCCAAGGCGAGTTGATCCCCGGGATGCAGGTGAACAACGGCGGGGACATGGCGACCGGCCAGGTCACGGGCAAGCCCACCTACGACGAGCTCGGTCTCCTGCTACGGTCCCTGTTCGGCGACCCGGTGACCACGACCGTCACCACCGGAGTTTACCGGCACGAGTTCAACTTCGACCCTCGTGGCCAATCCCCGTTCAGGACCTACACGAATGAGTGGGGCGACAAGACGAACGCCGAGCGTTACGCCTATGTCCTTTTGACCGCCCTCGGGATGTCCGTCAAGCGCAACGAGTCGCCGTCGATCGACGGCCAAGCGATCGGTCGCAGGATGGTGCTCACAACGCTCACGCCGGGATCGAACGCGGTACAGACCGTCACCGTCACCGGCTCACCGACGGGGGGCAACTTCAAGTTGCGGTTCAAGGGTGCGACGACGGCGAACATCGCCTACAACGCGAACGCGGCGGCCTATCAGGCGGCCCTGGAGGCGCTCAGCACCATCGGTTCGGGCAACGTCACGGTCACTGGCTCTGGGCCGTTCACCGTGACGTTCGGGGCGGCCTTGGCAGGCGAGGCCCAGCCTGCACTCGAGCTAGCGGCGAACAACCTGACAGGCGGTTCGTCGCCGGACGTCACGATTGCGATCACAACGTTGGGCGGTTATACGGAGTTCGCATGTGTGCCGATTGAGCCGGGCCAGGCCAACGTCTACTTCGCGACGTCGCTCGCGGGACTGGCGGCCGGAAAACTGGCGGCCTGCTTCAGCTCGGAGTGGTCTTGTAGCGGCAAGCACGCGCCGGTCTTCGTCCTCGACGACACTCTCGATTCCTTCGCCCACGCGACCGAGGACGACGTCACCCTCAGGGGAGCGGTGCTCATCGAGGCTAACAGCGTCGCCACGACCATGGTGAACGCGAAGCGCGACAACACCCTTAACTACCTGCGGCTGCTGTACACGTCAAAGGTCAACATCCCCGGCACGTCGACCAAGTTCAGCCTCGACGTCACCTTGGCCGGTCAGGTCAACGAACTAGGAGCGATCGAAAACGACCAACAGATCGTCGCCCGTCGGTTTGGGTTCTCCAACCGGTTTGACCCGGCCTGGGGCAAGAGCTGCCAGTTTGTGCTCGTTAACGGGGTGGCGAGCTACTAATGGCCGTCCGCATCGGCAAGCGGGCGAAGAGGGCGCTCGTCGAGGTCGACGAGCTTCTTTCGGAAAGGCAATCGGTCGTGGTCCAGGTCGAGGAAGGCCGCTCGTTCGAGGCGTCTTACTCGTTGCCGAGCTTGACCGTCGAAGCGATGCTCCGCATGGAGCGCGTGCTGAAAGAGTTCGACGACGGCGAGCTTGGCGAGGGCCGCACGGTCTACGACCAAGTGGACGACGTGGTCGGCGTGCTGCTATCGATCGGGATCGAGTGGTCGCTCGCTCGGGGAGGAGAGCCGGTCCCGACCAACGATCCAGGCCTACGCTCGGTGCCGGTGCGGATCCTCAGGAGCACGTTCTTCGCCGTGCTGGGTGCGGCAAGCCCAAACCCATCGACGTCCGCGAGCTGAGGCTTTGGGGCTCGACGGACGGAGAATTGGGCGAGCTGCCTTGGTGGGCCGAGGTCGTCCTTGTCGCCAAGTACCTCCACGCCATGCCCGCCGACGTCTTGTCCATGCGGGCAGACCACTATCAATGGGTGTTGGCAGTGGTGAACGCGGAGCAGCACTCCCAGGCGGAGAGGGCCAGGCAAGCAGGAGGCCGGTAGTGACTGTAGCGCAGGCCGGGACGTATTTGGCGTCCGATGCAGGGCCGGGTCGCTGAGCTTGAGGTCGTCCTACGGGCGGCTCTAGATTCGTTCGACCGCGACATTGACGCGGCCAAGAAAAAGGCGGTCGAAGGCGGCGGGGCCGTCGCCAAGAAGTTCAGCGACGAGTTTGTCAAAGGCATGAAAGCGGCGGGGACGGCCGTCTCGGTCGCGATCGGCGCGCCTTTGGCCGCGGCGGCGGTCAAGGCGGTGAACGCTGCCCGTGACCTCGGGGAGGCGCAGAACGCGACTAACGAGACGTTTAAGCGGGCGGCCGGCGTGGTGCAGGAGTTCGCCGAGACATCGGCCAGCGCCTATGGTGTCTCTAAACGGGCTGCGAACGAGTACGCGGCGTCCCTTGGCGCGATCTACAAGGCGAGCGGCTTGACGGAGAAGGCTTCGGCCGACCTTTCGGTAACGACGGTCAAGCTCGCGGCCGACCTGGCATCGTTCAAGAACCTTTCCGTCGAGGACGCCCTCAATAAGATCCGGTCGGGCCTCGTCGGCGAGATCGAGCCACTGCGCTCGGTCGGGGTGCTGCTCAGCGATCAAACGTTGCAGCGTCGCGCCCTCACCGAGGGCATCACCGAGCAGTTCAGCAAGCTCGATGAGGGGACCAAGGTCCAGCTTCGGTTCAAAGAGATCCTCGAGCAGACCAAGGACGCGCAGGGCGACTACGCGCGGACGTCGGGCGACCTGGCCAACCAACAGCGCACTTTAGCGGCCGAGACCGAGGACGTCGCTGCCGCCCTAGGCGAGACCTTGCTCCCGGTGGCGAAGGACTTTGTCAGTGTGGTGCGCCAGGCCGTCGGCTGGCTGAAGGGCCTCGATAGTGAGCAACGGCAATGGATCGTCCGGGCCGGGGCTGTGGCCATCGCGCTCGGCCCTTTGATGGTCGCGGTCGGGAACCTCGCGGCCGCATGGAACGCGGTCGCCGCAGCGGCGGCACGGGCCCAGGCGGCGCAGGCAAGTGCGGCCGCCGCAGGCGGCGCGGGCGCGTCCGGGGGAGCCCTCGGCGGGTTGCTTGGCCGTGCCGTGCCGTTTATCGGCGGGATGATGCTCGGCAACATGGCGGCCGACGCGCTCGCGAACTTTGCTGACCCGGACCCACAGGCGACGTCCGACCGCGACCTCAAGAAGCTCATCGCGCAGTACCAGGCGAGCGGCCGCTGGGGCGAGCTCGACGCGCGCATGAAGTCCGTGTTGTCGCCTGCGCGCTACCGGCAGTTCCTAGAGTTCTCCCGCCTTGGGCCACAGGCGCCCCCCCGGGCGTCCCAGGGTTCGGGCGGCGGCGGCGCGTCCCAGGGTTCGGGCGGCGGCGGCGCGTCCCAGGGTTCGGGCGCCGGCGGGCTGTCCGGCAAGGTCGGTGGCGGCGGCGCGTCCCGGGGTTCGGGCGGCTTTGCGCCCCTAGACCCCTTTGCGGTCGACGAGACCTTGTCGGGCCGGATCGAGGCAGACCGGTCGGCCTGGGAAGACCAGTTCTCCCGTGTCGTGCGGCTTGCGGTCGACAAGGCGCTCCTCACAGCCGAGACCGAGGTGCAGCGGGTCAAAGTGCTGCAGTCGTTCCGCGAGGGCGCGCCGGGTTACGAGCAAGCGCTGAACGCGTCTCTAGGCAAGACCCCCGCACAGCTTTCGGGGATGGCAGACCGTACCGAGCTCTGGCTTGCGGGGCAACGCGACCGCGCCAGATCGGCCGACGAGCAGGCGCGCGCGGACGAGCAAGACCGCGAGGCGATGGTCAAGCGCGTGATGCAGGACATGATGTCGCAGATCGGCCAGGGCGACGCCGACCGCGACCTAGAGGCTAGGGGCAAGCTCGCCGCCGGCTCTTCGGCGGCAAGGAAGGCCAACGACCGGTTTCGTGCCTGGCTCTCCGACGCGATGGCAGCTGGCGAGCGCTATGGCGCTGCCATGGCCGAGATCCAGCGCCGCACGGCCATGGCCGGCGACGAGGCTTCGCGCACCCGGCAGCGCACGCTCGAGCTGGCGGACTCGTTCGGGGTCGGCACTACGAGCGCCGAGCGGATCGCGAACGGCATGGAGAAGGCAGAGCGGGTCATGGCGGAGACGCTTAAGGTGGAGAAGGTCGAGCGGTTCCGCGTCGAGCTGGAGAGGATGGCGGCGACGGTCGAAGACCGGTTCATGGGCATGTTCGACGACTTGCTGAGGAACGGGTTCAACGGTTTCTTCTCGAACGTCCTGAACGGTTTCAGGCAACTCTTGGCCGACATGGCCCGTGAATGGATCGTGAGCCAAGTGAGGTCTGCCGTCGGCGGACTGATCGGCCGTGTGATCGGCGGTGCCTTCGGCGGCGGCGGTGGCGGCAAGTCGGGGGTTTCGGTAGGCGACCTGTGGAGCGGCGGCGACGGGTTCGCCCGCGCCCAGCGCGTTCTCCGGCCCGGAGGGTCTGCCTTGGGCGGGCAGGAGTCAGCGATGGCGGGCGGCGCATCGGTCACGAGCTCGACGAGCTACGGCGGCGAGGTGAACGTGGCTGTGCACGTATCGACGCCGGACGCCCAGTCGTTCCTTCGTTCGCAAGGGCAGATCGCTGAGGCAATGGGCCGGGCCACGATGCGCGCGATGCGTCGCAACGGTTGAAGGCGGCCCGTACTGGGCAGCTGATGGCCTTCCACGACGTGCGGTTCCCGACCGACGTATCCCGCGGCATGAGGGGAGGGCCTCGGTTCCTCACCACCGTGGTCGGCTCGTCGGCCGGGTTCGAACAACGGATCGGTAACTGGTCCGAGGCCCGCAGGAGCTACACCTGTGACCTTGCGAGCTGGGACAGCGACCGGTTGGCCGCCATCATCGCCTTCTTTAACGCGCGGATGGGCCGCCTGCACAGTTTCAGGTTCAAAGATTGGAGCGACTTTTACGTCGGGACCAGGGCCGCGCCCGGTGTCTACACGTCACCGGTCACGATCGCTACCGGAGACGGGGACGAGACTGAGTTCCAGCTCGCCAAGCTTTATCCCAGCGGCCCGTCGACCGTCGTGCGCAAGGTCACGCGGCCGGTCTCGGGCACTGTAAGGATCTACCTCAATGGGATCCTTAAGGCGGCTGGCACGGACTATTCCGTCGATTACTCGACCGGGTTGGTCACGTTCGTCGCGGCGCCCGGGAACGGTGTCGCAATCGGCTGGACCGGCGAGTTCGACGTGCCTGCCAGGTTCGACACCGACTCTCTCGAGTTTGAGAACCGCGCTGTCTTCTCAGGTTCTTGGCAAGGAATAGCGATCGTCGAAGTCCGCGAGTGACGTAAATGGCAGGCCGTGGAACTACTCGCTGCGTTGAACGCCGACGTGCGTCTCAAAAACCCGATCCGTATGGGCTGCTGGCACCCGGACGCGAAGAACACGATGGTGACGATCGATGGTGTAGAGCGAAAGGACGTGGTCTTCGCCGACGTCGAAGCCGGCCAGGCGCTCGTGGCAGAACCTGCCGCCCATGGCAGGCGCGTCGCCTACAGGCTCGTCTCGGGGCTGGTCGCCCTGAAGAGATGCGGCTGATGGACGCGCCCCGTCAGGTCGTCCTCAAAGTCGTATCGGACGAACTTGGTTACAAAGTCCTTAACGCCATGGGCGAGACTGTCGTGCGCCACAACATGCTCCCCGACGCGATCGGCCTGGCCGTGCGGCACGTGGACGATTGGCTCGGGCATGGAGACGAGATCGTCATCGACGTTTCCCAGGTCGGTAAAAACCACGGGCCGAAATCAGGGATTGGAAACCTGTAATGCGCCAAATCATTATAGTTACATGCTATTAGGGGCATTAATGGTCATGCCGGTAGGTGATTCGCTCACCGCCGGCGCGGGGTCGCCCTGTGGTTACAGGCAGGCCTTAAAGACCTCTTTACCGTTCGCTGTGGACTTTGTCGGGCCGTCGGTCGAAAACTCGTCCGGAATGGACGACCCCGAGCACGCGGGCTTCGGTGGATGGAGGATCCTCGACCTGGTGTATGGGCGGGACGGCCAAGACGGGGTGGTCGCATGGCTCGACCGCTACCGGCCCGACGCGGTGCTGCTGATGGTCGGGACGAACGACTACTGGTCGCCTTTGCCCGAAATGGAGTCTCGGTACCGGCTGCTCTTGGACGCCGTCACTAACGGTCGCCGGGTTACGGTGTTCCTTGGGTCCGTTACCCGGTCGAACTACGGCCAGGCGCGGAACGATTGGGCAGGTGCGGTCGACCGCACGCTTCGGGCGCTATCGCGCGACTACGCGGCCTTCGGCAACGACGTGAGGTACGTCGACATGTACACCGCGATCGACGAGAACACGGACTTAGCCGACCTCGTGCACCCAAACCGTCGTGGATACGACAAGATCGCGGCTCGGTGGAAGGCTGCCTTGACAAAGCCCAGGTGGGCGGCCAACCTCGTATCGATCGATTGAGGCCCAGACGGCGTAGTTGGCCGGGATGCCGAGAACCGTCCCAGCGGGCCTGCTGGCCGCCATCGAGTCCGAGTCGTTCGAGCCCGCCGTCCTCGTCCTTGTTACCCGCAAAGACGGGACGAAGCTTGGCTTCACGAGCGCGGACGAGCCGGTCACGTTCGGCGGGGACGTCTACGAGCCGACCGACGGGCTGCGCCATACCGAGATCCAAAGCAGGTCGGGCAACGGCGTCGATAACCTGGACATCCTAGGATCGCTCAGCTCGGCAAGGATATCAGGGGCCGACCTAGTCGCCGGCGCCTACGACGGGGCCAGGATCGCGGTCCGCGTCATCGACCGTAGGGACGTCGCGGCAGGCGCCGCGCTTCTCCATGTCGGTTTTATTGGTGAGGTCACGAGCAAGAACGGTGAGTTCCGGGCCGAAGTGAGGTCTCTGAGCCACCTGCTCAAACAGAACGTCGGCGACGTCACCAGTAAGGCTTGTCGGGTGAGGCGGCTCGGCGACGCACAGTGCAAGGTCAACCTCTCTGGCAACACGGTCGGCGGGGTGCCGATCTGCGCGACGAAGACGCTTTCTGGCGGGTCCGGCGTCTCCCTGACTTTCGGTTCGGACAGCGCCCCGACCGGTCACTACTCGAACGGCATCGTCAAGTTTACAAGCGGCCCAAACAGCGGCATCGAGCGCGAGGTCAAGACGCACGCGCTCAGTTCAGGCAACGCGGTTATCGAGTTGCGCACCCCGTTCCCGTTCGCCGTGACCGCTGGCGAGACCGCGTTGCTGGAAGCTGGGTGCGACCGGCTTGTCGCCACGTGTCGCAGTAAGTTCGCCAACGCCAACAACTTCCATGGCGAGCCCGACCTGCCGGGCAACGACAAGGTGCTGAAGAGGGGGCGGCCGCCCCGGTCATGACGGAGCTAAACGACGGCGGGGGCTATCTCTGGCTGCGCAGGCGTATCGTCCGCGAGGCTCGGTCGTGGATCGGTACGCCTTGGCACCACTGCGGGCGTGTGAAGGGCGTCGGCGTGGATTGCGCCGGCTTAGTGCTCGCGTCTTGGCAAGCTGCGCGTCTGACCGTCACCGACCCGGGCCGCTACTCGATGTGCGACGAGACAGAGCTCTTCATGAATGTCGCTCTTGGCTGCGCCCGCGCGGTCGAAGAGCCAAGGCCCGGAGACGTGCTGCTGTTTACGCGCAGGTCTCCTAGCTCGCCGATGTACCACCACCTGGGAGTCTGGACGGGGGACGGCTCGTTCGTGCACGCTTGGTCTACCCCGTCGGTCAACGCGGTCGTGGAGACGCCGCTCGACGATTTCTGGGCCGGCTGTGTCGAGTCCGTCTGGCGCCATAACGAGCTGAGGGAGGCCGCCTAGGTGGCGACCCTTGTGCTCGGCGGCGTCGGCGCCCTGGTCGGTTCAGCCTTTGGCGGGCCGGCCGGCGCGCGGTGGGGATGGGCGATCGGGACGACGATCGGCAGCTGGCTCGATGCCCCGGACGCACCGGACTCCGAGTACGGCAAGCTCAGCGACCTGCGCTATTCCGGCTCTCAGTACGGCGTGGGCTACCCGGTCGTGTGGGGCCGTGGCCGCGTGGGCGGGCAGGTCGTCTGGGTGAAAGAGGTGGACGGGAACCACCTAGTCGAGCACAAGCGCTCGCAGGGCGGCGGCGGAGGAGGCTCTGGAGGGGGCGGCGGATCGGTGACGACTTACTGGTACTCCGCGACATTTGCGGTGGCGGTCTGCACCGGCACGTTGCACATGCCGAACGGCGACCTTGTCCACCTCGCGCCCGAGCTCAAGCGCGTCTGGGCGGACGACGTGCTTGTTTACGATTCGGCTGCGCCCAGCAATATCGTGACCCCTGTTTGGCACGACGGCAGTGAAAGCCAGGCCCCAGACTCGACGATCGTCTCGGCCATGGGGCTCGGCAGCTCTGCCACGCCGGCGTTCAGGGGCACGGCCTACATGGTGCTGACCGACATGAGCCTTGAAGAGTTTGGGAACCGGATCCCCAACTTTTCGGTCGAGGTCGAGACTGCCGCCGTCGACTACGGCAAGGTCTTCAGCGACTTGGCACGGATGGTCGGGATACTGCCGAGCGAGCTCGACGTCACTGCAGCGACCTCTGAGGTCAAGGGCGTCGTGAAGCAGGGGCGGGCGGCGCCACAAGACCTTGCCACGTCGCTTCTCACCGCCGGCGCGCTTGAGGCGGTCGAAGTCGACGGTGTCATTCGCCTGGTGCCGCTAGGGGGCTCGCCGGTGTTGACGGTATCGAGCGACCATGTCGGCGCTTCCCTCGAAGGATCCTCCATAGAGGCTGTCGAACGCCGGCGGGCAATGGAGACCGAGCTTCCTGGGCGGATCGACGTTCGCTACTTCGACGTCGATTCCGACGCACAGCAAAACGTGCAGACAGAGGTCCGCCAGACCGCTGACGTTGCGAACAGCCGGACGATCGATTTGCCGATGGCCATGACCGGCGACGAGGCTCGGGCGATCGCGGCCCGCGAGCTAGACCGGCTGTGGACCGAAACTGAGTCGCTGACCCTGCACCTGCTTCCTCGCTACTTGCCGCTGGCCCCAGCGGACGTGGTGCTCGTCCCGACGGACACTGGCGCCGTGAGGACAAGGGTGACGACCGGGCGGCTCATGCCTTTTGGGCCGATCGTGCTCGAGCTCGTACCTGACGGAGCCAGTGTCACGGTACAGGACCCGCCCGGGGCCGGTGGGGGTGGCGGTGGGGCCGTGTACGAAGTAGTGCCGACGACGTTCGTCGTTTGGTCCGGCAGAGAGCTCCTCGACGGCCACCAATACTCGCCGGGGTTCTACGTCGCGGCGACCGGCGAGGCAGGCTGGTCTGGCTGCAGCGTATGGTACTCGCTCGACGGGGGCACGACGTACACGCAGGGGCCGACGATCACCGGCCGGAGCGCTTTCGGTGTGACGGAGACTGCCCTTTCGGACTCCGGAGCGGTCGCGGGCGAGTTCGACCTGGTCAACGATGTTGAAGTCGATTTGACGACGTCCAAGGGCTCGCTCGCGTCGGTCTCGCAAGCCCAGGTGGACGCTGGGGAGAACATAGCCGTCATCGGCGACGAGATCGTCGGCGTCGCGACCGCGGGCCTTGACGCCAGCTACGAGTACACCTTGAGCGACCTCAAGCGCGGTCTGAGGGGCACACCTATGGCCGGCCATTCGATCGGCGAGCTTTTCGTGGCCGCGACGACCGACCTAGGCCGCGTACAAGTCGGCGAAGATTATGTCGGCGAGACGGTTTATGTCAAATGCCTGAGCGCTTACCAGACCCTTGCCGACGTCACGGCCAAGCCGGTGGTGATCGCCCCCAGGACCCCGTCCACCGGCGAGGCGCTGGCGGCCGCCGCCGTTTGGCCGACGTTCCTCGCGGCGCTGGTCTCGCTCGCGTCGGGATCGAGCGCGGTCGGATCGTGGACGCCGATCGATCTAAGCAGTGACGTCCCTGACGGGGCGCGCTTTGCGATACTCCAGGTCACGCTGGTGCTCGCAGGGTCTCACCCACCGTCAGGGGCCAAGATCGAATTGCGTGCGTCGTCCGGCGCCGTAGAGCACACGGCGCTTATGGTCTGGGCCGGCGACACCGATGACACCGGAAGCACTGTCCAGGCCCTGGCGGCGCTTGACCCCGCTCGGTCGCTCGAATACCGGGTCACCGGCGATTACATCGACGACTGGTCCATATCGCTCCTTGGCTACTATGCCGGGCTCCCGTAGTTGGGCCGCATGCCATCCATCTCAAAGGGGCCCTGCGCGCTCCTGGCGGCGCTTGTTTCCTGCCATGCCGCGGCAGACACGCGGGTAATCGACACGCGAGTGTTCCAGTTCCTCACTCCGAGTGAGACGACGCGCGTCTTGAACGCGATGGTCGCGGAGGCCATCGACGGCCCGCACCGCACCGGCCGCGAGGCCCACATCGTCTTTACGGGCGGGGCTGTCGTGGAGACCGACGGACCGCTCGTCTTCCGCCCGGACCGGGCCCGCCGTCCGCCGTGCGCTGTGCTGGTGGTCGAAGGACAGCTCACCGTCAAACCTTCGCCTACCGGCGATTGGTCGGGCGGCGTCGTCCTGTTCGACGGGGTGCGCCCTTCAATGGCCGGGTTCACCCTCTCAGTCCGTGACTACAACTCGTTGACCAGGCCCCTCTTCGCGGTGAAGTTCTCGGCGAGCCAAGTGTTCTCAGCTGGGGGGAACACGTGGGGCAACGCCCCGCTCATTGAGACCGAAGGGTCTTTCCGCGAGGCCGCGGTCGTGCTTGCCGACGCTGAATGCGTCAATTTTCGCGGAGGAGTCTTGACCAACAACCTGGGCCCTGCGCTCGTCGTCAAGCGCATTTCCACCCAGACGCGGGTGAAGTTTGACGGCGTCTTCTTCGATTCCCGCTGTGCCCCGAACGTTTGGCTTGGCGGCGGGGTGGAGGACACCGTGTTCGAGGACTGCAACTTCACAGTGTGCCGCACACCCGTCATGCAGATCGGTGAGCCTAGCGGCGACGCGCGGAACGTCAGCGTCCTGCGCGGCCGGGTCGAGCGGTACGACGAGAGCGGGAAGCCGTTAGACTCGCTCGACACCGACCTCGTCGAAGTCGCCCACTATGTGCACGGGCTGACCTTGGACGCGATCGACGTGCCGAACAGGTTTAGGGCCGCGGTACGCGTGCTCAAGGCGGCGAAGTACGAGGACTGGACGATCCGCCCGGCAAGCCGGGGCCACAAGTTGCCGGTGAGCTGCCCTTCGGGGACAGCGTTCCCTCGCGGGTCGTTCGGCTCGCTGTCCCCGGTAGAGGGCACGATCGTCCCCGGATAGTGCGAGTCCCGTAATTGGGCGGCAATGCCGATTAACCTCGACCCTCTCGACGGGTGGTTCCCGTTTGGCGTCCGTTCAAACCACTACGACGCGGTGACGACGGGTATGACCGGGGGCACCACCTTCCACCACCATGCCGTCGATTGGCTGCCTAACTACCTGCCTGAACCGATCGAGGAGATCGTGCTGGTCTATGGGAACTACACGAAGGACGGCACGACCAACAGTGAGGTGGCGACTGCGAACGCGGTTCGGGTCAAGGCCGCCCTCCAAACGATGGTGCCAGGGAACGTCGACGACTTCAATGACGCGATCGTCAAGTGCGCCTTCGACGGCGACTTCGACGGCGCGAGGATCGCAGCCGGCGCGATCCGTTGCACCGACCCGGTTCCGTTTTTCGTGGCGCCCGGCGAGCGCTTCCGAGAGCGAGTGTCGATCACGCCGGACACGGGGGGCAGCGCACGGCCGAACGGCGGATCGGTGCACGGGGGGACGGCCGAAGGCGGCCGAGGTTATGGCGACGGGTACGTCGACGCTGACCGCGCGTACTCGGGCGACCCATGGGACTTCCGCCGCGACCGCAACATCGCTTACAACGCGATCGCGTGCCTGGTCCGCACCCCGAGCCGTAAACGCTATCCAACGGTCATGGGCTACACCGACTCGATCGGCCGCGGCGCCGGAGACGCTGGTTGGGGAAGGTCTACCGGCGGTTACGTGCGGCGCGCTTGCATCGGTCGGTACGGGGCGCTGGTCCACGGCTACGGGGCGGAGAAGCTCTCGACCATCCTCTCCAGGCCGAACCGTGGGGTGCGAGACCAGATGGCGCGGTTCTGCACCCATGTGCTCTGCCACAACTGGAGGAACGACCTAGCGTCGTTGTCGGCGACCCAGATCATCGACAACATCGTGGCTTTCTGCGCCCCTCACGTCGCGGCCGGCCGAAACGTGATCCTGGGCCTGGCGTTACCCGGCACAACTTCGAGCGACGGCTGGGTGACCGTCGCGAACCAGAGCTACACGACCGCTGACGAGACAAAGCGCCAGGCAGTGAACAACGCTGGGCGAGAGGGGTCTATCTCAAAGGCGGTCATGGCACGTGCCAGGCTACTCAACCCTGCCGGATCGCTTGGGCGGATATTTGTCTGGGATCCTTGCGAGGCGGTCGAGGTCAACAAGCAGGGCGTCCTTGCCTTGAACGGCGGCTACTGGAAGCCAGCGGTCGCATCGATCGTTTTGACTGGCACGGCCGGAGCGGGGACAACGACCACTGCGCTGACGTTGCCGGCAGGCACCTATGCCACCGACCAGTTCCGCGGAATGGTCGTCGTTAAGGGCGCCGAGTCGAGGACCGTTTGGTACAGCGACTCGACAAAGTGCTACTTCGCGGACGGGTTTACGTCGCTGGCCCAGGGGGACACGTTCTCGGTCAGGAGCGATGTGCAGACACAGGACGGTGTCCACCCGGCTTCTCCGGGGCACGATGCTGTCGGTACCCATTTCCAAAGCTTTCTGTCCTCCGTCATGACGTGATCGTGATGAAAAGTGGCTGGGAGAAATGGTCAACATGTGAGCGCGGGGTGGCTGACAGGAGCCGTGTGGCAATGCTGTCACCCCTAGAGCCGCGTCTACTAGTTTGCCGAACCAGGCGACTTCGCACAGGTGTCACCCCTTGTAACCTGATTCGTGGGGTTCAATTCCCCGCGCCTCCACCAGGTTTTGGTGAAGCGCCGCCCTGCGCTAGCTGAAGAGGGACGCGGCGAACTTGGCGGCGTCGAAATCCTGCAGGTCTTCGGGCTTTTCGCCCAAACCGACCAGCTTCACGGGGATGTGGAAGCGGTCCCAGATGCCGATCAAGGCCCCACCCCTTGCGGTGCCGTCCAGCTTCGTCAAGACGAGGCCGGTGACCCCGGCCACCTGGGTGAACTCTTCCGCCTGGCGGATCGCGTTTTGCCCCGTGTTCGCGTCGAGCACAAGCAGCACCTCGTCCGGCGGTCGGCCGTGCGCCTTCTCCGCCACCTTTGCCACTTTCTGCAGCTCCTGCATCAGGTTGCCTTTTGTGTGCTGGCGGCCGGCTGTGTCGGCCAAGACGTAGTCGGCCCCGCGCGCCTTGGCCGCGTTGATGGCGTCGAAGAGGACGCTGGCGGGGTCGGACCCGGGCTGCGCACCGACAAAGTCCGCGCCAGACCGCTCCGCCCACATCTCGAGCTGCTCGATGGCGGCCGCCCGGAAGGTGTCGCCTGCGGCCAGAACGACCTTGCGTCCCTCACGGACGAAGCGCGTCGCGAGCTTACCGATGGTCGTCGTCTTGCCGACCCCGTTGACCCCGACGAAGAGATAAACCGTTGGGTTAGCGATGTGCCGGAAGAGGGCACTCTCCACCTTTTGGTGGAACCGCTCGCGGATCGCTTCCTCAAGGCGTTGCTTGATCCCCTCTGGGGTCGTGACCCGCTCCTTGCGGACGGCTTCGCGCAGCTCCTGAAGGATTGCCCCCGCAGTCTCGACGTTGGTGTCCGCCTGCAGCAGGGCCTCCTCAAGCTCCTCGTAGAGTTCCTCGTCGATCACGCCCCGCCCCAAGGCGCGATCGACCCTTTCCATCAGCCGCTTGAACACCGGCCTAGGTTACGCCAAGCGCCGACGCCGTCCTTCGCTTAGGCCCCGCAACCTCTTGCCCCCGCGAACCGTTTAGGACTTAATGCTTGTTCGTCCGTGGCCCTTCTTCGTCGCCGCCACCTTGATGCCCGTGTTCAGTCTGGGCCAGGTGCCTACAGATTTGGAAGCTCAGATCGACAAGATCGCCGTGGATTGGAACCGCAAAAGCGGCCCCGGGGGCGTGATCGCCGTCGCGCGCGATGGCAAGATGATCTTCTCGAAAAGCTATGGCCTCGCAGACCTTGACCATTCGGTTAAAAACACCCCTGACACGGTCATGGATGTCGGCAGCGTCAGCAAGCAGTTCACCGCCATGGCGATCCTCTTGCTGGAAGAGGATGGAAAGCTGAAAACGAGCGACGAGATCACGAAGTACGTCCCCGAGGTGCCGACCTTCGGAAGGAAGATCACGCTCGACAACCTCTTGCACATGAACAGCGGTCTCCGCGACTACTTGAACGTCTGGTTGATCGGCGGTTACGACTTTATCGAGAAGCGGACTTTCGATGATATGCTGCGGACGCTCTCGCGCCAGCAAGGGTTGAACGCAGACCCTGGCGAAGAGTTCAACTACTGCAACTCCGGTTACGCGCTCATGGCGGTAATCATCGAGCGCGTTTCCGGTAAACCCATCCACACGTTTTGCAAGGAAAGGATCTTCGAACCGCTTGGTATGAAGAACACGTACTTCGCCTCGGAAGGCGATCTGGTGCAAAAAGATAGGGCGGTCAGCTACGTCATCGGCGCCGACGGAAAATGGCGCATGCTCTGGTCCCGACTCGGCACGACCGGTGATGGAGGGCTGCATACGACGGTAGCAGACCTGTTGCTATGGCACGAGAACTTTTACGACAACAAGTTGGGGCAGGGCAAGCCCGATCTGATCACTAAGGCTCTATCGCTTACGAAGCTGAATAATGGTCAAGAAAGCCCTTATGCTTACGGCTACTTTCTTGATGAGATCGGCGGGAACAAGCGCGTGCAGCACGGGGGAAACTGGCTCGGTTACAATGCGGCGACGGCCCGCTTCCCAGACCACCATCTTTCCATCTTTGCCCTAGGCAACGCGGGCGACAACAAAGCGCAGTCGATCGCCGACGAGATCGCCCGCTTTGTGCTTCAAGTGCCTAAGGGCGAGACTCTGAAAGAGATTGAAGTTCCCGCCGCCGACCTTGAAAAGTATGTGGGGACTTACCGGGTGGGTTCAGGGATAGTGTTGGACGTCACTTTGGAAGGCGGCCGACTTATGGTGCAGGCGACCGGGCAAGCCAAGTTCCCAGTGTTTCCGATGTCTGCCACGCGCTTCTTCTGGAAGGTAGTGAAGGCTGAAATCGAGTTCAAAGCGGACGGGAGTTCGGCGACCCTCTTCCAGAACGGCCAAGAAATCGTCTTCAACCGAAGCCAACCCTTTACCCCTTCGCCCGAATTGGTGAAGGATCTTCCGGGTACTTACGAAAGCGTCGAAGCGGAAACTTCGCTGACAATCTATAAGGTTGACGGCATGCTTTATGCGGTAAGCGAACGGGATTCGGAAGCCGTTCCCGTCACACTTTCCTCGAGTGACCGCGCGACGATCCAGGGCTTAGGAGCCGACTTGATGAAAGACGCGACCGGTAAAGTGCGTGGCTTCTTACTTGACTTTGGCCGGGCAAAGGGCATTCGGTTCGTCAAGGCCAAGAGCTCGGTGGTTCCTGAGCCGCCTGAGGACAAAGCTAAGGCTGCGGAAGGGAAGTGACGACCAGGTTCTTCGGGCCATAAATCCGAAGCCGACCAGCGTCGGAACCTTTATCAAGATCAAGGATCGGAAAACCGTCGTCTTCTTGGATAAGGACACGACCGTTCTTCCCAGTACTGTCCGTGGTTAAGACCGCGCCAAGGTTGCCGTTGTTGGTGTGGGCGGCGAACCGGGGAAGGCCGCGGTCGTCAACGCCCATCGTGGCAAGGCTCCTACGCTTTTTTGTGACGCTGAAGCCGGGATTGTTGCCAGATTTCATAAGGAGCGCCACGTCGCTTGAGTTACGAACCTCTATACTACCGCCGTCTCCTTCGGCCCTCAAAAGTGCGACCGGGGAGCCGTTACTTAGGATGCTAAAACCTGCGCTTTCATTAAGGATTGCAAAGGTGGTGCCTGTGCGGCCTTTGGCTTCGACAGTTTCTGCGCTTAAGGCGCGGAAAGCCGCGCGTGCCGCTTGAAAGTTCGTGGCTTCCAGGGCTTCGCACCGGGCGCGGCCCGCCTCGATCTGAGTGGCTCCGACGTAGCTCGACTGGGTGCGGTTTGCGGTCAAGCTGTCCGTGGTGGTGGACGTCGCACGAAGGGTGCCGACGGTTATGGTGTCCGCGTAAATGTTACGCGGATAAGTTTGGCTTTGCTGTTGCGAAAAGCCCGTCGTGAAAAGGGCGACCAGCACGAGAGCCATGACGGCAGCGGCAATCTGGTAGAGCCTTGTTGTGCGCTCGAGGCGAGCGATCCGGTCTTCAAGTGACATTCCTAAAAGTAGACGGCGGATCGACCGGTTGATTTCTCACCCGGGCCGCTTATTCTGCGACTTTGAGGACGCTGAGGAAGGCTTCTTGAGGCACTTCGATGCTGCCAATGTTCTTCATACGCTTCTTTCCTTCCTTTTGCTTCTCGAGTAGTTTGCGCTTCCGAGTGACGTCGCCGCCGTAGCACTTTGCAATAACGTTCTTTCGAAACGGTTTGATGACGTCCGCAGCAATAACCCGCGCTCCGATGGCCGCCTGAATCTTGACTTCATATTGCTGACGGGGAACGACCTTGCGCAATTGTTCGACAATCGCGCGGCCGCGTGGATACGAAAACTGCTTGTTCACGATGAACGACAAAGCGTCAACTGCGTCGCCATTAAGCAGGATATCGACCTTGACGAGCTCGCTCTGTTGATAATCAGCAAGTTCGTAGTCAAATGAGGCATAGCCTTTTGTCATCGACTTGAGCTTATCGAAGAAGTCGAGGAGGATTTCGGCTAGCGGTAACGTGTAATAGAGCATGGCCCTATTGGGAGAAGGCCATTCCGTGCGCTTATAGGTTCCCCTGCGTTCTTGGCAAAGCGTCATTACGGTTCCGACATAGTCATTGGGAACCATAATGGTCGCATCGACCGTCGGTTCTTCGATGAATGCGATGTGGTTCGGATCGGGCATCTCGCTAGGGTTGCTCACGTGGTCGACTACACCAGAAGAACGGTGGACAAGATAGTCCACGCTGGGCGCGGTAAGAATGAGGTCTAAGCCGAATTCGCGCTCTAATCGCTCACGCGCGATCTCCATATGGAGCAGCCCCAAGAAGCCGCACCTAAACCCGAATCCGAGAGCCGCAGAAGTTTCTGGTCCGAACGTTAGTGAAGCGTCGTTAAGTTGGAGTTTTTCGATGGCCTCTCGAAGATCGTTGTACTGGTCGGCATCCGTAGGATAGAGGCCGCAGAAGACCATAGGTTTCGCCTTTCGATAACCCGGAAGGGGCTCGGTCGCCGCGTTTTCAGCCAGAGTGACGGTGTCGCCGACAGAGGCGTCCCCAATCGTCTTGATGGCGCCAGTGATAAATCCAACTTCACCGGTTTCCAGTGCCGTGCCACGCTCCAACTTCGGGCGGAACACGCCGACTTCGTCCACATCAAAAGACTTGCCGGTGGACATCATTTTGATTCGGTCGCCCGGTTTGACACAACCGTCCTTAACGCGGACATAGGCGACGGCACCTTGGTACGTGTCAAAGTGGGAATCGAAGATCAAGGCCCGGAGCGAGGCGTCCGCGTTTCCGTTCGGTGGCGGGATCCTTTCGACGACTGCCTCTAGGATCTCTTCAATGCCAAAACCTGTCTTGGCAGAGCAGGGGATCGCATCTGTCGCATCGAGGGCGAGGGCATTCTCGATCTCTTCCCGAGCCATGATGGGGTCCGCGTGGGGAAGATCCATCTTGTTGATCAGGGGGATGATCTCAAGGTTTTGGTTCATCGCCATGGAGGCGTTCGCAATAGTTTGTGCTTCGACACCCTGGGTGGCGTCCACCACCAAGAGAGCTCCTTCACACGCATAGAGTGCGCGCGAGACCTCGTAAGTGAAGTCGACGTGGCCAGGGGTATCGATTAGATTGAACTGATATTCTTCGCCGTTCTTTGCGGTATAAGCAAGGCGAACAGCGGTCATCTTAATGGTAATACCGCGTTCGCGCTCGAGATCCATGGTATCGAGCATCTGCTCCTGTGCATTGCCGCGCACGTGCCCGCAACGCTCCAGGATTCGATCGGCCAAAGTCGATTTGCCATGGTCGATGTGCGCGATGATGCAGAAGTTGCGGATATGCGACTGATCCATGGTTCGGCGGCTAGCTGAGTTTACCGTTCCGGTTCGGGAGGGGCCGCGCCGATCCCGGCTCAGCCAGAAAAGAAGATGGCCCCGGCAGACACTAAGGGTCTGCCGGGGCGGTACCCGCCCTTTTTGACGAAGGGCGCGGGCTTACGCCTTTCGGCGGCGGGCGACGAGCGCGGCGATGCCAGCGCCGAGGGCCACCATGGTGGCGGGCTCAGGAGTCGCGGAAGACGTGAACGAGGCGGTGTAGCTCTCGATCGCGCCGTTCTGGATCGCGTTGGCAAGGCTGAAGGAGAAGGTCTCTTGGGAAAGGCCAGTCGGGACGCGCGGGCCGCTGAACTGAACGTTATCGGCCGTGATCTTAGAAGCGCCGACGCCGAGGGCTCGGACGAAAGTGCCGCTGTCGAAGGTGATCGTGAAGATCGGGCTGTTCGGGTCGGCATCGTAGAACTTGATATTGCCGGGCCCCATCCGATAGATACCGGGGATGACGAAGGTCAAGGCGACTTCGCTAAAGGTAAAGGTGGCGTTCTCAGTCTGGCCGCCGCCGGTGAAGCCGGGGGTAATCAACGTGAGGCCGGGCTTGTCCCAGCCGCCGCTCAGAGTCTCCTTCGCGAGGTCGAAGGCGAAAAGCGGCTCTGCGCTGGTCGTAGACGGGTCAGCGAAAGTGGCCATCGTGAACTGGGCGCTCGAAATCGCGGCGCCTGCAATCACGGCAATAAGGGCAGAACAACGAAGCATCTTCTCCTCTCGAACCTTCATGACGCCACGTTGCGCCACTTTTGAGAGGGTACCAGACCTTTTTAAGGCCGTGATGCCAATCCGAGGCTATTGGGACCACGTGCGACAAATCTGGTCTTTGCACGTGGTCGGTTAAAACGACTGGCTTTTCGCTAGGCTATTTCCACCGTTTCTCGAATCTTCACGTTGAAGTCGCGCCGGAGGAACTCGTGCATGAACGCCTGGCCGGTCATCGCCTTTTCGTAGCGCACGGCGCCTTTGGCAACACCCCCTTGGACGACCTCTTGGGCGATGATGGCCATCGAGAAGCCCGTGAGCCGTTCCATCGATGTGAACCCGGTGGTCTCGCACTGGCGGTCGAAGATGTCGATCTGGACCGTCGTCGGCTTGCCGCCGCGGGTGCCCCAGCCGATACCGCGCACGGCGCAGAGGTCTTTGTCCTCGAACTTGGCCAACTCGGGGCCGAAGACCGCGTTGAAGACGTCCTTCGGGACGATCTTTGTGCCTTTTACGTCCACCTGGCCCTCGTTCCAGAAGCCGAAGTCTTTGAAGAGCCGCATCAGCTGGGCGTGGCCGGGATGGCGGATGGTCTTGTACTCGTAGTTCCGAACCTGGCCATGGAGCGTATAGGGCGCGGTGCTCGTTCCGCCGCTGGTGACGAACGCCTCCATCTCGCCGAGCTGGTCGATGTACAGGTCTTCGACTTCAGAAAGCGTGTCGATCTTGATGATCTCGTTTTCGCGAAGGGCGACGGCCTGGTAGTCGTACTCCGTCACCAAGCCTTCGACATTGAACGTGAGCTTGTAGTTGAAGGGCGGCTTCGGGTTCTGGGGGAGGACGCCGCAGTAGAGCTTGACCGTGTCGCACTCGTCGAGCGACTCGACGATGTAGAAGCCGATGTTGTTGACGAGGCCAGGGGCGAGGCCCGCGTCGGGGACCAGCGTGACGCCGGCTTCGACGGCCCGGTCGTTCAGGTCCAGCGTCTTCATGGTGACGTCCGTGTTGCCGCCCAGGTCGACCATGTCGGTCATCGTTTCGATCGCGACTTCCGCCACGAGCGGGTGCATCCAGTACGGTAGGCAGCTCAGGACGATATCGGTCCTGTCCAGGAAGTCGGATAGGTTGGCGCGATCCATCGCGTCCACTGTGACGGCCTCGCACACAAGGTCGCCCACGAGCCCGTTCACCCGGTCGGCGCAAGCCTTGGCCTGGGCAGGGTCGACGTCACCGACGAAGATGCGGGCCGGGGCCGCGAACTTGGCCAGGTCGTAGGCGGCCGCCGTGCCTTGCATCCCGGAACCGAGGATCGCGAAAGAGTTCTGCATAAGGAGGGCCCCTCCCCGGGGGCCAAATTCAATATACCGACCGGAAGCGCCGCTTGGCCGGGCCGAACGGCGGGGTCAGGGCTGAGTGGGGCTTTTGAGCCTAAGCGAGACGGACCTTCGCGTGGTCGAAGAGGCCTTCGATCTGGGAACGCCTCCCGATTTCGGTGCCGTCGGTGAGAGCGGTGGCGGCCCCGGCGGCCGAGCCGAGGCGGAGGCAGTCCGCGGGTGAAAGGCCCCGCGAAAGCCCGACCAGGAACCCGGCCACCAGCGAGTCGCCGCTTCCGATCGTGCTGTTCGATTCGACCTCTATCGGTTCGGCGACATAGAGCCGGTCTTGGCACGCCATCACGGCGCCCTGTGCGCCGAGCGAAACGATGACGGTGGGCGAATGGGAGCCGGCTTCATGGAGCCGGTCGGTAAGCGCGTCGGCGGCTTCGAGCGCCTGCTTCACCGTGCGCACGGGCGAGCCCAAAAGCCGCGCGGCCTCGTCGCCGTTCGGCTTGATCAGGTCTGGGCCCGCGTCCAGGCCCTGCTCCATCACGTCCCCGTCGGCATCGAGCGCCCACTTGACGCCCGCGTTTTTGGCCATTTCGCCGAGCAGGCGGAGAGAGTTGGGTTCGAGCCCCTGAGGGTTGGAGCCCCCGGTGCACACCCATGCGGCACGGCCCAGGTGCTGGGCGACGCGGCCCAAGAGGTTCTCCCAGTCCAGGCCCGTGATTACCGGGCCGAGCGCGCTGAAGACGGTGGGGGGCTTCCCGGAGCCGTCCTCCACAAGCACGTTCGTGCGGGTGGGCGTCGCGACCTCCACGAAGTCGTGCCGCACCCCCTGCCGGTCGAGCACGGTGCGGACGAACATGCCCGACTGCCCGCCAAGAAAGCCGGTGGCGACGGTTTCGGCGCCAAGCTCGGCCGCTACCCGGGAAAGGTTCACGCCCTTTCCGCCCGCGTCCGTCTCGACCCGGGTGACGCGATTGCGGTCGTGCGGGTGCAGGCCCTCGACGAAGAGCGTCTCGTCCACCGCCGGGTTCAAGGTGACCGTCAAGATCATTGCGCCATCACGTCCACGAGCAAGAGCTTATCGGGGTCGACAGTGCGCTCGGTGCTGAGGACGTAGCTCAGCGGGTGGCTCACCAGCTTGTTGCCGTCCACACCCACCATCTCCCCTGCGAACCCGCTGAGCAAGCGGTTCGCGGCCAGGGCCCCCAGCCGCAAGGCGAGGACGCGGTCGAACGCGGTCGGGCTCCCGCCCCGCTGCATATGGCCGAGGACGAGGTAGCGGACTTCGAACCCGGTGTTGGCGCTGATGAAGTCTTTGACGTCGCTGGCCCGGGCGGCCCCTTCCGCGACGATGATGATCGAGCTGCGCTTGCCGCGCTCGTGCATCTTGCGGAGGTTGTCGCAGATTTCCAGCAGGGAATAGGGCACCTCGGGGATGAGGACCGCTTCGGCTCCGCTCGAGAGGGCGACTTCCAGCGCGATGAAGCCGTTGGCCCGTCCCATCACCTCGATGATGAAGACGCGCTCGTGGGAGTAGGCCGTGTCGCGGACTTTGTCGATCGCTTCGAGCGCCGTGTTCACGGCCGTGTCGAAACCGATCGAATAGTCGGTGCCGCTGATGTCGTTGTCAATGCTGCCGGGGATGCCCATGATGGGAAAGTCGAACTCTTCCCAAAGGGTCCGGGCGCCGGTGAGGGAACCGTCGCCACCGACCACGACAAGGCCTTCCACCTCCTGCTGGCGTAGGACGGCCATCGCTTCCTGGCGGCCTTCGCGCTCACGGAACCGGGCGGAGCGGGCCGTGCGCAGGATCGTGCCGCCCTCGTCGATGATGCCTCCCACGTCTTTGGAGGCCATGTCCCAGCACTCTCCTTCGATGACGCCTTGCCATCCGTGCAGGAAGCCGGTGACGGCAATGCCGCGGCCCAGGGCGGCCCGCGTCACCGCGCGGACCGCCGCGTTCATGCCCGGGGAATCCCCCCCGCTCGTTAGGAGCCCGATCCGTCGCATTGCGCCACCGATAAATGACGGCGGGGCCCTCGCAGGCCCCGTTGCTCGCAATACGACTTTACCAGGGGTGCCTGGCTCGCCGCCAGGCGAAGCCTGGTGGTTTTAGTGGACGGTGACGCCGGAGGCGTAGGCGGCGCTGCGGGCAACCCACGCGCAAAATGACTCGTAGTTATCGAGCACGGAGGAAGGCATGCGCACGTACTCGCGCATGGGCTCCGCGTCGGGATTGGCCCGGAGCGGTTCCGCTCCGTCGATGGTCATCGCTTCCTTGAAGTCGTCCGGGGACAGTTTCAATCCGATTTCGGCGTCCACCAGGTAAGCGAACATCTTCTCGCCTGAATAGATCGCCATCCCATCGAACATGCGGCGGGCTCGAACGTCCAAACCCTCCGCGGCTTTCATCATCTGTTCATAGCGCAGTGGCCGGTACACCATGTCTTCGGGGACTCCCTGCGCGCCTCACCGCCCCCCACATTCGGGCGGCTCACCTAGGGTCGTGCGCGCTGGCTCAGGATACCCGGAAACGGCACCAAAGTCTCGATTGGCGGGAAACGGGTAGCCTTCCTATGGGCCTATCCCGTCAATTCTTCTTGGGCCCCTTCGCATTAGGTTCGGGGACGGTACCCAGCCAGGCCGCGAGCTTGCGCCGCACCGACCCTGACTCGACAAGGTTTCCGATAAGCGTCGCTTTTTCGCGAGGCTCGACGAGCAGGCGGACGGGCTTGCCGGCCGAGACCCCTTCGACCGAGACCCAACGCCCAAGGCCGACCCATGTGTGCGGGTTGGGCCGGAAGCGCACGGCCTTCACCTCGCTCCGCCAAAGCTCTAAGTGCCGCTCAGCCCCATAGAACTCGAGCCGGTCCGCATGGAGGAGTAAAAAACCCACGTCCTCGTGCGGGTCGAGCATGCCCCGGTAACCCGGTCTTGCGAACCCCACGAAGTGCCGTTCGACCTTTTCGAAGGGCCGCTCGCGCTGGAGCCGCCGCGCCACTTCCTCTTTTAGGCCGGCGCTCGCCAGCGGGCTTAGGAAATTTGTCGCGAGCCACGTCGCCACGGGAAACCCGGCGAGCCAGGCGAGAGCCCAAGTGCCCCCGCGCGCGAACTCCAGCACGCCGACGACGAGAAAGGGAAGCCCCACCAACAGCGGCAGCACGTTGCCAAGGATCTGGCGGCCGACGGTCCATAACGGCTTCTCCTTCGCGCGCATAGTAAGATTCAACTATGGCAGACAAGCGTCTCCGAGTTGTCGGGGTTCCGCCCGGTGGCGCCGGTCTCCGGGCGACCCTTCCGAAGCTTGTCCGCCCCGGCACGGTCGTCACTGCGTTGGAAGACGGCCTTTTGCGGCCTGCGAGGGCTTGCCTCGGCGAAATTGATGACGTCGACTTCGTTCCGATGGGCGACCTCGTCGGTCGCGTCCTCACCATATGCGGCAGCACCCTCAAGCGGATGCCGACCCGGGGGCAGACCCTCGCCATGGTTTCCCTTGCCGCCGAATCGCTGGAGGACTCCTCGCCCTTCAGCGCCTGCGCCAAGTTCCGCGGCACGCTCCGCCTCGTCGAGGAGCGCTTGGGCGAGCTCCGCGACCGCGGTCTGGAGGCGGAGGAACTGCGGACGATCGCGGAGCGTGCGCCCCAGTACCTCGCGGAGAAGCTCGACGACCTGGCGGCGATCGCGGAGCTCGTCCGCGACACCATGGACGCCTCCAACCGTGAGTTCGCCTCAGACCGGGCCGCTCGGTGCCGGGGGCTCAAGATGGGCGAGTGCACCGTGTTCTCGCGACTGGTCGTCCTCGCGGGCAACGAGGAGCGCCCCGTCTACGAGGACTGGATGCGCTGGTGCGCGGACGAAGGAATCCACGTGGACGTGCTGGTCGAACATGTGAGCGGCAGGCCCGACCTCTTCAAGTATGGGCGACGCCTCGCTGAGCGTCTCGCGCCGCCGCTCGTGCCGATGGTGCCGAGCGACCCGTGGTACGCGGCGCTTTACACCGATAAAGTCGCCACGAACGCGCCGAAGGTGGAGGTCATGACCTCCGGCGACCCGCTCTCCGAGTGTGAGTGGGCGGTGCGGACCGCTTTGCGCGCGATCGAAGAGGGCACGCCGATCGAGTCCATCGCCTTTCATGCCCGTGACCTGGAATCCTACGGGCCCTTGCTGGCTTTGGCGGCGGGTCGGCACGGGCTTCGGCTCTCGCTCTCGCGGGCGGTGGCGCTGATGGGTAGCGGCTTCGCCCGGTTGATCGCCGGGCTTCTCTCGGCCCTGGCGACCAACGACCCCAGGACGGTCGGCCGGCTGGGGCGGTTCGGCTATCTGGATCTCACCCGCGACGAGAGGCGCAGGTTGACGGACGCGTGCGCCAATGCCGTCCGTGAGGCGGTCCGCCCTTGGGACAGCCTGAGCGAATGGGCGGATGAGGCGGGGGAGCGGTTCGCTTGGCTTCGCGCGACGCTGGCCTGGAGGCAAGAGGCGCAGGGGGATGCCCGGCTTTCTGTCTGGCTCGACCGCTTGCGGGACTTGGTGGGATCGACCTCGATCGCGGAGGCGGTCTGTCGCGAGGACGCCCCGGACGACCGCGACATACGGGCCCAGACCTTGCTCCAGCGCGCGATCGCGGACTACGCCTATGGCTACGACCAGGCGGGCCTGCCAGAACTGAACCTGGCGAGGTTTTGCAGGCTCGCCAACGACCTGTGGCAGGACGAGACCATCCACTTGCCGGCAGTCCCGGGAGGGGTCACGGTGGTCTCGGACGCGGCGCGGCTGCCCGCGGCGGACCTGGTCGTCGCGCTCGGCCTGCTCGAAGGCACGATGCCTCGAAGGCGCAGCGAGGACACCGTGCTGGACGATGCCGACCGCGAAGAAATCGCCAGGCTGAGCGGGATCGCGTTGCCGAGCTCGATTGAGACGAGCGAGAACGAGCGGGACGAGTTCGTGCGGCTCTGCGCGGCCGCGGGCCAGCGGCTGGTCTTGAGCTACCCGCTCGCCCAGGAGGAGCGCGAGTCCATCCCCGCCTTCGCGATCAAGGAGGTCGAACGGGCGGCGGGCGGCGCGGACTATAGCAACCATCCGCTCACCGAGTGGGCCCCGGCCATGGTCGAGTCCCGGTCCGAAGCGGACCACCGCTTGCGCGCCGCGCTCGAAATGCCCGCCGATAAGGTAGAGCCCCCGAAGCTGGAGGATGCCGACGCCCTGAAGCACGTCCGCCCCAACCTCGCCGCCGGCATCACGCCGGAGGAGATCGGGCTCGTTCTCACGTGCCCCTTCCATGCCGCATGGCGGCACCGGCTCGAGGTCTTTGAGCCGACCCCCCGCCGAGGGCTTTCCCTCCTTCGGCACCTGCCGCGCAAGGCGAAGCTGGCGACCGCGCCCGACGCAGAGTCTGCGATCTCGGCCCTCGAGGCTGAGGCTGACGAGCTCTTCGACCGGCTTTGGCCGCACCTGGAGCCCTGGGAGTTGGCCGTCCTGCGCTCGGGTTCGGAAAGGCTGATCCAGGACTGGGTCGCGAGGGAGTTCAGGGCAAGGACGATTTGGCCGCGGGTGCCGGGGAGCGTGAAAGCGGACGTGGCGATCGAAAATGAAGAGCGTCTGAGGACGACGTTCAAGTCCGCAACGATGAGCGTCACCTTCAAGGCGGACGTCACGTTCCTCGCCGAGGTGAAAGGCGGTCTCGTGCTCGGTTTCGTCGAGCCAGGCAACCCGGACCTCGACGAGAAGGGGAGCACTCGCGACCTCGCCACCTACGGCGTCTATTTCTTGTTGCTGCCCGGCATCGACTGGTGCGGGCTAGAGATCGATTCGATGAGCGGCCAGCGCAAGCTCTGGACCTCGGGCGAATCGGCCCAGACTTTGGTCGGCGACATTGCAAAGGGCTTGGCCCGCGCCCCCGCAAAGACGGACCACGAAGACGACTTCCTGAAGGCGGCGAAGGACTACATGAAAAACGGGCTCAAGTTGCTCCGGCACACGGTGGCGGAGCCACGGCCCGGCGATCATTGCAAGGCTTGCCCCTACGGAGAAATCTGTCGGTTCTCCAGGGAGTTCAGCGAGGAACCCTTCGGGGACCAGCCCGGGGAGGAAGGGAGCGATTAAACCGCTCGAGTTCAACGAACAGCAGATGGGGGTGATCCTTGCGGAGACCCCTCAGTTCTCGGTCCGCGCCGCGGCGGGCTCGGGAAAGACCAGTGTCTTGGTGGAGCGCTACTTCCACCACATCGAGACCGACGGGCTCTCGCCCGACCAAATCCTGGCCGTGACCTTCACGAGGCGCGCGGCGGCGATGATGAAGGAGAGGATCGTCGATCGGTTGCGGTCCGCAGGAAAAATCCGGGAAGCGGAGCTTGCCGAGACCGGGCCGATCTACACGATCCACAGCTTCTGCGAGCGTCTGTTGCGCGAGAACGCGCTGATGGCGGGGATCGACGCGGGGTTCGTCATCGCGGACGATGGCCTGGGCAAGACGATGGTCGATCGCGCGGTCCGAAGGGCGCTCGCGACCGCACCTTCCGAGGGCCCGGAGGCAGCCAGCCTGCTGGTCGCACGTTCCAACACGGTCGAGGGCACCAGCGACGTTTCGCTCCGCAACGTGATCGAAAAGACGATGGATCAACTCCGCTCGGGGGGTAGGAGCCGTGCAGAACTTGGCGAGATCTACCGCTCCGTTGAGACGCTGAAGGTGTTTTGGCGCGACATCTGTCTGGAAGAGCTGCCCCTGGACGTGCGGCAAATCATCTACTCCGAGCCCAGCTATTGGCCGGAGGGTGCGGTCCAACTGGTTCGCAGCAGTGGTTACAAGCCCCCACTTTGGCTACGGACCCAGAGGGGCCAGACCGAGGATGAGGAAGCGAGCGCGACGGTCGGACTGATGCGGTTTGTCTTAGCCGCTTGGGCGCACTTGGACGAGCAGATGACCGCGGAGCAAACGTTCGACTTCACCCGGCTCGAGGCGGAGGCGGTCAGTCTGATCGAGCGCTCGGATTCGGTGCGCGAAAAGCTTGCCCGGCAATACCGGGCCGCGCTCATCGACGAGGCACAGGACGTAAACCCGGTGCAGTACCGGCTACTGGACTCTGTGGCAACGGGTCGTTCCATGATGGTCGGGGACCCCCAGCAATCGATCTACCGATTCCGCTTTGCGGACCCCGAGCTGTTTGTCCGGCGGGCGACGGAACTGCCGTGCCATGACCTGGACCAGAACTACCGTTCAAGGCCCGGCATCCTCCGCTTCGTGGACCTCCTCTTTGGCCGGGAATGGGGCGAGGACTACCGGCCGATGGCGCCAGCTACGCCCGCGACGGTGGAAGACCCCTTTGCACACGGAACGTTCGAGGGTGTGGAAGTCTGGCCCGCGGAGAACGGGAAGGACTCGCTGGGCATGGTCGCTCGGATGGTGGACGACCTTGTCGAAGAGAACGGGGGCGAGAAAGGGATCGCCGTGCTTTGCCTCACCAACCGCTACCTGAGCAACCTCGCGGACATGCTCGTCCGGCGCAAGATCGCGTGCCGCAAGGTCGGGGGCAGCGACAAGTTCTTCGCCAAAATGGAGATCCGCGACCTAGCGAACGCGCTCGACGCCCTCAGCGACCCAACGCGGGACTTTGCCCTGCTGGCCCTCCTGCACAGTCCATTTGTCGGCATCAGCTACGACGCTTTGGTCTTGCTGGCGGAGCGGAGGGAAGTCTTCGAGGCACTCGAAGACTTCAAGCCGAAGCGCGCGGACGACGCCGCCAAGCTCGACGCTTTTCGCCGCTGGTTCTTGCCGCTCTCCGCGCGTGCCGCGCTGGTGCCGGCCTGGGAGCTCTTGGGGCCGATGCTCGACCAGACGCCGTACCTGGAAGTGGTTTCGCGGCCGCCCCGAGGGATGCAGACCTTGGCAAACGTGCGGAAACTGCTTTCCATGGCCGCGGCCGACACCGAGGCAGGCGCGCACGAATTTGCCGAGCGCATCCGTCAGGTGCAGCGATTGGGCCACCACGAAGGGAACGCGCCCGCGATCGACGTCGAGGCCCCCGCAGTGGTGCTGACGACGGTCCACAGGGCGAAAGGGCTGGAGTGGCCGATCGTGGTCGTCGCGGACACGTTCGCCCCGTTCCGTCCCCGCCCGAACCGCAGCTTGGTCGTCTGCAACGGGCAACTGGGGGCGGTGGCCACCCGGTTCCGGACCGAAACCCCGGCCTATTCGTGCCTCTTGCACCGGGCGGTGATCGAGGAAGTGGCCGAAACGAGGCGCAAGATGTACGTTGCCATGACTCGGGCGAAGGAGAGGCTTTGCTGCCTTATTGCGAACGAAGGCGGTGACGAGACGCCCGCCGCGTTGATCGCTTCAGCCGCGGGGTTCCCCCGTCGGGTACTTCCCGGCATCCACGTCCGCCGCGAAGGCGACTAGGTGTAGACTTTTCGCGTGGCGTTCCGTCTTGCCCTCTGCCAGTTCAGCCCGCAAAAGGCGCGGCTCGATGAGAACATCGCTCGGATAGGCGAGGTGGCGCGCCAAGCCTTGAAGGAAGGGGCCGACGTCGTCGCCTTCCCGGAGAGCGCGGCCACCGGCTATATCTTAGAAGGGGGAGCTTCCGACGTCGCCATCTCCGCGGACGAGCTTCTGAGGCGGGTTTCGGCGGAGATCGGGGTGCCGAGCCGCCAAGTCGACCTTTTGGTGGGCTTCTATGAGGCGGCGGCGGGCCAACCCTATAACTCGGCCGCATACCTCACGGTCGGCCCCGCCGGCGACCTAGTGGTTCACGTCCACCGCAAAGTGTTCCTCCCCACCTATCGGTTGTTCGACGAGGAGCGGTTCCATCAACCGGGTGGTGGGTTTCATGCGTTCGACACACGGTTTGGCCGGTTCGGCGCGATGATCTGCGAGGACTGTTGGCACTCGCTCTCGGGAACGCTGCTCGCCCTAGACGGTGCCCAGGTGGTCCTTGTGCCTTCCGCGTCGCCGGTCCGCGATATGGCAGAGGAGACCCCCGGCAACGTCCTGCGCTATGAACGGATGCTCCGCGGGCTCAGCGAGGAGCACGGCGTGTTCTCGGCCGCGATCCTTTTGACAGGCTTCGAAGGCGGGAAGGGCTTCAGCGGCGGGTCGTTCGCGTTCGACCCCTTCGGCAGCCGCATGGTCAGCGCTGCGGTCGGGGAAGAGGCGCTCGTGGTCTGCGAGATCGACCTTGACGTCGTGACCTTGGCCCGGCAACGGACGCCGTTGCTGGACGATCTGCGACAAAGGTGGGACGGCTTGGTCAGCCGTCCCACGAAGTCTGATTAGTGGCCGCTGAACTTGGTCGCCACGGTCGGGTCGAGCGAGACGCCCGGCCCCATGGTCGAAGAGATCGTCACAGAAAGGAGGTAGCGCCCCTTCGCCGAAGCCGGCTTAGCCCGGATGATGGCGTCGAGGGCGGCCGTAAAGTTCTCCTTCAGCTGGTCCTCGGTGAAGTTCACCTTGCCGATCGGGACATGGATGACGCCCGCTTTATCAACGCGGTATTCGACGCGGGTCGCGCCCTTGATCTCCTTGACTGCGGTGGCGATGGAATCGGTGACAGTCCCGTTCTTCTTGTTCGGAGTCCGGGTGCCAAGGAAGCGGCCGATCTTACCGATTTGTGGGGCCATATCGTTCGTGGCCAGCATCACGTCAAAGTCCTTCCAACCGCCTTGGATCTGCTTGATGAGGTCTTCGTCGCCGATAACGTCGGCGCCGGCGGCCTCTGCCTCTTTAGCCAAGTCGCCTTTGGCGAGCACCGCGACCTTTTTGGTCTTACCGGTGCCGTGCGGAAGGTTGGTGGTGCCGCGGACGTTCTGGTCGCCTTTTCGCGGGTCGACGCCCATGCGGACGCTGACGTCGACTCCCTCGACGAACTTGGCGCTTGCAGACTGCTTGACAAGTGCGAACGCTTCGTTTATGTCGTAAAACTTGTCAGCGTCGATCTTTTCCGCCACGGCAAGATAGCGGGCCGAGTGCTTGGACTTACTCTTAATGTTCTTGCGCATTTAGGTTTCCCTTGTGGTCAAGCGGCCGCGCGTCGGCCTCCCACATGAATCGGCTAGGATACCCGGTCCGGTGCTATAGTCCGGGCGTGTCTTCACCGGGAATCTTTAGCCAGCCTGAGATCCATGCCTGGGTGACCACCGCCAACGAGTTCCAGGATCATCGGGTCAAGAAGTACTTGGGGGTCGTGCGGGGGATCACCGTTCGCAGCCGCAGCGTCGTGGGCAACCTGGGTGCCGCCTTGCAGACCCTGGTCGGCGGCAACATCACGATCTATACCCAGCTCTGCGAGCATGCCCGGCAGGAAGCCTACGACATCATGGTCCGGCATGCAGCAGAGGTCGGCGCTAACGCCATTATCGCGATGCGGTACGACGCGAACGAGATCGGACAGGGCGTCACCGAGGTCCTTTGCTACGGGACCGCGGTGATTATCGAGCCCCGGCACTGAAGATTTACCTAAATCACCCCACAATTCTAAGGGCCCGGGACGCGGGTCGTAGGGTTATGAAGCGGGCTCTTATCACGGGGATCACCGGCCAAGACGGCAGTTATCTGGCCGAGCTGTTGCTTTCTAAGGGCTATGAAGTCCACGGGATCAAGCGGCGTTCGTCACAGTTTAACACGCAAAGGGTAGACCACCTCTATCGGCTATCTCAGACCGAGGGTGTGCCGTTCCGGCTCCACTACGGCGATGTGACCGACGCGACCTCCATCATTCGGGTCCTGCAAGAGTGCCGGCCCGACGAAGTCTATAACCTCGCCGCCCAATCCCACGTCAAAGTCAGCTTCGAATGCCCGGAGTACACGGCTCAGTGCGACGCAATCGGAGCTTTGCGGATCCTGGAGGCGATCCGGGTTTTGGGTATGGATCGTGACGTCAAGTTTTACCAGGCCAGCACAAGCGAGATGTTCGGAAAGGTCTGTGAAACGCCGCAAAGAGAGACCACGCCTTTCTATCCTCGCTCTCCTTACGGTGCCGCGAAGGTTTATGCCCACTGGACGACGATCAATTATCGCGAGGCTTATGGTTTCTTCGCGTGTAACGGCATCTTGTTCAACCACGAGTCTCCGCGTCGCGGCGAGACCTTCGTGACCAGGAAGATTACGCGCGCGGCGGCACGGATCAAATACGGTTTGGACGAGCGCTTGTTCCTGGGGAACTTGGACGCGAAGCGCGACTGGGGCCACGCCCGCGACTACGTCGACGGCATGTGGCGCATGCTGCAGCAGGACGAGCCGGACGACTATGTGCTTGCGACGGGCCAAACCCGGACCGTCCGCGAGTTCGTTTCGATCGCCTTCGCAACCGCCGACCTTCCGCTCGTCTGGGAGGGGTCGGGCCTTCACGAGAGCGGCATCGAGCCGAAATCCGGCAAGAAGGTCGTGCGGATCGACCCCAAACTCTACCGACCGACGGAAGTCGACCTGTTGATGGGCGACGCCCGCAAGGCGCGCGAAGTTCTGGGATGGGCCCCTACGACACCCTTTAACCGAATGGTTGAAGAAATGGTCGAGGCGGACTTGGAAGGGGCCGCCGCCGAAGTCGCCGTGGAAAGCCGCAGACCGCGGATTTCGGCTTAACGTGGGATAATGGCGCGGTGGCTTTGACCCGCTCCACAAAGATCTTCCTCGCGGGCCACCGTGGCTTGGTCGGCTCGGCTATCCATCGGCGCCTCCTCGCCGCGGGCTTTGAGAACGTCCTGACGCAGGCCCGGCAAGAACTGGACCTTACCGACCAGGCCAAGACGCTCGACTTTCTCAAAGGCGAACGGCCGGAATGGGTGGTCTGTGCGGCGGCGCTGGTCGGCGGCATCCAGGCAAACCGCTCGCGTCCGGCGGACTTTATCGGCATAAACCTTGCCATCCAGCAAAGCGTGATCTGGGGCAGCCACCTTGCCGATATTCCGAACTTGATGTTCTTAGGCTCCAGCTGCATCTATCCCAAGATCACACCGCAACCCATCCGAGAGGAAGCGCTCATGACCGGGCCGCTAGAGCCCACGAACGCGCCCTACGCGGTCGCAAAGATCGCCGCTTTAACAATGTGCCAAGCACTCCAGGAACAGTACGGTCGAAACTACTTTACGGTCATGCCCCCTAACGTTTATGGAATGGGCGACAATTTTGACCCCATGAACGCTCACGTGATGGGAGCCTTGATCCGCAGGTTCCATGAGAACCTCCCGGACAAGCCGGTCACGTGCTGGGGCACAGGTTCTCCGAAGCGGGAGTTCCTCTTATCGGACGACTTGGCCGAAGCTTGCGTGTTCCTTATGCAAACGGATAAGAAGGTTCCCCCCTATATCAATGTCGGCACCGGAAAATCCATAAGTATTAAAGATCTTGCCTTCGCGATCCAAGGCGTCACCGGCCACTCCGGCGCCATTCAGTGGGACACGAGCATGCCTGACGGGTTTCCGGAAAAAACGATGGACGTCTCGAAGATCGAGGCGCTTGGCTGGCGTCACAAGACCGATGTCCGCGAGGGCGTCAAGATCGCGTACCAAAGCTTCTTGGAGGCTTTCGCGGGCTCCCCTTTGAGCCGCGACGAAAGCTGACTTTACTGAAAGTCGTCGGCGGTGATGGCGCGAGCCGCGAGATACGACTGTCCGCGTGAATCGACCCCCGGGCCCTGGTCGCCGGACGTCACCATGTAGGCTTCGTCGGCCGTTGGGGCGTTAGTTTGGGCGTGGACGACGCTTCCATTGGAAAGCGCCGTCGATTGACAACCTCCTGCAATCAATAGGCCAAAGGCCAAAAGGGCGATGCTCACGAGTTGCGATCGCATGCCCAAGAGTATGCCCGGCAAATGCGAGATTTTCGGGTTTGCCGGGCCGAGAGTGGGTTTTATGTTGAAAAAGTGCCTAGCAGGCCGCCCTTTACCCGGCCTAAAGTCACAGAGATGTCGGAAAGGTATGTGGTCATCTATAAGCGATAAGACGATGTCATAGACGGATTACATCGAAATTTACTTAACGCGAACCTCTATTGAGCCGTTCCAATCGTCAGATGGCGGATCTTTAGAAAACCTGTGCGCTCGGGCTCGCAAGATCTTTGCGGGCCCATCATCGGGCCGCAGCCGCAGGACGGAGTCGAAGGCTTCGACAGACTCCGCAAAGTGTCGTATGCGGTAAAGCCGCATCGCATCATTGTGGCGGCTCGCAAGGGCGATCGTCTCTGGAGCACAGGAGGATGCCAGGGCCAACAACTCGTAGACCGGCACGGCCTGCTCCCTCCCAGCCACCGAGACGAGGTCGACCAGCCGGGTGACGATCCGTTCGCCCGCCTCCTCCCGCGCCGCTTCGTTGATCAAGACCTCCGTCTCGTAATACTTGTTAAGCCCTTGGAGCCGGCTCGCCAAGTTCACCGAGTCTCCGATGACCGTGTAGTTCATCCGCCGCCGGCTCCCGACATTGCCCACCACGACGTCGCCGGTGGCGATCCCGAAGGAGGCCCGCAACCGGGGGATCCCTTGCTCTCGCCATTCGGAGTGCAGCTGCGAGATCGTGGCCCGGCTCTGGAGGGCGGCCCGACAAGCGAGATAGGCGTGGTCAGTCGCCGCCTTCGGCGCCCCCCAAAAGGCCATGACGTCATCGCCGTTGAACTTATCGACCGTTCCGCCAAGGCGCAGGACTTCGCCGCTGAGTACGTCCAGGTACTCGGCCAGCACCTCGACCAGCGCTTCCGGTTCCATCCGCTCGCTTAGGGCGGTGAACCCAATAATGTCGGCGAAGTACACCGTGAGGTGCCGCCGCTCGCCTCCGAGTTTGGCCTCCTGACCGCTTTCCACGAGCCAGCGCGCATAGTCGGTCGGGACGAGCTTTTCAAAGGAGCGGAGGCCGGTCTTCATCTGCTCCATGCCCTCCGCGAGCCAATCAATCTCCTTGATGCGGGACGTCGGAAGCGGTCGCGGTTCGAGGTCGAAGGAGCGGATCCGCGCGGTCTCTGCGGAGAGTTCTTGCAGGGGGAGCGAAACGCTTCGCGCAAGCAAGAGACTGAAGACCACGGCGACGACCACCCCACCCATGGCAAGCACGGCAAGGGCCCACCCGGTCTGCCAAACGCCGCTCATGAAGTCCCGGTCGCGGACGGCGACGCAGGTGATCAGGCGCGGACGCCCTCCTCCTGTGACGGGGAGGAGCCCCGCGATGTAGGGTTCGCCGCTCGCCCGGAGGACGATGCGCTGGACCTCGTCCGCGCGGGTGGCCCACCCGTTTTCCCCGATCCGTGCGAGGGTCGCGCTGGCGACCGGGTCGGTGAATTCGGAGGGCTTGGCAAGTCGCTGGGAGCCACCTTCGGTCACGAGAAGCCGGTTCAAATCCGGATGGGCGACGACACGCGGTTCTCGACCGGGGACGGCTTCCACCAGGAAGGCCAGCCCCGTCTCACCAACCTGGATCGTCTGCAGGAACCGGCTGAGCTCGGTGATCGTGAAATCGACCGTGACGACACCGGCGAAGGCGTTGTCCGCGTCGTAGACCGGCGTGACGCAGGTGAGCCCGGGGGTCTTGACGTCGGCCAAATCGTTGCGAAGGTGAACGCCGTACCAGGACTGCTCTCCCCGGTCGCGGGCCAGCTGGTACCAGGGCTCGCCGCGCACGTCGAGAGCCTCTCGGAGACGACCGGACGTCTGGCGCAGCTCGCGCCCGAACATCGAATACTCTTCCGTGCGGTAGCGGCCGCCCGCTGTCCGCCGGACGACCTCGACGACGAGGGCACCGTTGGCCCGCTGAACGACCTGCACACGGTCGCCCGTGCTCTCGAGCGTGAACTGGACCGCGCCGAACTCGGGCTGCGCCTGCATCAGGTCGAGCATCCGCCGCGCCAGAGAGTCGAAGTTGCCCGCGCTCGGCCGGCGCTGGGTGGCTGATTCCACCACCAAGCCCCGGATCAGCCGCCCCTGCGATTCGGCAAGGCCAAGCAGGCCGGTGACACGCTGGTCGACCAAAACGGCCGTCTGGCGTACGATCCGGCCTGAAAGGTCGTCGACGGTCACGCGAGCGCGCCAGAAAGCGACCGAGCCCAAGACTAGGAGCGTTCCGACGAGCAACAGCGTGGTCCGCAATGTTAGCGTCGCCCGGAGGGAAAGCCGCATTCCTTTGCTGCCCAACCTATTATAAGCGACTTGGGAGCGTCGTTACGATCCAGCGCTTCTGCCAGCTTGGGTTGGGTCTCGGGCCCCCTCACCCCTCCGGGGGAGAGGGGGTTGGGGGTGAGGGGGCTGAGACCCTGGTCCATTGCGAACTTGCGTGCAGCGGGAGTCAAGGGCGTGACCGTAAATGGTTCTGGTGTCTGATCCTGCGAACACCATCAAGAGTGCCACTCAGTGAAATCTCTTCGCCACGCTCTGAACGACCTGGAGCGGATGCAGTCCCGCATGACTTGGCTGAATGCAGCACTTTAGTGTTTGAGGAGCAGCCATAACGCCAGAAAGACCAGGATTACCGAAACGACTTGGAGAAAGAGCCTTTCTGGGATCCGCCTGAGAACCGCCGTTCCCAAGAAAGTGCCCACCAGGACTCCACCAGACATCACGGCGATCTGCGGCCAAACAGAGGCCAATTCCCGCCACTGGTTGGCAAGATAGATGGGCATTCGCGCTCCATCCACGATGAGTCCTATCGCGGTCGCGGTCGCCACGAACGCATCGCGGGATACGCCAAGTCCAGTCATTGCTCCCGTTCGCAAGCCACCCTGGTTGCCGACCAAACCACCGAGGAACCCTGATACAGCCCCCGCACCCCAAGCCCAGGCGCCGGTGAACTTTAGCCGCTTGGTCCAGCCAAAAATGCCTCCCACACCCACGAACAGCAAGAGCGCTGCGACGACTGTGCCGGCTGGCGGTCGAGACTTCCGAGTGGGCAAGAGCTAGCCATCGCTGACATTGGCGGCTTACCAGCAGATAGACGATCTGAACGGGTTCGGCGGCAGCGTCACTTGGTCGCACTTGGGCAAAGGCGTGACCGAGTTTGACCAGTGGGCAGTGGGAATGTACTGGTCGCGCACTTTGAGCCCGAGCTCGGGAGCCTATGCCGAGGTCTACCACGTCATGCCCACCACTCAGGGAGGACCGCGCGCAGCCTTCGCGGATGTGGGTGTGTCGTACCTCGTCAATCCCGCCACAGCGGTCGACATTCGCATTGGCAGCGGGTCTCAATCAGTCTCGGGATGGCTGGTTCGTCGGCTTTGGCATCGGATATCGATTCTAGTTCTTGACCAATTCTTGAGGTTTCGTCACGGCCTCTTGATGCGCCATTGATCTTTCTTTCTTCCACCATTTAACACATGGACCTTGCGGCTCTAGGAATCATTCTCGGTCTCGCTCTCGGCACGTTCGGCTTGATACGCATGTGCGAGAAGCTGGAGGCGGTGGAATGACCTTGCTCTACTGGATCGGCGGCGTCATCGCGCTGATGCTCCTGGTCTATCTGGGAACCGCGCTGCTTCGCCCGGAGAAGTTCTGATATGGTAACCCGCGATTGGATTCAGATCGGCCTCTATCTCCTCGTCCTGTTGCTTTGCGTGAAGCCACTGGGGATCTACATGGCCAAGGTGCTTGAAGGGCAGCGGACGTTTCTAGCCCCTGCATTCGGATGGCTGGAGAAGCTCGCGTACAAGGTAGGAGGGGTCGACCCCGAAGAGGAGATGACCTGGAAGCGGTACGCCGTCAACGCCATAGCATTCAGCGTTGTTGGATTTCTGGCCGTCTTTTTCCTCCAGCGATTTCAAGCATCGCTCCCCTTTAATCCCGCCGGAATGGGACCTGTCTCCGCCGATTCGAGCCTCAATACCGCATCGAGCTTCGCCACCAATACGAACTGGCAAGGTTACGGCGGAGAGTCGACGATGAGCTACCTCACCCAAATGCTCGGGCTGACCGTGCAGAACTTCGTGAGTGCGGCGGCGGGCATCGCGGTTCTTGCTGCTCTGATCAGGGGGCTAAGAGCTCGTGAAGCAACGAGCATCGGAAATTTCTGGGCCGACCTCACACGCTCAACGGTTTACATCCTTATCCCGCTCTCGATCGTCTTCAGCCTCGTACTCGTCAGCCAGGGCGTCGTCCAGACCTTCAACAATTACGAGAAGGCGACACTGGTCCAAGCCACGAAGGACGCGGGTGGCAACCAGCTCATCGAGCAGACCATCGCTCTCGGGCCCGCCGCATCCCAGATCGCCATCAAACAGCTCGGCACCAACGGTGGAGGGTTTTTTAATGTCAACTCGGCCCACCCGCTGGAGAATCCGACGCCGGTCAGCAATTTCTTCGAGTGCCTCGCAATCCTTCTGATTCCTGCTGCACTTTGCTACACATTTGGCGTCATGGTCGGACAGCGGCGTCAGGGTTGGGCGGTGCTTGCGGCGATGACCGTGCTCTTTCTAGCTTTCCTCATCCCAACCGTGGTCCAGGAGCAGCACGGCAACCCCGCCTTTGCCTCAATGGGACTCCAACAGACCGCCAACTGGGAAGGCAAGGAAGCGCGCCATGGCATCGGCAATTCGGCGCTCTGGGCGACCGCCACAACCGCAGCCAGCAACGGCTCGGTGAACTCGATGCACGACTCCTACACGCCTCTCGGTGGACTTTTCCCCATGGTGCTCATGCAGCTCGGCGAAGTGGTTTTCGGCGGAGTCGGCTCGGGGCTCTACGGAATGCTGGTGTTTGCCATAGTCGCGGTGTTCCTTGCGGGGCTGATGGTTGGGCGCACACCCGAATATCTCGGCAAGAAGATCGAGGCCCACGAAATGAAGATGGCCTCGTTGGTGATCCTCATTCCTTGCGTAGTCGTGTTGCTCTGTACGGCGGTTTCGCTAGTCTGGCCATCGGTGGATGCTGGGGTTTCTCAGGGTGCGAAGGGCATGGCTAACCCCGGCGCACACGGCTTTTCCGAACTCCTTTACGCCTATTCAAGCATGGGCAATAACAACGGCTCGGCCTTCGCGGGCTTCGGCGCAAACGTGCCGTTCCACAACTTCCTGGGAGCGGCGGCAATGTGGGTTTCCCGGTTTTGGCTGATGGTTCCAGTGCTGGCGATCGCGGGCTCACTGGCGCGAAAGCGGATCGTTCCGGCGGGACCGGGCACGCTGCCGACCCACACGCCACTCTTTGTTGTTCTGCTCTGCTCGGTCGTGATCGTCGTCGGCGCGCTGACCTTCATCCCCGCGCTCGGGCTCGGCCCCATCGTCGAGCATCTTCAAATTGCCAAATAAGACCATGTCTCTTGTCAAATCCAAACCCATTTTCGATTCTGCGCTCATGAGCCGGGCGGCGGCAGACGCCTTCCGAAAGCTCGATCCACGAGTTCAGTTTAAGAATCCTGTCATGTTCGTCGTCTGGGTTGGCTCCATGTTAACCACGGGGCTCTGGGTCTATGCCTTGAATGGCAGGGGTGAGGCGGCCCCGGGATTCATCCTCGCGATTGCCCTCTGGCTCTGGTTTACCGTGCTCTTTTCCAACTTCGCCGAGGCGATGGCGGAAGGGAGAGGCAAAGCCCAGGCAGATGCCCTTCGCAAGGCCAAGAAGGACGTGCCGGCGACGCGGCTCCAGAACGGCAACTCGGGCAAGTCGGCTTACTCAGAAGAAACGAGGTTTGAGACGGTGTCCGCCTCAGGTCTTAGGAAGGGAGACCTGGTCCTTGTCGAAGCGGGCCACTTCATTCCCGGCGACGGCGACATCGTCGAGGGCGTCGCCACCGTCGACGAATCCGCCATCACCGGCGAGTCCGCGCCGGTCGTCCGGGAAGCCGGCGGCGACCGGAGCGCGGTCACGGGCGGCACGAGGGTCCTAAGCGATTGGATCGTCGTGCGTATCTCGGCTAATCCCGGCGAGAGCTTCCTAGACCGCATGATCGGCATGGTCGAAGGCGCCAAGCGGCAGAAGACGCCGAACGAGATCGCGCTCAACATCCTGCTCGCGGCGATGACGATCATTTTCCTGCTCGCCTGCGCCACCTTGCTGCCCTTTTCCATTTATGCGGTACAGAGCGCGGGCAAGGGTTCGCCGATCACCGTGACCGTCCTTGTGGCCCTGCTCGTCTGCTTGATCCCCACCACGATCGGCGGCCTGCTCAGCGCGATCGGCATCGCGGGTATGGACCGCCTGCTTCGCAAGAATGTGATCGCAATGTCGGGCCGGGCGGTTGAGGCGGCAGGCGACGTGGATGTGCTGCTCCTCGATAAAACGGGCACGATCACGCTCGGCAACCGGCAGGCGGTGGCGTTTGCACCCGCGCCCGGAGTGAGTCCAGAAGAGCTTGCCGACAAGGCACAACTCTCATCGCTTGCCGATGAAACTCCCGAAGGTCGGAGCATTGTAGTGCTCGCAAAAGAGAAGTTCGGGCTTCGGGGCCGAGAAGTTAGCGGAGAGCACTTTGTGCCGTTCACCGCCCAAACGCGCATGTCTGGCGTCGACTTGAACGGTATTATGGTCCGCAAGGGCGCCCAGGACGCGGTCAAGCGCTGGATCGAAGAGCAAGGCGGGCACTTCCCGAGCGAGGTCCAGGCCACCGTCGACGAGATCGCCAAGTCCGGCGGAACTCCCCTCGTCGTCGCCGAGAAGAACGGCGCGGTGCCCCGAGTCCTTGGCACAATCCACCTCAAGGACATCGTTAAGGGTGGCATCCGTGAGAGGTTCCATGACCTGCGTCAGATGGGCATCAAGACGGTCATGATCACGGGCGATAACCCGCTCACTGCCGCCGCGATCGCCGCCGAATCGGGCGTGGATGATTTCCTCGCTGAAGCGACTCCGGAAGCTAAGCTCAAACTCATTCGCGAGTATCAGCAAGGCGGGCGGCTAGTGGCCATGACAGGCGACGGCACGAACGATGCCCCCGCGCTTGCCCAGGCCGATGTGGCGGTGGCGATGAACACTGGCACCCAGGCCGCCAAAGAGGCGGGCAACATGGTGGACCTGGACAGCAACCCCACCAAGTTGATCGAGATCGTAGAGACCGGCAAACAGCTGCTCATGACCCGAGGCGCCCTGACAACGTTCAGCATCGCCAACGACGTGGCAAAGTACTTCGCGATCCTGCCTGCGGCGTTCGTCTCGGTCTATCCCGAACTAGCAAAACTGAACGTCATGGGGCTCAAAACCCCTGAAAGTGCGATCCTCAGCGCGGTGATCTTCAACGCGCTCGTCATCATCGCGCTCATTCCGCTGGCTCTCAAGGGCATCCGTTATCGCCCTGTCGGGGCGGAGCAGGTGCTTCGCCAAAACTTGCTCATCTATGGGCTCGGCGGGCTGATCGTGCCGTTCGTGGGCATCAAGCTCATCGACCTCATTCTTGGAACCTTTATGCGATGAAATCCTTCCTTCACTCTCTTCGAATGCTGCTCTTCTTCACTGTCTTGTGCGGTGTGGCTTATCCGCTGATCATCACGGGTGTTGCCCAACTCACCTTTCCGAAGCAAGCCAACGGCAGCTTGATCGTTGAAAATGGCAAGGTGCGCGGATCTTCTTTGATCGGCCAGGCCTTCGACGCCCAAAAATATTTCTGGGGCCGCCCGTCCGCAACGTCACCGGCTTACAACGCCTCAGCTTCTTCAGGCTCGAACTTTGGTCCAACGAGCCCAGCGCTCAAAGAGGCGATCGCATCGCGCATCAAGGCGCTTCGCAACGCCGATCCCAGCAATGACAAGCCCATTCCCACCGACCTGGTAACGACTTCGGGAAGTGGGCTCGACCCTCACGTCTCCCCAGCCGCCGCCGAATTCCAGGTGCCTCGCGTCGCCCGCGCAAGGGGCCTCGCGGAGGATCGCGTACGACAGCTTGTCCAGAATCACACACAAGGACCACGACTGGGGGTCCTTGGCGAACCGGTGGTCAACGTGCTCGAACTGAACCTCGCCCTGGACCGGGAGGCCGCTCGTTGAAGCCCGATGATCGGCTCCTCCGAGTCCCCGTCGTCGCCCTCGGCTTCCGACCGGGGCTGGAAATGGTCGAGACGTTTCAGACCGCCCTTGCCCTCGACCCCAAGGCCAAGTGTTGGGCCATCGTCTCGAACGGGGATGCGCAAGTCGTTCGCGATGCCTGGCAGGCAGACCCAGACTCCACTCTTGTCATCATCCGCGCGGAAAGGGACGCTGCGCTCGGGGTCGCCTGCGAGCTTTTGGAAACGCTGGCCCCCGGTCCGGCCGCGCTCCTCCTGGCCAACCTCCCGGCGCACCGCTCCCTTCTTCCCTCTAGGAAGTACGCGCCCGAGTCGATCCGCCGTCTCGAAGAGTCGCACCCCGACCTTCAGGTACACCTGCATTGCGCCGAATGGCTGAGAAGGCCCCCGCGCGTCCGATGAGGTGATTGTGTCCCAGCATGAGCGACCCGACCCAGAAGCCCTCCTGAAGCAGCTTCAGGTCGAGCGGGCCGAAGCGGGCGGAAAGGGGCGTCTCAAGGTCTACCTCGGCATGGCGGCGGGGGTCGGCAAGACGTATTCCATGCTCGCCGACGCCCAGGCGCTCAAGGCGCGTGGCGTTGACGTGGTGGTCGGCTACTTGGAGCCCCATGGCAGAAGGGAAACTGAAGACCTCGCCGAGGGGCTGGAGCGCCTCCCCTTGAGAGAGATTCCCCACAGTGGCGTCGTGCTGACCGAGTTCGACACCGATGCCGCCCTCCAACGCAAGCCCGAGTTGCTTCTGCTCGATGAGTTAGCCCACACCAACGCCCCTGGCTCGCGCCACGCCAAGCGCTGGCAGGACGCGGAGGAGTTGCTCCGCGCCGGAATCGACGTTTACGCGACCGTGAACGTGCAGCACCTGGAGAGCCTGAACGACGTTGTCGCCCAGATCACGGGCATTCGCGTCGCGGAGACCCTCCCCGACTCGATCATCGCCGATGCCGCCGAGGTCGAGTTGGTCGACCTCCCGCCTGAGGAACTGATCCAGCGTATCCGCGAGGGCAAGGTCTATATCCCCGAGAAGATTGAACAAGCGCTCGGGGGGTTCTTCAAGAAGAAACACTTGACGGCTCTACGCGAGCTCGCCTTGCGCAAGACGGCCGAGAGTGTGGATCGCCAGGTGCAGGTGTTCCGCGAGATCGAGGGGGCCCGGGAGCCCTGGCATACGACCGAGCGCATTCTCGTCTGCGTCGCCCCCAACCGAATGGCCACGCGGGTCGTGCGAGCCGCGCGCCGCATGGCCGACGCGCTCCACGGTGAGGTGTTGGCCGTCACCGTCGAGAGCCCTCGCCAGGCAAAGCTCGGGGCGGAGGGCCGCCACCTCGCCTACGAGGGCCTGCGCCTGGCCGAGAACCTGGGGGCCCAAACCACCGTGCTCTCGGGCGACGACATTGTCAAGACGGTCATGGAGTTCGCGAGATCGAAGAACGTGACGACATTGATCGTTGGCAAGCCCGTGCGCCCGAAGTGGAAAGAGCTCTTGTTCGGGTCGTTCGTCGACTCCATGGTCCGTTCCAGCGGGGATATCGACGTACACGTTATCACGGGGCCAGAGGAGACGGGGACCAGGCTCGCCTTGACTCCGGCGAAGCAGGCCACTGATTGGAGGGGATGGCTTTTTGCACTTGCCGCCACCGGCGCCACCACCGGCTTGAACGCCGTTCTCGACCCCTACTTGGGGGATGCAGGAAAGGTCTCGCTCTATCTACTCGGTGTGGCAATTGTGGCGAGCCGAAGCTCACAGTCCGCTTCCTTTCTTGCCTCGCTCTTGTCAGTCGCCTCGTTCAACTTCTTCTTCACGGAACCCCGCGCGACGTTCACCGTGAACGACCCGCAGTACTGGGTCGTGTTCCTCGTCATGCTCGTGGTGGGACTCATGATCAGCGTTCTCACGAGCCGCCACAAGGAGCAGAGCCAAAGTGAATCGGAACGGGCGAAGCGGACCTCCGCGCTCTATGACTTGAGCCGCAAGCTTTCCAGCACGCGCAGCCGAAAGGAGCTGGGGGCGTTTGCGGCAGAGCAGATACGGAACGTGTTCGGCTGCGACGTCGCCGTGCTCGTCCGCTCCCGCAAGACCAGTGCCCTGTTCGCCGCACCGCCGTCTCGCACGGGTTTCGAAAGCCAGCCGAAAGAACAAGCCGTGGCCAAGTGGGTTGTGGACCACGGGAAGAGGGCCGGCAAGGGAACGGACACCCTCCCCGGTTCCGACGGCCTTTACTTGCCCTTAACCGGAGGACGGGGCCCCGTCGGCGTTCTCGGAGTTCGATGGGACGGGGGGCCGGAATGGGATATCGGACAGCTTCACCTGCTAGAGACTTTTGCCAACCAACTCGCCGTGGCGATCGAACGCACGAACCTTGCCAAAGACTCGCACGAGTCGGCTATCGAAGCGGAGAGCGAGCGGTTGCGCAGCACCCTCCTCAGCTCTGTCTCCCACGACTTCCGAACGCCGCTCGCGGTCATCTCCGGAGCCGCCGAACAGCTCAGCGAGCGGCTCGAGCCGGGCCGAGACCATGAGCTCGCAGAATCGATCGCGGCGGAAGCATCGCGTTTGGAAAGGCAGGTGCGCAATCTCTTGGACATGACTCGCGTTCGGGCGGGAGCTCTCAAGGTCACGAAGGAGTGGCAGTCCATCGAAGAGTTGGTCGGAGCGGCGCTATCCAGGACGGACTTGTTGCTGGCCGGGCACACGATCCATGTCGAGCTGCCGCCCGACCTCCCCCTCCTCGAACTCGACGGAGTCCTCGTCGAGCAGGTCTTCGTCAACCTTTTCGAAAACGCGGCGCGGCATACCCCGCCCGGCACGAACGTCTGGATCAAGGCGTGGGCAAGCAACGAGGCGATGCGTATCGAGGTCGCCAATGACGGCCCGTCGCTAGAGCCGGGCGAGCTGGCGACGATCTTTGAGAAGTTCAGCCAGGGCTCCCAGGCCCATGGAGGCTCGGGACTGGGGCTCGCGATCTGCCGGGCGATCGTAGAAGCGCACGGAGGCGAGATCACGGCCGTACCGGCACATCCCCAAGGAGTCCGCTTCATCGTCTCGCTGCCCGCTTCCCGAACCGCCCCGGAGGTTCCGATTGGTTGAGCCGATCCGCATCGTCGTCATCGAGGACGAGCCCGCCATCACGAGGCTGATCCGCTCTGGCTACGGCAAGGGCGAGGTTGAAGTGCTGGATGCGGTCACGGGCGAAGATGGAATCCAACTCGTCGCCAAAACGAACCCAGCTGTTGTGCTACTCGACCTCGGTCTGCCCGACATCGATGGGCAAGAGGTCTGCAGACGGCTGCGAGAGTGGACCCAGGTGCCAATCATCGTCCTGTCAGCTCGCGGACAAGAGAGCGACAAGGTTCGGGCGCTTGACAACGGCGCGGACGACTACATGACCAAGCCGTTTGGCTCGAACGAGCTTCAGGCCCGGATTCGGGCGGCATTGCGACACTCCTCGCGAGCACGCCAGGCAGATCCAGAGCCAGTTTTCGAATCCGGTCCGCTCCAAATCGACCTTCAGACGAGAATCGTCAGGCTGAACGGCCAAGAGATCCGTCTCACTCCGATTGAGTACAAGCTCCTGGCGACGCTCGTCCGCCATGCCGGAATGGTCTTGACCCACAAGCAGCTCCTTGAGGAGGTCTGGGGCCCGGCCTACGTCGACGAGCTCCACTACCTCCGCGTCTATATGGGCCAGCTCAGACATAAGCTTGAGTCAGATCCGGCACGACCAAAGCTGATCAGGACAGAGAGCGGGATTGGATATCGACTCTTGGTTGAGAGCTAATTCTCAGGTTGAAGCGGCGATAGGCCGCTAGGACTCCTTAAGAACCAACAAACAAGAAGCGGCGAGTGAATTGAAGCCCTTCGCTCCCTTTCTTCCGCGCGTGGGCTGGCCGTTTGAAGCTCAATTCAGCCCGAGCAGTTTAGGAACCAATCTTAGGAACCAGCATTCGCACCTTCAGGTTCAAAAAGGTGGTGGGCGGTACAGGATTTGAACCTGTGACCCCTACAGTGTCATTGTAGTGCTCTACCACTGAGCTAACCGCCCGGTCGAACCCCGCCGGGCTGGCGGGGCGAACGGATAGTATGGACCGCCCTGGGGTTGAGAATCAAGCGGGGTCGGGCCCTGGGTCATCGGTCGGCTCGGATCCGGGATCCATTCTCGCCCCGTCGTCCTCGACCAGGTCGACGATGACTTCTTCCGGTTCGGTCGGGGAGGCGGCTTCGGACTTAGGTGGGTCTGGGGCTTGACTAGGGCCCGCTTCTTCTGCCGCCTTAACCATCCAATCGCCGATATCGCGGAGGCCTTTGCCGAAAACCTTGGCCAACGGACGGCAAGCGGCGACGGCAAGCGGCAGCGCGGCCGCGAAGAGGATGACGGTCAGCGGCGAGCCGGGAGAGCGTCGGTAGCCCATGGCCGTTCCTTACGGCTGCGAGGCTTCGGCGGTTGCGCCCTCATCGGCGTGTTTCTTGGTCATCGTCTCGCGGATTCCGCCCACCAGCAGAAGGGCGCCGGCCAGCGTGATGCACACATCGGCCACGTTGAAAACGGGGAAGTTGATGGCCCGGATCCAAAAGAGGTCGGTCACTTTCCCCATAAAAATACGGTCAATGAGGTTGCCCACGGCCCCGCTCGCGAGGAGTGCCGCGGTGAGGTGGACGATCATCGGCTCCGTCGCATGGCGGAAACTGTAGTAGGCCGCGGCGCCCGTGATGAGAAGCGCGATGGGGGCGAGGTAGATCCCCGCGCCTTGGAACAGGCCGAAGGCCACCCCCTCGTTGAAGACCAACTTGAGTTCAAAGACCCCGGGCCACAGGGCGAGGATGCTCGTCCCTTCGACCCAGTTCACCGATTCTCGGGCCCAAAACTTAACCATCTGGTCGATGATGAGGAGAGCGATCGCCGACGTGAGGAAGACTAGGGGGCCCCGCTTCATAGACCGAGCACCTTGCGGTCCCTTGCGGTGAGGTTGATCGTTTCGCCGTCGAACACGACTTCCTCTACGTCCTGCCGCACGAGGCGGCTTCGGGCGCATTCGCGCCAGTCGGTGAGTTCGAATTGGGGAGCGTCGACGCCCGCCGAGAATCGGACGGCCGCGATCTTGAGGAAGATCGGTAGCAAGGGCGTGAGCGTCTCAAGATGCGCCGCGGCTTCGGCGCTCGGTTGGGGGAGCGTGGCGAGAACGGCCTTCGGATCCTTCACGCCTGTCTCTTTGCGCCAAGTCTCTAGCGAGGAGAGCACCTGGTTGCGATATTCTGCTAGGAACCAATCCACCGCTTGGTGGAACGGGGCCGACGCCGCTTCCTGCAAGGAGGAGTCGTCGGCCTCGGTGAGGACGTCCATATGGACGGATTCCCTCCGGTCGAGCGCGGGGATCTTGGCGTAAACCTCCTCCGCCGTGTGCGGGAGCACGGTGGAAACCAGCTTCACCAGACGGACGAGGACCGCCTGGCAGGCGGCTTGCGAACTGCGCCGAGATGGCCAGTCAGGCCCGTCGCAGTACATCCGGTCCTTGATCGCGTCCAAGTAGAAGGCGGAAAGTTCCGACGCGCAAAAGTCGTGCATCTCGCGCAATGCGTGGTGGAACTCGAAACCACGGTACCGCGAATGGACTTTCTTCACCAAAAGGTCGGTCGCGGTGACGGCCCAACGGTCGAGGGGATCCGTCGGCTCCGCACCCCCCTCATAGTCGTAGAGGTTCATGAGCAGGAACCGCATCGTGTTGCGGAACCGGCGGTAGGTCTCTCCCGCCACCTTCAGCAGGGCCTCGCTACAAGGGACGTCGTCGTGGTAGTTCACGCTTGCCGCCCAGGTGCGAAGAACGTCCGCGCCGAACCTCTCGCAAACGTCGACCGGGTCGATCGAATTGCCCAGGCGTTTGGACATCTTGACCCCCTTCTCGTCGGTCACGAAGCCGTGCGTGGCGCAGATCCGGTATGGGCTCTGCCCCTCGAGCGCGACGCCTAGGATCATGGAAACGTTGAACCAGCCGCGGTGCTGGTCCGAACCCTCGAAATAGATGTCGGCGGGCCAGGGCTGCCGCCATTCGGAATGGGTCTGGCTCTTAAGCACGGCCTGGCTCGTCGAGCCGCTGTCAAACCAGACGTCGAAGACGTCGGTCTCCTTGCGGAACTCCGTCTCGCCTGTCTCGGGATGCTGGTAGCCAGGGGGAAGGATCTCTTCTGGCGTGCGGACGTACCAAGCGTCGGACCCCTCGCGCTCCACTAATTCGGCGACCGCCTCGATGGCTTCGGGATCCAGGACGGGCTCGCCGGACGCCGCGCCATAGAAGACGGGGATGCCGACCCCCCAGGGGCGCTGGCGGCTGACGCACCAATCCGGACGCCCCGCCATCATCGCGCGGAAGCGCGCGTGGCCTGACTGCGGGTGCCATTCCACCTTATGGTCGACTTCGTCGAGCATGCGTTGCCGCAAGTTCTCGTGGTCGATCGAGATGAACCATTGCTCAGTGGCGCGGAAAATCACCGGTTGGCCGTCGCGCTCCGCATGGGGATAAGAGTGGTGGTAGTCGGCCACTTTGAGCAACGCGCCGACTTCTTGCAGCCGCTCTACGACCACCGAGTCGGACTTCTTGTAGAAGTTGCCGGCGAACTCGCCCGCCTCTTCCGTCAGGACGCCCTTCTCGTCCACCGGGCAAAGGATCGGCAGGCCGTATTTCACCCCGGTCTGGAAGTCCTCGCGGCCGTGGCCGGGAGCGGTGTGGACGATGCCGGTGCCGTCCTCGGTGGTCACGTAATCCGCAAGGACGGCGACCGAGTCGCGCCCAAAGACGGGGTGCCTGAAGAGGACGCCTTCGACCTCCTCGCCGAGGAAGGATTTAACCACATGGTGGCCCTCCCAGCCCAGTTCCTCGCTCAATTTGGGGAGCAGTTCCTTGAGGACGATGAAGTTGTCCTCCGCGACCTTCACGACGACGTACTCCAGCTTCGGGTGGAAAGCCAGCGCCAGGTTCGCGGGAATGGTCCATGGCGTCGTCGTCCAGATTACGGCCGACACGTTCTCCAAGCCGGCGAAAAGGCTCCCTTCGTAGTCTTCGCGCAATGGAAACCGGACGTGGATGGATTTGCTCACCACGTTCTGGTAAACGATCTCCGTATCGGCGAGCGCCGTGCGCGAGGTGGGCGACCACATCACGGGCCGCAGCCCTCGGTAGACATACCCCTTCTCCACCATACGGCGGAAAACGCGGACGACCTCGGACTCAAAGCCATAGTCCATGGTCGTGTAGGGCGCCTCCCACTGGCCGAGGATGCCGAGGCGGCTGAACTGCTGGGTCTGGACCGCGACATATTTGGCGGCGTGCTCCCGGCACGCGCGGCGAAGCTCGGCGAGGTCGGGGGTGAGCCCCTGTTCCGCGAGCTTCTTGGTCACGGCCTGCTCGATCGGAAGGCCGTGGTTGTCATAGCCAGGGACGTACGGGCACTGGAAGCCCATCATCGACCGCGATTTCACCACGAAGTCCTTCAGCAGCTTGTTGAGCGCGGTGCCAAGGTGGATCGGACTGTTCGTATAGGGCGGGCCGTCGTGCAGCACAAAGGTCGGCCTCCCCGCGCGCGCCTCCACGACCCGGTGGTAAAGACCGATTTCCACCCACCGCGCCTGAATTTCCGGCTCGCGCGAGGGCAGGTCTGCACGCATCGGGATGCCAAAGTCGGGGTCAGGTAGGTTCAAGGTCGCCTTGAGGTCCATGGGGCGAAACCGATTCTACCGTCCGGCCTGCCTGAGGCCACCGATTTCACCGAGTCCGCCCGGGCGTCTAAAATAGAGGCCTTTATGTACGCAATTGCGATTGGTGCGATGCTCTCCCTGAGCCAAGTGAGCCTTCCGCCGCTTGGCACGAACCTCGCGCCGATCGCCCAGGGCGCGACCCAGACCGCCTTCACAGACTTCATGCACGCCGCGACCCCCTGGGCAAAGGAAGGGGACACTTGGACGGCGACCGTCTTCAGCAAGTCCGGCCACATCCCCCCCGGCGAGTACCGCGCCGATTGGGAAGGGCGGGGCAGGCTCGTGGGCGTCGATGGCGCGACTCTGGTGGAGTCTGGCGCGGGATCGGCCGTCCTCTCCCTGACGAAGACGGAAGGAAGCGTCACCCTGCGCGTGGAAGGGGGACAGCCCGACCGGTTCAAGCTCTTCGGGGCAGGGTTTGGGCCAGAGTACGGCCCGTTCCACCCCGTCTTTGCCCAGCGCATGAGCCTCTACCGCGGGCTGCGCTTTGCGGACTGGGTGGGCACGGCAGGCTCACAGGAGAAGTCTTGGAGCGACCGTACGCCGCCCGGTACGCCGACCTATTTTGGGGGCAAGGTGCCCTGGGAAGTGGCGATCGACCTCGCGTCTGCTAAGACCACCACGCTCTGGGTGACCCTGCCCGAGGGGGCGGACGAAAGCTATGTCACGGGCCTTGCCCACCTTGTGCGCGACCGGCTGAAGACCTACCTTCCGATCGTCGTCGAGTTGGGCGACGAGCTCTGGAGAGACAAGACGAGCGACCAGGCCATCGTAGCCGCGAAGCGCGCGGCCGAAGTCACCGCCCAGTTCGCCATCGAGACGGGCAGCCCAGAGCGGGTCGTCCGCGTCCTGAGCGTGCCTTTCGAGGATGAGGGCCTGGCGCGCGCGATGCTGGGGGCGGAAGGCGTGAAGGGCCGGTTCCAGGCGATGGCGACCGCCCCGTTTTTCGGCAGTTCGGTGAGCGACGCGGGCAACATCGGCCGGATCAAGGAGGACGAGTACGACGCGGTGATCGAGATTTTGAGCGAGGACGCCGAGAAGGTCGCCGCGCCCCGCCTCCACGTCTTCGGAGAGATCGCCAAGGAGAACGGGCTCAAGCTTCTCGCCTATTCAGGCGGGCTGCGCATGACCGCCCCGAAAGAGGCGCCGGAACTGCAAGGCTTCGTGACCCGCGCGGCCAGCGACACCCGGATCATGGAGGCGTACGACCTCTTCTTCAAGGCCTGGGCGCGGGCAGGGGGCGGGCTCTTCATGCACATGCGCGACACAGGGCCCCCGCGCGAGGACGGCGCTTACCCAGCGCTGGACTACCAAGCCCAGGACACGCTGGACGCGCCGCGCCACCAGGCCCTTGTGCGCTATGGCCTCTTCCCGGAGCGGTGAGCGCGGGCATACTCTTGCGGATGGACGTCGCCATCGCCACCAAGCGGGACGAGTTCCAAGCCCTGCTTGAGCCCGTCGCGGCGGTGGCCTATAAGGTCGCCTATAATCTGACGAGGAACGAGGAGGACGCCATGGATCTGGTGCAGGACTCGACCGTCTCCGCCTTTCGGGCTTTTGACACCTTCCAGAAGGGCACGAACTTCCGGGCCTGGTTCCTGAAAATCCTGACCAACCGGTTCTTCAAGACCCGGTCGCGGGGGCGGGTGGAGACCACCCCGATCGATGAGGCGGAAGACGTCTACCTCTACAAGATGTCCCAGCAGCACGGCCTGCTCGGGAACGAGGACGACCCGGCCCGCCTTGTGCTGGATAGGATGGACGTTGAGGCAGTGGGCGAGGCGATGCAGCGTTTGCCCGTGGAGTTTCGGGCGGCGGCCACGCTGTACTTCCTCAACGACTTCACCTATGAGCAAATCGCTGAGATGTTGGAGATCCCGGTGGGCACCGTGCGGTCGCGCCTGCACCGGGGCCGCAAGCTGATGCAGAAAGTTCTCTGGGACATCGCGCGGGAGCGCGGTATTGTGGACGGGGAAGCACCGGAGGCCACCCATGCCTGAGCCCATGGACTGCCGGGAGGCCTTCGAGAAGCTGCAGGACTACATCGACCGCGAGCTTTGCGCCGAGGAGTACGAGGCCGTCCGCGCCCATCTGGAGCGGTGCCCGCCCTGCAAGGACGAGTTCGTCTTCGAGGGGTCGGTCCTTCGTTGTCTGAAGGAGAAGCTGGCCGAGATGCAGGTCCCGGAAGACCTGATGGCCCGGCTCTGCCAATGCCTTGAGAAAGAGGGCTAGGCCCCTACTTCCAAGGGATCTCCATCCGGTTCAAGAAGAACTCGACCATTCGCGCGTCGTTCACCCCGCTGTGGCCCGCGTCGACCCCGACGATCATATCGTAGGGCTTGCCCGCCCGGTTGAGCGCGTCCACGACCTGAAGGCTGTTGCCGGGCAGCACGTTATCGTCCGCGGTGCCAAAGTAGAACTGGATCCAGCCCTTCAGGTTCGCGACATACGTCATGGCGGAGCCCGCCTTGTACCCTTCCTCGTTGTCCGCGACCACGTTCATGTACCGCTCGGTATAGATGGAATCGTAGTGGCGCCAGTCGGTCACGCCGCTGGAGGCACTGGCCGCGCGGTATAGCTCGGGGTAGCGCAAGATGGATATCAGCGAGGAGTAACCCCCATAGGAGGTGCCGTAGATGCCGATGCGGTCCGGGTCGATATAGCCAGCCTTCAAAAGGGCCCGCACTCCCGCCGCCATATCGTCGATATCGACGATGCCCAGCTTTCCATAGGTGGCGTCGCGGTGGGCCTTGCCCCGGCCCCCCGTCCCACGGTTCGTGAGGTCGGCGACGACGAACCCGTATCCAGCGAGGCGGTCCGGCCCGCCAAAAAACTCCGAGTGGTCGCCGCCGGCGGGGTCTAGCGGCCCGCCGTAGACCGAAATGAGGAGCGGGTACTTCCGCATCGGGTCGAAGTTGCGCGGCTTGCTGATCCGGGCGAACAGCGGGGTCTTGCCGTCCGCGGCCAGGTACTCGAAGCGCTGGGCGGGCGTCATGCCGGCCGGTGCCGTCGGCATGAGGGGCTTGGTGATGTCCAAGAGCACCTTGCCGTCCAGCCCCACGACCCGAAGAGCGGGCGGCGCGTCGATCGATTCATACCGGTCGAGGAACGCGGTCCCGTCCGGGGAGACGTCCACCGAGTGCGAGCGGCTCGGCTCGGTCAACCGGCGATTGTTCTTGCCGTCCAGGCCCACCACCCAAAGCTGCCGTAGGTATGGGTTGCCCTGGCTCCCCGCCATATAGAAGAGCCGGCCGGCGTCCAGCTGCAGCCGCTCGATGCCGGTCACGTCGAACTTGTTGTCGGTCAGCTGCGTGGTCTTGCCGGTGGCCGTATCGAGCAGGAACTCGTTGATGTAACCGTTGCGGTCGCTGGCCCAGAGCACGGACTTCCCGAGGTCGGCGCGTTTCTCGATGTCGGGCTCCAGCGAGAGCCACCGTTTGCCCAGGTTGTTTGGCGTGTAGGTATCGGGGGAGGATTCGCGGACGACCACCCTCGAGCGGCCCGTGGCGGGGTCGGCGGCGCACCATTCCATCGTCTTTTGGCGACGGTCGGTGCGGCGGAAGTAGACCTCGCGCGAGTCCGGCGAGAACTCGATGTCATAGACCAAGTGCCCGACGGCATCGTCGAAGGGGCCTGGTCGGGCCTCGATAAGGCGGGACTCGCCCGTGGCGACCTCGACGACGAAAACATCGGCCTGAGGATTAGGGTCGCCGGTCTTGGGATAGGCCTGTGCGCCAAAGGTGGCCCGGTAGCTCCGCTGACCGCGGACCACCATGTTCATCGGCACTTTGCGTTCGTCCATGCGGTAGTACCAAGCCCAGCGGCCATCGCTGGAAACCCCGCAAGCCTCGCTTTGGTACAGTTCTTCGCCGTAGACCCAGGTGCCGGCCGCATACTTCAGCCCGTTGCCGCCGTCTGTCGTCAACTGGAGAGGGAGCTGGCCTTCACGGTCGAGCCAGGCGTTGTCGTCCTTGTTGTAGATCCGCACCTTGCCATCGGGACTGAAGGCTTCGCCGAACTGGGCGGCGCGCCCGGGAGAACGGCGTCTCGCGTTGCGGTTCTGTCGCCCGCCCCCTTTGATCTCGGACTCGGGCCGCTCTTTCTGCCGCGCTGAGTTGCCGGTCTTCGCGTCGAAGACCGCCCACTCCTCGCCGTCCTGGTAGGCGAGTTTCGCCGGGCCGATCCATTGCGCGATAGGGAGCTGGGTGCGGAAGGCGGCGGCGTCCCGGCTGAACTGTTGCGCCTGGCGCTGGATCTCCGACCCTTCCAGGGTCCTCTGGGCGAAGCACGTGGTTGCCAGGGCCGTGGCGAGCAGGGGTGCCCACAGCGGGCGGTAGATCTTCATGGTTCTGGATTAGGGACGTGTAAGTCGGGCTTGGGGACACGCTTTGCGGCAAACCAGGCCGCGAGCGGCGCTAAGACTAAGGCGGGCAAGTAAACCTCTTTTGGAAGGCTGCGTACGGGCTCGACGCCGAGCAGGCTCAAGCCGATGGCGAGGGTGACCGCCCCTCCGGCCGCCGTGCCCTCGTCCATGACCGCTTTGTTCGCGGCGATGGGGGCGAGCGGGCGGGCCCCCAATGTCAAGCCGCCCTGCACCAAGAGCACCACGGCGGCCGAGGCGAGCACTCCCGCACCGAAGGCCGGGCTCACGGCGGCCAGAAAGAGCGAGGCGATGAAATCGAGCAGCGACTTCAGGCGCAAGAGCTCACTGTCGCCCTCCAGGCCGTCCTGCACGCAACCGATGAGCGTCATCGGCCCGACGCAGAAGAGCACTGAGGCGGTCACAAGCCCGTCGTTGAACGCACGGTCGCTGCCGCCGGTAAGCGCCCGGGCCCTGTCGGCGACCGTGGCCAGGCCGACGTCGATCCCCATCAGCTTGCCGATCACGCCTCCGAGCGCCACCGCCCCCGCTACGATAAGGACGTTGTTCGTCGCGAGGAACATTTTGATCCCGATCCCGACGACGACGAGCCCAATCCCGGCCAGCGCGACGGTTTGGATCTCGGCCGGGAGCCACGATCCCAAAGCCAGGCCAAGGGTCGAGCCAGCCAGGACAGTGCCCGTATTCAGCAACGTCCCGCCGTAAGGAATGCCGCGCTGTCGATCCAACTCCGCGACTATGCCCGAAAACGTCCGGGCTTAGTAAAGGCGGCGCAGCCTTTCATAGAACTCTGCCGGGGCAATTTGGAGGTCGCGCGCGACCCAAACCGGCGACTCGTCCTGTTCCGGCATGGCCCAGGGCGCCTCGACCCGGCCGGCCAGGCGGCTCTGCCGGAAGAGCCCGAGCCATTGCGCACTGGACTCGTTGACGAGAATCGCGACCGACCCGTCCCAATCCGGCTTCGGCCACAGGGAATAGGCGTTGTGCCCGCAGACGACGGGGGGCAGCCGGTAGTGCCGGGCGAGGTGCTCGAGGGCCGCGGCCTCGCCGTAGTTCCAGGTGACCACGACGGCTTTGCCACGGTCTGCTTCCGGGAGCGAATCGAAGACGCGCTGCACCTCGGCTGCAAGCTCCTCCCATCCGAACTCGTCCGCATAGCCTTGGATCGCCGCCTTTGGCGTCTTCTCCTCGTTCGGCGGCTTGATGGGGGACGCACGGACAACCTTGTCGAGCGTATCGACAGGAAGCAGGGGCAGGGCGAGCGGCACCGTCGAGAGCCCCAGGGCGGTGACTGGGGCAAGCGCCCATGCCGGCCGCCACTTGCGGCTTTCGAACAACCGCTGGGTCGCGAGGGCGGCGAGCGGGATGAGGAACGGATACGCGGGGGCCAGGTAGTTCACGCGGCTGCGTCCGTTCAAGAGCAGCACGGTCATCACGGTCAAGAACACCCATGCCATGACGCGCCCAGGCTCGCCAAGGCGGCCCCGCAGGCCCCAGGCCAACCCCAGGACGAGGAACGGGACGGCGCCCAAGTTCATCACGACGGCCTGCTGTCCCAAGAACGTCCAGGGGGGGATCGGTGCGAGCTTCAGGTCTTGCGCGTTCCGCGCGAACTGCACCGTCACCCAGCTGTGCTGTGCCTGCCACAAGACGTGGGGCAGGGCGATGAGGAGGGCCAGACCGGCCGCCAGATAAGGGTGCGGCGTCCCGAGGACACGCCGGTCGCGGCTCGTGAGCAACCCCACGAGGAGCCCCGCGCCCATCCAAAGGATGCTGTACTTATTGAGGAACCCGAGCCCGACCAGGACGCCCAACCCAACCCAGGTCGCAGGCTTTGCTTGGGCCAGCCCACCCGCCACGAGATACGCCACCCCCGCCCAGATGAGGATCTCGAAGGCGTTCATCGTGTAAAGGTGGAAGACCACCAAGTACATGCCTGCCACGCTCGGGATGAGTCCCGCGAGCCAGAGCCCCCAGTCGCTCGCCCCCAGGCGGCGTGCAGTTGCCACGACCAGCGCCACCGTCCCCGCCCCCGCCAGTGCGACGGCCATCCGCATCACGCCGAGCGACTCGCCGAACACGAGGGAGAGCGCCTTCAAGAGGAACACGGACAAAGGCGGATGGTCCACGTAGCCCCAATCGATCCTTTGGGCGCAGGCAAGATAGTAGAACTCGTCGCGGAACGTGCCATAGCGGGTGAGGCACAGCGCGTGGGCGAAGACCACGAGGAGAGGCAAGACGATGCCGGGCGAGTTCCACCGCGCGCTGGGCACTTCCCGGGCCATGCCGGGGTCAAGATACCGCCTGGCCCGGGATGGCGCAAGGCTCGTCTCGGGCGAGGGACCCCGGCGGGGCCGCAAGGCCCCATTTTCCGACCTTCTACAGCCCTTTGCAACGAACCGGCACGTCCTGCGAAGAGTATTCTAGAAAGTTGGGGACGGTTGGAAACGCCCCTGACGTCGTCAGAATTATGCCGAGCAAGAAGCGGTCGCCCAAAGAGGTCTTCGGCTACCTTCGTGAGCTCATCAACCCCGCCTACCATTGGCACAAGCTGATGGACGACTTTCGGGCGAGCCGGCACGCCCTGGAGAACCGAGACCTAGAGTCCATCCGCCACGACGTGATCTCCCTTGCGAAAGCGATCCGGGGCCGTTTGTTCGCGGTCTATTTCATGGTCGGCCCGTTCGGATCCCTCGGCTTCTTCTCCGGGATCGCCTTCCAATATCTCACGCCGAACGACCTTTGGCAAAAAGGTGTCCTCACGATGCTGGTCACGATCATCGGGGGCAACATCGGCAGCATTATCGGCTATCAGGCCATCTGGTTCAGCGCCCACCGGAGCCTCTATCGCGACGAGGACGGGAACCTGCTCGCCCAGCTCAACAACATGTGGCACGACGTGGTGCCGATGCAACTGCAGGGGATCAAGCTTTGGGTCATGGCGAACGCCTTTATGATCCCGGCGTTGGGGCTCTTCATCTCCTTGCTGGAATGGGCGTTTCCCGCGTTCGTCCATGCGGTGCCGTTGGCCGTGGTCGTGCCCGTTCTGGAAGTCTTCTTCGTCCACACCACGCTCGTGCGGCTCATGGGCGATCTCTTCGTCCACGAATCGCAACGCATCGCGGAGAGGCACTACCGCCCTTTAGCTGAGCCCGCCGTGCTCGAGCGCGTGGCGCTCGGCTCCTAAGAGGCGGTCGGCTTCTCCCCAAAGCGGGACATAAGAAGGAGCGTTTTTTCGCTCACGTGGTGCTCGATTCCTTCCGCTTCGAGCTCGGCGGACTCGGCGTCCAGGCCGAGGACGAGGAGGAACCGCACGACGATGCGGTGGCGCTCGCGGCACTCGCGGGCAAGGTTGAGACCCGCGGAGGTGAGCCGGACGGGTCGATAGGGCACGAGTTCCACCAAACCTTCTCGTTCCAGCTTCCTGAGGGCCTTGGCCACGGTCGGGTGCGCCACGCCCAGCTTCGCCGCGATCTCCGTCACCCGTGCCTCGCCCGTATCCTCGATCAGGTCCAAGACGACTTCCACATAGTCCTCGGCCAGCTCAGCCCGATGGGCCTCCCGGGTCCTTTCGAACCGGTCGGCGGTCGATTTTGAGCCCGTCACGACTAAAAGTGTAGCACAGGCTTGATTTAGAATCGTAGCCCCGGCTACACTCTCCGTCCGTAGCCCAGGCTACATCTCAGGGCCTATGGCATTGGAAGCAGGGAGTCAGCCAGGGGGGGGGCCGCCGGACACCGGTTTCCGCTCCCTACCGGAGGTCAACTCGTCGGTCGCGGTCGACCGCACGAAGCCGACCTGGCGGCGCTGGCTCGGCTTTGCGGGGCCAGGCTTTTTGGTCAGCGTCGGCTATATGGACCCCGGCAACTGGGGCACGGACCTCGCCGGCGGCTCGAAGTTCGGCTATGCGCTGCTTTGGGTGATTTTTATCTCCAACCTTATGGCGCAATTCCTCCAGGTGTTGTGCGCCAAGCTGGGTTTGGTAACCGGCAAGGATTTGGCGATGGCCTGCCGGGACTACTACAAAAGGCCTGCGGCGATCGCCATGTGGATCCTTTGCGAAATTGCGATCATCGCGTGCGACCTGGCCGAAGTCGTGGGGTCCGCGGTCGCGCTCTATCTTTTGTTCGGCATCCGGTTGGAAGCCGGCGTTATCCTCACGGGCCTAGACGTCCTGATCCTGCTGTCGTTCATGAAGTTTGGTTTCCGCAAGATTGAGGCGATTATCTTTACCCTGGTGCTCACAATCTTCGGTTGCTTTGCCTATGAGATCTTCTTGGCAAAACCAGACTGGAGCCTCGTTGCGCGGGGTACGTTTGTGCCCACTCTTCCGAATACGGAGGCGTTGCTGATCTCTGTCGGCATTCTCGGGGCCACGGTCATGCCTCATAACCTTTATCTCCACTCCAGCATCGTGCAGACTCGGAAGATAGAGCAAGGCAACGGGGGTCTCGAAGAGGCGATAAAGTTCAATAAGATCGACACCGTGCTCGCCCTCAGCCTCGCGTTCTTTGTGAACGCCGCGATCCTCATTCTTGCCGCGGCACTGTTCCATAACGCCGGTATCGTGGTGGAAGAGTTAGAGCAGGGTCACGTGCTTTTGAATACGGTTCTTGGTGCAGGTTCTGCGACTGCCTTTGCAATCGCCTTATTGGCCTCTGGCCAATCATCCACGATTACCGGCACCCTTGCAGGACAGATCGTCATGGAAGGCTTTATGCGATGGAGGATCGCACCATGGATCCGTCGCTTGGTCACGCGAAGCTTAGCGATTATCCCGGCCGTCATCCTGATCCAGATCAGTGGCGGAAAGGAGACCGTTAACTTACTCGTGCTTTCACAAGTCGTCCTTTCTATGCAACTGCCGTTCGCCATCTTTCCGCTCGTTAGCGTCACGAGCGACAAGACTAAGATGGGGCGTTTTGCGAATAAGCCATTGGTGAAGTGGCTCGGCTATACGATGGGCTTCCTGATCTCCGCCCTTAACGTGTACTTGCTCTACGACGTCTACACGACCTTCCAAAGGGAGCACCAGGTGCCCTGGCTGCCGGCGCTGGTCGTCGGCTTGATCCTTGCCGCCATCGGCTTCGCCGCCTATGTCCACTTTATCTATAAGGACCGGCCAAAGGCCGACGGGGCTGCGGCCTAGCCGAAGCGTACGGGACTAAGCGGGCCGGTCTCCAAGTCGGTCGGCCGCCCGTCCGCCATCTGCGCGATCAAACGACCGGTCAGGGGTGCGAGCGAAACCCCGAGGGTTCCGTGCCCGGTCGCGACGAGGTAGCGCGTGCCCGGGATCTGGCCGATATAGGGCAGGCCGTCAGGGCTGCAAGGCCTCAAGCCGCTCCAGGTGCACGAGAGCGGCGGCCGGACCGATGCCGCGTAGAAGCGGGGCAGGGCGCGATGCAGTCCCTCGACCCGTCGCGCATCCACCGATAAATCGGTGCCGACCAATTCGAGCGTGCCCGCGATCCGAACCCTGTCGGCCATCGGCGTCACCGCGACCCGATCCTCCAGCAGCAGGCTCGGTATCCGGGTCTGGAGCTCCCCTCGCGCCAGTTCGAAGCTGTACCCCTTGCCGCCCTGCAGCGGCATGCGGATCCCCAATCCCTTCGCCAGCTGCTCGGTCCATGCCCCGGCCGCAAGCACGACGACGTCCCCCTGGACTTCCGCAACCTCGCCCACCTGTTCCGCCACGAACTCGACCCCAGTCTCGGCGAGGTGGGCTCGCAGCCCGTCCGTAAGCAGGGGCGGGTCGATCTGGGCGTCGCCGGGATAAAAGACGCCACCGACCGCCTTGTGGCCCGCAAAAGGTTCGAGCGCGGTGAGTCCGCGATGGGCGAGGATCTCGGCTTCGATGCCGAGTTCCCGCGCATGCATGGCCGCTTCGGCTTCTTCCTCGAGCCCGTCTTCCGTCCGGCACAGCATGAGCAGGCCGCGCTCATGGAAGCCGAAGGGGAAGGGAAGCGATTCAGCGGCCTCGCTCCAGAGCCTGCGGCCCCTGGCGCCGAGCTGCATGAGCAACGGTGCGGCGGTCTTCACATGCTCTTGCGTGCAATGGGCCAGGAAGAGGCGCGCCCAGCGCCAAAGGTCGATGTCGGGTCGGGCTTTGAGGCGAAAGGGGCTGTGGGGATCCAGCAGCCAGGTGAAGACTTGGTCCAAAACGCCCGGCGCCGCCAGTGGGACGATGTGGCTCGGGACCAGCATGCCCGCATTGCCCCTGGAGCAAAGGGGGGCGGCGGCACCAGCGTCGTAAAGGGACACCTGCCAGCCGGCCCTTGTCAGCTCGTGTGCGCTGAAGAGGCCGACGATTCCGGCGCCGATGACGGCGGCTCTTGCCACGGGGACAATCTACCGCGAGGAAGCACAAGGCCGCCCCGCCGATTTTTCTCGACGGGGCGGCAGTCCGGGCCTTCGCTTCAAGCGACGGCGGGATTAGGCCTTGCGGCGGCGAGCGACGAGAGCGGCGAGGCCCGTGCCGAGAGCGAGCATCGTGGCGGGCTCCGGAACGACGTTGACCGCGTAGCTGTAGTTGTTGGCGAGCGGGGTGACGGCGCCAGAGCCGAAGCCGTCGCCCGGGTTGATGCCCCAGCCGTTGTTGCCGCCCGGGTTGCCGCCCGAGTGGCCGAGCACGAAGGCCTGGCCGCCGGCGCCGAAGTCGCGCTTAATGGCCATGCCGATGAAGGCGCGGGACCCGCTGACGGCGAGGTTGAGTCCAGTGAACTCCTGGACGTAGGTCGGGTTGGTGGTGCCACCGACGCCGGTGATGCGGGTCGTGGTGCCCTGGGCAGCGTTGAGGTCGACCCAGCTCAGGACGCCGGGGCCGCCGTTGAGGCCGTTGCCGGAGTTGCCCGCGCTCTGCGGATCCGTGTAAATGGCGATGCGCCAGTCGAAGCTGTTGACGGGCATGGACGGGTCGGTGATCTCGAAGGCGATCGCGACCTTGTCGACTCGGTTCCCACCATTGGTGTTAAAGTCGTCGATCGAAGTGCCGCTGAAGTCGCCGAAGTCGCCAAAGATCTGGACGACGCCGAAGTCAGTGATGGTGCTGAGCGAAGAACCGCCAGGAGTGATCTGGTTCATCGCGTTATAGGTGTTGAGAAGCTGAGCGTTGGCAGCGACGGTGGCCGCAGCAAGAGCGAGAAGCAGCGTTTTCTTCATGTGTGTGTCCTCAGGTCAAAGAAGCAATCTCGTGAGAATGCCTCCACGTTCAGATTGTCCGTGTCGCCATTTTCTGTGACAGCGTTTTTTCCCGTGAGGTCACGAACGGGAAAAAAAGAAACCCCAGTCATTGACTGGGGTCCTTCCTTTCTGAGCCTAGGACGCTTGCGCGTCCGTCAACCAGAAATTAGTTGCTGCGGCGTCGGCGAGCGATCGCAGCGAGGCCAGCGCCGAGCGCGAGCATCGTGGCCGGCTCCGGCACGACGTTGACCGCGTAGGCGTAGTTGTTGGCCGTCTGAAGGACGGCGCCGGACCCGAAGCCGTTGCCCGGGTTGATGCCGTAGCCGTTGAAGCCGCCGGGAGTGCCACCCACATTGCTGAGGATGAACGCCTGGCCGCCGAGACCGAAGTCGCGTCGGACAGCCATGCCGATGTAGGCAGTGGAGCCGCTAACAGCGAGGTTCAGACCGGAGAACTCCTGGATGTAGGTCGGGTTGGTGGTGCCACCAACACCGGTGATGCGGGTCGTGGTGCCCTGGGCAGCGTTGAGGTCGACCCAGCTGAGGACGCCGCCGCCGCTGTTGAGGCCGTTGCCCGAGTTACCAGCGCCGTTCGGGCTGCTGTAGATGGCGATGCGCCAATCGAAGCTGTTGATCGGCATGGACGGGTCGGTGATCTCGAAAGCGATGGCGACCTTGTCGACTCGGTTCCCACCACCGGTGTTGAAGTCGTCGATCGAGGTGCCGCTGAACTCGGGGAAGTCACCGAAGATCTGAACGACGCCGAAGTCCGGGGTCGAAACGAGGCTAGCACCGCCAGGGGTGATCTGGTCCATGCTGTTGTAAGGGCCATTAACGAGCTGGGCGTTAGCGGCAACCGCGATGGCCACGAGCGACAGAGAAAGCAGGGTTCGCATGTTCATTTCCTTTTTGTCCTCCGATTGGAAGAACCCGCCGACGCTAGTTCGGCAGTGCACGTTTACTGTGCGATTCGTATGGTACATCTAGATCGCGGCCAATGTCCATCATCTAGAGACAAACAGGCAGAATTGCCTGTCACTTTGTCTGGCCAGGCACTAGACCCTGTCTATTTCCCCGGGGAGGTCAGCGGTCCTCTGGCCCTTCTTCCGAGACACTGGATTCCAGGAGTCGTCGCAGACGCTCCCGTTCGTCCCTTTCCCGCTCGCGATCCTTGACCTTATTTATATAGGCGTCGAACTCCTTAGGCGATTGGGCCGGGCCCCGGCCCGTGCTTACCATTCGGTCTCGGGCTGGCAAGCGCAGGTTGCCCCGGCCATAGAACCAGCCCACCACGCACGGCAGCACGGCAAGGACTCCGATCAAGGGCGCCCCCGCGCCGTATCCAAAGAAGATCAGGACGGCCGCGACCAGCGCCACCCACTTGGCCGCCAGTTGCAGCACGAACATGAAGCGGATCGGCTGGTCGGGCTCGCGGGCGGCCCAGATGCAAGTCAGGCCGGCGATGGGAATCCAAGGGTCGCCCAAGAGGGCGGGTCGGATACCGGAGAGCGCCGCGAGCGCGATCCCGAGGGAGGCGACCAGGGCGAGCCCAAAGAAGAAGAAGAGCAGGCGCCCGCTCCCTTCTCGTTCCTCGATGTACCGGCCCACGCCGTGCAGCCACAATCCGGCGAAGATGTACGACAAGGCTCCGCCCAAGCCGCCGAACGGATAGGTGAGAAGGGTCCAGGGTCGCGAGAGCGAGCCGTCGAAGATGACGGCGGAGCCCCACTGCTGGCCGACCGAGGGGATCCACCCGAGCACGAACCCGACCGCCAGCGAGATGATCAGACCCCAGGTGGCAGGGGAACGCCGCAGGTCGAAAGAAGCAGGGTTCGAGGGAGTCATATCGCTCAAGCCGCTCGTCGCTAGAGACGGACGCGTCCTGTCAAAGGTACGATCACGCCCTCTGGAGAGTCTCGCCCCAATGAAGTACTACGTCATTTGGCCCGATGGCCAGAAGTTTGGGCCCGCCGACGTCGACACGTTGACCCAGTGGGCCGCCGAGGGGCGCATCACGCCCTCCACTGAACTCGAATCGGTCGATACGGGCGCGCGGGCACCCGCCAGTTCGGTGCCCGGCATCATCTTCTCTGGCCCTGCCGCGGCGGCCCCCAGCGACCCCGGGCCAAGCTATCCCGGCCTCACTTCCGAGCCGAGCGCCCCCGGCCCTTCTGCGCCGTACGCGGCGCCAGACCCCTACCAATACCCCCCCAGTTCCTCTGGCGCTTACGCGCCGATGAACGTCGGCGACGACGGCGGTGGGGACGTCACGAAGTCCTTCATCCTTTCCGCAGTCGGGCTCTTCTGCTGCTGTTTCGCCTCGCCCGCTGCGGTCTACTTCGCGAACGAGGCCAAGAAGAAGGGCAATCCCAACGCGCAGGCCGCCTTCATCGTCTCGCTCATCGTTCTGGGCCTGGTGGTCATTGGCTCCATCTTTTATGCGATCGCCTTCGCCACCGGTGTCATCGGGGGCATCGGAGGGTTGGGCTAGACCTCGGCCCGCCGTGGCCCTCAGCCCGGAGCTTCCGCCGCCCGAAGCGGATCGGGCTGGCATCCGGCTGGACGATAAAAGCAGGTGGCGCCCTCGGAGGGAATCGAACCCCCGACGCCCTCCTTAGGACGGAGGCGCTCTATCCACTGAGCTACGAGGGCGCGCCGCCCTATGAGCGTACCGCAGGGCTCAGGGCTTGATGCGACGGCCCTGGTCCTGTTGCGGCGTCATTCTCATGGTTCCACGTTGCTTTCGGTACTCGGCGACCTTCTCCTCCACGGCCCTGCGGGTCTCGGCGTCAAGGCCGTCCAGGCCGGTCGGCGTAGATTCCGGCATTGGAGGTTTCAATTCGAACACCGCACTGGATCCCAGTTTCTCAGGAGTGCTTAGAAGGACGGTGAGTAAAGTCTGTTCTCCTCTGAAAAACCGGAGGGTTCGAATGTACTCGTTCCCCTCGCTGCTCCATAAGTAGCTGGCGATCGTTTCCTTGTCAGCCGCCATGGTCTGTCGATAACCGCCCTCATACTCCAACTCCATGTACTGCTTGTCGCCGAGCTTTAACGAGACGGTGATTTCGGAATTGCTCGGAATGCCGTATGGGAACAAGGACGTCGGCTCACCCCCCGTGCGCTGGACCGCTTGCTGGAACTTGAAATCAACCTCCGAGTGGTCACCTGAAACTGGATTGACCGTGGAGTCTTGGATCCACTCGTCGACACGCTTGGTCAGAGCGTTCTTGACCGTACCGTACTTGAAACGGAACTCGCCCCTTTTGGCTGCTGCTCGTGAGTTAGCATCAAGTGCTCCGTAGATCGAGAGAGCATCGTAGCCGCTCCAATCAAAGCCTGACAGCCCGGGCAGGGCCAGTCCGAGGACTTGGCAACCAAAATTGAACGCTTCTTTGGACCCAGATGCCTGGGCAAAGTCAGCAAGAGTGTCGACGTTAGCCCCTTCCTTCTCGTACTTTCGAGCAAACTTGGCCACCGCGACTCGCGGTACGACGAAGAAGTTGTAAGGGTTTGCCTTGGGTGGGGAAATGACCCACCAATCGTCCGACTGCTCGAAACTGGGTTTGGAGAAGCTTAGGAGCGCCCTTGTTCCCGCGATGGCGTCTTTCTGGTCCGCAAGCATGTAGTTCGACATCAAGATCATGGCGTCGTCAAGACGCGCCACCAGGTTTACGTCGACGGCCTCGGCCGCAGCAAGAAGAGTTTCAGACGGGATCCAAGCGAACGGGTCGTCCTTATCCATCTCCTTGAAATATCCTAACAGAGCTTTTTGGTAATCCGTCGGCTCCTCCGGCTTTGAAGAACGCCCTCGTTGCGACATCGCTTGCTTCATTGCGGTAACAATGTTCTGCGCGCGCTCGGACAATTGAAGTTCCGCTTTAACGTCCGGAAGCTTTATGGTCGTGGCTTGATCGGATCCGGGCGCCTCAATTCCGAACATTTCGTTGCTTTGGGTCGACCAATCGTCGGAGCTAAGGGTGTATTTCAAGTCCAAGAAACCGCCCATCGCGTTCCTACTGAACTTGAACAAAAAGTAGGTCGGTGTCACCCCGGCATCGTCTTCCTGCAAAATCTCCGAGTAATAACCGCCGACCGCGTTGGAGAACGTGCTTTGGCCCAAAGCATCGCGGAGCATCGCCCTTTCATTCAGATAACTCTGGACCGCGGCCTGGAAATCCTTGGGCAAAGCTTCCTGGCGGGGGGTCGGATGGGAACTGAGAACGAGTTGCTCCCCAGAGCGAAGCTTGGCGAGGCGCTCCACCCCGACGCTCTTGACGATGCGCATGATGAGCCGCTTCCTTGCCGACCGTGCGTCAGCGGCCATGACGGCCGACCACCGCGTCTCTTCTGGCAGTTCTTGCGCTGCGATGGCGGCCTTGACGGCCTTTTCGGCCCCCTCGCGCGTGAGCTCCTGGGCAATGTCCGATTCCGTGATCTTCTTGCGGATCTGCGCCGCGATCGCCTCTATCCGCACATTTTCCTGTTCCGCTTCGTAACCAGGCCTCCGGGCAAGAATCTTCTTGCCGCCCTCCGTGCGCCAGACACCGTCAAGAACTTTCGCGACCCTTTCGAGGGCCTCGTCCTTCGGCACATCCTTCAGTCGGACCAGGAGCGGTTCGAAGGCGATCGGTCCCTCGGTGAGCAACGTTTCGCCGGTGTTCTCGGCCAGCGCCTTTACGACCTCGCCGGCTGCAGCGATCCCTTTAGTCAGGGTGACGGTGTCTTTCTGTTGACAAAGGGCGACGAGTAAAGCGAGCGACGTCATGAGGGCACCGGGCCAATATTATTGACGCGTACGGCCGCCAAAACAATCGCGTTACGTTAAATCAACGCGATTTCCGGTCCGCCCGGCAAAACTCGGCCGATGAGGACGCTCCCTTCCACCGGCCGGGCGCTTGCGACCGCCAGCCCGCCACTGGTCTGGGGGTCCAGGGCAAGCTGCACCAGCCACGAAGGCACCCCATCGCTGATTCTTAACCGGTCTGCAAGGAACTCTCGCGTGCGCGTCGCGCCACCCGTCACGCATCCTTCCGCGACCATGCGCTCGATTCCGGGGAGGACGGGGAGCTTGGCGCACTCAATCTCGATCGCGACCCCGCTTGAACGCGCAATGTTGAAGAGGTGGCCGGCAAGGCCGAACCCGGTGACGTCCGTCGCGCAGCGCGCGCCCGCGGCCAGCGCCGCTTCCGCGGCGGCTGCATTGAGGGTGGACATGGATTCGATCGCCGCCGCAAGCTCGTCAGGTCGGCAGCGGTCGTTCTTCGCGGCAGTGGTGGCGATGCCCGTGCCGAGGGGCTTGCTCAGCCAAATCCCGTCGCCAGGCTCGGCCAGGTCGTTGCGCAAGATTTTGTCCGGATCGACCAAGCCGGTGACGCTCATGCCGAACTTCGGCATCGGGTCGTCGATGGTGTGCCCGCCCACGACGACGGCGCCCGCTTCCACCGTCTTGTCGTGCATCCCCAGCAGCACTTGCGCCCAGACCTCGGGCGGCGCGGCGGTCGGATCGAAGCAGGCGATGTTCATCACCGTGATCGGGCGGCCCCCCATGGCGTAAACGTCGCTCAGGGCGTTCGCGGCCGCGATCTGGCCGTAGGAGTAGGGATCGTCGACGATCGGTGTGAAGAAGTCCATCGTCTGCACCAGGGCCGTACGGCGGTGCCCCTCCTTCTCCCCGGGGTGTGAACCAGCTCCCCCAAACAAAGGGGAGGCTCCGGAAGGCACCAGAAAGACGCCCGCGTCGTCGGACGTTTCAAAGCCGACGAGCAGGTCGGGGTTCGCAGACCGCGGCAAACGGCCGAGGACCTCGGCCAACTGGGCTGGGCCCAGCTTGCTCGCTCAACCCGCGCAGGCGACCAGGTGCGTCAAACGCATGCGGGCTAGGTTAGCAGGTCTGGGCGGCCGGCCTTTGCCTTATGGTTCGGTCGTCAACTCCCGGCTTTCCACTTCCGTGCCCGCGACACCGACCATGTGCGTCCCATTGCGGTCGAGCCACTCGAGGAGTTGCCCGATGCTGCCCCGCGCCAGGCCGATGCACGTGTCCGCCGCGCCATAGTAGAGGTTCACGGTGTCGCCGTCGTCGCCCACCGTGTAGCCACACGGGAACACCACGTAGGGCACGTCGCCTTCGATCTCATAGCGCTCGACCGGCGCCATCATCCAGGTTTCGCCGCGCAAGAGGCACACCTCCGGCCGCTCCAGATCGAAGAGGGCCAGCCCGAGACGATAGATCGCCCCGGACGCGTGGCGTCGCACGCCGTGGTACATCACGATCCAGCCGCGCGGGGTCTCGATCGGCGGCGGCGATAGCCCGATCTTGTTCGCGTCCCACCAGGCGCCAAGGCGGGCGGGAAGCATCTGGCGGTGGCCGCCCCAGTTCCGCAGGTCGGGCGACTGCGAGATCCACATGTGCGAGCCCTGCTCGGTGGTCGGCCGGTGGATCAGGACGAACTGGTCGTCGAACAGGCGCGGCAGGAGGGCCGCGTCCTTGTCGTCCGGCTGCATCACGAGGCCCAGCCGCTCAAACGTCTTGAAGTCTTCGGTCGTGGCCAGCGCGACCCCCGGGCCTGTCTTGCTGTACGCGGTGTAGGCGATGACATACTTTCCGAGGTCGGGGACGAACGTGATGCGCGGGTCCTCGATCCCCCAAAGCTCTTCGGCATGGTTGGCCGGGTCTGGGGCGAAGGTCGGGGAAGGGTCGATCTGCCAGTCCGTCACCCCATCGGCCGACCGGGCGGCGGTCAGGTGCGAGATCCCTCGCCGGTCCTCGCATCGGCACAGGAGCAGGGTCGTTCCGTCCTGGAGCCGCGTGGCCCCCGGGTTGAAGACCGAATGAATGGGGTAAGGCCAATCGGAGGCCTTAAGAATCGGGTTCTGCGGTTCACGGACGAACAGCTGTTCATACCCATCGTGCATAGCGTAATGTTCGAGCTGGCTGGAGACAGGCACGGGCACACTGGTTGGAAACGTATTCCTGTGGACCCCGGCTGACCTTTTGCTCAGGCCGAACATACCTGCCGGTTTTTCGGCTTTGCCCGAGGGGGCCCCTAAATTCCCGGCAGACTCTTACAGAAACTTTATGGGCCCTGCCTGACCTCTTTGCCAGGTTCTCACACAAGCGGGCGTAGAGCTAGGTATGCGGGGAGATCGGTTGTGAAATACCCCCGGGATGACTCATGACTGTCACTTTACTTGGTAACCATCCGCCTCGGCGCTGCGGAATTGCCACATTTACAGCAGACCTCGCTGATGCTTTGGAAGGAAAAGGGTGCGACGTTGCGGTAATCGCAATGGACGATGGCAAAGAAAACCCGACCTATCCGTCGCGGGTCGGATTGACCATTGATAAGTGCGATCCCTATTCGCACGTCATGGCCGCAGACTTTATCAATCAGCGTGGGGGCACGCTTTGCGTGCAACACGAGCACGGGATCTTTGGCGGGCCCGACGGTAGTGATCTCCTCCACCTTCTCCGCGGTGTCCAAGTTCCGGTCGTGACGACCCTTCACACGATCCTTTCTAGTCCCACCCAAGGGCAAAGGGACACAGTGCGGGCCATCGCCGACCTTTCGAGCCGCTTAGTCGTCATGAATCCGATAGCGGTTAAACTCTTACAGCGGGCTTATGGCATTGACTCTAGCAAAGTGTGCGTGATCGAGCACGGCGTGCACGAACCGCTTTCTCTCACCCGCGAGGAGGCCAAAGACCAGTTGGGTTGGATCGGGCGAAACATCCTCACATTTGGGCTGCTATCTCCGGGAAAGGGCATCGAGGCCATGGTCCGCGCGATGCCGGAGGTGTTAAAGTTTGCTCCAGAAGCCCGGTACGTGGTCGTCGGGCAGACACACCCCCACGTTAAGCGACAAAGTGGCGAGGCTTATCGAGCAAGCCTTGAGTCCCTCATCGAAGAATTAGGGATTTGCGGGAGCGTGGAGTTCGTCGACCGGTTCGTCGATCTCGAAGAGCTTTTGGTCATGCTTCATGCCTGCGAGGTGTACGTGACTCCTTATCTGAACAGGGAGCAGATTACTTCGGGGACCTTGGCTTATGCGGTAGGTTCCGGCCGCGCCGTCGTCTCCACTGAGTACTGGCACGCGCAAGAGTTGCTCGGCGACGGCACCGGCCTTCTTGTGCCGCCGTCGGATCCCGCTGCGCTCGGCGAGGCGGTCGGCCGTTTGCTCGCCGACGAAGGGTTTAGAAAGGGAGTAGAGGCCCGCGCGACGCAAAAGGCGCAGACCATGACTTGGAAACAAGTCGGCGCGGAGTACACGCGCACTTTCGGACAGTGTCTCCGCGAATACGTGCCTTCTCGAGAGGCGACCCTTGCCCGCTCCTTCGACGGGGAAGTTCCTAACCTTTTCCATTTGCAGGCGCTGACCGACGACACCGGAATCCTGCAACATGCGAACTACGACATTCCGAACCGTCGTGAGGGGTATTGCACAGACGACAACGCCCGCGCCCTCTCCCTGGTCTTAGAACTCGGTAACGTCTATGGGTGGGATCCTAACCTGGTTCGATTAGAGGCCGTCTACGCCAGCTTTCTTGAATACGCCTATAACGAGAAATGCGGAAAGTTCCGAAATTTCATGGATTTCCGACGCCATTGGCTGGAGGATGAGGGGAGCGAAGAAAGCCAGGGCAGGGCCTTCGCAGCCCTCGGGCGGTTAGCCCGCTACGGTTCAAATATCGGCCGCAAGACCCTCGGCGAGAGCCTGTTCCGTCAAGCGCTGCCGAGCATCAAGGAGATGCGTTACGTCCGCTCCCGGGCGAACGCGCTCATAGGTCTCGTAGACCTTACGACGGAAGTTTGGCGCGAAGAGTACGCGCACCTTGCGGGCCAACTGGCGCAGGAGATTCTCGCGCAGTGTCGCGATGAAGAAGGATGGAAGTGGCCTGAAGAGTCTATGACTTATGACAACGGCCGGTTTGCCGAAGCGCTTATCGCATATGGCTACGAGTTCCAAAACGTTAAAAGTCTGAGCCAAGGCCTAGAGATCCTAGAGCATGTCACGGCTGTGCACACGGGCCCCGGCGGAGTCTTCCTTCCGATCGGGTGCCACGGGTTTCATCCGGGCGGGGGCCCCCGCGCGGTCTTCGACCAACAGCCGATCGAGGCGATGTCCATCGTACTGGCTTGTGCCCGTGCATTCGAAGCGACCGGGCGGCGCAAATGGATCCGCGAGGCGGAGCGCGCCTACCGATGGTTCGAGGGCGAAAACGCCGTCGGCGTCCCGGTCATCCCACCGGACGGGACCGGCGCTTACGATGGTCTCGCCCCCGATGGGCCCAGCTTGAACCGGGGCGCGGAATCGACGATCGCTTACTTGACGTCGCGCGTTGTCTACGAGGGCCTCATCCAGCGGGTCGCGCCTTGGGAAGCCGTGACCGTCTGTTAGTCCTGCCGAACCATAGCCGCGACAAACGGCTTTATGGATAAGAAATGGCAGTGCACGGCATCCACCACGTTACGGCGATGTGCGGCGATTCCCAGCGGAACGTCGACTTCTACGCGGGCGTCCTGGGCCTCAGGATGGTCAAGGTGACGGTCAACTTCGACGACCCAGGAACGTACCACCTCTACTATGGGGACGCGACCGGGTCGCCGGGCAGCGCGATGACCTTCTTCCCCTGGCCCGACGCCTATCGCGGCCGGCACGGCACGGGGCAAGTCGGCCGCACAGCGTTCTCGGTGCCGGTCGGGGCTCTCGCCTATTGGCGTGGACGCCTCGCTGAGAACGGCGTTGAGTTCACTGAGGCGACCCGTTTCGGAGAGGCGCGACTCAACTTCGTCGACCCAGACGGCTTGAACCTGGCCCTGGTCGAGGCGGTAGACGATCGCAATGCGTGGGACCAATCGGACGTGCCACTTGAAGCGGCGATTCGCGGGTTCCACTCGACAGAGCTCTGGCTGGAAGCTTGCGAGCAGACCGAGAGGCTGATGGACGAGCAGCTGGGCTTCCGGTTCCTTGCGGAAGAGGGAAACGTCCGACGGCTGGCGAGCGCGGACGGGCCGGGCGGCTTTATCGAACTCGTCTGCCTGCCGAACCAAGGGCGGGGGCGCGACGGGGTCGGCACGGTGCACCATATCGCCTATCGCGTGCCAGACGACGCGGCGCAAGTCGAACTGCTTGGCTCCTTGCGGTCGAGCGGACAGAACGTGACCCCGGTCCAGGAGAGAAAGTACTTCCGCAGCATCTATTTCCGGGAGCCGGGCGGCGTGCTCTTCGAGGTTGCTACGGACACCCCTGGGTTCGCGGTGGACGAGCCGGTCGAGCACCTCGGCGAGACGTTGGTCCTGCCGGAATGGCTCGAAGAGTATCGGCCGCAAATCGTCCGAAGGTTGCCGAAGATCACGACGCCCGCCGGCGTCACCGTGCCCTAGACGCAGAAATGGTGGCCGAAAGCAAGAACCGGCAGGAGGAGAAAGCCCGGGCGCGCGCCGTCCACGATTTCAAGGTAAACCTTAAGGCGGAGTTGGAGGTCCGCCTCTTGCACGACAAACTCGATTATCTTGTCGTCTCTCAAATGAAGCGGCTGTTAGAATTCCAGCAAATCGAAATCGACATGCTAAGAGACCTCATGAACAAGGCGTCCAAGCCTTGAGCGCCTTCGAGCACTTTTCCCGGCCCTCGGAGAACGGGTGGACCGTTCTGTCCTTGCACGGGACGGGCGGCGACGAACGCCAGATGCTGCCGATCGTGGAGCGGGTCGCGCCGAAATGGGGCGTGCTGAGCCCGCGCGGCAAGTCCACCGACGAGCCTGGCTTGCGTTGGTTCCGGCGCTTCGCCGAAGGGAAATTCGACCTCCCGGACCTGAAGGAGAAAGTCGGCGAGCTTGCCGATTGGGTCGAGTCGCTCGAGATTCCGAATCTTGTGGCGGTGGGGTACTCAAACGGCGCGAGTGTCGCGGCCGCCCTCATGTTCCTGCGTCCGCGGTTGCTCAGGGGCGCGGCGATGCTTCGGCCGAGCGTCCCCTTCATCCCCGAAGAGCGCCTGTGCCTGGGCGAGGCCCACGCCTGGCTCGGGGGCGGACGGTTCGACGACATCGTCGACCCGCACCAAACCGAGCAGCTCGGCTCGATGCTGCTCGAGTACGGCGCCTCCGTCGAGGTCGCTTGGGCGGAAACCGGCCATGGGCTGGACGAGTCCGACATGACGAGCCTATCTGCCTGGATGGCCCGGCTCTCGGCTGGTTAGGCTTCTTCCGTTTCTGGCCGCACGACGTTCTTTTGTAGTAACGGACTGTGCGGTGGATCACGACAATCAGCGTGCCTTGGTGGGAGCACGTCCTGCACGGGACGGTCATTTACCTTGGGCTCTTGATCGTTTTCCGGTTCATCTCCAAGCGGGAATCGGGCAGTGTGGGGCGTTCCGACATTCTGCTCATGGTGCTCGTGGCGGAGAGCGTCAGCGACCCGCTGCAAGGCGAGTCGAAGACGGCGGCGGACGGCTTGATCCTGGCGTCGACTATCGTCGGCTGGGCCACCTTGCTCGACTACCTTTCGTACCGTTTCAAATTCGTGCGGCGGCTCGTCCAGTCTCCGCCCACGTTGCTCGTGCAGGATGGCAAGCCCTTGGGACGGAACTTACGAAGGGAGTTCATCTCGCCGGAGGAACTGGAGAGCCAGTTGCGCCTGCAAGGCATCGATGACATCGCGAAGGTCAAGCGCGCTTACATGGAGTCGAACGGGGAAGTGAGCGTGGTCCCCGTGCGGTGACCAACCGTGGTGGCTCGCCTTGGCAGGGGAACCCGCCCTCTTGCGGGTCTAACACGCGTCCGGCAGACAGCTCACGCCTTCCCGAAGCGCCGCTTCCACTCGTCAAGCTTCAACAAGGCCTCGACGGGAGTCAGCTTCGTCACGTCGAGCTCGACTAGCGCTTTGACGATCTCCGGCTGTCCGGCTTCGAAGAGGGTGAGTTGTACGGACTTGGTCGAGGCGCGCATCGCTTCCACCGGCCGTTCGCTTTCGTCCAGTTGGTCCAAGACTTCGCGCGCCCGCGAGAGGACGGAGGGCGGCACACCCGCCATGCGCGCGACCTGGATGCCGTACGACTTGTCCGCCCCGCCGGGCACCACCTTGTGCGTCCAGACCACCCGGTCTCCGATCTCTTCCACGTCGACCCGGCAATTGAAGACCCCTTCGATCTGGTCGGCGAGCGCGTTCAGCTGGTGGTAGTGGGTGGCGAAGAGGGTCTTGGCGCCGATGCCGGCCAGGTGCTCAACCATGGCCCAGGCGATCGCGAGGCCGTCGAAGGTGGCGGTGCCGCGGCCCACCTCGTCCAGAACGACGAGCGACCGCTCGGTCGCGTTATTGAGGATGTTCGCGCTTTCGACCATCTCGACCATAAAGGTCGATTGGCCGAGGGCAAGCTCGTCCTTCGCCCCGACGCGCGTAAAGATGCGGTCGCAGAGCCCCATGCGGCACGAGCGGGCCGGCACGAACGAGCCCATCTGGGCCATCAGCACGGTGAGCGCGGTCTGCCGCAGGTAGGTGCTCTTGCCGCTCATGTTCGGCCCGGTGAGCACCATCGCGCGGCGAGATGCCCCCACGACAAGGTCGTTCGGCACGAAAAGGCCGTTCGTCTCGACGACGGGGTGCCGCGCCCCTTCGACCTCCAGCACGTCTTCGTCGACGATCTCGGGCCGGACGTAGGCGCGGACTACGGCCGCCTCCGCCAAGGACGCGAGGGCGTCGAGCTCGGCGATCGCCCGGGCGGTTCCCAAGAGGGCGGCGGCGTGGTTCGCCACGGTCTGGCGCAACCGGTGGAAGAGGTCGGCCTCCAGGGCGAGCGCCTTTTCCTCCGCGCCCAGCACCGCGCTCTCGTGGTCCTTCAGCTCGGCCGTGATGTAGCGCTCTGCGTTCGCCGTCGTCTGCTTGCGGATGTAGTTCTCCGGGACGCGGTCGGCATGGGCTTTCGGCACTTCGAGGTAGTAGCCGAAGACCGAGTTGTAACCGACCTTCAGCTTCTCGATGCCGGTGGCGGCGCGCTCGGTGGCTTCGAGCGAGGCGATGTAGCCCTTGCCGTCCCGGCTCAGCTCCCGCAGCTTGTCAAGTTCCAGGTCGCAGCCCGGCCTCAGGATGCCGCCGTCGCGCACGGTGGGCGGAGGATCCTCCACCAGCGCGAGGCGGAGTTGGTGGGCGAGGTCGCGGTGGTCGCCCACCCGCTCGCGGATGCTGTAAAGCCCGGCCAGCGCGACTTTGCGCAGGGCCTCGTCGAGTTCAGGCAGGGCGAGCAGCGAGTTTCGGAGGGCGCCGAGGTCGCGGGGACTGGCGACCCCGGTGGCCGCGCGCGCGACCAGCCGCTCGATATCCGACACCTTCTTCATGGCGTCGCGCAGGTCGCCCCTGGTCAGGGAGTGGTCGGCCAGCCGCCCCACCGACTCGTGCCGTTCGCGGATCGCTTCGGGATCCAGCAAAGGCTGCTCCACCCAGCGTCGCAAGAGGCGCGAGCCCATCCCCGTGACGGTGTGGTCCAGCACGGACAAGAGCGTATGGCGGCGGGAACCGTCGCTGAGGTTCTGCGAGAGCTCGAGCGACCGACGCGTCGTCGGGTCGAGCTGCATAAAGCCGTCGACCGAGTAGGTCGAGAGGGTCTCCACGTGGCCGAGGGAAAGGCCGCTCGCCCGGGCGTAGTCCAGCACCATCGAAGCGGCGACGACCGCGCTCGGCTTGCCCTCGATCCCGAACCCGGCCAGGTTGCCGACGTCGAAGTGCTTTAGAAGGGTGCGTTCGGCGCGGTTCCCGTCCGGCTTCTCGCCGGGCGTGACGGTGAGGCCGAGCCCGGCGCTCGCCAGCTCGCCGATCCGCTCTTCTTCCTCGGCCCCAGCGGGGGCGAGGAGTTCGGCTGGTCGCAAGCGGGCAAGCTCCTGAAGGAGCCGCTCGCCCAACCGGTCGCCCTCCACTTCGGTCACGAGGAACTCGCCCGTGCTGGGATCGAGCGTGGCCAGCCCCGCCCGCCCGTCAACCACGCAGACCGCGGCGAGGAAGTTGTTCGCCCGGTCTGGAAGCATCGATTCTTCCAGCACCGTGCCCGCGCTGAGCACGCGCGTCACGCCCCGGCGCACCAGCCCCTTCGCCTTCCTCGGGTCTTCGAGCTGGTCGCAGAGGGCCACCTTGTGCCCCGCGCCGACCAGGCGGGCGAGGTATTTCTCGACGCTGTGGTAGGGGACGCCGGCCATGGCGATCCGGTTCCCCGGCCCGTCCTCGCGCCCGGTGAGGGTGATCTGAAGGCAGGAGGCGGCGACTTCGGCGTCGTCGCCGTAAAACTCGTAGAAGTCGCCCACGCGCATGGCGACCAAGGCCCCCGGATGGGCCGCCTTGGCCTCGCAATACTGCCGCATCATCGGCGTGCGGGGCTGCATCGCCTCAAGTATGGCTCCCAGCTTCGGTTCCCGTACCACCAGCTTCAGGGGAGGTCGTCCCGAGGGAGCGACAATCCGGTGGCTTCGTCATTGCCTTCGAGTTGAACTAAGGAGATACAATCGTGGCGATGAAGTTCGTTCGTGGGTGTGGGTTGGTTGGCTTGGCCATGGCTGCGGTTGCCATGCCGGTCGTCGAGGACCTCTCGTTGCCTGGCCCGTACCAACCGGGGTTCCGCCAAGTCACGGTGCGGCGACCGAACAACTCGACCTTCACGGCCTTCGTCTACTACCCGGCGACAGCGAACGGGACCAACGCGCCGCTAGACCGTAGCGCGGCGCCCTATCCGGCGGTCACGTTCGGACACGGATTCCTGCAGACCTTGGATCGCTACCGCAGCACGCTTGACCACCTGGCCACGCGCGGTTACATTGTCATCGCCACGACGACCGAAGGCGGGCTCTTCCCGAACCATGCCAACTTCGCCGCCGACATGCGCCACTGCCTCACCCACCTTGAGACCGAGAACGGCCAGGCGGGCGCCTTCTTCGAGGACGCGGTGGCGACCGACCGGTTCGGCGCGAGCGGCCACTCGATGGGTGGCGGCGCGAGCATCCTCGCCGCCTCGGCCGACCCTCGCATCAAGGCGCTCGCCAACCTGGCGGCCGCCGAGACGAACCCCAGCGCGATCGCGGCCATGGCAAGCGTCACCGCCCCGGCCTCGCTCATCGCGGGGAGCGAAGACGGGATCGTCCCGCCGAGCACGAACGGCCAGCGAATGTACGAGAACGGAGGCCCGCCGCGCCAACTGCCCGTGGTCACGGGCGGCTGGCACTGCGGCTTCCAAGACGTGAGCAGCTTCGGCTGCGACACCGGCTCCCTCACCCGGCCGCTCCAACTGGCCGAGACCCGCCGCTTACTCACCGCCTTCTTCGACCTCAACCTGAAGCGCGACCAGACGCGGTGGAGGCTGGTCTGGGGGCCGGAGATGGTCGGCAACCCTCAGACGACGACGACCTTCGACCCGGGAGCCCGGGCGACACCCCCCGAGCTGACGCGCGAGGTGCCGCGCAACCAACGGGCGACCTTTGACGTCACGGTCCACGAATACGGGCCGGGCCCCGCAAAGCTTTGCGCTCGCCGTCGAGGGCAACCGCTGGCCGACCTTCTTGACGACGCCGAACACCCGGGTTCTCGACGTCGGAGAGAGCCAGGTCGTCCGTGCGGTCGTCGTGGCCCTCTCGCCCAACCCGAACCTGACGACGGACACGGCCGTCTTCAGTGCCCGCTCGAACGTCGACGGCGTGACGCGGACCTACTCGACCCTGACGACGCGCATCCTGCCCTAGTCAGCGACGCTCGGCGGCGCCTAGCGGAAATGCGGGGTTTTTTGGCGCGCCATAGCCGCGCCCTAACACCCGGGTGTCACACTCTGGGCAAGTCCGCCGAAACCTTTCGACGGAGGATCCCTTTATGAGACGAACTCTTTCGCTTGTGCTTCTGGCCCTCGTGGCCGGTACGGCGCTCGCCGGGCAGCCGCTGGAGCGGTTCCGCGGTGCGACGCGCCTCACCTTCAGCTTCGGGGACAACACGCCCCGCTATGGCAATACCGACGCGAACGTCCGCATCGAGGTCAACGCGTTCCTGCTTGGGAACCAGGTCATCGAGGAAACGGGCGGCGCCGACGAGTTTGAGGCGACCAAGACCGGCGGCTCGCTCAACATGGTCCTCGACCTCTCTAAGATCAATCCGCTCTTTCCGCCCGAGCTGGTGACGCTGACGGGGTCCGATCTAGGAAGCGAACGGGTCCGCCACACCTTGGACACCGTCCTCCCAGGCCCTTACCACATCGAAGGCACCTTTGGGGGCATCGAGGTGAACATGGACCTCTTCGACGTCCGAGTGACAGTGGGGATGAACTCCCAGCTCAGCAACAGCGTGACGCCACCGATCCTGAACCCGGTGCTGAACGCCGAGTGCGACGTGCAGTTCGACGACTATAACGGCGGGGCCGGCAACGTGATCTCGGCCGTTCCGGGCCGCGTCCGCGGCTGGATCGTCGCGCCGATCTTCACGGTGAACTCGGTCCGCGTCGACGTGACGAACATCCAGCAGGCGGGCCAGGTGCCAGCCAACATCGTCGCCCCGACCTCCTTCGTCACACGGCTTGGACGGGTCGACGCGGGCAACGCGGCGAGCCTTTCCGCCGTCGACGGCAACGTGCTCCGAGTCTGCAAGTTCATCGTGCCGAACCAGATCGTCCCGCCTGTGAACGTCGAGGTCTCCGGCAACAATGCGAACTCGACTGCCGCGTTCCTGAAGCTGGTCGCGACGGACCGCATGGCCACCACCGGCGCCTTCCGCCGCAAACTCGAGCTGTTCAACTTCCAGACGAGTACCTGGGACGTGACCGACTTCCGAGAGGACGTCGTGAACACGACCTTCGCCAGCCGGGAACTGCCGGCAAGCGGCGTCCTGTCGCGCTACTTGGGAGCGGGGAACGAGATGCGGGCGCGCTACACCGTGCGCCAGACGGGGCCGGCCGGCTCCAGCCAGTGGTGCCACGAGATGGACGAGCTGCGCTGGGTCGCCACGCCCTGACCGCTAGTCCCCGGTAAGAGTGACGCGGCCGATGAACTCTTCGGCCGCGTCCAAGATCCTCGCCTTCCGCGGCTCTTTCAAGCGGTCGAAGGCGCTCACGGCCTGGGCCGTCCGCGGGTTCCGTGCCATCCACTGACGGTTCCGGCCGACGAACCGCCAGTAGAGCCCGTCCCAGACGTCGCACCAGTCGCCCCTAGGATAGTCGCTCATTTTGAGGATGTAGGCCGACCCGCTGAAGTACGGCTTGGTCGCGAAGTAGCCGCCGTCCGCGAACTGCCCCATGCCCAGCACGTTCGGCCGCATCACCCAATCCGCCGAGTCGACGAACATCTCCATGAACCAGCGGTAAGCGTCCCCGGGGGCGACCTCGCACATCATCATCACCGCCCCCGTCACCATCAGCCGCTCAATGTGGTGGCACCAAGCGGTCTCCTTAAGGTTGTGGATCGTCGTGTCAATCGGGGGTAAGCCGGTCGTCCCTTTCCACCACGCGGGGCCGAGACGACGATAATGCCCGAGGGCGTTGAAGCCTGCCGCGCCGGGCAGGGTACGGCTATCGGCGAGGAACTCGCGCCACGGCCCGTGGGGTTGGTCGTACTCCCGGTCCACCTGCCAAACGAACTCGCGCCAGCCGATGATCTGTCGGACGAACCCCTCGACCGAGTTCAATGGGGCAAAGCCGTCTTGATAGGCGCCGACCGCCGCTTCGACGCACTCCATCGGCCGGATCAACCCCAGGTTGATCGAAGAAGAGAGCCGGCTGTGCCAAAGCGCGGCCTGGCGGGAAGAGACGACGTCCTCGTACGGGCCGAAATCGGCAAGGCGCGTCGCCACGAAGTCGGCCAGCGCCTGGCGCGCCTGCTCGTGCGTGACGGGCCACTGGAAGGGCAGGGCCCGGCCGGGGTGGTCAGGAAACACCGCCTCGACCAGGGCGGCTACCTCACGGACCTCCAGGCCAGGCTCGAACAAGGTCGTTTGAGGCGACACAAGGTTCTTCGGCAAGGGCTTTCGGTTCTCGGTGTCCAGGCTCCACCGCCCGCCTTCGGGCCGCCCGTCCCCATCCACCAGCACGCCCAGGTCCCGCCGCTGCCGGATGTAGAAGTCCCCCATCTTGCCGGCCCTGGTCTCCTCGCGGAACGCGCGCCATGTCTCCGGCCGAGTCACAAAGGCCGGGTTCGCGACCAGTTCGACGGGAGGCAGGTCGGCCCTAGCGAGGGCCTCGTTGAAGAACGGGTCGGCCGGCTCGTAGGCGAAGATGCGTCCGATGCGCTGCTCCCGGCAGTAAACCGCGAGTCCCTCTAGGAACGCTTGGTCCGAGCTGGGATCAAGCTTTTCGTAGTGGCACGCCACGCCAGATTGGGCGAGGCGTCGGCGGAAGGCTCGCATCGCGGAGAGGAAGAGCACGAGCTTCTGCTTGTGGTGCCGCACCCGGCGGCACAGGCCGATGTCCTCGCGCATGAAGACCGGCACGCCGGACGGCATGCCTGGCAGTCCGTCGAAGAGCTGGTCGCCCAGGACGAGGGAAAGTGTCTCCACGCCCTCTGAGTTACGAACTTTCTTTCAGGGCCTCCCAGAGGTTGACAAGGGCGGCCTGGACGGCCCGCTCGCGGACCACGGCCCGCCCGCCCCGGAAGAGGTTCCGGGCCGATCGGGCTCCGCCCGGCCCCGCGAGACCGGTGTAGACCAATCCGACCGGCTTTTCCTCGCTACCTCCGCCGGGTCCGGCGATGCCGGTGACGCTCAGGGCGTAGTCCGCGTCCAGCCGCTCGCGGCAGCCTTCGGCCATAGCCTCTGCACACTCGGGGGAAACCGCGCCGTGCGCCTCGATGAGATCCTTCGGCACTCCGAGTAGGCGGGTCTTGGCCTCATTGGAATAGGTGAGGAACCCGCCGAGGAAGACGTCGGACAATCCCGCGATCGAGGTGAGGCGGTAGCCCAGCCCGCCGCCCGTGCAGCTCTCGGCCACGGCGAGGGTCTGCCCGCGCTGCCGCAGCTCCTGCAAAAGGACGGCCTCGAGTGGAGAGTCGCCCTCGCCATAAACGTTGTGCCCCAGGCGCGACTGAATCTCCTCGCGGACGGGTGCGATGCGTGCGAAGGCTTCGGCCTCTGTCGCGGCTTGGGCGCTCACGCGGATGTGGACCTCGCCGGTCTTAGCGTAAGGGGCGACGGTGGGATCGGTGCCGTGCATGAGATCGCGCAGGCGGTCTTCCACCACCGACTCGCCGATGCCGACCAGCCGCAGGACCACCGAGCGGATGGTCTGGCCCGGGTTCGCCGTGAGAAGCCACTCACGGACCGGGCCGGTGACCATCGGTCGGAACTCGCCACGCGGGCCGGGCAGGGCGAGCACCGTCTTATCGCCCTTCGGGCAGATGAGCCCGGGTGCGGTCCCGTTCGGGTTTGGCACGACGGTCGATCCGGCGGGGCGGCGCGCCTGCTGAAGCTGGGAATCGACCCAGGGAAGCCCCCGGCCCTCGAAGAAGGCGCGGAGACTGCGCGCGACCTCCGGGTCCTCGACCAGTTCCAACCCGAGGGCATCGGCGATCCCGGTCCGGGTGATGTCGTCCTCGGTGGGGCCGAGCCCCCCGATCGTCAGCACGATGTCCGACCGTGAAAGGGCCAGGCGCAAGGCTTCGACCAAGCGGGGCAGGTTGTCGCCCACGGTCTGGCGATTGGTATGGACGACGCCGCACTCGGCGAAGACCTCGCCCGCAAGCGCAGCGTTCGAGTCCACGATCTGCCCTAAGAGCAGCTCGGTGCCGACGCTGACGATCTCCGCGCGCATCGCCTTACTCTACGACGCCGCCGTCACTCTTCGTGGACGACGATCTGCGGGTCGCCCCCGGCGCCCATCGGCTGGACGCGGACGACGGCGAAAGGTCGCGTGAGGGCCTGGGTCACGAGGTCGTCGGGGCCCGGCTTCTTCAGCTTGAACTCCACCGTCCAAGATTTCGCATTCCAACTCACCTTGTAGAACTCGAGCTTGAACCCGCCGCTCGGCCGCTCCTTCTTGTCGCGCGCGAAGACGATGGCCTCCTTGTTCCAGTTGAGGCCGTGGAGCGGCCCATCTTCGCCGGCAAGGTTTGAGAGCTGTTCTTCGCCGAGTCCAAGGTCGTCGGACAGCTTCTGCCACTCCTTCTCGTTCCGCGCGACCACGACGTCCTTTTTCACGCCTGGCGCGCGGTCACCGGTCACGACTTCCACGAGTTTTGAAGATCCATGGTGGCTATGGCCCTGCTGCTGCGGCGTGAGGGCGAGGGCGAAAGCGAGGCTCAGAACCATGAGTGGACTCAATTATGGCCTTAGCGGCCCCTCGAACCGGGTTTGCTGGGCGGCGGCGTCTTCCACCAACCCTCCGGGATCGCGTAGAACTTCGGCGCCGAGCGGACCTCCAAGATCTCTTGGCCCTCGGGAGTGTCGAAGACGAAGTCGTAATTGTTCGGGCCATAGGGCGTGACGATCACGGTGTACGGGCTAAAGATGGAATCGGAACTGGCCGTTCCCATGAAGGAGCCGACCTTCACGCGCACCTCCCAGATATCAGGCCCGATGCTCTTGATGCTGCGGACTTCCACCGTCCGGTTGAAGGTGTTCACCCGGCCGAGGTTGATCGCGATCAGCTGTTGCCGGCAGAAGTCCGGCGTGAAGATGGTGCCGGTCACGCGGTCGCCAAACCCCAGTTGCCAGTTCGAATAAAGCTCCCAGTCGTACTGGCTGCGGATGATGTCGACCCGGGCGTCGGCGAGCTTCCCCGCGAAGTTTCCGTTGACGAAAGCCCACGGGATCTGGTTCCCGCCGAAGACGGTCATGCTCTGCGCGGAGGCGAAGCACGACGCGAGGGCAACGGCAAAAAGGAATGGCTTCATACCAACAGACAGACGCTTCCACGAGGAAGCGGTGTCGCTGGTGCCGGGAGCGGGACTCGAACCCGCACGACCTTGCGGCCAGCGGTTTTTGAGACCGCCGCGTCTACCATTCCGCCATCCCGGCCAGGAAACGGATCATATCAAGTTAACCCGTTCGCGAACTCGCCGGGCCTAGAGCGCGTTCTCCCCAATAATGAAGAAAGGTTTGCTAGGACTTGTGGCCTTGGTCTTGGTAGGTCTCATCGCCCAGGCTTACCTCACCGCGCCGAACGACGAGGCGCTGGTGCGCGAGACCCTGCGGGACATGGTCGCGGCGAGCCGCGAGGGCCGGTCGAACCCCGTGCTCGACGGGCTGGCCCGCTCGTTCACGCTGAACGGTTCGCCGATTGAGGACAAGCGCGAGGTCGCACGGTTCATCCGGGCTAGCAGGCCTCAGATCGAGTTCGAAAGCGTCAATCCGCAGGTGGCGGGGGACCGCGCCATGGTGGTCTCGGCCGTCTCGGTCCGCGCCGATACGGGGCCGTTCCCGATCCAGCAACGATTTCCCCAGGTGACCGTCTCCTTCGAAAAAACCACGGGCACCAGATATTTTGTGTTGCCCTTCGCAAAATGGCGGGTGACGGACGTCTCAATAGACGGGTTGGACTACTCCCAACTCCAGGAATGAGGCTGGCCGTCAAAAATACGGTAGGACTCAGACTTGGCGGAGTTCTGACGGACTGCATAATTTGCCCCCGTCAGGCCAAGTTCGGCCCGGCAAAACAAGTGGTGGTACACAAGAACATGAAAAAACTGATCAGCATTCTCATGCTGGGCTCCCTCTTCGGCCTGTTGGCCGTTGGTTGCACCCCGACCGAGGGCGAGGGCACGACCGGCGAGAAGGTCGAGAACGCGATGGACAAGGCCGGTGACAAGGTCAACGAAGGAATGGACAAGGCTGGCGATGCCGCCGGCAACGCGGCCGAGAAGATGAAGGAAGGCGCCGCGAATGCGGGCGAGGCGGTGAAAGAAGGCGCCGAGAACATGAAGGAAGGGGCCGAGAAGGTCGGTGACGCTGCCAAGGCCGGCGTCGACGCGGCCAAGGAAAAGATGAAGGAGGACGACGGCCACGGTCACAAAGAGGGCGAGAGCCACTAAGTGACGGACTCGCGGGGCCGAGTCCGGCCCCGCGTCATCCCTGCTCGGCCCGGCCCTTGATCGCCTTGAGCGTGTCGTCCATATTCTTGACGACCAGGCCGTGCAAGACCTTCTTCACCAAGGCTCCGATACCTGGCACGGAATACTCGTAGTCGAGCACGCTCTCGAACCTCGTGCCGCCGGCCTCTTCCCGGAACGTCCACTCTCCGGACATTGAGTCGTAATCCCCTGAAACCTGGCGGAACCGGCACACCTTGGCTGAGTCGTCCCAAAGGTCTTCCTGCCGCCACCGGACCTTCACGTTGAAGGCGGAGACGACCCCCACCCAGTCGCTCACGATGCGACCTCCGTCGCGCTCCACGATCGTCAACGATTGGACGTCCTTCATATATTCGGGAAAGGCCTCGTTGTCCTTGGCGATCTCGTAGACCCGCTCGATCGGCGCTTCGATGAGGACGGTGGTTTCCACCCTTGGCATTCCCACGAGTTTGATCGATACGGCCCTCGGGCCCGGGAATGAGAACGACGCGGGGTGGCAAGCGTCCTAGTAGGAAAGCCTCTCGGGCATACTCGCGCCCGTCGACGCGTTTTCTTAGAGAGACAGACCTGATGAGACTTCGGATCCTCCTCGCCCTTGTGCTCGCGCCCCTCCTGGCACTGGCGACCGGTCACGAGCACGCCAGGTACGGCGCCTTGCCGCCGGCCGTGGCCGCGATCCTCGCACGGGTCGACGAGAGGCACGAGAAGGACTTGGCGGCCGACATCGCCCTGGGCAAAGAGGCGGCCAAGGAGGTCGCGAAAGAGACCAAGCTGAGCGAGGACGCCGAGGAGACGGCGCGGGTCCAGAGGATCGGAGACGAACTCGCCAAGATCGCGAACCAGACCATGGTGAAGGTCACCTGGGGCGACTCCCGCCTCAACGCGTTCCACTACGAGTTTCACCTCCTCAAGGGCGACGAGGTCAACGCGTTCTCCCTTCCCGGCGGGTTCATCTACGTCTACGAAGGGCTGGTCAGTTTCGCCGAGACGGACGACGAACTGGCGGGCGTCCTCGCCCACGAGATCGCCCACGCCTCGTTTCGACATGTGGCGACGCTTCGGCGCGAGCAGAGCAAGTTCGACGTGATCAACATCCCCTTGATCGTCGCCGCGATCCTTTCCCGGAGCTCAGAGGCCATGCAGATCACGCAAGGCGTCGGCCTCCTCAACCAAGCGGTCTATAGCGGCTGGAGCCTGAAAGCGGAGGCCTCGGCCGACTACGGCGGCCTCCAATACATGCTGGCCAGCCAGTACGAACCGATGGGGATCCTCACCTTCATGGAGCGTCTTGCGTTCCGCGACCGCTCCAAGCCACAGATCGACTGGGGCATCTATCAGACCCACCCGCCCTCGGCGGACCGTGCCCGCGCCCTCATCCAGCACTTTAAGGAAGCGGGGGTCGAGATTCGGCGCAGTAAGTCCTCTACGTCGCTTCGGGCGACGGTCGCCCCGGGCGAGGACAACCAAGTCGACGTCTTCTTTGGGAAGGCGCTGGTCTATAGCTTCATGGGAGAAGACGCCCTCACCCGTGCGGACCAGTCGGCGGAGGCGCTGAACGCGTTCTTCGATTCGGTGCCCGCCATGTACGAGGTGGAACTGGTCGGCGGCACGCGGGTCATGGGCCGCTACGTCGAGTTGTTGGAAGCGACCCCGGACGACGGCGACGGCTACAGGGAAAAAGCCGACGCCGCGTTCAAGGCCATCAAAAAGCTGGTCTTCGACCTCAACTACCGCCTCTGGCCCAACCACGACCGGGCGACGGCCGACCGCTGAGGCGCGAAGCCGCGCTCCGGACGGCGACGACGACCCGCTCGGACGTCTCCCTGCCATTGAAAGAGAGGTGCGCCTCGTAGCCGCCCCGGTCATAGTCGCTCGGTTCCAGGACGTAACCGATCCAGCCGTTGGCGTGAGAAACGACCAAGGTGCGGGCAAAGCCCCGAGACTTCCCGACCGATTCCAGCCGCCGCCCGAGGGCCGAGCTTGGCTCTCCCGGCACGCCGATCAGGAGAGTGTCCCCGACTGCCACAAGCGATACGGAAGCTGCGGGCGGGGCAAAACGCTGGACGAGAAGCTCGGCCATGGCGTCCGGGATCCCGTACTCCTTTGCGAACTCGGGGTGCGGTTTGGGCGGGTCCAACTTGATCGGAGCTGCGCTCCAGCCGAGGCCCATCTTGGATTTGACGGGGGTCGCGGCGAGCACGGCCTCCTCGAAGACTCGGGCGAACGTGCGCGGACGGTCCTCACCCTCGACCTTTGGCGAGACGTCCCCGATCGCGCCGACGAGGACCAAGCCGGCGGAGCGGTCTGCCAAGGCGCCCGGCCAGTCGCCCGAAAGACGGAGCTGCTCGGGGCCCAAGAGCGTCGCGTGGGCGGCATAGTGCGAAATGCGCGCGCCCATGAGGGTCAACTGGGTCGCGAGCGGACTGGGCCTCGCATGGTCGCGCCGAGGCCGGTTGAGGGCCACCCGGGCGGAGCGGACCTCGGCCGTGTCCACTGCGCGAGGCTGGGCGCATTCCGCTTCGCGGATGCATTGCGCGACACGGTCGGCGTACCACTCGAGCCAGCGCTCGCGGTAGGTCGCGATGCCGGGGACGGCCATCGTCATGCGGGGGTTCAGCATCTGGCTGTCCGGGGCGCAGTGGGTATGGGTCGCAGTCAAGAAGAGCCTCACGTCCGGGACCTGCCGGCTCACCGCGTCTCGCAGCCCCTCGGGAATCGTTAGAGTTTCCAGTGACACGATTGCGACGCGTAAAGAGCCTTGCTCCAGCAGGACGCAGCGGGCGGACAGCCGTTCCGGCCCCGGCTGGAACAACGCCCCTTTTCGTTCGGTGTAGCCGCCGAGGGGCAGTGGTTCGGGCGGCACGACGTCGAGCCTTGCCGTCGAAACCCAGACTTGGGGCGACCCGAGCGCAAGGGCCAAGGCGAGACTGGCAAAGGGCACGGGCGCATGATGGCACGCCCCGCAGGGCTGCCAGGGCTCTGCTACACTACGCCCGATGAGCTTCGCCGCGCAGTTGGCGAACGACTTGGTCCAGGTCGATCCCGGTGCGACAGCGACCCTTGCGGTCGAGGTGGCGAACCGAAGCGACCAGCCGACGGCCTTTGACGTAACGGTGGAAGGCCTGGATCCGTCGTGGGTCGCCGTGCCCGTCGCGCACTTCACGCTGGACCCGCGCGAGGTGCGGTCTGAGCGCATCTTCATCAAACCCCCACGCGAGACCGAGAGCGTGGCGGGCACCTACCCGTTCGTCCTGAACGTGCGGACTTTGGAGACGGGCGAGACGAAGAGCATGCCTTGCGTTCTCGAGGTGAAGTCGTTTCACAACTTTAGCGTGGACGTCCAGCCTCGTCGCGCCTCCGTCTCCCCCTTTGCCCGCGACACTCAGTTCGAGGTCACCGTGATGAACCTCGGTAACAGCGAGCAGACCATGCAGATGTTCGCGACGGACCCGGAAGGGCTGTTCGCGTTCGAGTTCGACGCGGACCAGGTGCTGCTCGGTCCCGGCCAGCAACGCTCGTTGAGCCTCTCCGCTTCGGCGACGCGCAGCGCGCTGCTCGCCAATTCTCGCCTGGCCAATTTTTCCGTGAGCGCCCGGAGCACGGCAAACCCCGCCGTCGCCGCCGCTTCGACCGCCCAGATCGAGCAAAAGGCGCTCGCCACGCCGGGCGCGTTTCTTCTCTTCTTGCTCGTCCTGGGCCTGGCCGCCGCCTGGCTCGCGCTTTGGCCGAAGGCCCCCACGATCGAGAGCCTGACCGTGACGCCGAACACGGTGCAAGTCGGGCACGAGGTCAAGATCGAGTGGAGGACGGCGAACGCCCGCCAGGTCAAGGTGAGGATCGGCAGCGAGTTCCAAGACCGTCTCCCTCCCGTGGGCTCGACCACGTTTACCCCTCAGCAGGCGGGCGACTACGTCGTCGAGGTCTTGGCGACGAACGGCCAGAACACGACCCGCGACGACACGGAGAGGATCAAGGTCACAGAGGCGCCCGTGATCCCCGAGCCGCGCATCCTGGAACTTTCCACCGAGAAGAAGGAACTTGCGCTTGGCGAGAAGTTCACCCTTCGGTACAAGTTCGCGGAAGGAGTCACCCGGGCCACGCTCATGCCCATGCAGCGCGAGCTGGACGTCAAGGAGGATGGCATCCTGCTTGGCGCCGACGAGGTCGGAAAGATCGACCTGACGGTCAAGGCCTATAACGAGGCGGGCGCCATGGTCGAGCGAACCGTCTCCGTCAGCGTCGTCAAGAAGAGCGCGGCCCGAATCGTCAAGTTCACGGCCGGCCCGAAAGAGCTCACCGGCCCGGGAGACGTCACTGTCGACTGGACCGTCGTCGACGCCGCCCGGATCGAGTTGGAGGTCGGCGAGCAACGCACGTTGCTGACGGAGCCGACCGGCACCCGCCTCATTTCGGTGACGGCGGACACGAAGATCCGGATCGTCGCCCTCGACCGAGATGGACTCGCGGTGAACTCGGACGTGGTGACGATCAAGGTGAAGCAGCTTCCTCCTCCGCCGGAGACCACGGGCGGGACGGCAGGAGAGGCGGGCGAGAACATCGGAGGAGGCACGACCGGATGAGGCGCGCGCTCGTCTCCGTGACGGACAAGACCGGGATGGTGGAGTTCGCCCGCCTCTTGTCCGCCGCCGGATTCGAGCTCGTGAGCACGGGAGGAACCGCCGGGACCCTGCGCGAGGCAGGGCTCGCGGTGACGGAGGTCGCCGACATCACCGGCTTCCCGGAGATTTTGGGCGGGCGGGTGAAGACCCTCCACCCCGCGGTCCATGGGGGGCTGCTCGCCGACTTGCGCCGTGACGAGCACCGAGCCCAGCTGGCGGAGCACGGGCTTGCGCCCTTCGAGGTCGTCGCCGTCAACCTCTACGCCTTTGAGAAGACCGTGCTGGGGGAGCCGACCCTCGACCAAGCCGTCGAATCCATCGACATCGGTGGCCCGGCCATGGTCCGCGCCTCGGCGAAGAACTTTGCGAACGTCACCGTCGTCGTGGACCCGTCCGACTATGCGCGCGTTGGGGAAGCCCTTACGAAAGGCCCGACGGACCTGGCCCTCCGTCAAGAGCTCGCGGCAAAGGCGTTTCGTCACACCGCCTTCTACGACTCGCTCGTTTCGCGGTACTTGACCGGGCTCGAGGACGAGCCGTTCCCGACCGAATTGACGATCGGGCTTCGACGCGTCCAGACCCTGCGCTACGGCGAGAACCCGCACCAGAGGGCCGCCGCCTATCTCGACCCCCTGGCCGCTTCCGGCATCGCCCGGGCCAAGAGCCTTTGGGGCAAGGAACTGAGCTACAACAACCTGCTTGACGCCGACGCGGCCTGGGAACTGGTCTCGGACCTGCCGGCGGGGTCTTGCGCGATCATCAAGCACGGCAACCCGTGCGGGGCGGCCTGCGCCAAATCGTTGGGCGAGGCCTACTGCCTGGCGCGCCAGGCTGACCCGGTCAGCGCTTTCGGCGGCATCGCCGCCTTCCACGGGGAAGTCGACCGGGAAACGGCTGAGGCGTTCGTCGAGAAAGGGAACTTCCTGGAGATCGTCCTCGCCACGGGATTCACGCCAGAAGCGCTGGACCTTGTCAAGGGGAGGTCTGGCTGGGGCCAAGACGTGCGGTTGCTCGAAGTCCCCGTTTCGCCAGCCCAGTCAGGGACGACGCTCCGCTCGATCCGCGGCGGCTACTTGGTTCAAGAAGGGGACGAAGAGCCGCTCTCCGAGTGGCGGGTCGCCACGTCGCTGGCTCCCACGGAGATGCAGTGGGCGGCCCTCCGCTTCGCCTGGAAAGTGGTCCAGCACGTGAAGTCGAACGCCATCGTCATCGCCCTGCCGGACCGTCTCTTGGGGGTCGGTGCGGGCCAGATGAACCGGGTCCAGTCCGTCCGGCTTGCCTTGGCCCAAGCAGGCGAGGAGGCAAGGGGAGCGGCCCTGGCCAGCGACGCCTTCTTCCCCTTCTCCGACAGCGTCGAGACGGCGGCCGAGGCCGGCATCGGTTGCATCGTGCAACCTGGGGGCAGCAAGCGCGACGCCGAAGTCGCCGCCAAGGCGGAGGAACTGGGAGTCCCGCTCGTCTTCACCGGAGTCCGCCATTTCCGGCACTAACAGCCGACAATTTGTAACAACGGTGGGCTAGAATACGTCCTAACGTCTGGAGCACAGAGTCATGAAGAGTCAAAACGACCTCATTGTTTCGATCGTGGCGGGGGTTGTCGCCATCGGAGTTTTCTGCGGTTTCTTTTTCACCAAGCGCCAGCCGATCAAGCCGGCTGACCCGACCCCGGTCCCGCTTCAAGACGCCAAGATCGCAGAAGGGAACGTCACTTTTGCGAACAACCTTCCGGGCGGCGGCCAAGGCGCCCCTGGCGGAGCTGCGATCGGTGGCGCAGCACCCGGCGCGGTCGGCGCCGGTGGCTTCCGCCGAAAGCAGGGCGGCGCCGCGGGCGTCGGTAAGTAGTCGCAGGACCAGACCCGCCAGTTCCGCAAGTCGGCCCAGTCGCGGGCCGGCCGGTGTGTCATTGTTCGGTCTTAGCTTGGCAGGTGACCCGTATTCCTGACGGCCTTGCTCCAGGCGCAGAGAGGGAATGGGTAGCAACGGGCATGGCGGTGGCTTCTGGAGGACGTTCCAGAAGAGGTTCACGAGCGAGATCGGCATCGATCTCGGGACCGCGAACACACTCGTCCACGTCGCCGGCCGCGGCATCCTGATCCGCGAGCCCTCGGTGGTCGCCCGCAACAAGGACACGGGCGAGATCCTGCAGGTGGGTGAAGAAGCGCGCCGCATGCTCGGCCGCACGCCTGCAAACATCGTCGCCACCCGGCCCCTCCGCGATGGTGTCATCGCCGACTACGACATGACCCGCGCGATGATCGCGAAGTTCATCAAGATGACGCGCACGGGCGTCACACTCTTCCAGACCGTCGTCGTGGGCATCCCGAGCGGCGTCACCGAGGTCGAGCGGGACGCGGTCCTCGAGGCGGCCAAGAGCGCCGGCGCCCAGAGGGCTTACGTCATCGAAGAGCCCATGGCGGCCGCGATCGGCGCGGGCATGCCGATCGTCGAGCCGATCGGCTCCATGATCGTCGACATCGGCGGCGGCACGACCGAGGTCGCCGTGATCTCGCTCGCGGGCATCGTCCACTCGCGCTCGATCCGCGTCGCGGGGGACGAGATCGACGAAGCGATCTCCGCCTATGTCCGGCGTGCCTATAACCTCTTCATCGGCGACCGCACCGCCGAACAAGCAAAGATCGAGATCGGCTGCGCCTATCCCATGGAGGAGGACTTGGAGATGACGGTGAAAGGGCGCGACCTCGTCACGGGCCTGCCCCGCAGCGCCGTGATCCGCAGCGACGAAGTGCGCGTCGCGATCCAAGAGCCTCTTACCGCGATCGTCGAAGCGGTGAAGCTCACGCTCGAGGCCACGCCGCCGGAGCTCGCGGCCGACTGCATGAACCAGGGGATCGTGCTCGCAGGGGGAGGGGCGCTCCTGCGGGGGATGGACCGGCTTATCCAGCGCGAGACGGGCATCCCCGTCCACATCGCCGCCGACCCCCTCAGCTGCGTGGCGATCGGAACGGGCCATATGCTGGAGGTCCTCCACGAAGAACCGGCGATCCGCCGGATGTTGGAGAAGGCGTCGCGAAGTTAGAGACCTCGACCCGCACCGATTGGGCCGCCCTATTCGCGTTCCTCGCCATAGTGGCGGCGCTCGGCGTTTACCAGAACCGAGAGCGCTCGCAGGGTGGGGCCGATCGGGTCTCCGCCACCGTCCGCGCCGGGCTCCTGCCCGCGGTGGTCGCAATCAATGGCCAGGTGCGGACGTGGACGGACTCGCTCAACGCGAGCCGCAAGGGCCCCGCGGACGAGGCTGAGCTAAGGCGGCTCCGCCAGCTCAAGATCGTCTGGGCGACCTACTCGGAACAGACCAGACGGCTTCAAGCGGACATCGCGCGGCTGCAGAAGCTGCTCGACCAGCCCAACTACGGCCGGGAGCGGATCGCGGTCCGCATCGCTGCCTATTACCCGCTTGAGAACCGGTTCGAGCTGCTCGCTGGCGAGCGTCAGGGCCTTCGTCCGGGGCTTGCGGTCGTCGGCCCGCACGGTCTGCTGGGCGCGGTGCAGACCGTCGAGGCAGACCGGAGCCAGGTGCTCTTTGTGACCAGCCCGGCCCTCCAGATCGGCGCTTTGGTCGAGTCCACGCCGCGCGTTCCCGGGCTCATCCGGGGGCAAACGCCGCGCCGCCTGGTGATGGACGTCCTCGACCTCGGCGAGATCCAGCCGGGCTCGAAGGTGGTGACCTCTGGGCATGGAGGGACGATCCCGCGCGGGATCGAGATCGGCACCGTGAGCGAAGTCGTGCTGGACCCCAGCTATGGGACGCGTCGCGTCTATGTCGTCCCGTCGGCGGACATGGCGGAAGTCGTCGAGGTTTGGGTGCTGAAATGAGGGCCCTGGGCTATCTGGCGTGGCTCTTCGCCGCCGTCACCGCCGTCGTTTTGGCGCATTCCGCGCTCGCCCTTCCGCGGTTGGGCGGGGCTCGGGCGGACCTTCCCTTGGTCGTGGCGCTGCTCTCGTCCGCCTACCTCCGCCCGGCCGGATCGGCCTCGGTCGGGTTCCTCGTGGGGGTGTTGGAAGGCTGCCTCCGAGGGGCCGACCTCGTGGCCTACGGAGTCTCCCGCACGCTTGTCTCGTTCGCGGCTGCCTTCGTCGGGAGGACGGAGTTGAAGATGACCCCGTTTGTCGCTGGGCTGATCGTCTTGGTCGGCACGGTCCTGATCCGCCTTTTGCACCTCTTCCTGGCTCCGCCCTCGGACATGGGAGGGTTCCTTACGGATACAATCGGGACAGCGATTTACAACGGCGTGCTCGCTGCCTTGTTCGACCTTGTCGTCCGGCGTGTGGCGCGGCGTGAAGAAGGTTGACAAGACATGAGCGAAGTAAACGTTCTCGAGATGGCTCGCCAGCAACTGGCGAACGCGGCACGCTACTTGGATCTGGACGAAGGCTTGCACGCGGTTCTCGCGACGCCGAAACGCCAGGTCATCGTCAATTTCCCCGTGGTCATGGACAGCGGCGAGGTCCGCTGCTTCGAGGGCTACCGAGTCCAACACAACGTGAGCCGGGGCCCCACCAAAGGCGGCATCCGCTACCATCCTGAGGTCGACCTCGACGAGACCACCGCCCTATCCATGTGGATGACCTGGAAGTGCGCGGTCGTCAACATCCCCTATGGAGGCGCGAAGGGCGGCGTCAAGGTCAACACCAAGGAGCTTTCCAAGCGCGAGCTTGAGAAGCTGACCCGGCGCTTCATTACGGACATCAACATCATCGTCGGCGAGCGGAGCGACATCCCCGCGCCGGACATCGGCACGAACGCCCAAGTCATGGCTTGGATCATGGACACCCTCTCCATGCAAGCTGGCTACACCGTCCCCGGCGTCGTCACCGGCAAGCCGATCGAACTGGGCGGCTCCGAAGGGCGCGTCGAGGCCACCGGCCGAGGCGTCGTGGTCTGCACCGAGGAAGCCTGCCGCGTGCTGGGCATGGAGCTTTCGGACTGCAAGGTCGTGGTGCAGGGCTTTGGCAACGTCGGTTCTGTCGCGGCCGAACTGGCCGAAGCGGCCGGTGCCAAGGTCATCGCCGTCAGCGACGCCACCTGCGCCATCTATAACGAGAAAGGTCTGCCGATCAAGGAGCTCTACCAACGCTACAGCGGCGTTGAGGGCGGGATCCGAAACTACAAGGACTGCACCCAAATCTCGAACGCCGAGCTGCTGGAGCTGCCGTGCGACATCCTCATGCCGTGCGCGATCCAGGGCCAGATCACGGCAGAGAACGCAGGCAACGTCAAGGCCAAGATCGTGGCCGAGGGCGCGAACGGGCCGACCACGCCGGAGGCCGACCAGATCCTGAGCGACAAGGGCATCTTCGTCGTCCCGGACATCCTCGCCAACGCGGGCGGCGTCGTGACCAGCTACTTCGAATGGGTGCAAGACCTGCAGAACTACTTCTGGGAGGAAGAGCAGGTGAACGACCGCCTGGCCCGCATCATGCGCAGCGCTTTCGCCGCCGTCTACCACACCCGGGAGAAGCACAAAGTGGACATGCGGACCGCGGCCATGATCATCGGCGTCGACCGCGTCGCCCACGCCACGACGATCCGCGGGATCTTTCCGTAGGTTCGGGTTGGTTCGGGTCTGTTCGGGGGTTTGACCTCAGACCCCTCCCGTCCCGAACCTCCGACTAACCCGAACCCCCGAACCAACCGCCCCACCCCAACGCCCCGCCTGCGCTATAATCGCATTCCGCCGCGCGGGTGGTGGAATTGGTAGACACGCTACCTTGAGGTGGTAGTGCCCACAAAGCGTAAGAGTTCGAGTCTCTTCCCGCGCACCATTTTAGGTTCAAACCGGCCCAGGGGGTGACACGTCCTCTTCATGCCTCGGCATGCCCCGTGCCGAGGCTAAACTGGTCAATCGCGAGGCTTGCCCGGAGGGCAGCCAGCAGCCCGAACACTTACCAGGTTTACAGCATCTCATGCCTCGGCACGCCCCGTGCCGAGGCTCTTTCGATGGTGCCCGGGCGCGGATGGGTTCTCATGCCTCGGCACGCCTCGTGCCGAGGCTAGACTCCTGCCGTGCGTAATCGGCACTGGACGAACTGGGCGCAGGCCGCCGGTGGCGTTCGTGACCACGACCGCACTCTCATGCCTCGGCACGCCCCGTGCCGAGGCTCTTTCGATGGTGCCGTGGCGCGGATGGGTGAGACTTGGTCATGGGGTCGGGAGTGCACGACGTACACGAATCGAAGGCGTTGTCTGGGACAGCCTCGGCACGGGGTGTGCCGAGGCATGAAGAAACCAACGAGAAGAGAGCGTTCACCAGGCAGAGTTACTAGGTTACCACTCTCCCGTAGCGCTCGCTAAGTGAAGAATACGTATTCATGGCGTATCATGAGGCGAGAGGCAACGCCGCCCATGCTGAAGCCGCCTGCATTTCTGCTCATCCTCGCCGTCGTCGCCGGTTCTGGCGCCCAAGACCTGGTCGTCAACCCACCGGCGATCAACGTGCTCAAGGCGGGGCAGTGGCGGGTCACCCCGATCCAGCCGAAGGACTGGGAGGGCGAGCTGACCGCGACGGTCACCACGACCCAGGGCAACATCGACCTCTACCTCCGCAAGGGCGCGGCCCCGACCTTGACCGACTTCGACGCGGCCTCCATAACCAACAACCGGACGGAGACCGTCAGGCTGACGAACACGAGCCAGCCAGCCCTGACCAGCGACACCTGGTACATCGGGCTCTACGCGAGGGGGACGAGCTTTTACACGGCTTCGAACAGGGTCGCCCAGGTGCCATCCAGCCGGCCGGGGAACGGGGCGGTGCCGTTCGCGGGAGGCACGACCTTCCGGCTCTGGGCGCCTTTCGCGACCCAGGCCAACGTCGCCGGGCCTTTCAACGGCTGGAACGACTCGAACGCGAAGCTGGTGGCGGAAGGGGGCGGCTGGTGGTCGCTCGACTACCGTCGGACGGTGCCGGGCCAGCAGTACAAGTTCGTGCTGCGCAACGGAAGCCAAGTGCTCTGGAAGAAGGACCCCTGGGCCAAGGCGCTGGTCAGTTCCAACGGCAACGCGATCATCCACAACCCCAACGCCTACGCCTGGCAGACGAACAACTTCGTCACGCCGGCCTGGAACGACCTCGTGGTCTATGAGACCCACATCGGCACGTTCAACGACACCCCGGGGGGCAAGCCAGGGACCTTTTCGACCGCGGAGCAAAAACTGGACTATCTGCAGGGCCTCGGGGTGAACTGCATCGAACTGCTGCCGGTGCAGGAGTTTCCCGGCGATTACTCTTGGGGATACAACCCCTCCGACCCGTTCTCGGTGGAATCGGCCTATGGCGGCCCGGACGCGCTGAAGTCGTTCGTCGACAAGGCGAACGCGCGCGGCATCGCGGTGCTGCTGGACCTGGTCCACAACCACTACGGGCCGAACGACCTTGATCTGTGGCGGTTCGACGGCTGGTCGCAGGGGTCTTGGGGCGGGATCTTCTTCTACCAGGACGATCGTGCGGTGACCCCTTGGGGCAACACCCGGCCGGACTTTGGCCGCCAAGAAGTGCGCGATTATATCCGCGATAACCAGCGCCAATGGTCGGAAGAGTTCCGTGTCTCCGGCTTCCGTTGGGACTCGGTGTTGAACATCCGGACGACGAACCGCGGCGACAACGCCGTCGGTTGGGAACTCCTGCAAACTTTGAACAACGACTTGGACCAGCGCCAGCCCTGGAAGATCAACATTGCGGAGGATCTACAGAACAACAATTGGGTGACGCGCGAAACCGGCCAGGGTGGCGCGGGCTTCGATTCCCAGTGGTCTAACTTTGTCCATACCGTGAGGGCCGCGCTCATTACGCCGGACGATAACTCTCGCGACATGAACGCGGTGGCCGGGGCCATAACGGAACGCTTCAACGGCGACGCCTGGCGACGAGTCATCTATACGGAAAGCCACGACGAGAACGCGAACGGACGCCAGCGCGTCCCGAGCGAGATCGACGCCTCCAACCCCGCCAGCTATTGGGCTCAAAAGCGCTCGACCCTCGGTGCCGCCTTGGTCTTCACCGCCCCTGGAATCCCGATGGTCTTCCAGGGCCAAGAGATCCTTGAAGACGGATGGTTTGCCGATAACGACCCGGTCGATTGGAACAAGCTAAACCTCTATCCAGGGATCAATCTTCTCTACCGGGACTTAATCCGTATGAGGCGGAACCTCGGCGGAACGACGGCAGGCTTAAAAGGGCAGGGCCTGAACCTTTATAAAACGGACAACGCGGCCAAGTTGATCGCCTTCCACCGTTATGACCAAGGCGGGGTCAACGACGATGTCGTCGTCTTATTGAACTTCAAGAACGCGACCGTCAACAACCTCCGACTGGGTTTTCCGAACGCAGGACGGTGGCGCGTGGTGTTCAACAGTGACGCCAGGGTCTATTCGCCTCTCTTCGGCGACCACTTCACTCCGGACGTCGACACCCAAACGGTGCCGTGGGACGGGCTGGGTTACTCGGCGCTCGTGAGCGTCGCGCCCTATACCGCTGTGGTTTTCGCCCGGGGCTAGTTGGGATGGATCCACTCGGCAAACTGGTCGGAGGTGACCCGGCGAGGGGCTTGGACCTGGTCGATGTGGCTCTCCAGCACGGGGATCATCTCGGCGAACCGTTCGAGGGTGTCGGTGGTCTCCAACAGCCTCTGTTTCTCGAGGTTCGCGACCTGCAGCAAGTTCGCCACCACGAACGAGAGGGTCGTCGGCTCTTGTGGGAGCTTGATCTTCGAGACCCGCACCTCGAACCTGGCGAAGTAGCTTTCGATATAGGTTTGCACCAGCTCCCGTGCCCGGCTCAGGACGGCCTCGGTGCGGGGGTCGTCCTCGAGTTCGAGCTCGATGACGGATTCGACCCAGCCCACCGTATATGGGCGGTCGTAATCGAGCCGACGGACCCGGAATCTGCGTTCACCTTGAACACGGACGTCCATTTTGCCGTCTTCGTACGTGTGAACGCTCATGATGCGGACGGCCGTCCCGACCATGTAGGGTTCCGCATCGCCGACTTCGCTCCCGCTCCTGATCAAGACGATGCCGAAGGGCCGGTCAAACTGAGTGCAATGCCGAATCATCTCCCGATACCGATCCTCGAAGACGTGCAGTTGAAGCTGCGCGTACGGGAAAAGGACCGTATCCAGGAGAAAAAGGGGCATCTCCTCAAGGCGATCGCCCATCGGCAGCAAGTATAGCCGGGATGCGGAGGCGGCCCGCCCCAGACCGTTCGCCAAAGGTATCCTCCCCATGCCCCACTTCGACGATCGAGAAGCCTTGACTATGACTCAGACAAACGGGACGCCCGAACCGGAAAACCTCTTAAAGAGGATCGCAGAACTCGAGGCAGAAAATCAAAGGCTGAAATCAAGTGAATCGGCCAAGGCGCAGGGCGAGACGTTGCCCCGGCCGACTCCGATGGAGTCAAGTGCGGACGTCGCCCCGATCCAAGAAGGGGACGTCACCCTCCGCCGCCTGGTCCAGCGGATCGCCATGATCCTGCAAGCCGAGAAGATCGTGATCATGTTCTATGACCGCGAGCTTGGCGAACTGATCGGCATCCCGCCCGCCTACGGCCTGGAAGACGGCAAGCTGGACCATTTCCGGGTCCGCGCGACCCAGGGCGTCAGCGGCGAAGTCTTCCGCTCGGGCGAGCCCCTCATCTTCCACGACGCCCTGAGCGACGAGCGAACGAGGAAGGACATGGTCTCGCTGATGCACGTGGCCAACGGCATTACGGTCCCGCTCATCATCGAGAAGCGCGACGAGGAAAACCGCGTCATCGAGCGGACCACGATCGGCGTCCTCCACGCCTTCAACAAGCGGCACGGGGAAGATTTCAACGACGAGGACGTGCGGCTGCTGGAGCGCATGGCCCGCAACGTCAGCTCGATCATCGCGAACCTCCAGCTCTATAGAGAAGTCGTCGAGGAGAGGGAAGAGCTCCTTCAGACCTTCGAGTCCGTTACGGTCGGCTTGATCCTGGTCTCGCCCGAATCACGCGTGAGCCAGATGAACAGCTCGGCCCGATTCATCTTTGAGGTGGGCAGCGACTCGATCGGTAAACCCTTCGGCGAAGTGGTCAAGAACGACGCCGTCCAGGAAACGATCACTGCAGTCCTTCAAGGTGTAGAAGCGCATAAGAAGGACGTGATCATGGTCCGCCAGGGCAGAGAACGCTTCTTCGAACTGCAAGCCACGCTGGTGAAGAACGAAGAAGGCCGGAACCTGGGGGCGGTCGCGATTTTGAACGACGTGACCGAGCTGCGCAACATCGACAAGATGAAGTCAAGTTTCGTGGCCATGGCCTCCCACGAGCTGCGCACGCCCCTCACCGCGATCAAAGGCTTTAGCAGCACGCTCTTGGAAGGGCTTGACGACGAGATTTATGGCCGGGAAGAGCAACGCGAATTCCTTGGCATTGTCGTCCAAGAGTGCGACCGCCTCCGACGGCTGATCGACGACTTGCTGAACACGGCCCGGATCGAAGCCGGCGAAAGCTTGAAGCCGAACTACAACCGCTTCCAGATCGCGCCGCTGCTGGACAAGGTCGTGGTGGTTCAGAACCAAGCCTCGCACAAGCACAACGTCTATAAGATCCTGCATACCGACCTGCCGGAAACGATCGTGGGCGACGAGGATAAGCTCGACCAGATCCTAACGAACTTGCTTAACAACGCGATTAAGTACTCGCCCGATGGCGGCGACGTCATCGTCCACGCAACTTGGGACGGCGACGAGCTCGAGATGGCCGTGGAAGACCAAGGGATCGGTATTCCGCAGGAACACTTGATGAGGGTTTTCGAGCGTTTCCACCGAGTGGACAACGAGGACAACCGCAAGATTTATGGCACCGGCCTTGGCCTCTTCCTCGTGAAGCACCTTGTCGAGGACGTCCACCTTGGCAAGATTTGGGCGGAGTCCGAAGTCGGCAAGGGTTCGACGTTCAAGTTCCGCATTCCGGTGGAACTGGACATCGACGAGGCAAAAGCCCGAAACCATTAAGGACGCCGGCGGGCTAAGGGACTTTAGATAGCTCGGCCTTAAGCGTGTTGATCGAATCGATGTTTTCGGGGTCTACCCCGTTAAGCGCGGCTAGGTAAATCGAGACAAAGTCGCCGAAGAATGCGAGGGAAAGCATTTTTTGGAGGAGGTCGTTGCCCACAGCGGTCACCGTCTCGGTTTTTGTGACGTTTGCCGTGAGTCGCGCGACAACCTCTGCGCGCTTCTTCATCTTGGCGCTTTCCGAGCCGTCTTGTAGCACGATGGTCAGCCACTGCTTCACGCCCTGTTCATCGGCTTTGACCCAGCCCAAGATCTCGTTGTGGCACAACTCGGGGAAGGTGTTCGCGAACGTCATGCATTTCGCGTTCTCGTTAATCTGACTCTTCCAACGGCTCGCCACCAAACCTTGCCACGATCCAAGGCCGTAAAGGACCGACACAAGACCCTGCATCTTGGTGGCTAACACCTTAGGAGGATTTTGCTCAAGCGGCACATCGACGCTCCAGAGTCTCGAGCACTTTCTGAGGCAATCTAGAAGCCCCGCATAATCTTGCGCGGGGATCAGCCCCATCTCCTCCGCGACCACGACCACAGGTAATGCGAGGTAGGCGAGCGCAGTCCGCGGAGGCCGCCCACCCGGCACGATGATCAGCGGATAGCCGTCATCGCGCGCCATTTCGGCCAGTTGGCCGCCGCTCGTGATCGCAACGATCGAAGCGTTCTTCTTCTTCGCGTCATGATATGCCGCGAGGGTTTCTTCGGTGTTGCCGGAATAGCTGACCGCAAAGATCAACGTCTCCTCGTTGACGAAAGTCGGCAAGGAATAGTCCCTGTTAACGAAGAAGCCGCACGAGCCTTGTTCTTCAAAGAGAGCCCGGACGAAGTCGCCGCCCGCAGCCGATCCGCCCAAGCCGGTTAAAATCGCCAGGTTTGGGCGGCTCAAAGGCTTAACCATCTTAGCGGCCTTGCTAAGCGCTATGGCCTCGTCACACTGATCCGGAAAAGCGACCGTAAGGTCATACATTCCTTTCGGGTCTAATCGCTTTACAAAACTCGGATCATTGAGCTGTGACATGGTTAATCTTCTGCGAACGGGTCGAACTCGTCCTCGGCAGGCACAGGCTTTCCGCCAGCTTCGGCCCTAGGAGCTTCGCCGTCTTCTCGGGGTCGGTCAAGGCCCTGCACGTTATCGGCGATGATCTCTGTGACCTCACGGTTCACGCCTTCATTAGTCGTGTACTTTCGAGTCTGAAGCCGCCCGTCGACCGCGACCAGCCGACCTTTGCCAAGGTAGTTCGCGCAAAACTCAGCGGTGCTACCCCATGCCGAAACGTTGAAGAAGTCGACGTCTACGCCGTCTTGCCCCTTAAACCTTCGGTCAACAGCGATGCCGAAGTTGGCGACGTTCTTGCCCGTTGTGGTCGAACGAAGTTCCGGGTCTCTTGTGAGACGACCGATTAGGATAACGCGGTTAAGGCTCATACTTTCTCGTCGCGAAGGTAGATCCGATGACGAATGACGTTATCGCTAATCCGCATTAGGCGGGAGAGCTCGGCGGGAACGCTGGCAGGCGCCTCGAAGTGCATAAGGATATAGTTTCCTTCGCGGTGCCCCTCGATTTCGTAGGCAAGCTTCCGCTTGTCCCACTTTTCGGCGGACTCGACGGTCCCACCATTCTTTTCGACGATTCCTTTGAAATCGCCGGCGACCTTCGCCACTTCGTCGTCGGACATGTTCGGCGATACGATGTAGAACGCTTCGTATTTTCTTGAGTTCATGGGCTCCCTGTGGACGGCTTCTAAGGCGCGGGGAGGGCCCCACGCAGAGAGCAATGCCGGGACGCGAATCATACCTTGCGGGCGCCCGCCAAGTGGGCCCCGGCCCCCACCCGACGCTATTCTAAGAGGGTTTCGTTAGCTGACAGCGTAAAGCGGTACCCGAAGATGGCAGCGGATTTCCGGCACATAACCATTCGACTGAGGAAGATTTCAAAGAACTCCATCACGCTTGCAAACTGGGAATCGAGTTCGAGCACAAGCCCTATAACCTTTGTCTCCTGGTTCATCTCCACCCGGCTTTTGGTTACCGCATAGTTAACACGGTCATGAATATCGAACGATTCCATAATCGGGTTCTGCACCCTAGACCGGTGGACGTCGCTCTTGTCCGCAATGATGAGTGCGGCTCCAATTGTGCTTGTGGGTGTGCCAAGAAGCTCCTCATGGTTGCCAATTGCACCAAGAATTGGGGCTATGTCTTCCGGAGGCATGCCCATGCCGTTCAAGATGTTATAAGCGATATTGGCGCCTGAGATCGGGTGGTCGTGCCTGTTGATCACGTTGCCGATGTCGTGTAGGTAACCGGCGATCATCCCCAGTTCCACCTCTCGGTCGGGGACTCCAATGTTTTCCAGGATATAACGGGTAATGCTCGAAACAATGCCCACATGCCTATGCCCATGCTCTGTATAACCCATGGACGAGAGCAATGCGTTGGCCCCGTCAATTAGGTGGCGGACTTGAGGATTTGCCTTGACCTCCTTGAGGGTCACAAGGCGTGGGCCGCGTGCTTCTCCTACGGATTGGGTATTAGGTGGATTCATTCGACGACGAGGGGCTTGTAGGCACCGGACCTCACCCGGTCGAGGTAGTAGGTTACGCCGAGTTCGCCCGGATAGGCGAGGATCCGTGGCAAGAGCTTCAGGTTCCGGTTCGGATTGTTCGGCGGGGGTGCCGCGCCGGATCCGGCGAGGACGACCGCATCAAACCAATACTTATTATTGTCAAGAGTAAACCCGTGGAGAAGGGAGCGGTTCTTGGGAATATTGCCATAGGGCAGAGCCATAGTTCTCGGAGCTTTACCCGTCAAGCCCTTGATGTAGACGATAGACCGAGCCATTTCTTGCTTGACCTCATTATCGGTTAACCTGTCGAGCGGTCTATGGGTCATCGTGTGGGACGCAATTTCACTTCCCCAGGAGATAAGTTGTTCCACCTTCTTCTTGCCGGTCGACTTAGTCCCGAAGGGGCCATTCGGAAGGATGAACCACGTCCCCTTAACAGGGAAATCGGGGTATTGATCAGCAAAACTCTTCCAAATCCCCACGGCGCTGTTGGGAGAGATGGCCCCCGACTTTGTGTAAAAGAACTGCGATTCTGACGAATCGTCAAAGGTTATGACGACAGGAGAGGCGCCTGGGCCAATGCTGAAGGAGTTGTCGACATACTCCGCAAGGGTGATGGGACGAAACCCGAGATCGTAAAGGGTCTTGAGATCCTTTCGAAAATTGCTGTAGGAGCGAACCATGTATTGCTCGACCGGGCCCACCCGGTGATACATAAGAATGGGGACTTTCCCACTCGGATTCGCTTTGCGATTCGTGACGCGCGGTGCAGAAACGGCAGGCGACGCGACTCCCGTTACCGGCACCATTGAGGGTCGCGACTCAGAATGGTTCGCCTGCAGGATGTTTAGAAAACTGGCGAGGGGAAGTGCGAGCCTTATCATGATCCTGCTAAGCGCTCTATTTTCCCTGCGAACTCCGCAACCTTGCTGAGGCTTCCCGCATAGTCGGGGCTCTCCGCAAAGAGGTGAAAGACAGGCTCGAACGAATCGGGCCTGACCAGCACCCATGAGCTGTGGTCATAAATCTTTATGCCATCGAGAAGGTCGACCTCGCTCGAGCCGCTGACCTCTTGGGCGAGCACTCTCATCACCATGCCCTTCTTATCCCAATTGCAGGGCACCTGGCGGTACGCCAAGTGAAACTCGGGGAGAACATCCACGATATCGCTTAGTTTGACAGACAGTTCTTCGAGCATCCCGCGAAGGAGGCCGAGTGCGAAAATAGCATCGAAGCCAGGATGCAGCTTAGGAAAGATGAACCCTCCCGTTTCGTCTCCGGCCAGGTCTGCATTCTCAACTGCGGCAGTGTTCATAAGATCGCGAACCGTGGATTTTGATCGTATGACAGTCGCCCCTTCTTTAACCAGGAGGCTCTCGAGCGCAATGGGCGATGTGACCGGCATCACCAACGTGGGTGCGGCATGGGTTCGGGCAATGAGAAGGCACAGTGCCGCAAAGAGTGTTGTGCCCGCGACGATTCGTCCGCGGTCATCGACAAGAAGGATCCTTTCACCTTCGTTGAAGGTGAGTGCGCCGAAATCGTAACCGATAGACGGCACAATATCTTTCAGGTTGTCCAGGTGAGACTGGATCTGCTCCTGTGACCTCGGAGCAAGTCGGGCATCGTTGTACGCGTTAAGGCTCAAGCCTTGGACGTTCATATCGTGTAGAAAACCTGGAAAGATCGGACTGATGCTACTGTAACCGTAGTCCAGAACAAGCCGAAGCCGACGTTGCATGGGATGGGCAGAGAGCAACGCGAAGTAATCGTTCTTATAAGTTTGAACTGCTCCGGTAGCGACATCGATAAGTCCGAGTTCGTCACTATCGACCCGCTGGAACTCTTCTCTATAGAATGCGGCTTCGATCTTACGTTCTAGGTTCTGCGGAATATAGCCCCCGGCGCCGTCGAACGCTTCCATAAGGGTCAACCTCGCGTTTCCAGGCAGTTTCCGAACATTGACCGCGGCGACAGCTTGGGCGGCCCGAATGTAGTGTCGCGCGATGGGCACGGGGGAACCGCGAAGGTCGATTACATTGCATCCCGTGCTCAATAAACTCGCAATGATTGAGCGCTTGATCATCCGCGAACTGCGAGAAGAGTCTCTGGTTGTGACGACGTTTCCGCGAGGGGGAAGAACGGTTCCGAGGGCGAGACCGAAGCGTGTGGCGAACTCAGGTGTGATCTCGATGTTGCTGATCCCGGCTACGCCGAGATCGCGAAAGAGGGAGCCGCGCCAGCGATTCCCGTACACCAACGACATCGTGAGGGTCGAGCCCCGCTCGACGAGCTTGTCCGGCCAAACCTTTATGCGTGGCCTTATCGTACAGCCGACGTCAATGAGACAGCGGTCGCCAATGACGGCTTCCTCTTGAATCTGCGACTCTCGTTTTATCGTGACACGTGAGCAGATGGTAGCGGACTTGACTTTAACGTCCATCCCCAAGTAGGAAGAATCCCAGACGACGCTGCGTTCGACAACCGCACCTTCTTCGACCAAAGTATTGTCCCCCAAAACCGAGTAGGGACCGACTTGAGCACGTCTCTTTATCCGCGAGTTTCTCCCGACACAGATCGGCGGGACAAGTTGGGTCTCGTCGTCGATGACCGTGCCCTCGCCTATCCAGACCCCTGGGTGGAGTTCCTCCCCAACCGGCTTGATCCCGATGCTGCCGCTCAAGACCTGTTGTTGGGCGTCCATGTACTGCGCAATAGTGCCGACATCGCACCAATAGTCGTCCATGATGTAACCATAGAGTGGCGCTCCCATTTCCAACAGGCGTGGGAATATGTCGCGGCTCCAGTCACAGTTGGTATCCGGAAGAAGATGCTGGAAGATCTCTGGTTCCAGAATATAGATACCGGTGTTTACGGTGTCGCTAAAGACGTCCGACCACGCCGGTTTTTCCAGGAACCTCTTTATTCTTCCACCGGGTTCTGTTATAACGATGCCAAATTCTAGAGGGTTAGGGACATGGGTGAGGACGATAGTTGCGAGGGCCCCCGTTTGTTTATGGTGTAAAGCTGCCTTAGTCAGGTCGCAATCGGTTAATGCGTCTCCAGAAATGACGAAGAAAGAGCCATCTTCGAGTAGGGGTTGAGCCAGCTTTACGCTGCCGGCAGTCCCGAGAGGCATCTCCTCGGTGACATACGATAAGTTAAGGGCGTAGTCCGTGCCATCCCCAAACTCATTCTCGATCTCGTCGGCGAGATACCAAAGTGTCCCGACCACGTCTGAAACCCCGTGAGTCTTGAGGAGCGAAAGGATATGGCCCATGATGGGGCGCCCCGCCACTGGAACCAAAGGTTTGGGACGGTTAGCGGTTAGTGGTCGCAATCGCGAGCCCTCACCGCCGGCCATAACCACAGCTTTCCTGACAGGGCTTTCCACCACGGATTGATTATCGCCGAGGGCGGGCCAGAGGTCCCACTGGAGGGCTAACGCCCACGGGGGTCTACCGGCACCCCATTGATGCGGACTTCGAAGTGCAGGTGGGGACCGGTTGAGAAGCCGGTGGAGCCGACGGCGGCGATGTGATGCCCGGCGGAAACTTTCTGGCCCTCTTGCACAAAGAGCCTCGAGCAGTGGCCATAGAGGGTGGACCGGCCGCCACCGTGGTCGATCACGACCGCGTTGCCGTAACCGTTGCGCCAACCGGCGGAGATCACAACGCCTGAGCCCGCAGCATAGATCGGGGTGCCGGTGGGGGCAGCGATATCGACCCCGGTATGGAGCCGCCGAGTGTGGGTGATCGGGTGGATGCGGTAGCCGAAGCCGCTGGTGTGCCGGCCACTCACGGGCGAACGGAAGCCGCCTCGGTACGTTTCAAACCGCCCTTGGTTTTGAGTCTGGAAAGCAAGGATCTGGGCTTGCAGCTCCTTACTCGTCCTCTCCATCGCGGCGAGTTCGTCTTCGAGCTCGTTGCGTTCGTTGCGCAACCGGCCGAGGGCCGTCGCCTTCCTAGCTTTCACCGCGTCAAGTCGAGACTGCTCGGCCGACTGGGTGCTTTCCAGCTTGGCGATCCGCAAGACCTGCGCATCCTGCACCTTCTTCTTAGCCGCGACCTGTTCGCACAGGATCTTCACCTCCTCAAAGAGCGCGCGGTCTCGATGTGCGATGCGTTCGAGCAGCGCTTGCCGGGAGGCGAAATCGGAAAGAGTGCGTGCGCCGATCAGGAGGGATAAGGCCGTCTCATTCGAAGACATGTACATGGAACGGATGCGCCGCGCGGCCATGATCCGCTTCTCCTCAAGCTTTACCTCGCCCTGCCGCAGCTGCTCGACGAGCGCGGCTTGTTCTTTCCGCTCTTTCTCAAGCTGGTCGCGAGTGTTCGCCAGGCTCTCCTCCAGGGTCGTCATCTGGCTGTCGAGCTGACGCAGGTCCTCGGCCACCTGGAACACCTGCTTCTTCTTCTCCTTAAGCTCCGCGCGCACGCCCTGGGCCTGCTTCTGGACCGAAGAAAGCCGGGTCTTCAGTCCGCGCGACTTGAGTTGGGTGCTTTGGGCGATGGCCGATTCGGGCGAGGTCGCAGCCACCAGGGCGCCCATTGCGAGCAGGGCAAGGGCCTTCTTCAGAGGGGCCTCCGTGTGGGTCTTGCGGTTTCTCGCACGGCGATGGACGAGCAGATCAAGCCATAGGCGGCACCGGCTGCGGAGAGAAGGATAAGGGCCTGGTTGAGAGGAAAAGGTTGGCCGCCGCCCATGGCGGAGAAGTTTCTGACCACGGTCGACTGCACGAGGTTGTCCGTCGCCCACAGGATGCCGGCGGCCAGCAAGCCCCCGATCGCCCCTTGGACAAGGCCCTCGATCAGCATTGGCGTCCAAACCATCCCCCGTGTCGCCCCCACCAGCTGCATGATCCTAATCTCGCGCCGTCGAGCCAGGATCGTAAGCCGTATGGCATTGTAGATCAAGACGCCGCTGGTGAGCAACATGACTCCGCCAAGGGTCACGCCCAACCATGGCACGGCGCGCATCGCGTTAGAAAGGAAGTCTTGCTCGGCTTTCGCAAATTTTACGCCGTCCTTTTCAACCTCAGGCAGGGCCTTTAAGGCGGCGACCACGCCATTAAAGTTTGAGATGTCCTTTACGCGGATAACGTAGGAGTTCGGAAGCGGATTATCCTTAAAGAGTCCATTGACGTCGACGTTCGGGTTGTCCTTGGCGAACTCGCGCAGGCCGTCTTCGCGCGAGACAAACCTGACCGTTTGTGTGCCTGGGATTGCGAGGATCTTCGCCCGTAGTGCCCGCGCCTCGCTGGTTGGGATCGAATCCTTAAGGAATATCTTGACCTCGCTCTTATCGCCCAGGCCTTGGACAAAGTGGGCAAGTCCCAGGTAGGCGTAACCCAGTCCACCGAGCAGAAAGAGCGCCATGGCCGCTGTTGTGATCGCGGCGAAGGTCATCCACGCGTTACGGCGTAGCGCCGTCATCGCTTCACCCAGCAAGAACTCTAATCGGTCAAGCATTCTCGACCTCCACGGGCGCCGGGTCTGCGTCGGACGCGCAGTCCGTGGCGCCGGAATCGTCGACGATCAGCCCTTGCTCCATGGTCACGGTCCGGCGATCGACCATACGCACGATCGGCATGTCGTGGGTCGCAAAAATCACGGTGGTCCCCCGCAAGTTGAGCTGCAAGAGCAGTTCTGTGATCTCGACGCTCTGCGCCGGGTCGAGGTTGCCGGTGGGCTCGTCGGCGAGCAAAAGGGGCGGATTGTTGATCAGGGCGCGCCCAATGGCCACCCGCTGCTGCTCGCCCCCGCTTAGCTGCCCTGGGAAAGCGTCGGCTCGGTGCAGCAGGTTCACGCGCTCGAGGATCTCTGGGACCAATTGCCGCACTTCCCGCCGGGTCTTTCCGACGGCCCGCATCGCATAGCCCAGGTTCTCCCAGACCTTCTTCGTCGGCAACAGCCCAAAATCTTGCGGAACGATCCCCATCTGGCGCCGAAGGAGAGGCACCTCCGCCGGTCTGACGGTCGCCAGGTCGCGACCGGCGAGCGTCACCGTGCCGGCCGTATGCTCGACCTCGCGCGTGACGGTCTTAAGCAGGGTGCTCTTGCCACAACCGGTCCGGCCGCAGAGAAATACGAACTCGCCTTTCTCGACCCGGAGCGATACGCCCCTAAGGCCCGTGACCATCTCGTTGTAGGCGACTTCCACATCCTGGAAGAGGATGTATGCCGCCGCACCCTCCCCATTCGGGTGCCCCATGCTGTCGATGCTACCTGTCAACGCTTGCCAGGTCTCCCGGACGTGTGGTCATGTCCAAGAATCAGGACGGGCCAGGACAGGGTGTATGCTCGGCTATGCTTTCAGCACTCGTGCTCTTCGCGGTCACGCCTAGGGACGAAGCGCGCGACCTCTTCCTCAGTGTGCTCGATTCCTATGCAGCCCGAAGCTCCGTGGCGCTCAAGATCGACCACCAGGACTCCAGCGGCCTCTTTCCGGGACGGTTCGAGCAAGAGCTCAAGTGGAAGAAAGGCCGCCGGTTCACGCTCCTGCTCGTGAAGGGCGAAGGGTCAGACGCGGTGTCGAGCGGCCTTCCGCCGGATTACTATTGCGACGGGGAGCGTGTCCTCGTCGTCACCTCGAGTGGCGAGAAAGCCGAAGAGCCGATCGAAAGGGAAAACGTGATGCCGGGCTGGGAGGTCACAGGAGACGTCGTCCTTTCTTGGCTAATGGGCACGGAGAACAAGAAGTACTGGGCCTCTCCACCGGCTGGGATTGAGACGGAGTTCACCATGGGCGAAGACCGGGAATGGATGGGAGAGAAGGCAAAAACCATCAATTTCTCCTTCGTCCGGGAAGACCAAAAGTTCGAAAGCGTGTTTTATATCTCGGAGGATAAAACCCGCTATTTGGGCGCCTCCTACGAACTAAACGGTAAGAAAGCGTGGGTCCACTACAAGGAACAGAAGTTCGACGTCGAACTGCCGGATGATCTGGGTGACGGGCCAGGGTAGCGTGTCGAAGTCTGGGTTGCACGACGAACTTCCGGATTACTTCACGGAAGAGCGGATCCGCGTCCGCTATGGCGAGACCGACCAGATGGGCCACGCTTACTATGCCAACTACCTTTATTGGTTTGAGCAAGCGCGCGGGGCCTGGTGCCGAGACCGTGGATTCACCTACAAGAGCTTGGAGGATATGGGCTATAGGCTGCCTGCTGTAGAGGCTCACTTACGCTATAAGGGTGAAGTCAAGTATGACGACTGGATCGTGGTAAGGGTTTGGATGCCCGAGATCAAGCGCGCGGCGATGAGGTTTGCGTACCAAGTCTACAACGAGTCGTCAGGGACGGTGGTCACGGAAGGTTACACCTGGCACGTACTCGTGGGATCGCAGATGAAGGCTGTCTCGATCCCACCCGAGATCCGCGCGATGTTAGAGCGGGATCCCCGGGCGCATCCCAGGGTCGACCAACCCTAGGGACGAGTTCAGACGAAAGCCGTGCCGGAACGGGTCTTCGGGATCCAGATTGATTCGCGTTTCCGCCGTGACGAAGGCACGGCCCCGAATATAGGGCGTCACCTGGTTCTCGCCCGCCGGCTCATACCAAGCCTCGAAAACGCTCCCTGAAATGCCCTCTTGGCGCCATACCTCACCGGGGAGCAGGTCGCCCCGCGCGGCGAGGCAGGCGAGCTTCGCGGACGTCCCGGTTCCGCAGGGCGAGCGGTCGAAGGCGCCGCCCGGGCAAAGCACAAAGTTCTGCGCGCTGAGGGTGCTGTCGCTCGGCGCACCGAAAAGGGCGATGTGGTCGATGACTTCACCCTCTGGGCCGGTCAGCCCCGCGCGCGAAAGGGCCGCCCGCACCCCGAGGCTGAACTCGTGAAGGTCGTGAACGTTGATCGAGCCGAGGTGGTGGTCCGTATGGTCCGTGAGGAAGAACCAGTTGCCCCCATAGGCCAAGTCCCCCAGGACCGGGCGGTCGTGACTTGTGTCGACGACCACGCTCTGTTGATAGCAATAGGAGGGCACGTTTTTCACTTCGACCCTGGAATCGTCGAGCAGATCGACCGTGACTCGGCCCGCCGGCGTGTGAAACGTGTGCCGGCCAGGAGCGATCTGTCCGAGGAAGCGGAGGCTCTCGACCACGCCAATGAGACCATGGCCGCACATGCCGAGGTAGCCCACGTTGTTGAAGAAGACGACGTCGTAGCCGGGTTCCGCGGACTCCGTCGGGGTCACGACCGCCCCAACCGCCACGTCGCTGCCGCGCGGCTCAAGGCAAAGCGTGCGACGGAGCCAATCGTGAGAACGGCTCAGCTCGTTCCGTATCTGGATGGCGTCGCCTGCCAAGCCCAGATGGTCGCCGAAAACCATTCTCGTAGGCTCGCCGCCCGTGTGGCTGTCGACAACGTCGATGCGCATAAGAAGGGCCAGTTTACGCTTCGCCTGGGATTCTTGGAGGCAGTTACTGGCCCTATATCGCTCGAATCGTTACCAGCTTCTTACTTTTCTGGGACGAACTTGAGGACCTGGCCGTTAAGGCAGTAGCGCAAGCCGCTGGGCGGAGGCCCGTCTTCGAACACATGGCCAAGGTGACCGTCGCACCGCGCGCAAAGGATCTCTGTCCTCACCATGCCGAAGCCCTTATCGCTCTTGTACCAAAGGGCGTCTTTGGTGATGGGTTCGAAGAAAGAGGGCCAGCCGCTGCCCGAATCGAACTTTTCCGTGTTCCGAAAGAGGGGCAGGTCACACCCCACGCAGTGGTAGACGCCGGGGCCTTTGCTCTCTAAGTTCACGCCGCAGAACGCCGGCTCCGTGCCCTTGGCACGGAGTATTCGGTACTGCTCGGGGGTAAGTCGCTTGCGCCACTCTTCGTCCGAGAGCACGAGCTTGTCTTCGCGCTTCGGGCTTTCCTGGTTCAAATTGACGATTTCCTGCTGCATCTTGGTTTTTACCTGCGACTTCGGGAGGGTGGCGTAGCCAGCCGCGAAAACTCCTGCGATTGTTGCTAATGCGAAAAGGGGCGCCGTGAGTTTCATCTCCAATGGCAGGGAACGCAGTTCGGATGGGGCGAGTTCCGCGCGGTTCTGGGACCGGTCCGGCGCCTATGTCCCGAGGTTGTCTTCCCGAGCCGATCAGACTGAGGGCGGCGATGGGACTGAAAGCGTTCATTAACTCGCGGTCCCGGAGAGGCCACGTGGCCAAAGGCGAGGTTGCCTCTGCCGCCGCTGACTTCGGTCTTGCACTGGAGACGTGCGAAGCGGTCGTGGACCTCAAGGAGCTGGCGGCCGGTTTGCGCGCCGCGATCGCCGAGAAGGATCCATATGTCTTCGTTGGCGGCGGGGACGGAACGCTGGGGTTCGCCGCACAGATCCTTAAGAATTCCGGCACGGCCCTTGCGGTCGTTCCCCTCGGTACGGGAAACGCCTTCGCCCAAGACCTAGAGCTGCCGGTCGACGTCCGAGCGGCCGTGCAGGTGGCGGCCACCGGAACCCCACAACCGGTGGACGTCGGCGTGATCGAAGGTCGGACCTTCGTCAACTTCATAAGTTGCGGTCTGCCCGTAGCGATCGCGGACTCCTTGGACAGCAGGCAGAAGCGGACGATAGGGCGACTCGCATACGTGAGCGCGTTCTTCCGCGCCCTGCGAGAAATGCGCCCGTTCGACGCGACCATCGAGCTCAATAGCGAGTCCGTGACGTTCGAAACGATCCTGGTGGTCGCAGGGGTCGGGCGGCGGCACGCGGGCCCTTTCGTTGTTGCCCCAGACGCGCAACGCAACGACGGACAGTTCACAATATATGCGATCACGGGCTCCGGGAGGGGACAACTCTTGCGGCTGTTCTTGGCCCTATTGATCGACCGGCACACCGAACTGCCAGACGTGTTCCACGGCCGAACGGAAAACTTCAAGTTCAAGACGAGCCGCCCAAAGCGAGTGGCGGTCGACGGCGAGCCCGTGGTAAAGACGCCGGTGGAAGCCCGGATCGAGCCGGGCGCACTTTTAGTCATGCAACCCGTCCCGCGACAAGAGGAAGAACCGATATGAGTGGCACACCGGTGGTTCGCCTGAAGCGCGGGAAGGAAAGAAAGGTCCGCAATTTCTACCCGTGGATCCAGCGCGGGGAGTGCCGTGCTGAAGGCGTCGCCGATGGGGAAGTCGCGGACCTGGTGGACGCAGACGGCGACTTTCTTGCGAGAGGCACCTACAACTCCCAGAGCAGGTTCCTGTTCCGGGTCTTGAGCCTCGACAAGGCGGAAAGGATCGACGAGGCCTTCTTCTTCGGCCGGATCCAGGAGGCTGAGCGGAAGCGAAAGGAACTCATCACGGGCACGGACTCCTACCGCCTCGTTTTCGGCGAGGCCGACGGACTCTCCGGGCTCATAGTGGACCGCTATGTCGACCAGCTTATCGTGCAAGTCCGCTCTCTCGGCATGGAGCGGTTGAAGCCCCTCTGGATGCCGGCGCTGCAGGCCGCGACGGGGGCCAGGGGTGCATACGAGCGGAGCGAGATGGCGGGCCGTGCGGAGGAAGGGCTCGAACCGGTCGCAGGCTTGCTCTTCGGCGAAGTCCCCGAATCCATCCCGATCATCGAGAACGGGCTTCGCTATATCGTTCCGCTGAAGGAGGGCCTGAAGACCGGCTTTTATCTTGACCAACGAGAAACGCGGCGCCAGTTCCGCGAGGCGGTGCAGCCAGGTCAAAAGGTGCTGGATGCGTTCTGCTATTCCGGCTCCTTTGCCCTGAACGCGGCCAAGGCGGGAGCCTTGGCCTATGGCGTAGACATCCATACCGCGGCCATTGAGTCCGCCCGCGAACATGCCACGACCAACGGCCTTGAAGCCGTCTTCGTCGAAGCCAACGTGTTCGACTGGCTCAAAGCGGACACCCTCGGGCCTTACGACTGGATCGTGCTCGATCCCCCTGCCATCGCCAAGACCGAGTCGAAGAGGAACTCGCTCAAATGGGCGATCTGGCGGCTCGTGCACGACGCCCTTCCGATACTGAAGCCGGGTGGGCGTATGATCGTCTGCAACTGCTCGTACCAGCTCTCGCTGACGGAGACGGTCGAGACCTGCCGCCTCGCGGGGAGCGACCGGGGTCGTCAACTCTATTTTGAGCGCGTCACGCTCCAGGACCTCGACCACCCCGCCCCGATCCACTTCCCTGAAGCCCTCTATCTGAAGTGCGTTTGGCTCCGCGGGTGACGTCATGCAGCCCTTCGGGCCTCCTCCCAAGTTCGCAGGTTCGGCAAGAGCCGCTGTAGGGTCAGAATCGTGTTGCGGGCCCGCTCGGCGGTCCAGCCGTCTTCTTCGGCAAGGGCGAGGGCCCCTGGGCGGGTGCCCGAGGCGAACTTCCTCGTGCCCACGTGGAACGTGCCGGCTGTGACCTTGTCTGCCCCGGTCGCCCGGAGCATCTCGGCGAACCGCTCGGGGTTCCGCACGGGGAGGACCGGGGAAATGCTGAGACCCGTTTGGATCCCCGCCTGCTTGAGCATCGTGATCGCGGCGAGCCGCCGCTCGATGCTGGCGCAACTGGGCTCATAGCGCCTGCGCACCTCGTCGTCGTCAGTGGTCACGGTCATGTTCACTCGAATATCCGTGAACTTGCGGAACAGGTCTATGTCTCGCTCTACAAGCGGCGACCTGGTCTGGACGACCACTTTCGGCTGCGGGGCGACCTGGACCATTTCCTCAAGAAGCGACCGCGTCAACCTCAGCCGGGCCTCCAACGGCTGGTAACAGTCTGTGACCGAACCCAAGAGGATCTTCGCGCCGGGCAATAGGTGCCGCTCCCGCCGCAAAGTCCCGAGAGCGTTGCGCTTCACCTCGACCCACTTGCCCCATTCCTCCGCCTTCAAATCGTCGCTGACGAAGAACGCGGCATAGCAATAGCTGCAAGCAAAGGCGCAACCGACGTAGGGATTGAGGCTGTAGTCGAACGAGTCGATCCGCCCGGTGGCCGGGTGCAAAATCTTCCCGACCCAACGGTTCGAGACGCTGACCGCGTTAGTCGAAGGCAGTTCGGAAGATTCCTCGACTATCTCCAGGACGAATTGACTCACGTAGACATTATAGGAGAACTAGTAGACAAAGAAGGGCTATAGTCCCAAAAATCACGCAGACACGCCGATTCTGACACCGGGGCGGTAAATTGAACGCCGTGACGAGCTTGTTCTGCGCGCTTCTCGCGCTCGGGGCCCCCGCCCAGGAGGCGATCTCTTCCCCGGGCCACGGTCATGGCGCATACGTTGAGACTGCCGACGGCCGGCTCTACTATGAGAAGAGCGGTGAGGGCCCGGTCGTGGTATTAGTCGCGGGAGGGCCGGGATCCGGGCACTCCAGCTTCCACGGCTATTTCGACCGTGAATTGAAGGGCCGCACGGTGGTCTTCTTCGACAACATCGGCCGGGGGCGGTCAGATCGGCTGAAGGACGCGAGCGGCTACACGGTGGAACGTGACGCGGAAGACATCGAGGCTTTGCGCAGGCACCTAGGGGTCGAGCGGATAACCGTCATCGGACACTCGTATGGAGGCATGCCGGCGATCGCCTATGCCGTCAAGTACCCACAGCACCTTGACCGCCTGGTGCTCTCCGACACCCTTCACAGTGCGAACGGGTTCCAGCAGAACATCGATTCCTGCAACGCGGTCGCCCAGCGCCAATCTCCCGAAAAATGGGCGAAGCTCATGGAGATGCGAAAACGGGGGGTGAAGAGCAGCGCGGACGAATACACCGACCTCTATGGGCCGTGCCTCGAAGGGGTCTACACCTACGACGACACGAGACCTCCGGTCTTCTTCGACTCGGGCGACCCCCAGGACCGGTTCAACCCAGAGGTCTACCTGGCGATGCTCGGCGACGATCCTGAGTGGAAAGTCGCCGGCACCATGAAGCGGTTCGACCCGCGTGGCCGCCTCAAGGACTTGAGGGTGCCGACGCTCATCTGCGTGGGACGGCACGACCAGGTCGCGATTCCCAGGGTGGCCTACGAGATGCACAAACTGATTCCCGGTTCGAGGCTCCACGTGTTCGAAAAGAGCGGCCACTGGCCCTGGCTCGAGGAGAAGCAAATCTACTTTGAGGTGGTCAATGGGTTTTTGGGCCAGTCGTAAAGGGGACAGGTGGAGTCCCCGGAGACCTAAGGACGGGCCAGGTTCTGGTATAGTCGCAGATCGCGCTGGGCATAGCGACGTTTTTGTCGGCTCTGGCGCTCCCAGTAGGAACACCGAACTTATGAAGGTACGCGCGAGCGTGAAGAAGATCTGCGACAAGTGCAAGATCATTAAGCGGGCGGGAGTCGTCCGCGTGATCTGCATTAACCCCAAGCACAAGCAGAGGCAGGGGTAAGGAGGGGTATGGCACGTATCTCCGGCGTCGACCTTCCGCGCGACAAGGGCGCCTACTACGGCATCCAAAGCATCTTCGGCATCGGCCCCTATCGCGCCAACGCGATCTTGCAGCAGACGGGGATCGACCCGCGCAAGAAGGTGCGCGACCTCACCGACGAAGAGGTGGGCCGCCTGCGCAACCTGATCGAGCAGGATTACGAGGTGGAGGGCGACCTTCGCCGCGAGATTTATTCGAACATCCGCCGCCTGATCGAGATCGGCTGCTACCGCGGGCTGAGGCACCGCCGCGGCCTGCCGACGCGCGGCCAGAACACCCGCCGCAACGCCCGCACCCGAAAGGGCAAGGCCAAGACCGTCGCCGGGAAGAAGAAGGCTAAGAAGTAATGGCAAGGAAGCCCACGACCCGCGGGAAGCAAAAGGACAAGCGCCAGGTCGCCCACGGCCACGCCTATATCCACTCGTCGTTCAACAATACGATCGTCACGATCACGGACCCCCAAGGCAACGCCTTGTGCTGGGCGAGCAGCGGCCACGTCGGCTTCAAAGGAAGCCGGAAGGGCACGCCGTTCGCCGCGCAGCTCAGCGCGGAAAAGTGCGCCAACAAGGCTAAGGACCATGGCATGGAGAGCGTCGACGTCTATGTCAGCGGCCCCGGCGGAGGACGCGAGACCGCGATCCGCTCGCTGAACGCCACTGGGTTGGAAGTCCGCTCGATCCGCGACATCACCAAGGTTCCACACAACGGGTGCCGGCCCCCCAAGAAGCGCCGGGTCTAACGACACATGCCGTTTATCCAGACCCTCGATATCAACCAAGAGTACGCGAAGTTCGTCCTCGAGCCGCTTGAACGCGGCTATGGGCAGACGATCGGCAACGCCCTGCGCCGGGTGCTGCTGAGCAGTATCCAGGGCGCGGCCGTCACGGCGATCAAAGTCGACAAGGTCTTCCACGAGTTCGCCCCGATCCCGGGCGTAAAGGAAGACACCAACGAGCTTCTGCTGAACCTGAAAGACCTCGCCATCCGATGGCAGTTCGAAGGGGCGCCGCCGGAAGAAGGCGTCATCCGCCTCGACGTCAAAGGCCCCGGCCGGGTCACGGGTGCAGACGTCGAGTGCCCGCCTGGACTCAGCGTCGTCAACCCCGAGGCCTATATCGCGACGATCAGCGACCCGAAGGCGAACCTCACCGCGGAGTTCTACATCGGCTGGGGCACCGGTTATGTCCTGCCCGAGCGGCACGAGCGCTATAAGGGCGTGATCGGGATCATCCCCACGGGCAGCCAGTACACGCCCGTGAGGAAGGTCAACTATACGGTCGAACCGACCCGCGTGGGAATGCGGACCGACTATGAGAGGCTCGTGCTCGAAGTCTGGACCAACGGAGCTTGCGCACCGAACGACGCCGTCACCCAGGCCGCGCACATCCTCGACAAATATTTCCGCATGTTCTTCGAGCTCGGCAATGCCGGCTTGGACGTGCTCATCGGCGCCGAGGAAGACCTCGCGCCGGAACTCGCCAATGTTCCCGAACTCAAGATCGAGGAGCTTGATTTCAGCCAGCGCACGTTCAACTGCCTGCGCCGCGCCGGGATCTTGACGCTCCGCCAGCTTGCCGCTGTGAACGAGGTCGACCTGACCTCGATCCGAGGCTTCGGCAAGAAGTCGCTCAACGAGGTCCGGGACAAACTCCAGGAACACGGGATCGAGTTGAAAGCGGCCAAAGGCGGCTTCATCAACCTCGACCTTCTCGACGACGAGGACGATTTCTAAGGGACTCACGGAAAAATGCGACACAAGGTTGATCGACGAAAGCTCGGGTTGCCGAGCGACCAGCGCCGCGCGCTTCTGACGAACCTGGCCCGCCAGTTCGTCCGGGTCGGGTATGTCCACACGACCATGGGCCGCGCCAAAGAGCTTCGGCGCATCGTCGAGCGCCTCATCACGATCGGAAAGGAAGACACGCTCCACGCCCGACGAAAGGCGCGGCAGATCCTCGTCGGCCACAGCCGCTCCAGCGCGATGCCGGAAGAATTGCTGGGCAAGACCGAGGCCGAGAAGCTGGAGTTCATGAAGGCCAACAGCCTGATCAACGGGGAGGATCTCGTCAACCACCTTTTCCGGAACGTCTCGCCACTTTACAAAGACCGGCCCGGCGGCTACACCCGCCTGACCCGGACCGGAACGCGAAGGGGCGACGCCGCCGAAACGGCCGTCCTGGAACTTGTCCGGGACTGACAGAAAAAGAATAAAGCTCGTCGTCGCGTACGACGGGGCCGATTTCTGCGGCTGGGCGCCGCAGCGTGGACGGAGGACCGTCCACGGCACATTGACAGAAGCAGTGCGCCGGATTACCGGCGAGGAGACTGAGGTGACGGGAGCGAGCCGCACGGACGCCGGAGCCCACGCAAAGGGCGCCGTTTGCCATTTCGACGCGCCGTCCAGCATTCCCGCGCGGAACCTGCCGCGGGCGCTGAACGATCTGCTTCCGACCGACATCGCGGTGACCCAGGCACGGGACGTGCCGCGGGAGTTCCACGCGAGACATTGGGCAGTGGACCGGTGGTACCGCTACCGCATCCTTTGCGGGCCGCGCGATCCGCACCGGGCCAGGTATGTGTTCCACCATGGGCGCGAGCTTGAACTGGAGCCCATGATCGTAGCGGCCGGAAAGCTTGTGGGACAGCACGACTTTCTCGCCTTCACCCAGGAGTTGGAGCCGGGGGAGAACACCGTGCGGACGCTGAAGAGCCTGCTGGTCCGCCGCGTGCGCGACGAAGTCTGGGTCGATGTCGTCGGGATCGCCTTCGCGAGGGGAATGATGCGACGCATCTCGGGAATGCTTTGGGAGATCGGCCGAGGGCGGCGCGGACTGGACTCAGTCCCGAGACTGCTCGCCGCGCGGCAGAGCGGGGACGCCGAGCACCGACCGAAAGTCTTGCCAGCCTCCGGGCTCTGCCTCATGAAAGTTTCATATGGAAAAAGACCCCGCGACCAGCGGGGACGGTTTGAAGAACGAGAAGATTAGGAAAGGAAGATAAGGAAAGGCAATGAATAGGACATACACGGCGAAGCCGTCGACCATAGAGCGCAAGTGGTACGTCGTAGACGCCACGGGCGTCCCGATCGGTCGTCTGGCGTCACAGGTGGCACAGGTTCTGCGCGGAAAGCACAAGCCCACGTTCACCTATAACATGGACTGTGGCGACTTCGTCGTGGTGACCAATGCGGAGAAGGCGGTCTGGACTGGTTCCAAGGGCAAGGAACTGATCTATTGGCACACCATGTACCCGGGCGGAATCCGCAATATGAGCCGCGAGGACTACCTCGAAAAGAAACCCGCAGAGCTCCTTGAAAAAGTGATCTGGGGCATGTTGCCCAAGACGAAGCTTGGAAAGGCGACCTACAAGAAGTTGAAGGTCTACGTCGGCCCGGACCATCCGCACGCGGCGCAGAACCCTGAGCCCCTCAACATAACCCAGCAACCATGAGCAAGAAAGCGCTTTCCTACGGAACGGGCCGCCGCAAATGCGCCATCGCCCGTGTTTGGCTCGAGCCGGGAGACGGTCAGATCATGATTAACGACCGCGAGTTCGATGCCTACCTCTGTCGGCCTGTCCTAGAAATCCTCGTGAAGAGCCCGTTGAACCATCTTGAGATGGATGGTCGGTTCAATGTTCGTGCGAAGGTCCGCGGTGGTGGCGTCACGGGTCAGGCCGGCGCTGTCCGCCTTGGCATCGCCCGCGCGCTCCTGTCCTACGACGAGAGCCTTCGGCCGAACCTGCGATCCGGCGGTTTCCTCACCCGGGACGCCCGAGTCAAGGAACGAAAGAAGTACGGCCGCAAGAAGGCGCGGCGCGGCTTCCAGTTCGTCAAGCGTTAAGAAAGGGTCGGGCGTTTCGCCCGTCAGCAGGGTCGGTGCCTGCCAAGCAGATTTGGCAGGCACCTTTCTTTGCTCAGTTCGCGATCACGGAGTGGGGCGCGCGGACCACCAGGTCGCCGCGACCGACCAAACCCCGAGTGGAATATTGAAACTCGCGGCTCGTAAACGTGACCGCGAACGTGTCGGGATCCCCGACCCCGAACACTCGTCGGTCTTGGACGCGGACCGAGTAAGTCCCTTCGAACCGGCGCAGGCCCGAGTTCGTGTTGACGACGGCGACAGCCGGGCCGGTGAACTCTGCCACAAGGGTCCGGCTGTTGATGGCAAGGCGCATGGCGCGACCTTCGATTTGGACGGGGCCGGACTCCGACCGGCCGCGATAGGCCAGGTTGCCCTGGACGAGCTCCGTCCCTTCGCGGACGAAGCGGGCGACCGTGAACATGAATTCGCCGGTGGCCTCGCGGTTCGCGTTCACGAGAACTCCCGCGCCCCGAGCCCCTTCGATGAACCTGTCTTGGGCTGGCGCGACGACAGCCGCAGCGAGCACGGCCGAAGCGAATGCAGTTTTGAGAAATGTCATTTGCGTCTCCGCGGCACCGTAGCCAAGCGCCGCAATAGGCCCAGACGCACGGCGGCCCGTATTGTTCGGTCAGCCGAGCCAAAGGCGGCTCGGTTAAAATGGGGTTGGTATGGCGGTCAGGGTCGGCATCAACGGATTCGGCAGGATTGGACGGATTTCGCTACGGGCGATCATCGAGAGGTACCGGGACGACATCGAGGTCGTAGCCTTGAACGACCTGACCGAAGTCACCACGAACGCCTATTTGTTCCAGCACGACTCGGTTTACGGCAACTATCGCGGCGACGTCACCTTCGACGACGATTCGATCCAGGTGGCCGGTTACGACATCAGCGTCTTCAAGGAGAAGGATCCGGCTTCGATCCCCTGGGACAAGGTGGGCGTCGATATCGTCGTGGAGTCCACCGGGGTCTTCACGGACGCGACCAAAGCGGCCGCGCACCGCGAACGTGGCGTCAAGAAGGTCATCATCTCGGCGCCCGCGAAGAACGAGGACGCGACCCTCTTGTTGGGCGTGAACGAAGACGTCTACGACCCCGCGAAGCACCACGTCGTCTCCAACGCAAGTTGCACGACGAACGGCCTTGCACCGGTAGCCAAGGTCCTGCACGACAAGTTCGGCGTGCAAAAGGGGCTCCTGACAACGGTCCACGCCTACACGAACTCGCAGGCGCTCGTGGACACGGTCAAGAAAGACCTCCGCGATTCGCGGTCGGGCGCGCTCAACGTGGTACCGTCCTCCACTGGAGCGGCGAAGGCCGTCGGCCTCGTGATCCCGGAGCTCAAGGGCAGGTTTACGGGAATGGCGTTCCGCGTTCCTGTGCCCACCGTCTCGGTCGTCGACTTTACCGCGCTGCTTAGCCGGGCCGTCTCGGTCGAGGAGATCAATGCGGCCATGAAGGAATATGCCGAGGGCAAGATGAAGGGCATCTTGCGGTACACCGAGGAGCAGCTGGTCTCCAGCGACTTGCAAGGAGACCCGCACAGCTCCATCTTCAGCGCGGCCGATACCATTGCCCTGGAGGACATGGTCAAGTGCGTGGCATGGTACGACAACGAGTGGGGTTATTCCTGCCGCATCGCGGACCTCATTAAGTTCATGGCGAACAAGGGCCTATAAAAGCCAGGACGCAAAGGAGCCAGTGCCTTTCGAGCCACTCCAGACTGACGAGCCTTTGACCGAGCCGGCCAAGAAGATGGCCGATTTTGAGGGCAGCCTCATGAAGGGTTGCTCGACGATCGGCCTCGGCAGCTTCATCACCTACGGGCTTACGGTCTGGCCCTGGCTCACCTTTCCCGAGTACAAAGTTCAGGGTTTGCTCGAGATCGCCCTGGCCGGGTGTCTTCCTGCCGTTGTTTTCGGCATCATCGCGACCAGGAAGTTCGGCTTGGCCGGTGCCAGCGGCTTCTTCGGCGGGGGCATGGCTTCGGCGGTGTTCATGTATCTGAGACTCCAAAGCACCATGCTGGGCCGTTTTTCTGAGCGACTCCCGGCGCCCGAGTACCCGGAGAGGTGGGCTTGGATCGTGCCCCTAGCCTGGTTTTTGGCGGTGGCGGCCATCGCCGCCCTCTTCCTTCCCGCCAGGCATGAAGGAAACGATCCGCCAAGTGGCTGAAGGGGTGTGAGACCGGGCTCGACTGCCCGACAATTCCCTTGGAGTCTGCGATCTTGGCGTACGGAAGCTCCCATCTCGACACCTACCGAAAGACCGCGATCGAAGGGGCAACCCCTCTCGGCCTCGTGGTGATGCTTTACGACGGCGCATTCCGTTTCATTGAAGCTGGCCGACAGGCCATGCGGAAGGAGGATGCCTTTGCCCAGAACCAGGCCTTGCAAAAGGCCCAGAAAATTGTCAGCGAACTGATGGCCTGCTTGGACATGGAGAAGGGCGGTGAAGTCGCCCAGAACCTGTTCGCCCTCTACGCCTTTTGTTACGACCGGCTCGTGATGGCGAACATTGAGCGGCGCGAAGAGGCCCTGGACGAGACCGTCCATGTGCTGAGCCAGCTGCGCGAGGCCTGGAGCGAGCTTGATCTGCAGACGCGAAAGGGAGGGCTTGAGCAACGTGCCGCTTGAAAAATCGGGCGCCGAGAGACTGCTCCTCCTTACGCACGAGCTTGAGATTGCTTGGCGAAACGGCGACTTGGACGCGGTCGAAGACCTGCTGACCCAGCGCGGGGAGACGATCGAGAGCCTTGCCAACTCCGAGGCTGTCAAGATCGAAGTCGTTGCTGCCGCCACCGCGAAAGGGAATGAGTTGATCGAGACATGGAGCCAGGAAAAAGCGGCCCTCACGGAAAAGGCGGAGAGACAGCGCAAGACTCGGACCGCCCGAAAGGCTTACAAAGGCGAGGCCCCGAAGAAGGCCGCCTGAAAACGAAAGAAGACGCCGGCCCGACTTAGGCTGGCGTCTTCTTCGACTTGTCCCGCGTTAGCCCCCCTCCCCAAGCTTGGGGAGGGGGGATCCGGGCTCCCCCTCGCCTTTCCGAGGGAGAGGGGGGCTGGGGGGTGAGGGATGCTCAGCCACCGACGCGCCGCAAAGTCACTTTGACCAGACGCGATCTCTCCGAAGTCGCCTGACCGCGTCCGCAAAGAAGCGGGTGGTTTAGAAGCCGCTTCCCCTCCCCCGGCCCCTCCCCAAGCTTGGGGAGGGGGGCGCTATCACCCGAAACCGAGGGCCTGGTCGGCCCCGTTATCGGGTGACTTCGACCTGAACGGTGTCCGCGCGCATCCGGAACGGAGTCGGGCTCGCGCCGTTGCGCCGCACAGGGTCGTGGACCCGGTACTGCACCTTCATCCGCTTGGACGAGATGTAGTTTTTCGCCGTGCCGACCAACTGGATCTTGTAGTCCGCCGACGTGCCCGTCGTGGTGAAGGACTTGATAAAGTCCCATTTCTTTGTCGCGTAGTTCCAGAGGAACACGGTGCCGGTCGGGTTCTTGCCGGGGACGTTGAAAGCGCGAAGGTAGACATTGATGTCCTTGGCCTCCGCGGCGCTGTAGGGCGAGTCGTAGGAGAGCTCGACGCGCACGTACTGGCTCCGGTCGGGCCGCTGGAAGGAGTCCACCTGGTAGGTGTTCCCATCACCCTCGCGGAGCGAGGCCAGGGTGCCGCTCGCCAGCGTTCCCTCGAAGATGCGCACGTTGTCCGGCCGAGCGAAGTCCGCATTGTTGATGCCGCCCGCGGGAGCAAGGTTCCAGCGATGGATGACCGTGCCCCAACCGCGCGGGTTATTCACCTGCGCGTTGCCCCAGAACGTCTTTCCATCGACCGGGTCGATCGAGACGGAGTAATAGTCGCCCCACCGGGAGCCGTTCTGCTGGAGGCCGGAACTGGTGGCAACTTGAATGGGCGCGGCCATGGTGCCGAGCGGGTCGCTCGCGCGCCGCCCGGTGACAAGCACGTCGGCAGAGACGCTCGCGCTGCTGCGAGTGAAGATCATGCCGATCTCGCCGAACTTGTTGATGCCGATACCCGGCTGATAGGCGTGGACGCCGTTGCCGAACCCAATTACGCCGCTTTGGCGCACGCTGGGGCGCTGGCCCGAATCCGGCCAGCCCGCCATTCGGAACTCGTACCAGGAAACCGCGGCCTCGTTCTTGGTCGCGGAAAGGGTGGTCGTATGGGCCGCCACGAGGGATCCGTTGTTGTAGCCAGCGTCGACGATGCGGCCGGAGAGTGTGTCCTGGCGTCGGCCGCCCGCGCTCGGCGCGCCGCCGACGAACCGGTAGTTGGGCACGTTCAAGAACGTGTAGACCAGCTCCGGGGTGTCCGAACCGATGCCGCGGAAGGCATAGGCGCGGATCTGGGTGGAGGAAGTGAAGTCGATGGAGGCGCCATAGATGCGCGGATCCGTGGTATCGACCGAGCGGGCCCACTGGATGGTGAAGGTTTCGTTATCGACCCACCGGCTGACGGTGACGGGCCCGCCGTTGATCAGCTCGTTCTTATTGAGGAGCTGGGCTTGCACGAACGTCTCGCCCTCGTCGAAGGCGAACATGTTGCCGCTCACCGCGATCGCGTCCTTGTTGAAGCCGAAACCGGGATAGTCGAGCCAGAACTTGTTGTTGTCGACCTCGAGCAGGTCGTCGATTCGGTACCGGTTCCAGCGGCCGTTCGGGTTCTCGTCGTCCGAACAGGCGATCAGGTAATGGCTTTCCACCGCGCCGAAGTCGACGTCGAGGACGATCACGAAGAACCGCTTCGAGCTCGAATCGTAGAAGACCTTCGGGTCGAAGAGGTAGTTGCTCGCGCCGAGACCTGCGAAGAAAGCGTCGAACGTCTGCTGGAACTCAAGCGCGCCGGAGCGATTGAAGAAGGCGATGCTGGAGTTCACGACCTGCACGACGTGCGTGCTGCTCACCGCGATCTGCGGGTCCGGCGGGTACCAGCCGAGCTGGTCCATGCCGGGGAACGACTTCAGGCCCCGCGCCCTGGAATCACTCAGCGCCGTGCCCGGCACCAGGTTGTTCGGCGTTCCCGGCTTGAGCACCCTTCGGCTGTCCGGGTTCATAGGCGGGAAGGGCGGCTGCTTGATCTGCTTGAGGACCTGGGGGCGGAACGTCAGCGTATCGACCACCGAAGCAGGTGCGGTCCGCTTCTGATCAAAGCGCTCGATCTTTTTGTAGTTCTGCGCACCAGCCAACATCGCTACGCACAGCAGGCTGGCAATACCGATGGCGCGACTCACCGGGAGGACGATTCTATGATGCATGGCCATCACTCTCTTTGAAGTAGTACGGGCCCGAAACCAAAAAGGAAACGGGTACGACTTCTCTTCCTAGTTTATACCCCCTTGCAGGAGCAAATCTCCAAGCTTGGGCGAATCTTTACGCCGTGAAGGCGGGCGTGGCCCCCGACGGCGGTGCATTCCGCCGTCGAGCGCCCAAGCCCTCCCGCCGCAGCGATGCTCGGCTACTTTCCAGGGGTAAGCCTTTAGAGGTCCCAGTAAGCGATCGCGGTTGTCCAATCCCCGTTCGCATCGACCGTTTGCCCCGTGCCCCAGAATCGAGCGGCGGCGCCAGGGTCCACGGTCACGCTGAAGTAATCGCCCCACCGGCTGTCCGGGTTCCTGGGCCCGCGGGCGCTCACGCCGAAACGTTGAAGGGGCCCCATCGAGTTCAAGGGGTCCGTGTCTTTCCTGGAGCAATAGTAGAGGTCGGGGTTCACGCTCCCGGAGGTCCGGGTCAGGACGATCGAGATCGCGTTCTTCCCGTTCTTCACGATCGCCGGGACGCACAGGCTGTTCGGCGCGGAGAGGGTCACGTTCCCGGACTGGCGGCGACGGACGGTGCCGGAAGCGGGCCATTGGTCAGGCGAGAACTCGTACCAGCGGACCATCGTGCGGTTGTCGTTGGCGCTCACTTTGACCGTGTGCGCGCACAGAAGGGTGTTGCCGCGGACGGCCGCGTCCATCAGGCGATCCGCGACCGGGTCGATCAGACTCCCCGTCCGAGTCGGCAACTTGCCCGTGAACGTGACGTAAGACGGGATCGTCACTAGCGTCTGATCCATCTTGGGCGAAGAGGTCCCGACGTTGCTCCAAGCGAGAACGGCCATTCGACTCGTCGAATAGAGCGCTGCGCCAAAGATGCGCGCCGTCGTGTTCTCGAGGGTGCGGGCCGCTTGGATCGTGTAGACGTCGTCGTGGACGAAGATGCTGTAGGAGACCGTCTGCCCGGCAAGGAACGGCGCCTTCGGGAACACGTACGACCGGGCAAAGCTGTCATTGCCGCTGAACTGGAAGAAGTTGCCCGTGATGACAAGCCCGTCCTTGTTGTGTCCGACCGTCGGATAATCCATCCAGTAAGGAGAGCCGTTCCGGACGACGCGGGTGTTGACCCGGTACTTCGTCCAGCCGCCTGTTGGGTTTGAAGAGTCGCTGACCGCGATCAGCAAGCCGCTGTTCTGGGGGGAATCGCGGTACTCGATCGCGACCACGAAGAACCGTTTTGAGTGGAAGTCATAGATCACGCGGGGGTCGAAGACGAAGTCGGTCTGCGCCACGCCCTTGAAGAAGCCCACGTTGTCCAGCGACTGCTGGAACACCTTGACGCCGGCCTTCGTGTAAAACGCGATCTCGGTGTTCACGACCTGGATCAGGTGGGCGGGGCCGCACGCCAAGTGGGGGTCCGGAGGGTTCGACCCGTTGTAACTCACGCCGGGGAAGTACTTGCCGAAGGTCGCCCTCGTGTCGTTGGCCACGATGCGCTCTTCAGGCACGAACTCCGAGACCGGGATGGGCCTCGGCATCTTCGGGTTCTCGGGGCGGATCGCCCGCTGGAAGACCGAACGGTTGATCTGTGGGAAGAAAGTCTCGGTCGTGTCCGCCACCGGCTGGCTCACTCCGGTCTCGACCGGCACCTGGGTCGGGCGCGAGGCTGGATCTTGGGCCCGCGCGAAGCAGGCGAGGGCCACGCCGAGAAGGACCAGAGGTCTCACGTTCGGTGTCATGCTAGCCATCTTACGCCCATTCGGACGCGCGAGTCCAGGTAACGTTAGAAAGTGCTGACCATGGAACAGCAAGAAGCGCTGTCGAGAGCCCGTGGGCGCCTTGACTCTATTCGGGGGCATCTTTGACCTCGATCAACTTAAATCCGAGATTTCAAGACTAGAAGCTCGTCGCGACCAGCCCGACTTCTGGAACGATTCCAAGTCCGCCGAAAAAGACCTCCGCAAGATTAAGCGCCTGCAGGGGCGCATCGATCCTTTCGAGGCGCTGGACAAGCGCGAGCGGGACATCGCCGAGTATTACGAGATGCTCGCCGAGGTGCCCGACGAGGGCCTGCAGAAAGAGGCCGACACGGCGGCCCAGCAGTTCCTCAAGGATTTGGACGCCTACGAACTTGCCACCCTTCTCGCAGGCGAGCACGACGATCGCAACGCCCTCATCGAGATCAACGCCGGAGCGGGCGGCAGCGAGGCTTGCGACTGGGCGTCGATCCTCTTCCGCATGTACACCCGCTGGGCGGAGCGGCGCGGCTACAAGGTCGAGATGTTGAACGAAACGCCGGGCGACGTCACCGGGTACCGGAACGTCGGCTTCAGCGTCACGGGCGAGAACGCCTACGGCTATCTGAAGAGCGAGAACGGCGTGCACCGGCTCGTCCGCATCTCTCCCTTCGACGCGGCCAGCCGGCGCCACACGTCGTTCTGCAAGGTCGAGGTCTTGCCGGAGACGGACGAGACCGAGGTCGACATCAATATGGACGACATCAAGGTGGACACCTTGCGCGCGGGCGGTGCGGGGGGACAGCACGTCAACAAGACTGAGAGCGCCGTCCGGCTCACGCACGTGCCGACCGGCATCGTCGTGCTCTGCCAGAACGAGCGCAGCCAGCACAAGAACCGTGCGAGCGCGTTGAAGGTCTTGGCCGCGCGTCTGGCCGAGGTCACACGCGCGGCCGATAAGTCCAAGATCGACGCGTTGCGGGGGGATAGCGGGCCTGCAGAGTGGGGCCGGCAGATCCGCAGCTATGTGATGCAGCCCTACACCATGGTCAAGGACCACCGAACCGGACACGAGACCGGGAACGTCACAGGAGTGCTAGACGGCGAACTGGACGGGTTTATGGAAGCGTTCCTAAAGCAACCGCCCGACAACGACGCGTTCATCGAATAGCCCAAGCCTGTGGTCAGCGTCTTCCTCGCCCTTTTGATGGGTGGCAACCAGGTGTTGCCGCCCGCAGCCCTCTCCTCCGGAGCGCTCCGCGCCGCCGAGCAGGTCTCGGCGCTCTCCCATGAGGGAGACTTCGCGCAAGCGGAGGCCGTGCTGGGACGGATGCCCCGCCTTCAGTTCAGCCTTGAGTACGACGATTCCGCCGTCGCCAAGGCGGACAGGCCCTACTTCGCGGCGGCGAAAGACCGGGCGTTCCAAGCGTGGAAGACCTACCTCACGAGGCTGGAACTGGTGGAGGCCAAGGTGCCGCACGTCCGGGTGTCCTTCGCGGAGACCTTGCCGGGGGCCGAGGGGGCGGCGCTTCCCGCCGGGGCCGTTTGTTTCGAGTCGTTCAATCCGGACGAGCCCTGCGTAGACGTCGTCATCGCCCTGCACCGCGAGACCTCGAAGACGCCGATCGACGCTGCCCAGGTGGAGAACGAGGTGCTTTACGCCATAGGGCGCTATCTCGGCGTCCCGAGCGGGCCCATGCCGGGCGGGGCGATGGACCGCACCGACGAGATGCGCAGCGGGCCTGCGCGTCTCGCCCCGGTCGAGGCGAAGCTCGCGAGTGAGAACGTGCGCTTCACGTCCGTGCTGGAAGCGAAGGTCAAGAAGAAGGAAGCCGTCAATGTCGCCTTCGGCGAGCTCTTCGCGAACCCGATGCAGGTTCGTTTGGACGCGCCCGACGGCAGCTTCGAGGTCGTGAACCGGGGCGATGCGCCCTTGCGGGTCTTGGCGGTCTCGCGGAGCGAAGACTTGGCCGTGAGCCAGCCGGACTTGGTCGAGCCGGGGGCAAGCAAGCTGGTGCAGGTCCGCGCCGAGGAAGGCGCCTTCGCGGGGCCTTTCCGGGCGCAGGTGGACCTCTATGCGAACGACCTGGAGAAGCCGGTGCAGACGATCGAGGTGGTCCGGGCGGCGGGGCCGCGCTACGAGTTCCGGACGGTCGGGGGCGACCGGGTCGTCGTGGGTCGAGACGGAGTCCAAGCAGAGCTCCTCCTCAGCTTTGATCGAGGGCGCGAGCTCAAGGTCGACCGGGCCCAGGCGACCGACGACACCCCCGTCGACGTTTTTCCTTGGGCGCTCGACCCCGAGCCCCAAAGCGGCCAAATGGCGGTCGGATACCGGCTGGTCGCGCACCTGGAACCCTTTGTCGGCGAAAAGACGGTCACCGTCACCGCCTCGATATCGGACCCTGCCCTCCCCACCCTTTCGCGGAAATTCACCGCCATCGGTGGATCGTTCGCAAGGCCTTCGTCGACAAGCCTTGCCGCGCTTGCGGGCCAACGCGAGACCGTAATAGTCGTCGCCTCCGCCCTGTCAGAGTTCGAGGTGACAGGGGTCACGAGCGACCTGGAAGACGTCGAGGTTTCGTTCGCCCGGTTCCGGGGTAACGAGTTTCGTATCCGCGCGAGGCTGAAAACCGATCACGCCATGCCGATCGGATCGGGGGCGGTCAGGATCAAGACGAACGATCCGGAAAGGCCGGAGATCACGGTTCTTGTTAAGGGCCAAAACGAGTGAAGCGGCTCCCCTGTCCTTTAAGGGCGTGCGACCCGGGAGCACGCCGCCGCTTTTGGAGTTCTGGGGGGTTGGGGATAACGTGGGGAAAGCTTTGGTCCCCAGTTCGAACGATACTTCGGGAACCTGCGGATGCCCTTTTTGTACAGGTCGGTGAGTCTGGAGAGTAGATTTCCGCCGGGCGTCCCGGGTCTTGATTCCCCTCGTCCGTTTACCGGAAACTCGCTCGTATCAGCCGCACAGGGTCACCAGCCCGGGCGCGAATCATCGAAAATGTTTGCCGAAGTAAGCACTCCGATTGACCGTCATCGAGCGACTCGACTCTCCACAGTCCTTTCCGCGCCGCCCGGTCGCGGCCTGCAATTCTTCGCCGCGCTGCCCACAAATATTAAGGCGATAGAAGCGGCTCTCATGTTCGCCCACGGGCACAAGTCGCACGTCGTCCTGACCGGCCCCTCCGGATGGGGCAAGTCCCAACTGCTGGAGGTCTCGCGCGACATCCTGCGGTCACAGGGCGTGCCGTGCGAATCGACCACCGCCATCGCCTGGTCGCAGCACCAGGGAGGCGGCGACCGTCGCGAGGCGCTCGTCCTGGAAGACGTCCAGGACGTGCTCATTCATTCGCGCTTGCGGCACCAGTTCCGCCAAGGCCTGGAAAGGCGGGTCCGCACGGGCCGCCGCACCCTGCTTAGCATCACCGACGCCCGCCCGGCCAGCATCGCAAACGCTCTATTGCCGGCAGCCCGAAGCTGGGTGGTCGGCACGGTCGCCGAACCCTCGCCGGAGGAGCGGGCCTTGGTCGTGCGGCAGATCGCGGCCAGCCTGAACGTCGCAATGGGCCGCTCGGTCGAGCGCCTCTTAGCCCGACACGTCCATGGCAACGGCCACTCGCTGATCGGCGCGATCCAGCGGCTGAAACTCGTCAAGCCAGACTGGAGCGACACGATGGACGTGGCCCAGGCTTGCGGCGTCTTGGCGCCCTACTTGATGGGCCAAGACGGCTGGGATCCCCGCGACAAGGTGTTCGAAGCGGTCTCGAGCACATGGTCCAGCAACTTCACGAACCTCGGTGTGACCCCCGTGGACGTCTGTTGCCACCTGATGCTTTGCGACCTGGGGCTGAGCGAGCGTGAGGTTTCCGCATTTTTAGCAGTCACGCCAAGTGAGGCCTACGGGCGATCAAGGTTGGTAAGCTCCGCAATGCAAGACCCGGCCATTTCTCGCGCTGTCGCTGCCTGCAGAAGTGCCGTATTGTTGGGGTTTGAAGACGCTTAGGGCACCTACTGGAGCACATATTGCACCCGAAATCCGTCATACCACGGCGGTAAACGGCGGCCGGAACCTCGGGTCCCGGTCGTCTCGCAACACCATGACGACGGTTCGGGATTTGAGCCTCGTCCGGGTCGCTTTTGACCCCTGGACGACGGCTAGCAACGCCTTGCGCGAGCTCGAAAGGAACGGGCTGGCGTTGGCGGCCGTTGTCGACCGAGGCGTGCCCCTCGGACTCCTGACTCGGGAAAGGGCGGCGGCCTCGGCCCCCGACGTCCCTGTCCGAACCCTTGTCCAGCCGGACTTCGTCGTGATCGACGCGGACACGAGCGTGCGAAGCGCCGCCGCGACCCTGGTGGACGTCGGCGCGGAAGTGGCGGTCGTTACGGAAGGGGGCCGGTTCCTGGGAGCGATGACGGCCCTCGTCCTGCTGGCCGAGCTGGGGCAGTCTTACGATCCCCTCACCGGCCTCTCCTGGGGCGACCGTCTGCGGGAATGGGGAGTCGCGAACTTGGAGGCGGGCCGAGAGGTCACCCTTCTTTTTTTCGACCTCAACGATTTCGGCGCTTACAACAAACGCCACGGCCACGTCATAGGCGACCGCATCGTCCAGGCGATGGCGCGGCTCCTGGATGACTACACCGACCCCGAGCTCGACGTGCTCGTCCGCTATGCCGGGGACGAGTTCGTCATCGGCTCGACACGTCCGCGCGCCGACCTGGAAGAGATGGCGGAGGCCTTGCGCAGCAAGACTCTGCGGGTCGAAGGCATCCAGGAGTCTGTCCAGTACAGCCTGGGCGTGAGCGGAGGCAAGCGCACCCGCGAACGGGACCGCACCCACTTCGCCTCGACGATCGATAACTTGATCAACTTGGCCAGCCAAGATTGTATCGCCCACAAGCCCCAGCGGGCCCGAAACGGAGGGTCGGAAGAGACCCCGGCCCACTTGCACGTACAATCCGTCGAATTCGGCGATGCGGGGCGTGAGTCCGTTCTGGTTGCCTTGGGTCGAGGGGAGGAGAGCGTGACCTCGCGCCGTCCCGTGGCCAGGCGGGAGACGCTGAGCGCGGTGGCCCAAGCTTGCGCTGATGGCATCGCCCGGTTCATGCCCGGCCTCCACCTTCAGCCCTTGGACATCGCGGTCTATCGGGACATAGACGGCGACCAGACCTTGACCCTGGTCTGCGATTGGACGTGGCGCGACGCTTCAGGCACGCTTCGGGGATCCAGCAACGTCGCTGGAAGCGTGCTCCGATCCGTCGCGGAAGCCATGACGTCCGTTGCGATCCGGCTCCAAGCCGAAGGGTTCGGCGGCACTTAGTCCAGTCGCTGGGCATATCCCCGTTTTGCGCCACCAAACGCCGGCCTCACGGCGTAACAAATAGAGGCATGGACCCTGAAACGAGTCGCGCCCTGACGCTCCTTGCGCGGCTCAGCGAATCGATCCCGGCGGAGGACGCCAAGGCAAAGAACTACGTCGACGCCCTACGTGTCGAACTCGAGAACAGTGTTCGCGAGGCGGGCGAGAAGGATAAAGCCCTCGAAGCGTATTCCGAGGCGTACGAGAAGCTGACGGCGCCCGCCAACCGGGTCGGCGCGTTCCTGCGTTCGATCGATGGCGGCCTTGTGGTCGTTGCCCTGGGCGAGACCGAGTACGTGACCAACATCGACCCCAAGGTCGAGGTCGAAAAGCTGGTGCCTGGCACCCGGGTGCGTCTGAACGATGCCTACGCCGTCGTCGGTGTGCTGCCGGACCACCAGGTCGGTCCCGTGACCCGGGTCTCCGAAGTGCTGGCCGACGGCCGGCTCCGGGTCGGTGCGGACGCCCAGAACCAGCAGGGACGGCTCATTGAGGCGTCCCAAGCGATCCAAGGAGCCGAGATCAAGGAAGGGGACGAGGTCCGGCTAGATGCCTCGGGCCGGCTCGCCACCGAGCACTTCGCCCGGCGGGAGGCACGGGACTACCTTGTCGAGGAAATCCCGGAGATCCCGTGGAGCCAGGTCGGTGGTCAAGAAGAAGCCATCACATTGATCCGCGAAACCATCGAGAATCCGCTTCTTTATCCGGAGTTGTACGCTAAATACAACAAGAAACCTGTTAAAGGTGTGCTTCTTTATGGCCCTCCGGGCTGTGGTAAGACCCTAATCGGTAAGGCTACCGCCTATAACTTGGCCAAAGAGTACTCCAAGAGGCTCGACCATCCCGTAAAAGAGTGCTTTATGCACATCAGTGGGCCCAAGATCCTTAACATGTGGCTGGGCGAGACTGAGCGGATGGTCCGCGAGATCTTCGCGGCCGCCCGGGCGCGCGCGAAAGAAGGCCAACTTGTCGTGATCTTTATCGACGAGGCGGAGTCGATCCTGCGCACGAGGTCAAGCGGCCGCTGGTTAAATATCAGCAACACCGTCGTGCCTCAGTTTTGCGCAGAGATGGACGGTATGGTCGAGTTGGAGAACGTTGTCATCATCATAACTTCGAACCGTCCCGACTACATCGATCCTGCTGTGTTGCGTCCAGAGCGAATTGATCGAAAGGTGAAGGTCAAGCGTCCTGGATTAGAAGAGAGTAAAGACATCTTCGGGATTTACCTGAACGAGGCTCTGCCCCTTGACCAAGACTTCGTCCGCGACAATGGCGGTGCCGAGCCAGCGCGGAAGGCAATGGTAGAGGACTCTATTGAGTTCCTCTGGCGTTCGACGAAAGAGACCGAGTTCGTGCGGGTGTCGCTTAAAAACGGAAACTCTGACACGCTTTACTGGCGAGACTTCGTCAGCGGAGCGCTCCTGAAATCGGTCGTCGACCGGGCAAAGGACAGTGCGATCCGACGGGCTATCGCCAGCCCCTCGTGCGACACGGGAATCACCGACGACGACCTTAAGGAAGCGATCAAGGCCGAGTTTCGGGAGAATGAGATCTTTCCGAAGAACGATTCGCTCGATGATTGGCTCAAACTCCTTGACCTGGAACCAGAGGCGGTGGTCAGCGTCCGCCCGGTGCGAACGAGCGCCGAGCCTCGTGACACATTTGGTCGAAGGATCGTTTAGGCTAGAACTTAAGCGATAAAGGAACCACGACTTTCAAGACGAGCTGTCGAGTAAACGTTCGTGAGTTGGGGTCGCCAAGGACGACGAAGTACTCGTTGCCCTTTCTCCCAGATAACCGGTAAGAAAGGTACCAGTTCAGGTCGTCACCAGAATTCACGAGTCGGCCGCCAACCGCTTCGTACCTTCCGATATCGTAGTTAAAGGAAAGGATGTTCTGGCGTCCATAGCCGCGAAACTTGACCACTTGGGTCGCAACATTAAGCTGTAGTCTTCGGACAGGGCGATAAGCGATCTGCGCGTTAATGGAGTCATAGGCCTCTCCACCGAACATCCCGTTCGTATATCCTAGAGACCAGCGTCGGTAGCGGTTGCCGTTCGGCCAGCTGAGGAAGATGGCCCCTAGCCGGTCGGCGGAGCCTTCAAACGTGGAGAAAGAAAACTCCCCGTCGATGCGCAAACGCGAGCGGAGGCTACCTCCGAAATAGGTGTTGGCAGAACGTCTATACGGGCGGGAATCGAAGTGGTCATAGTACAGGACAGAGGCGCCAAAGTAGTGGTCCTGGATCGGGCCGTGCTGTAAAGGAGTCTCCCTGGTAAGTCCCATAGAGAAGCCCCTGAAGTCACGCTCCGGCGAAAAGCCGATTCGCGGAAAGAACTCCGGCGTAACTTGGGTGTACTCAAAGTCGCCCTCCCACCCGTCTGCATTGTAAGTGAACCCTGTCGCATTTCTAGAGCCGGTTTTACGAACCTGGTCGTCTGTAAGTTGGTTATTGATGAAGAGGGTGACTGCATCGTTAAGACGGTCAAAGTAGTTTAGCTGGTAGGCTCGATTCCGCCGTCCAGGATCTTCATTGCTCACGAACGTGGCAGCGATCGTGTCCCCTCCGTTTAATTGGCGGTCGACGCTCACGACATGGGCCGCCCTCTTGCCGAAGTCCGCGACGCTTAGGGCGCCGAAACTCGTATTCGCATCAAGCTTTCCGTATGCGTTCAAGCCTGCATCGATTTTGCGAATTCTTTGACTCGTAAAAAGCTGTTGGTCGAAGCCCGTTCTGCGAAATTGGGAACCTTCTTGAAAGAAAGGCCTTGCCTCGGCAACGAGTCGCTCAAAATAGCTGAAGTCAAGAGAAAGAACGCCCTGTTCGACGTTCCGAAAGTCAGGGTTTATCGTTCCGACGAGTTGGATTTGGTCTCCGATACCCGTCTTGGCATCCAGCCCAGCGTCCGCGATAAGGGCGGTCTTTTCGTCCAACCCCGCATAAGCGTAAGGAAGCAGCTTGATCTCACGGCTATCGACGAAGCGGGGAAGGTAGACATTTAGCCACGAAGCGCTTCGCGAGAAGTCTCCCTTCACATAGCGCCATTGGTAAGTGTTCGCCTTGTTCGTCCTGAACCAGCGAACGTTAAACTTTGCGGTTGTCACCGCCGTTCGGGGACATGTGATCAGGCGCCAAGGAATCTTGGCTTCGCACTGCCAACCATCCGAAACCTTCGCGCCATAAGCCTCGAATTCTCCAAGCCATTCCGTTTTTGCAGCCCGTCCCCCTGCTAAGGATATTGCCGTCGCGCCAGCTGCGTTTACTCCGAAGGAATCGGCTGACTGGCCCGTTCCAAACATGTCCAGGTCAAGGAAAAACGAGTCGTTGCCGCTCAGGGAGACGTTTGCACGGTACTCCTCGTCTATCACTTTGCGAGGATCGGTGAACGCCTTCGCGGCAAAGTAGACAAAGTTTGAGTCATAGGTGAGCCAGAATACGGCGTCTTCGTTGCTAATCTCACCCGTGTCCGCGTCACGGAAACCTCTGCCGGTCGGCTCCGCCGGCCATTCGCTATCCAGTAATTTTCCGTCGATGACGGGGGGCCTTTCGACTCTCTTTGCCTCTATCGAGGCTTGGGACCCTGGCACCTCCTGCTGCTCCTGCGTGTACCCAAATTGGAGGGTCGCAAGGAAGGCGAGAGCAGCGGCGGCAACGGTTCGGCGTGCCTGCACTAGGGCCGTTACGCAGTCCGCCATCGGAAAGTTTCGCCCTACCCAAAGTGGTCGCGCCCGACCATAATTAACCGCAACTGATGCTTCGCGTCCTTCCGGCCGTAATCTGGGTTCTGCTCGGCAGTGCGTTCGCCCTTGGGGGCCTCTCGCACCCCTGCAAGTCGCCCGCTGGTGCGGCCGCCCTTGCGGCCAGCCGTGCCATCGGACATTCGTCCGGCGGCTTCGCTTCTGTTTGCCGCGAAGAGACAGAGGATGCGGGCGCCAACGGCCTTAGGGGCGGGCAGTCCCAGAACACTCTGCCGATTTACGCGGCTACTCGCTTCACCGATTGCATCGTTGTGACGGCTCCGAATCGTGCGGGCCCCCGTTAAGCACCCCCTCGCGTCTTCTGGCGATATCCAGAGGCCCTTCGCTGCTTAACGACTTACAAACACCCCGATGCTTCAATTCCTTAGGAAATTATTCGACACCTCCGACCGCGATGTTAAAGCGGTCATGCCCGTCATAGAACAGATCAACGAGTTAGAGCCCGGCCTTGAGGCTCTGAGCGATGAGCAGTTGCGCCAAAAGACCGACGAGTTTCGAGATCGGATCGGGCGTGGAGAAACGCTTGAAAAGTTACTTCCGGAGGCGTTTGCCGTCGTCCGTGAAGCGAGTCGTCGCGTCCTAAACATGCGTCAGTTCGATGTGCAGTTTGTGGGCGGAACGGTGCTGCACCAGGGTCGGATAGCGGAGATGCGAACCGGGGAAGGTAAGACCCTTGTCGCCGTCGCGCCGATGTACCTCAACGCCCTGTCCGGCAAGGGCGCACACCTCGTTACGGTTAACGACTACCTAGCCAGACGCGACGCCGTATGGATGGGGCCGATTTATCACTTCTTAGGGATGAGTGTCGGCATCATCCAAGGACAAGGGGCTGACAGCGACGAACTGGGAGGGAGCTTCATCTACGATCCCAGTTATATCCACGAGGATCCGAGGTACCTGCACTGTCGCCCGTGCTCGCGCCGTGAGGCATACCTTTGCGATATCACCTACGGGACGAACCACGAGTTTGGCTTCGATTACCTTAGGGACAATATGGCCTTTCAGGTTGACCAGCTGTCGATGCGCGAACTGAACTTTGCGCTTATCGACGAGGTCGACTCAATCCTTATCGACGAAGCGAGAACGCCGCACATCATCAGCGGCCCGAGCGTTGAGGACACGAACGTTTACCGCACGGTCGATGCCGTCGTGAGACAAATGCAACCGGAGTTGCACTTTACTCTTGACAAGAAGAACAAGAGCGCTTCGCTTACCGAAGACGGTATGGACTATGCGGAGGTTGAGCTTGGACTCGACAACATTGCCAGTGATCCCCGCGTGATGCACCACTTGGGCGCTGCGGTAAAGGCTTATGGCGTCTTCGAGAAGAATGTCGACTATGTCGTTCGCGGTAACGAGGTCGTCATTATCGATGAGAATACAGGACGCCCCATGTTCGGAAGGCGATACTCTGACGGTCTCCACCAGGCCCTGGAAGCTAAAGAAAACGTTCCCATTCAGAGAGAGAGCCAAACCGTCGCGGTCATCACGTTCCAGAACCTGTTCCGCATGTATAACAAGCTTGCTGGAATGACGGGTACCGCGAAAACTGAGGAGGACGAGTTCCGCAAGATTTACGGTTTGGACGTGGTCGTCGTGCCCACGCACCGGGACATGATCCGTAAAGACCAGGAGGACGTGGTCTTTAAGTCGATGGACGCAAAAATGCGTGGCATCGCTCGCGAGATCCTCCGGCTTTATTCCAAGCAACAGCCGGTCTTGGTGGGCACGCGTTCGATCGAAATGTCCGAACAGGTGTCGGCACGATTGACTGCGGATTCTTTGCAGAGGTTGATCCTGACCGACAGAGCGTTCGACAAAGTCAACAACGACAAGTCCACAACAAAGGACCAGAAGCGGGAAGCGGAAGTGCTTTTCACACAAGACCTCCTCGAAATGGAGTCTTCTTTGATCACCTCCGTCCTAACGACGTTGGGCTTGCCGAGCAGCGCCACTTCATCGGAAACGATGGAATGGTTCCTCTCGCTACACGACCTTCCGGCTGGCTCCGCGACATACCTTGAAGAGGCACTTAGACACGGAATTCCGCACAACGTCCTGAACGCTAAGTATCACGAGAAGGAAGCGGCGATCATCAGCGAAGCAGGTCGCAAAGGGGCTGTGACCATCGCCACAAACATGGCGGGCCGCGGCGTCGACATTCTCTTGGGCGGCCGTGTCGCGGACGAGACGGTTAAGCTGGCCCGGCAACAGGAGGCTGAGGACGGCGGCGTGGCCAGCGAATACGCTGACACGTTCATGTCCTTCCGGCGCGGAGGCAAGGAAAGAGCGGCGCCACCACTACCGCTTAACGATACGGAAAGGCGCGAACTTGCCGAAGAGGTGCGGGCGCTGGGCGGCCTCTACATTCTGGGAACGGAACGCCACGAGAGCCGCCGCATCGACAACCAGCTGCGCGGCCGCGCTGGCCGCCAGGGTGACCCGGGTGAATCTCGCTTCTTCGTTTCGTTAGAGGACATGCTGTGGCGGATCTTCAATGCCAAGATGCTTGAAAATCCGGTGCTCAAGGCCTGGCCACCCATGGAGGAGGTGCGCGCAAAGTTCATCACTGGAATGATCCAGAAGACGCAAGAAAGGATTGAGAACCACTTCTTCGAAGCGCGTAAGCACGTGCTTGAATACGACGACGTTCTTAACGCTCAACGCGAGACGATCTACGGCCTGCGGCGAGAGATCCTTCTTGGGAAGGACTGCGGGAGCGAACTGGACCAAGCCGTGCGTGAAGTCATCCCGTCCGTATGCGATACGGGTTGGGGTGTGGACGAAGAGACAGCCGCGCCAATCTACAACTACGAGAAGGTCTATGAACACCTTAACGAAATCTTCCCGCTCATCGACGACATGAGCCTCTCGCAGTTCAAGACACTTGAGCCAGGGCCGGGCATGGTTCAAGAAGTCATGGCAGTGGCGGACCGATCGCTCAATCGAAAGATGGAGGAGTTCGGCAAGGACTTGACCGGGGAAGTGCAACGGCATGTCATGTTGCGGGCCGTCAACGACAAGTGGATGGAGCACCTGCAAATGATCGACTACATCCGCGAGGGTATCGGCCTTCGCGGCTATGGACAGGTCGACCCGCTTGTGGCTTACAAGCGCGAGACGTTCGACCTCTTCAAAGGGACGATGAAGTCGATTCGCGAACAGGCCGTTAAAATGCTTTTCCATGCGCAGGTCCGGGCCGAGCAAGCCGAGCAACCGCAGATGGCGCGCGTGGAAGAAGACCCGGGGAGCCTCAACGGTAGCGGCGCGGAAACGGCTGCGGCGAGCCAGGTTTCGGCTGTCGCAGTTGCCTCTAGAGACTTTGACGAGGACAACTACGACTGGACGAAGGTTGGGCGCAACGACTTGTGCCCGTGTGGCAGCGGCAAGAAGTTTAAGTCTTGCCACTATCCGCAACTTCGAGCGAAGGGCGTCCTCTAAGTCCCGTGCAAACTAAGCAATGATCGTGCCGATCGGGCTCTTGGTCGTTAAGTGCACATTCTGTGCGCTGTTCGCGATCGCTTTCCTCCAGTCAGGGATCGACAAGGTCTCTGACTGGGCAGGGAACTTAGGCTGGCTGAAAGGCCACTTCGAGAAGACGTTCTTGGCGAAAAGTATCCCGGCCATGCTCGGAGTGCTGACGGTTATGGAACTGTCGACGGGCCTTGCCTGCGCAGGCTCGTTCTTTGCACTCCTCATGGGCATCGATACCGTTTTGCCCGTCTATGCGCTGGCCGGCTGTTGCGCCACGCTTCTTGCGTTGTTCTTCGGGCAAAGAATCGCAAAGGACTATGCAGGAGCTGCCGGACTGGTCCCCTATATCCTTGCGGCCGGGTTCGGAACTCTAGTGGTCAGTTTCACGCCCACTTAAAGGATAAGTTCGCTAAGACACTTAGCGTCGAGCAGTGGTTCGGCTCTTCTCGTGAGGGTATCTCTTCTGGAACTGGGCGTTCAGACTGCCAAATGCCTTCGCGGTGCCTGGGAGCAGCGTCACTCTCCCGCCTTTGATCGAGGCAGGCAGCATTTCGACCCCTTCGCAGACGCGGTCTCGAAAACGGAGGCGGGCTACCGCGGTATGGGCGGGTAGGGGAGAGACGGCGTTGCCCATCGAATAAAGAATGGGTTTGCCCTGGAAGAACTCGTAGGGTTGCAGAACGTGCGGGTGGGCACCGATCACCGCGTCGGCCCCGGCCCGGACGAACGCTCGGCCCAGTTCCACCTGATAGGGTTTAGGCAAGGTCTTGCGCTCATCGCCCCAGTGCAGCGCGACGATAACGAGGTCCGCCTGCCTCCGTGCGTTTTGAACAATCGTTCGGAGCCGCGCTTCTTGCCTTGCGCCCACGGTGCCGCCCAGGTCGAGCGTGGCGATCCCTGCCGTGTCCTGGGTCGCAGGGCCACACTTCCAGAGCGCCGAGGTCGAGACGAATGCGAGGTAAGAGACGAAGGCGACGCGGGGGCCGTTTGGAGCCTTGAGCACGGCGGCGCGCTCCGCTTCCGCCAGGTTGCGTCCTGCGCCGCACCACTTCACCTTGTTTTGGTCGAGCAACCGCAGCATCTCGTCGAGCCCTGCCTTGCCGTAGTCCATCGCGTGGTTGTTGGCGAGACTCACGACGTCGAAGCCGGCCTCGGCCAAAGGCTTCGCATGACCGGGGTCGGCCTTCAAGACGAACTGGGTGCGGGCTTTCAGCTCGGCCGCGTTCTTCCGGTTTGTGCTTGTCCGTGCCCGCGTCAGGGGGATCTCCAGGTTCGCATAGGCGATATCAGCCTGGCGAACCACGGGGGCGATCCCTTCAAAAGTCCGGCTGCTGGGCGTGACGGCGTTGAGCATCACGTCGCCGACGGCCACCATCGACCAGCTTTGGGCCAGCGCTAAGTAGGCGCCGAACACGGTCATGCGGCACGTTTTACCAGCGAGCAGGCTTTCTAAATAGTCACAGAGCCTCGCGAGGGATAGCCACCGCCCCTATCCGACGGAGTGTTCGAGGCTGACTGCGAGAAGCTTTTGCGCCTCGACCGCGAACTCCATCGGAAGCTCGCGGAAGACGTCTTTGCAGGAGCCGCTGACGATTCTGTCCGCTCCTGCGCTAATCCTGGTCTAGATCGGACTTTCCACCCGCACGTAGTCCGCTAAGGCCAGCTCAAGGCGCTTGGCCCCCCGTCCCTCTCCCCATCCGTACGCCGCAATTGGGCCAGGCTCTCCCACAAAATTCGCCTTCCCCAGCGGGACCTGAGAATTCTCTTGAAACGGGTTCGTGGAGTCGTCCCTTACCCCCGTCGTGAAACAGAAAAAGCTGATCGCTCTCGGAATCGCGATCCCCGCCGCAGCTATCTGCTGGGCGCTTTTCCGCCCCGAGCTGCTCTTCGTCAACCAGGAAGTAAACGAGAAACTAGCGGTTGACAAGATTCTCGCCTCGGGAAGCTTTGACTCGTATGCCCACGAGACCAAGGGCACGGCAAAGTTGGTCGAATCGGACGGAACCCACTATCTTCGACTGGACGGCTTCCACACCTCGAACGGCCCCGACGTCCGCGTCTACCTTGTGAAGGATAGCGACGCAGGAAAGGGCGCGAACGCCGGCAACTACGTCGACCTCGGCTCGATCAAGGGCAACATCGGATCGCAAAACTACAAGATTCCCTCGACGATTAACCCAGGGGAGATCAAGTCGATCGCCATCTGGTGCAAACGGTTCAACGTAGGATTTGGAGGTGCGACTCTGACGAAGGCTCAATGAATACCACTCTCGCGACTTGACGTCCATCTAGCACGAACGACCCATATGCACACCACCACGAAATCCTCACTCGTCCTTCTCGCCTTGACCACGACCCTATCCGCCTTTGCCGCGAACGACATCACGGTGACGAGCGGCAAGTTCCAGGGCTCGACCAGCCTCTCTGGAACCGCGTCCGTCGTCGAGCGAAACGACAAGCGGTTCCTCGACTTTAAATGGTCCAAGGCCCCCGTCAAGACCGTAAAGTTTCGCCTAGTCAAGAAAGAATCGCTCTCGACCGGTGCCTTCCCGACCGGCGTGGAGTTTGTCGAACTTGGCACGACGACCACGAGCGTACCCATCTCCAAGTCGCTCGACGTCTGGCTCTACCGCTCCGTCGCCGCGATCGACGCCAAAGGCAACGTGATCGCTTTCGCCAACCTCCGCTCGGCCCAAGAGAAGGGTCGCTAGGAGACACCCGCTAAGGGACCCCCACCAATCCAAAACAACCCAAGACAACCCAAACCAACCCGAACCAACCCGAACCAACCCGAACCAACCCGAACCAACCCGAACCAACCCGAACCAACCCGAACCAACCCGAACCAACCCGAACCAACCCGAACAACCCCAACTCAATGAAACTCAACACGATCACCCTCATTGCCGCTGCTGCGACTCTCTTCGCCGCCGTCCCGTCCGTTAGCTATGCGAGCTCCGTGCTTGCAAGCCCCTCACCGACCGTTTTCGCTCCGTCCTACCACGAGGCCAAGACTTCGATGTTCAAGGGCATAGAAGTCAACAAGGGTCACGCCATGCTCGTCCATAAGGAGAACAAGCATTTCTTAAAGGTCAGCGACGACTTCCAGATTCCGAACTCGCCGGCGCCGCACTGGCAGGTCGTCGATTCGATGGGCAACACTTACCTGCTCAACCAGCTGAAGATTGTCGGTGAAAAGACGAACCGACAGATCGAACTCCCCGGCTACATCAAGGACGTCAAGTACGTGCAGATCTGGTGCTCCTTCGCTGAGGTCCTCTTGGGCGAAGCGTCCTTCGCCGAGGCCCAAAAGGTCAACTAAGGGCCTAAGAGCCACCAAGACGCCATGACTAGCATCCTTGACCGTCGCGAATCCTTCGAACAGGTGGCACTTCGCGAGGTCGAGGTCCTCTACCGCGTGGCAAAACGCCTGACACTGAACAGTAACGACGCCGAAGACCTTGTCGGCCAGACGATGCTCAACGCAGCGAAAAACTGGCAGGCTTTCGACGGCCGTCATGCGAGGAGTTGGCTCATTCGGATCCTCCGGAACGAGTGGAACCAGCTCCTACGCAAGAGAAAAGTGCGCCAAGAGGTCGACATGGAGTCGATCTCCGAGCCGAGCGAAGAGGGCTTCTGGCAGAAGGTCGAAGTCCGACTGGACGTCGAGACGATCCTGGTCGCGCTTGACACGATCGGCGAGGACTACCGCGCCGCGATCACGCTGTGCGACGTCGAAGAGATGGACTACGCCGAGGCGGCCATCGCCCTCGACATCCCCCAGGCGACTCTTCGCACGCGGCTCCACCGCGGGCGCAAGCAACTTCAGGCGAAGTTGGTGAGTCTTAGACCGTAAAATAGGAGAAACGCAGATGAGCTTTCACAAGACAGAAGGGCCCCCCTGCCGGCACATGGAGTCGTTGCTCCAGGAAGTCGCCGATGGCCACGCGAAGGGCTTGCGCCGATGGTACGCGGTCGCCCACGCCACCCGGTGCGTCCGCTGCGGCTCGTTTCTACAGCGCCTCAGCCTTTCGCTGCAGGTTCTCAGGGCCGCAAAGCAGTCTTCCGGCGACCCCGAGGCCGTCGATCGCCTGAGCGCAAAGATCCGTTCCCTCTCCAGCTAGCAACGAGTTTCGCTCTTCCCGAAGCGCGAGTTCGAGTAAGACGCTTTCGACCGGTACGCCCCAGCTAACTTGGAACGTATCAATCGCCATTGCGGCCAGCGCCTGGAGAATAGTGCCCTTATCCTACCGAGTGCTCGAGGCTGACTGCGAGAAGCTTTTGCGCCTCGACCGCGAACTCCATCGGAAGCTCGCGGAAGACGTCTTTGCAGAAGCCGCTGACGATCATGTTGACCGCGTCCTCCTCGCTGATGCCTCGCTGGGCGAGGTAGAAGAGCTGGTCTTCGCCAATCTTGGACGTGGTCGCCTCGTGCTCCATCTTGGCCGTGTTGTTCTTGACCTCGATGTACGGGAACGTGTGGGCGCCGCAACGGTCGCCCATAAGCATGGAGTCGCACACGCTGTAGTTGCGGGCGCCGTCCGCACCGGCGTTGATCTTCACCAAGCCCCGGTAGGTGTTCTGGCCGTTCCCGGCGCTGATCCCCTTCGACACGATGGTCGACCGGGTGCGCTTGCCGATATGGATCATCTTGGTGCCCGTATCGGCCTGCTGCTTGTTGGCGGTCAGGGCGACGCTGTAAAACTCGCCCACGCTGTCGTCACCTTTTAGGATCACGCTGGGGTACTTCCAGGTGATGGCGCTGCCGGTCTCGACCTGCGTCCACGTGATCTTGGCCCCGCTTTCGCGGCAGATGCCCCGCTTTGTGACGAAGTTGAAGATGCCGCCCTTGCCGGTGTGGGGGTCGCCCGGGTACCAGTTCTGGACGGTCGAATACTTAATGGTGGCGTCCTTAAGCGCAACGAGCTCGACCACGGCGGCGTGGAGTTGGTTCTCATCGCGGCGGGGGGCGGTGCAGCCCTCGAGGTAGCTCACATAAGCGCCCTCTTCGGCGATGATGAGGGTGCGCTCGAACTGGCCGGTGTTCTCGGCGTTGATGCGGAAATATGTGGAGAGCTCCATCGGGCAGCGCGTGTTCTTCGGAATGAACACGAACGAGCCGTCGCTGAAGACGGCGCTGTTCAGGGTCGCGAAGTAGTTGTCGCTGTAAGGGACGACGGAGCCGAGGTACTCCCGGATGAGCTCGGGGTAATCGCGGATGGCCTCACTGATCGAGCAGAAAAGCACTCCCGCCTTCTTAAGCTCTTCCTTGAACGTCGTGACTACTGAGACGGAGTCGAACACGGCGTCGATGGCAACGCCGCCGCTAGGCGGTTGGCCGTTGGCGGTTGGCTGTCCAGCGGCGTGGGCCTCGGCCGCGCCCCGCACGTTCAGCAAGATCTCTTGCTCACGCAGCGGGATGCCCAGCTTCTCAAACGTGCGGACCAGTTCCGGGTCAGCCTCGTCGATCGAGTTCAAGACCGGCTTCTTTTTCGGCGCGGAGTAGTAGCTGATGGACTGGAGGTCGGGGAGCTCGTAGCCCACGTTCGGCCACTTCGGATAGGGCATGGTGGCGAGGTGCCGGAACGCCTTCAGCCGCCATTCCAGCATCCAATCGGGCTCGCCTTTCTTGGCGCTGATGAAGCGGACGGTGTCTTCGCTGAGGCCGGGCGGAAGGGTGTCCGCCTCGACGTCGCTGACGAATCCCCACTGGTACTCCCGCTCGGCGACGTGCTCTAGAAGGGCGTCGTCGTCCATTCCCTCGGTTTGCTTGTCCAGATGGTCAGAGATCGCCATAGTCCCTGCTACTATACGCGCCCCTGCGTCAAACCTCCCGGAAGTTGAGCCTAAATGTCGGTCGGAGACGGCCGCAGGGCCTACAGCTCATTACGGGGCCAGACCGTTTATCGGCGTTTCTATTCTTACGGGCTGCATAGGGCCCAGGAAAAAGTTAATGCTGAAGAAAGGTTGGCCACTGGCCCTTATCGCGTTCCTCATCGCCGGATGCGGCGAGGGCTCCGGCCCCATCGCAAAGGGGGATGCAAAGCGAGCAGAGCCCAAGACGGTGGCGGTAGCGAAGCAGGACATCGTCGGATACGAGTTTTTTGACGGTGAGCTCATGACGCCTCCGGACGCTCAAGCGGTCATTACCTCCCCCTACGACACGCGCGTCGAAGAGGTCGTCTCAGCCGTTGGCAACCCGGTGAACCGGGGAGAGACACTCATCAAGCTCCAGATCCCGGGGGTCGACTCGGCAAAGGCGAACGCCAAGGCAGGCGCCGCGTCGGCCGAAGCGGCGTATGAAGCCGAGAGGGCGCAAGTGTCACAGCCACTTCGGGATGCTCGAAAGCACCTTGAGGAAGCCCGGGCGAACGAGAAGGCGGGGCGCGATGCGGCCGCGGCGGGCGAGACAGTGGACCTCGAGGCCCTGACGGTGGAGCGCAAGGCCGCGGAATCCGAAGTCGCCCGGCTCCAGGCGGAAGTCAATGCGACCCTACAGCCGAGCAAGTCGGCCGTCCGTGCCGCCCAAACCGACCTAGAATTGGCCAAAGAGGCTGAGGAGAAGGGAATTCTTCGATCGCCGATCGGAGGCTACATCGTCGCAATGGATGCCAAGCCCGGTCTCGACGCGAAAGCAAAACAGGTTCTCGCGACCGTCGTGAATCCCAGCCAGCTCAGGGTCAAGGGCAAAGTCCCTCCCGAGATGAAGGACATGGTCAAGGAAGGCACCGACGTCGTCGTAACGATGGTGGGTGCAGAAAAGCCCCTGCTCGGCCGCGTGCTTTCGGTTTCCGTCCTCCCTCCTGTGGGCGACAGTGGAACGAGCCCGGGCTACGAAGCGGTGATCCGTTTCCGGGATATCAAGGGCGCGATAAGTCCGAGTAAGGTCACGGGCATCGGCGTGAAAACAGGAACGGCAGACGACGTCCTTGTCGTTCCGGTCGGCGCTATCCACAATAAGGACGGCGAAAAGTACGTCGAGGTCAAGCGAGGCAACGACTGGGTCAGCACGCCCGTCGAGACCGGATTGTCAGACGGCGCCCTCATTGAGGTCAAGATGGGCCTCAAGGAAGGCGACATGGTTCGCTTCTTCCCAGAGACCGAGTGAAACGAATCCGGGGGCCAGCGATAACGCCGGCCCCCGGTTTGTGGACCTCGACTAGTTGCTGATCGTCCACGCGACCATGTCGGTCTCGTGGCACCAGTTGATGACGGCCGCGGGGCCGGTCTGGCGAATGGTGTAGCGGCAGCGGACGGCGCCGGCCGGGCCGACGTAACGCGCCAGGCTGCCGGTGGCGGTCAATTCGCGCTTCGTCATGACCGTATTGATCGCGTCGGACCGAACGTCGGTGGCGTCCCAGTTGTTCGTCACGAAGTTAAAGAGCTCGATCGTCTGGCGGAACGAGCCGGTGTGGAACATGCGGCTCGTGACCGACGTCTTGAGCGCGCTCGGGGAGGCCGTCGGCGATGTGCTGTTCACCTCGACGTTGACGGGCGGCTCTGCGAGGTTCTGCACGATGAACTTGCAGACGCGCAGCGAGTTGTTGTCCTCGGTCTGCAGGCTCTGAAGGTTGCCGGCGTCGACACGGCCGCGGCGGACCGTGAAGCTCTCCGGCTTGACCACGACCTCCGACGATCCCGGGATCGTCACGTACTGCACGCCCGGAATGTTGCCGAAGTTCACTTGGCGCGGATCGCCCAGGTTGTCGCCGCCGCCAATGCCCGGCAGAACCTGGTTCGAAAGGAAGTCGAACCCATCGTTGAAGACGAAGACGCACAACCGGATGTCCCCGGTCGGGCTGCCCAGTTGGGTGAGCGGGATCTTCAGCTCGATGCCGGTGGTCACCGCGTCGGTGACCGCCGTGTTCATCGTCCCGAGTCCGTCGGTCGCACCCGCGATGTTCGAGTTGTTGATCGTGCCGGCGACGCCGTTCGGGTTGTTGCCGCCCGTGAGCGTGCCGTTGCTGCCCGGCGTGGTGGAGCCGACATAGTAGGCGGTGCCACCGTTGGCGACCGTTTCAACCTGCGAAAAGTTGACGAAGACGCCGACCGGCGAACCCCCCGCGACAAAGCCCATCCAGCTGTCCGCCGCAAAACCGGCGTCGAACGTGAGGCCGTTCCCCGAGCCGTCGTCGCCGAACAGTTGGAAGCGGTTGAAGTCGACGTCCGGCAGACCGGCGGGCAAGCGGTTGTAACCTCCCGTCTTGTGGTCGAAGAAGAGCGAGACCTTGTTGTACACGCCGTTGTCCGCACCGACGTTGCCGCCGATGAAAAGGTAAAGGTCGGTCGCAGTCCGCACGTAGTAAACGTTATCGGCCTCTGAGCCGTTGGCGAAGTCGATCAGGCCCAAGTTGTTGTCGCCAAAGGCGGTCTGGGTGTCCTGGGCAGACGCCTTGACATAAACGGCGTCCCGCTGCCCATCGATCGTTGGAATTTGGGCGAAGGCAGCGCCGCAAACCGTGAGGGCCAGCGACGCTATGAGAATGCGAGGAAAGTTGACCATATGTTCTCCACTCTGAGGTTTTAAGGATTCTGGGAACCCGTCGCCTTACCGGCTTATGAATACGAATTCCCATGGTGACGATACAACACTGGCCGCAAGAAAGAAAACCCTACCGGCAATTTCCAGCAGAGATATTTGCTGGTTCTTAATAAAAAGCGGCGCGCCCAGGGAGAATCCTGAGCGCGCCGCCCGCCTTGACGGGGTCGCCTTTTACCGACCGACCGTGAAGTCGATGCTGTCCACTTCGTGGCACCAGAGGCTGGCGCCGGCAGGACCGGTCTGCTTGACGGTGTAGCGCATCAGCAATCGGCCACCGGAGACGAACCGAGCGTAGGGCCCGCCTGCAACGACCGTCCGGTCGCTGAACGAGGTGTTGACCGGGAACTCGGCACGGTTCACCCAAGCGCCGGCAGTGAAGTCGCGCAGCTCAAGGGCAACGCGGAAAGAGCCAGTGGTCTGCATTCGATTGCGATAGTGCATCTCCAGGCTCGAAGGGTTGCTCACTGTAGTCGGCGCGCCCACTTCCACGTTGACCGGGTCAACGGACTGGTTCGGCACGATGAACTTGCAGACGCGGAGCACGTTGCCGTCCGATTGGGCAAGGCTCGCCACGTTGCCCGCGTCGAGTCGGCCCAGGCGGATCACGAAGTTGTCCGGCACGGCTTTCTCAGCCGCGGCCGGAACCGTGAACCATTGCTCGCCATTGATCGCGGAGAAGTCCGCCAAGCGCGGTTCGGCAAGGTTGTCACCGCCATTGAGGCCGCTCAAGACCTGGTTGGACAGGTAATCGTGGCCGCCGCCGTTCACGAAGATGCAAAGCTTGATCGGACCGGTCGGGTTGCCGATCGCAGCCAGCGGGATCCTGAATTCCATGCCCGTGGTGACGCCCGCGCCGTTGCCCGGGTCGATCCCGTTGCCGCCCGGCACGCCGGCCGTGTTGGAGTTGTCCAGGGTCGCTTCGATCCCGAACGGGTTGGTGCCGCCATTGAGCGTGCCGTTACCCTGCACTCCCATGCCGAGGTAGTAACCGACGCCGCCGTTCGCGACAGCCTTGACCTCGCTGTAGTTTGCGTAGAGCTCAAGCGGGCTGTTGCCGCAGGTCAAGCCAAGCCAGTAGTCCGCCGCAAGGGCCGTGTCGAAGGTCAGGCCGTTGCCGGTGCCATCGTCGCTCATGCGGTTCAAGGCGCCGAAGTCCACGTCCGGATAGTCGCCCGTCAGCCTCGTGTGCCCGCCGGCGATGCTGTCGATGAAGATCTCAAGCTTGTTAAAATTGCTCTCCAGGTTGCCGCCGACCAGGATGTAGAGGTCCGTGGCCGTCCGGTAGACGTAGCAGTTGTCGAGCTCGCTGCCGTTCGCGAAGTCGGGAAGTCCGAGGTTGCTGTCGCCGAACTGGGTCTGCGTATTTTGTACGACTATCGGGCTGCCGTAGACAGGGTCGGCGATCCCGTCCACAGTCTGCGCAACGGCGAGCCCACAGGCTGCCATGAGCGCGGTGGTGAAAATGCCTTTTGTCAGTTTCATGTCTCTTCTCCTCATTGAGTCCGTCATGCGAGGCGGAAGCTACTGCTCCTGCCTGTGAATACGAATTCACAGTTAGTATACGGCACAAATCACCCTGAGTGGCAAGTGCATCTGCCCGCAGGTGTGCGAGATTTCCACCAGCCCCGCAAAGCTGCTGGAGAGACAAAAAGAAGGCCGCCCCCGCTAGAGGGGCGGCCTTTGGCCTTCTGTCGAGCCAGGCGTTACTGGCCGACGGTCCAGACCGCGCGGTCTGTGAGCTGGCACCAGATGCTGGCGCCGGCAGGGCCGGTCTGCTTGATGCGGTATCGCGCGCGCAGGGCGTTCCCGCCCCCGACGTAGCGGCCCAAGGAACCGGTTCCGTTCAGAGTGCGCTCAGTGAACGTCGTGCCGACGGCGTCGGTGCGGACGTCGGTCGCATCGAACGAGTTCGTCTGCCAGTTGTACATGTCCAGGATCTGGCTGAACGAGCCCGTAGTGTCCATCCTGGAAAGGACGGTGAAGCTCAGCGAGGTCGGGTTGCTTCCCGGCGCCGTGCCGTCGATTTCGACGTTGATCGGTTCGACGAACTGGTTCGGCACGATGAACTTGCACACGACGAGCGAGTCGCCGTCACGCCCCGCAAGGCTCTGGACGTTGCCGGAGGCGAGGCGGCCCAGGCGGACCGTGAAGCTGCCCGGCGCGACTTCGACGTTCGAGCCGCCCGTCACGGTGAGGACGGCGTTGCCGGTCGCCGTCTGGCGGTCCGGGTTGGTCAGGGTCAGGTTGCGAGTGCCGGTGGCGGCGTTCGCCGCGACCGTGACGTTCAGTACGACCTGGGTCGGGTTGCTGTGGTTGAACGTGATGCTGTTGACGGTGACGCCCGTGCCGCTGAAGAGCGCTTCGAGGCGCTGCGGGAAGCTGGCGTCGTTGTCGTAGTACTCACGGCCGTTGGAGCCGTCGCCGGTCACCGTGATGTTGGTCGTCTGGCCCTGGGCCACCGAGTTCGGAGCGAGGCTGACGATCGGGCACGGAGCCGGAGCCTTCAGTTCGGCCCAGCGGGTGGACCACACGCCGGCGGAGGCCACCGTCTCCTGGATCGTCCAGACGGTCTGGTCGTCCGCGGGGTCCACGAAGGTTCCAGAATAGTCGCCCCAGCGGCCAGCGTTATAGCCGGCCGTGCTCTGGAAGTACGTTTCCGGGGCGCCGGTCTGGCCGAGCGGGGCACCAAACAAGCGGCCCGCATGGATCGCGCGGATGAACGTCGAGGAGTTGGCGCTGTTCGCGCCGATGGCGAGGTGGCCCTGGCCCGTCATGGCGCAGCTGCCCATCCAGTAGTACTGGAAGCCGCTGCTGGCCGGGTCGAAGAGGGTGCCGGCCTGGCGAAGGGTCGGCGTGGCGTTCGTAAGGTTGACGAGCTCGTACCAGCGCATGCCGACACGGGTCGCGCCGACGCCGCCGTTGGCGTTCCCGTTTTGGTCGCAGTTCGTCGCGTGGGCGCATGTGAGCGTCCACGTGTTCGTCTTTCGGTTCAGGCGGATCTGGGCGTGGAAGATGCGGTCGCCGAGGCTCGGCTGGCTACCGCCGTTGCTCGGGATGTTGCCCGGGACTGACGTCGCCGGCACGTTGATCACGATGTTGCCGGAGATCGAGGGAACGTTGTTCGACCAGCTAAGCTTGCGCATAACGAGCTGGCCTGTCGCGCCCTGGTTAGGGCCGATGATGTAAGACTCCGGCGCGTTCGGATCCGGATTGTCCACACCGCGAGGCGAAAACGGAGCGGTGCCGCTGGTGCCGCCAGTCGTGAACCGGAACCCCGTCACAAGCCCAGAGCCAACCAGGTTGGCCTTGGGGATGACCGTCACGGCCGTTCCGAGGAACGCGGAAAGGCTCGTGTTGAACGTGTTCTCGCCGACGATGACGCCGTACCGGTCGACGCCGCAAGACTCATAGTCCGAGAAGGCGCCCGGAACCTGGTAGTACCAGAACGTGAAGTTCGACTGGTTCGTGATCGTCGGCCCGTTCGAAACGGCGAGGCAAATGCGGTTCGGGGCGTTGAAGGTGATCGCGACGATGTACCACTTCTGGCTCAGCGGGTCGTACGTGGCCCGCGGGTCGATCGCGTCGGACCCGCCGCCGACCGACGAGAAGAACGCCTGAGAGGTGATTCGTGGCCCCAGGTTTCCGTCCTTGTCGCGCCAGTTGATCATGCCGTTCACGAACGTGCAGACCTGGGTGGGGCCGATCGAGCCGAAGCTGTCCGGAGGGGTGTACTGCGTGGCGGGCTCACCAACGAAGCTGCGGCCGAGGGTCTGCGGCGCCAAGGGGCCGCTCGCCGGGCCCTCGTCCATCGGGTACCGGTTGCCCGGCAGGGCTTCCTTCGCCAGAGGCAGGTTCTCGCGACCGAGTTCCTGTTCTTCCGTTCGCTTCGGAACGATGAAGCCTGCGTAAGTGGGATTGTCGAGGCGGGCCAGCTCTTCAATGCTGAACGTGTAGCCGCCTTGGAGCTGGATAGGCGTGCCTTCGGTGTAACCCTTGGGCGCTTGCGCGGGCGATATTGATGTAAGGACCGCCGCGAAAAGCAACGGACGGCAAAGGCGAGTGAGTGTCAAATGCATCTCCTAGGTGGGGGCAACGGCTCGTTAAGGCACGAAGCACGCCAATTTGGAAGATACCGTCCCAATCTGTCAAAAAAAATCTCTGCCAGACAATCTGGCAGAGATGCGGGTTTTTTGGCCAACCCGCCTGAGGGCGGGCTGGCCGTTCGCGGTCACGCCTTAAGGCGTGTAGATCCACTTGGCCTGGTCAGCCTGGTGGCACCAGATGCTGGCGCCGGCCGGGCCGGTCTGCTTGATGCGGTACCGGGCGCGGACGGCGTTTCCGGCCGAGAAGTAGCGGCCCAAGTTGCCGGTCGCGGTGAGCGTCCGGGTCGCATAGGTCGTGTTGATCGAGTCCGTGCGGACGTCGTTCGAGTCGAACGCGTTCGTCTGGAAGTCGTACAGGTCGAGCGTCTGGCTAAAGGCGCCTGTCGTGTCCATCTTCGCGACCATCTCGAACTTCAGGTCGGTCGGGTTGTTGCCCGGGGCCGTGCCGTTGACTTCGACGTTGATCGGTTCGACGAACTGGTTCGGGACGATGAACTTGCAGACCTTCAGGGCGTCGCCATCGACGTTGGCCAAGCTGGCAACGTTGCCCGAATCCAGGCGGCCGAGACGGACGGTGAAGGAGTTCGGGGCGATCGCGACCGCGCCGCCGCCCGCGGTGACGGTGAAGACACCGGTTCCCACAGTGGCCTGGCGGTCAGGGTTGGTGATCGTCAAGTCGCGGGCGCCGAGGGCGGCACCGTTGTCGACGGTCACGTTCAACACGACCTGGGTCGGGTTGTTGTGGTCGAACGAGATGCTGTTGACCGTGACGCCCGCACCGCTGAAGGCGGCTTCAAGGCGCTGCGGATAAGAAGCGTCCGTATCGTAGTACTCCTGGCCGTTGCCGGAGCTGCCTGTCACGGTGACGTTCGCCGTCTGCCCTTGCTGAAGGCTGTTCGGGGAAACGGTCGTGATCGGACAAGGCGCCGGCGCCAAGAGCTGGGCCCAGCGGACGCCCCAGGTATCGGCAGAACGGACGATTTCCTGGACGGTCCAGATGGTCTGGTCGTCGTTCGGGTCGACGAAGGTGCCCGAGTAGTCGCCCCAGCGCTGCACGCCACTGAACGGGTCAATGTAGCGGGCCGTGCTCTGGAAGTAAACGGTGGGAGTGCGGGTCGTGCCCAGCGTGTCGTTGAAGAGGCGGCCGGAGTAGACGCCCTGGACGTACGTGGCCGAGTTGGAGCCGCTATAGCCGAAGGCCATGTGGCCCTGGCCCGTCATGACCCCGCTGCCCATCCAGTAGTGGATCGGCGTGCCGCCCGGGTCGACGATCGAGCCGGCCTGGCGGAGCGTCGGCGTGGGCTGGGTCAGGTCGACGAGCTCGTACCATCGCATTCCCATGCGGTCACCACCGGCGACACCGGTGCTGGTCATGCGGAAGTGGTGGGCCGTGACCAGCGTCCATATGCCCGTCTTGCGGTTCTTGCGGATCTGGGCGTGGAACAGGCGGTCGGAGACCGAGCTGAGCAGGCGGGACGTGTCCCGCGTGGGGACGTTGATCGGTGTGGAAGTCGACGGCGTGCTGATGATGATGTTGCCGCTGATGGAGGGTGTGGTGCCGCTCCAGCTCAGCTTGCGCATCACCAACTGGCTGAAGTTCGAGTTGCTGACGCCGATGATGTAGGACTCGGGGGCGTTCGGATCCGGGTTGTCGACGCCGCGGGGCGAGTCGACGCCTTGACCACCGCTCGAAGACGTGTTGAACCGGAAACCGGTGATCAGGCCGCCCGCGCCAAGGTTGGCGAGCGGGAAGATGGTCACGTTCGTGCCGAGGTACTGGGTGAGGCCCGTGTTGAACGTGTTCTCACCGACCATGACCGAGTACTTGTCGACGCCGAGCGACGGGTAGTCGCAGAACGCGCTGGGCACCTGGTAGTAGTACTGGGTGAAGTCCGCCTGGGCCGTGATCGTCGGGCCGTTCGAAACGGCCAGGATGATGCGGTTCGGCGAATTGACCGTGATCGCGACGACGTACCACTTCTGCGTGATCGGGTCGAACGTCACGCGAGGGTCGGAGGTGCCGAACGAAGTGCCGCCGACCAGGTTGAAGAAGGTGTCGAGGTTGATCGAGACCTGGATCGTGCCGGTGCGGCTGCGCCAGTTGATGCGGCCGTTCACGGCCGTGCAGACCTGGCTGGGGCCGATCGCGCCGAACGAGTCGGGCGGGTAGAAGCCCGTCGCGCCCTGGCCCTCAAAGTTGGCGCCAACGGTTTGCGGGGTGAACGGAAGTCCGTGGCTCTTACCGTTTTGGCTCAGCGGGAACGAGCCGCCAGGAAGGGCGTCGGGGTTCTGTTGCAGGTTCGAGCGGTCGCGACCTTTGACCTCCGTCTCCTTGATGATCCGGGCGACCTTGTTCAAGAAGGGATATTCGCGGTCGGCGCGGATCAAGTCCGCGACAGAGACCTTACCGGCATTGACAATCGTGATTTTTTCGCCGAGCGTATAGCCAGGCTTTAGGTTCTGTGCCGTGCCAAGCGTCGCCAAGCTGAGTGCAGCGACCAAGAACACGCTTCTAGTTCGGATTTTTCCGAGCGGGATCGGCATAGTAAGTTTCCAGTCCTCCCCACCCTTATCGTCAGGCGACAGGGCGCAGCCTTTAAGGTAGGGCGGCAGCAAGGGGCCGCCATAACGACCACCTCCAGGCCAAAGGTAATCTACCATTTAAGAGGCTGGGATTCACTTGAATTCTCACAACCCCAGCAACGATGCTGTGGGACCTTTAGCCGCATCCGTCCCTTGGCACGTCGACGGGCCCCGCTGATCGCCCGGGTCGGATAGAATCGGGCGGAATGGCAGGCGCGAACCAAGGACAGACCGTGAAGCTCACGATCAACGACGTCGAAATCGACGTGCCTCAAGGCGAGTTGATCGTTGAATCGGTCAAGCGGCTTGGACTTGAGATCCCGATTTTCTGCTACCACCCCCGGATGAAGCCCGTGGGAATGTGCCGCATGTGCCTCGTCGAAGTCGGCTTCAAACAACCGGACGGGTCGGTCCGCAAGATGCCCAAGCCCCAAGCGGGGTGCACCCTGCCTGCAAGCGAGGGGATGGTCGTCTATACCGACACCGAACTTATCCACAACGACCGAAGGGGCGTCCTCGAGTTTCTCCTGGCCAACCATCCTTTGGACTGCCCGATCTGCGACAGGGGCGGTGAGTGCCCGCTGCAGAACAACACCTTGGCCTATGGCCCTTCCACCAGCCGCTTCATCGAGTTGAAGCGCCACCTGCCCAAGGCCTTCCCGCTCTCCAAGTACGTCACCCTGGACTTGGAGCGGTGCATCCAGTGCGGCCGTTGCGTCCGCTTCACCGAGGAGATCAGTGGCGACCACGACCTCGCCTTCCGCTTCCGCGGCGCAGAGATGCAGCCGAGCACCTTCCAGTTGACGGAGTTCGAGAGCAAGTTCAGCGGGAACGTGATCGAAATTTGCCCGGTCGGCGCTTTGACCTCCGCCCGTTACCGGTTCCGCGCCCGCCCTTGGGACCTGGAAACCGCGCCGTCGGTCTGCACCCAGTGCTCCAACGGGTGCAACACCTGGTTCGACCACCGCGTCGGCCGCTTCGTGCGCGTCAACGCGCGCACGAACGAAGCCGTGAACGAGGATTGGACGTGCGACCGTGGCAAGTTCGGCCACGACAACTACAACTCGCCGGGACGCCTCACCACCCCGCTCGTGCGCCAAGGGGAGGGCCTCGCCGAAACGGGCTGGTCCGAAGCGTATGAAGCGCTCTTCCAAGGCTTCGAGCCCGGTGGAGCGGAAGTGGCCGGTCTCGTCGGGCCTGAAGTCTCGAACGAGGCCCTCTTCCTCTTCGCCAACCTCTTCCGAACCGCTTTCAAATCCCCGAACCTGGACTACCGATGGCGGCAGAACCTCGTGCCGGCGGGCCAGTCCGTCTCGGCCCGCTTGGGCGTCGAGCCCGTGCAGGGCCGCATCGCCGACCTTGAAACGGCCGGGTCGATCCTCGTCTTTGGGACGTCGCTGGCCGACGAACTCCCGATCGCCTACCTGCGCGTCCGCAAGGCGGCCACCCACCACGGCGCCAAAGTCGTGGTCGCCACCGACCGCCCGACCGAGGTCGAACGGTTCGCAACAGTCACCTTGCACTACCGGCCGGGCACCGGCGCCACCCTCGCGGCCGGTCTGCTCGCACAGTTGGTCAAAGACGGCCGTGCCGAATTCCCGCCCGCGACCCGCGACGAACTCGCCAAGTTCGACGCCGCCCGGGTCGAGAACGAGACCGGGGTCTCGCAAGGCGGCTTGCGCGCCGCCGCGGCCCTCCTGCCAGGCGCGCGCGTCCTCACGAGCCACGCGCTCTATAACTTCCCGGACGCCGCCAGCGTGATGGAGCACTTGGCCGGGATGGCCATGGCCACCGGCGGCCGCTTCGATTGCTGGGCCACCGGCGCGAACGACCAAGGCGCTGAGGAACTCGGCGTGCGGCCGGACGCAGTGCCGGGCGCGACCGGCCTGGATACGCGGGCCGTCCTCGAAGGCTGCGCCACGGGCCGCATCAAGGCGCTCTGGCTCTTTGGCGCGGACCCCTTCGTTTTGCACCCGGACCAAGACCTGGTCCGCCGTGCCCTGGAGACTGTGCCGTTCCTGGCCTATGCCGGCTCGCTCACAAACGAGGCCGTGCACTACGCCAGCGTCGTCCTCCCCATGGCGCTGCCCGCCGAGGCGGAAGGGACGTTCACGAACTGCGAGCGCCGCGTCCAACTGGTCCGGCCCGCGGTGCCGCCGCCGGGGCTCGCCAAGCCCGCCTGGCGCATCGTGAGCGAGTGCCTGCTCCGCGCCACGGACCAAACCCCGTTCTTTAACCCGGCAGAAGTGCTGACCAAAATTGCGGAAACGGTGCCCGCGTTCGCGGGGATCGGTGCGGATTCCCTGGCCGGCGAAGGCTTCTTGCTCGGCGCGCGGTCCGGTGCGTCCCACGCCGAGGCCGTCGGGGTAGGACAAGGCGCCTGACCTCCGGGTAAAGTCCCCGCGTTGAATCTGCCGGCTTACGTTGAGGCACTGTCGCAAGGAGGCTCCGGTCCCCTCGGTATCCCTGGCCCCTTCTACCTGGCTATTTTGCGGGTGCTTATCCTGGTCGGCGCCACACTCACGCTCGTTCCTGGGCTCATTTGGTTCGAGCGAAGGCTCCTTTCCTGGATGCAGGACCGCCAAGGCCCGAACCGAACGGGGACCATCACCTTCGGCACCTCGTTCCTGGGCATTCCGATTCCCAAGGGCCTGCAGGGGCGAAAGATCCAAACGTTCGGGCTCTTGCAGCCCATCGCCGACGGTCTGAAGCTCTTCCTCAAGGAAGACATCACCCCCGCCAACATTGACCGCAAGGTTTATTTCATAGCCCCGTTCGTCGCGCTCTTTCCCGCCTTCACGCTCGGGGGCACGCTCCCCTGGGGAGCGACCCACCTGCCGTTCTCGGCGGTGGCGGGCGGCCTTTACAGCCATCTCACCCCGGTCGCCGACGTCGAGATCGGCCTGCTCTTCGTTCTCGCCATCTCCAGCCTCGGCGTCTATGGCGTCGTCCTCGCCGGCTATGCGAGCAACAACAAGTACTCGCTGATGGGCGGCCTGCGCGCGTCGGCGCAGCTCATAAGTTATGAACTGGGCATGGGGGTCTCCCTCGCGTGCATCGCGATGGCGGTCGGTTCGCTCAAGATGTCCGAGATCGTCCGCGCGCAAGAAGGCCCCCTTTGGGGCGCGTTCCCGGTCGTGCAAAACTGGTTCGTCTTCACACCGTTCGGCTTCGTAAGCTTTGTGGTCTTCTTGGTCTGCATGATCGCGGAGACCAACCGCGCGCCCTTCGACCTTCCCGAAGCTGAGAACGAACTCATCGCCGGCTACCACACCGAGTACAGTTCCATGAAGTTCGCGGTTTTCTTCATGGGTGAATACGCCGCGATGTTCATCTTTAGCGGCATTCTTTCCGCAGTCTTCCTTGGCGGCTATAACCTGATGCCTTTCCGGTGGGAATACCTTGCGGAAGCGGTGCCGGCAGCCCGCGGATTCTTCCAGAACATGGCGTGGGCGAACTACTGGCTCGGACCCCTAAGTTTCGTCGCAAAGTGCGCGGCGGGCATCGCGCTTTACATCTGGATCCGCGCCACCTTGCCGCGGCTTCGCTATGACCAACTGATGAACCTGGGTTGGAAGACCTTGCTGCCCGTCGCAGTGGCAAACTTTATCATCGTCGGGATCTGGGTCGTCTGCACAGAATTGTACGGTGCGGCGGGCGGATGGGCGGCCGTCCTCGCCGCTTTTGTCGTGGTCGCTATCCTCTATACCAACGTCGTCGCCGCCGTGCAGAAGGCCGCGCCGGCCTCCGCCGGGCCGCGCCGCTCGATCCGGCTCGTTAAACCGGAGGGCAGATGAACGCGGGCAAAGTAGTCTTCTTCATCCTCGCGGCGGTCGCGCTGCTCTCCGCCCTGGGATTGGTCGCGTTCGGCAAAAACCCGGTGCGCGCCGCGATCATGCTTGTCCTCAATTTCTTTACGCTGGCGATCATGTACTTTTCGCTAGGCGCGCAGCTACTGGGCATCACGCAGATCATGGTCTATGCGGGAGCGATCATGGTGCTATTCCTCTTCGTCATCATGGTTTTGCAGAACCAAGGTGCGATGGAGCGGATCGAGGAAAAGACGCGTGACCGCAAAGGAATCCTCGCGCTCTTGGGGGCGCTGGCCCTTTGGCTTATCGTCCATGTTGGCGTGATCGTCCCTATCTCGACTTCAAGGGGCTCGCGCGTCGCGGACGATTATGGGTCGCCCCAAGCGATCGGCACCATCTTGTTCACGACGTATGCCTGGCCCTTCCTCGTTGCGAGCGTGCTACTCCTAGTCGGAATCGTCGGCTCGATCTTGCTGGCTAAGAGGAGGCTATAAGTTGATCGCTTTTCAAGTCCCTGTCGGATATTGGCTCTCGCTCGCGGTCGCGATGTTTGCGATCGGTTCTGCCGGCGTTGTCATCCACCGGAACCCGGTCGTGGTCTTCATGTGCATCGAACTCATGCTGAACTCGACAAACCTCGCGTTCCTGACAATGGCCCGGTATCAGATAACGGCTAACCAGACCGACACGCTTGCGACCCAATCTTCGATGCACGGGCAGATGATGGTGATCTTCGTTATGGCCGTCGCCGCGGCGGAAGTCGCCGTCGGACTAGGCATTATCATGGCAATATTCCGTCAAAGAAACCAGGCGGACGTGGACGATATGAGCACAATGAGGCTGTAACGGAATGAGCCCGGATTTCTCGAACGTCTCGCTCGTCATCTTATTCCCGTTCTTGGGCTTCCTCGTCCAAGCACTGTTCGGTAAGGCGATCATAGACACCTTGGGCACGAAGATCGGCCGAACGGTCTGCGGAGCGCTCGCCGTGCTTCCGATCTTCGCCTCGTTCCTTATCGGTTTGGGCCTCACCGGCCAGCTCGCAAACTTGGGGGAAGAAAGCCGATCCGCGATCGTTACTTTCTTTGATTGGATAACCCTTAAGAGTATCAGTATCCCATTTGAGCTTCGCGTCGACCCCTTGTCGATGACGATGGTGCTCATCATCACGGGAATCGGCTCGCTCATCCATCTCTACGCGATGGGTTACATGTCCGATGAGCGCGACTACGCGCGGTTCTTCACGTACATGAACCTCTTCGTGACGGCGATGCTGATCCTGGTGTTAGGGAACAACTTGGTCCTAACCTTTATGGGTTGGGAAGGGGTCGGCCTCTGTTCCTACCTGTTGATCGGCTTCTGGTACAAGGACGTCGCGAACAGCAAAGCCGCCAACAAAGCGTTTATCGTTAACCGGATCGGCGACTGGGGCTTTACGCTCGGCATGTTCGGAATCGTCGTCCTTATGGCGGCGAACCGCGGTTCGCTCGGAATCACGGACTCTCGCTGGTTAAGTTTCGACATCATCCTGCCATATGCGCACCAGATTCTGGAGAACCACCCAGCTTGGGCCACTGGGATCGCCTTGCTCTTGTTCGTAGGCGCTATGGGCAAGTCCGCCCAGTATCCTTTGGCCATATGGCTGCCCGACGCGATGGCGGGCCCGACCCCAGTCTCCGCACTCATCCACGCGGCGACAATGGTCACTTCAGGTATCTATCTGCTCACAAGAATGAGCGAATGGTTTGTGGCTTCGCCACTTGCCATGGCCGTCGTTGCCGGAGTCGGCGCGCTCACCGCCCTTATCGGTGCCATCACCGCTTTCGGACAGACCGACATCAAGAAAGTCCTCGCTTATTCTACGGTTTCGCAGCTGGGCTACATGTTCATCGGTTGTGGCGTTGGCGCGTTCTATGCCGGCATGTTCCACGTTGTCACCCACGCCTTCTTCAAAGCACTTTTGTTCCTTGGTGCAGGCGCGGTCATCCACGCCATGGCCCACGACCAAGACATGCGTAATTATGGTGGCCTATGGAAGAAGGTTCCGATCACCTTTTGGACCATGGTGGCCGGCTGGGGCGCGATCGCCGGCATCCCCTGGCTCTTTAGTGGTTTTTGGTCGAAGGAAGCGATTCTTGGTACGGCCGTTAATTCGGAAAACCCGTATGGTTTCGCCGGACTCACGGTCGGTGCCTGGGCGGGATGGGTCGGCTTCGGCGTCGCTTTTCTCACTGCCTGCTACATGACAAGGATGATGATCCTGACCTTCGCCGGAAAGGAGCAAAGGTGGAGGATTGCGCACGCGGTCGAGCACGCGCACGATGACCATGGTCACGCACACGCCGCCGACCACCATGAAGATCATGCAGGGCACGAACTCTCCCCGATCTTCTTCGCCTCTACAGCGGAAGCAGAGGCGGAACAGCTTGCCTTGCAGGAAGACCACCATCACCACCTTGACGAGCACCACGAGCCGCACGAGGTGCCCCCGGTCATGTGGATGCCGCTCGTGGTCCTAGCCATTTTCTCGCTGGGTTGGTTCGGCTACTTGCTCTACGAATCGCCGCAGTTTTCGCTCGAACACTGGCTTGGTTTCGCCCATGGACATGGTGAAGAGGGCCACCACGGCCCGGTTTCCCACACCACGTTACTGTTGATTTCTGCCGTCACATCCCTCGGCGGCATCGCCCTCGCCTTCGCGCTTTATTGGAAGAAACTTCCCGAGCGGGAAGGCTGGGACATGGCCAAGTGGAACCCGGTGCAAAGGTTCGTCGGTGGAAGGGGAATCGACATCACTGGGTTTTCATTGTCCGTCGGCAATATGCTGGGCAGTTTGAGCAAAGCCTTCGACGCGACGATCGACTTCGTGGTGAATGGGGTCGGCATGGTTTCTAAAGGCCTTGGAGGCGTCGGGCGCTTAGTCCAAACGGGTTATGTCCGAGCCTATGCTTTGCTGATGCAGATAGGCGTTATCCTGCTGGTGGGGTACGTCATCTTAACGATCATGATGCGAGGAATGCAGTAGGCTCATGGTGACGCAACCGACCGGCTTCGGACTGATAAGTCTCTTGCTCCTTGTTCCCTTGTTGGGCGCGCTAGCCATTTCGTTCGTCCCAGAACAATTCAAGGGTGGGATCAAGGCCGGCGCGATGGTCACGAGTCTTCTGACCTTCTTCGTCAGCATAGGCGTGCTTGTGCAGTTCGATTCGAACACGTTCCACTTTCAAATGGTGGAGTTCGTGCCGTGGATCGACCAATTGGGCATCCACTACCGGGTCGGCATCGACGGCATCTCGATCTGGCTTGTCGTCCTCACGACGTTCTTAAACGTGATTGCGGTTTGGTTCAGTACATACATCGAGCAACGCGTCAAGGCATATTTCGTCATGATGATGCTCTTGCTGACGGCAATGCTTGGTGTTTTCGTTAGCCTCGATCTCATCCTGTTCTACACCTTCTTCGAGGCTTCGCTGATCCCCATGGCCGTTATGATCTGGATTTGGGGCGGGGCGAACCGCAACTATGCGGCCACAAAATTCTTCGTTTACACCTTCGCCGCATCGATTTTTATGCTCGTCGGCATGATCGCGATGGCCCAACTTGCCGCCAAGGCGACAGGCGTCTTAACGTTCGACATGGTCGCCCTTCAAAGCTTGGTCGCAAACGGCAAACTTTGGACCGGCGCGATGCAGATGCAACCCTTGATCTTCTGGTCGTTCGTGATCGCCTTTATGGTCAAGTGTCCGATGTTCCCGTTCCACACTTGGCTGCCGGACGCGCACACCGAGGCGCCGACCGCCGGCTCCATCATCCTTGCCGGCGTGCTCCTCAAGATGGGCACCTACGGCTTCCTGCGGCTGACTTTCCCCTTCTTCCCAGAGGCTACCGTGGCTGCGGTGCCGATCATCGTCGGGCTCGGCGTGGTCGGGATCTTGTACGGCGCGATCGTCGCGGCGATGCAGCCGGACGTGAAGAAACTGGTCGCCTACTCCTCCGTCGCCCACATGGGCTTCGTCGTCATCGGGCTGTTCTCCCTTAACCATTCGGGCGTCATGGGCGGCGCCTACCAACAGCTCAGCCACGGCATTTCTACGGGTGCCTTGTTCCTGTTGATCGGCCTGCTTTACGAGCGGATCCATACGCGGCTCTTCGCAGACATGGGCGGCCTCAAGGCGCGCATGCCGATCTACTCGGCGCTCTTTCTCATCACGATGTTGTCATCGGTCGGCCTCCCGGGCTTGAACGGCTTCGTCGGCGAGTTCCTCGCCATGCTCGGCCTCTTCGAGTCGAGCGCGGCAAACCTTTTCGGGCTGAACCTAGCGCTGCCGGCGCTGGCCGGCATCGGGGTCATCCTCGCCGCCGTGTACCTGCTTTGGATGTTCCAGAAGGTCTTCTACGGCAAGGTGACCAACCCGATGCTCGAGCGTATCCGCGACATCAAGGGTTGGGAGATCGCGATGGTCGGCTGCCTCGTCGTCTTCATGGTCTGGGGCGGGCTCTATCCGAACACGTTCTTGAAGCCGATGGAGCGCGCGATCCAGGCGGCCCGCCTGATGGCCGTCAACCCGCCCGGCCAGCGCCCGGATTGGGCGGACCCCAGCATGGAGATCGACGCCTCCGGCGACTTGGTCAGGATCATCCCGCGGTCGCCGGACAACCCAGACGCCGAGCCGATCATCGTGAGCGTCATCGCCCCGGCGAACTATCACAACGACCTAGCCCCAGAAGAGCGAAACCCCGTCCGCGAAGCGAGGCGATAGAGCCTAGGCCCGCACCCGGCAAAGCCCGCAAAATCCGGCCGCGCTTGGTATCCTGCCGCAGTCCATGGAGCAGACCACTCTCGTCCTTATCAAGCCTGGTGGAGTCCAGCGCAACCTCATCGGTGAGATCACCCGACGCATCGAAGCGCGACAGCTGAAGGTGACCGGCCTTCGGCTCATGCGCGCGGACCGGGCGATCGTCGAAGAGCACTACGCAGAGCACCGCGAGCGCCCGTTCTTCAAGGACGTCTGCGACTATCTCACGAGCGGCCCGGTGGTCGCGATGGCCGTGCAAGGCACGAACGCGGTGAAGGCGATCCGCGCGATGATGGGCGCGACGAACCCGCTGGAGGCCGAGCCGGGCACGATCCGCGGCGATTTCGCCCTCACGATCGAAGACAACTTGACCCACAGTAGCAGCGACGAGTCCGCGGCAAGCCGCGAACTCGCCCTATGGTTCCCGGAAGGAACGGTCGGTTAAGCAGCGAAGACGTTGCTTCGGGCCACGTTCAACGCCCGCCCATGGACGAGCGCCAGGACGTGGCCCGTTTTCACAAGGCTGATGTCGAGGTGGACCACCTCGTCAGCCCCGCACTTGCGGAAGAGAGCCTGCACGTAGCGGGAGTTCCCGTCATTGATGGTGGCGTGGACCTCGTCCATGATGCGCGTGGCGAGCTTTACGCCAAAGGCGTTGTGCAGCGCGTGTCCGCCGAAGCCGACGCTGAACTGCTTGCTCGCTTGTTCGGTGAAAGCGACGATCCCGTCGCGGCTTAGGACAAGGGCGGAGACAGGCAGGCTCCCAAAGGGCGAAGCCCCCGACCTGCCCGCACCATCAGGTTGAAAGGTGCCGTTCCGATCTGGATCCAGCGTGCAGAGAACGAGAGAGCCGATGACGGCACTCAAGGAATCCACGACCTCCGACCGCGCGAACGCGGCAGAAAGCGCAGACCGATTCGTGAGCCCCGTCTTCAGCCGAATTCGGCTCCAATAGGTGCCGAGTGTGCCAGATTTAATTTGCAGCCGGTCACATATGAGCCGGTCGCTTAATCCTTGGCAAGCCAAGGTGAGAATCGCAGATTCTCGTGTTGATAGTAAAGCAGTACGCATGATGTTCCAAGGCGAATGATGTGGCGGACGTTGAAATCCGCAAAGAATACGACGCCAAGTTCCTACCCGTTTTGTTCATTTCGCTGGAGATTTTTTGCAAACGCCCGTTGCGCGAGGGCAAAGACCAGCGCGACTGGAAGCACGGCCAGAGTCGTCATCGCCATCATCACCCCAGCATTTGCCCCCTGCTCTGAACTCGCGAGCTGGAGCGCATAGCTCACCGGCATTTTTCCCGGAGAATTGATATAGATCAATGGCCCGGAAAAGTCGCTCCACGAAGTAACAAACGTCCAAACTGCCACGACGCCGAGGGCCGGTACCGCCTGCGGGAGTGAGACGCTCGCGAAGATTCGCAGAGGGCCTGCACCGTCCAGGCGCGCGGCCTCCTCAGTTTGCGCAGGAAGCGTCGAGAAGAACCGCGTGAGAAGAAAAACAGAAAACGCGCTCCCAAAGAACTCGGGCAGCCACAGCGGCACGAGGGAGTCCACGAACCCAAGGTTTCGCCAGAGGAGGAATTTGGGCACCATCGTGACCGCGCCAGGCAGCATCAAAGTTGCGAGCAAGAGCCCGAAGAGCACCGACCGTCCCGGGAACCGGAACCGAGCGAAACCATAGGCGACGATAGCCGAGCTCAAGGTCGCCCCGAAGACGCGCAGGCTGACGAGCCAGAGCGTATTGCGAAGGGGGGCCAAACCCCATTCAGCCTCCGGCGGGAGCGCCCTCACAGCCGAGCGATAGCTCTCGAACGTGTGATCCCAAGCCGGTGCGAGCGTGTGCCCCCCAAGGCTCACCACGACCATCCATAAAGTAGGCAGTGCGAAGAGGGCGCACACTCCGAGCACCGCGAGGCCGCGGCCCCACGCCTCCTCCCCTCGCGAGGATGAAGGTCGGAGCAGGGCCAGCACAACAAGGGCGAGGCCGCCGGCGGCGCTTCCGGAGACCGGCCATGCCCCCAAGAGCCAAGCGCCCTGCTCGCCCGAAATCCCTGCGCCAATGAGGAAGAGCGCGGCAATCGTTGCCGCGAGCCAGGCACGCCGCACCTTCGTGCCGTATTCGGGCGACGTTTTGCCCGCTGCCCACGCGAACGAGGCGAGATGCACTGCATAGGCGCCCGTCACGAGCCCTGCCCAAGCCGTCCAAGGGAGGACGGGCCAAGCGACCGGGACGACCGGCCGCGGCAAGACGGGCCGGTCCGCGAAGGCGAGCGCAGCGAGCAAGAGCGCGCCCGCCGCCGCGCGCACACCCGGGACGCTCCGGCGTACGAAAAAACTCCAGAGTGCGAAAACGGTCGCCGCCCACCCGGCAAGATCCGCCACGGCGGACATCAAGCTCAAAAAGGTCATGCCCCGCCTCGGTCGCCACTCCAAAGGCGGGCGATCGCGAACTGGGCGAGGGTCGCGAGCGCGGCGACGACGAACACGACCCAAGCTAGCGCACTCGCGTAGCCCAGCCGTAGCTCGGCAAACCCGGACACGAACACCTGGTAAACGGGGAAGAGCAGCGAATCGCCCGGCCCCGCCCCCGCCCCGGTCGCGACATACGCAGTATCGAACGTCTGGAGCGCCCCGATGACGCCCGCGACCGCCGTGAAGGCAAGGATGGGCGCCAGATGGGGAAGAGTGACGGCCCGGAACCGGGCGCCGGGGCCGGCGCCATCGATCTCGGCAGCGTCCTGCAGGTCGCGCGGCACCCGGCGCAGCCCGGCGAGGAAGACAAGCGCGCCCGAGCCCGCGCCCCAAAGGCCAAGCGCCACCAGGGCCGGCTTCGCCCACTCGGCGGAGGCGAACCAGCCGGGCGGGGGAAGCGACTTGCCAAAGACCGCGGTCCAGGTGGCGTTGACAGCCCCGATAGCGGGATCGGGGTGGAAGAGCCACAGCCAAAGGATGGTCGTGGCGACTGCGGGCAAGATGCTGGGCAGCCCCACCACCCAACGCACCGCACCGCCGAAACGCGAGGCCCAGTCCATCACCAAGGCGAGCCCAAGCGAGGCGAAGACGCTGAGCGGCACGCCGACCCCCACCAGGTAAGCGACGTTGCCGAAGGCGTGTGCAGTGCGCTCGCGGTCGGGCCCGAAGAGCTCTCGATAGTTGGCGAGGCCGATCCAGCGCGGGGGTTCCACGCCGTTCCACAAGGTCGTGCTCAGGACGAGCGAGGCCACTAGGGGCCCGATCGTGAACAGGATCGCGCCGACCAGCCAAGGGGCGACCAGGAGAAGCCCCCAGCGGGCCTCCCAGCGACCGAGCGGGCCGAGCCTGCGCCAGCCAAGCCCACAGGCCGTGAGCGCGGCAAGCGCGACGGCGGTGCTGCCGAGCACGACCGGCGCGCGCAGGTCCGCACGGGGGGCCCTCGCGAGCCGCGCGCGTTCATCGAGCGCGCCTTGGATCTGGGCTTGCGCGTCCGCCAGGGCTTCGGTCGCGTTCCGCTTCCCGGCGAGGAACGCCTCCGTCGCCCGGTTCTGCTCTTGCCAGATCGTCTGGCCGATCGCCGAGCGCGGGCGCGAAGCAGCCACCGCCAGGAGCTGGAAATGAGTCTGGACCGCGGAAGCCGTGCGAGCGTCCTTCGGGTTGAACTCCGCCAGGGCCTCCCGGTTCGAAGGGATGTGGGCGCTGGGACGCGGATAGGTGGGCAGGCCGCGCGCGGCGTCGCTCGCCATTTGTGCCCGCCGCTCGATGCCGCGCCCCTCGGTGCTGGTCGCAAACTTGATGTAATCCCAGGCGGCTTCCCGGTGTCGGGCCCCGCGCGGGATGCAGTAGGCAAAGCCGCCCACCCAAGTCCGCGCCTGGCCAGACTTCGCGTCGGCGGGCATGGGCGGCGGAGCGACGCCGAAGTCAAGGTCGGGGGCTGCGAGGAGAAGCCGTCGGAGCGACCAGTCCCCATCGATCTTCATCGCGACCTGGCCCCGCGAGAATGCGTCCGCCGGGGACGCGCCGGAAGTCACGGAGAGCGTCCGCGAAGCCTCGTAACCTCCGGCGAGCCCGTAAGCCTCCCCCATGAATTCCAGCGCCGCGCGTGACCGCTCGTTCTGGAGGACGCATCGCTCGCCGTCCAGGACCGGCGCCTGCTTCTGCAACGCGAAGAGCGCGAAGTACGAGTTGCCGACCAGCGGCAGGAACCCGTACCGGCCCTTGCCCGTGAGAAGGCGACTGACGGCAAGCGTCTCGTCCCAAGTCGCGGGGGGGCGGTCCGGCAGGCCCGCTTCGCGGAAGCGGGACCTGTTCCAATAAAGCGCGCGCGTGTCGCACTGGATCGGCACCCCGTAGAGCTCACCGTCCCAGCTGGCCTCGTCCCAAGCCGCCGGAACGTAGTCCTCGCGCCGGGGGGCGGCAGGGTCGGGCCTGTCGCGCGCGACAAGGCTTTCGAGGGACTCGAAGGCCCCTCTGCTCGCCCAGTCCGCCACTGAGAATCGGTCTTGGTAGACCACGTCCGGGGGATCGCCCGCGAGCAGGGAAGTCATGAGTTTCTGGGGGTTCATGCCCCCCAGTCCCATACCGAGGACTTCGATCTTGATGTTCGGATTGCGGCGCTCAAATTCGCGCACGACCTCGGCCTGCCCCACGTCGTCCAGCCCCAGGTTCAAGCCCCACACGCGCACGACCGTGCGGCTGGGCTCCTGCCTCTGGCACGCCGGACCAGACAGAAAGAGGGCAGCGAGGAAAATTGCGCGCCCAAGGCACTTAATCGCAGCCAACCCGTGTATAATTCCCTGTGACGGCGACCCGTTGCCGTCGATTCCAAGGCCTAATACCAGTTTACTGGTAGCGGGGGACCCGGTTCCGGGGTGAATCGTCCACTGTGACGAAGGGTGGTTCTTGGCCCTAACCCGTCAGCTAACCTCGTCGGCCGATGCAAGGATCAGGCGCGATCGCGCCTGGAGGAGGAGTTAGCTGGATCGCGTCTCGACTAAAAACCGTAAGCGCTCGCACAACGGCGTGCTCTCACAGCGCTCGGCGATTGGCGGGCACGGTCTTTGGGTCGCACCCACCGATTTTGACGGCCAAACCACAACGAGGCTGACTGGTCGGATTGCGCCTTTGCACCTCCCAGCCCGTCCGTTTTCCGCGTTGCCCCACGCCACCACAGGGGTCTATACGCGCGGCGACGGCGTCGGGTGATCCCGAAAGGTGCCCGGGCCCCTCAACGTCGAGGGGCCACCGGGCTTGTCCGCCTCCTGACGATCGCCCAGAGAAGGTCGGAGCCCAGCCGCCATCCCGCGAACTTTGATATCGTCCCGGGCGTAGCTCTGCTTGGAGCCAGAACCCTTCCGTGCCCGTGATGAAAAAACCCTCGCCGATGGTGGCCATCTGGCTCACCGTCTTCTTCGACTTGATGTCCTTCGGCCTGGTCATCCCGGACGTCCAGCTCCGAGCGGAGAACCTCGGCGCGAAGGGCGCGATGGTGGGTCTCGTCATCGCGATCTATTCGATCAGCCAGTTCCTCTTCTCGCCGTACCTGGGCAGCCTGAGCGACCGGCACGGGCGGCGCGTGGTGCTCCTCTTCACCTCCATTTTTTCCGTGCTCGCTGCGTTCGCGTACAGCTTCTCGCACTCGATCTGGATCATGCTTGGTGCTCGTTTCCTGTTGGGCCTTAGCGGGGCTAGCCTCGGCGTGGCCTACGCTTACATCTCGGACGTCACGGCACCGGAGAACCGGGCCGCCGCGATGGGCAAGATAGGCATGGCGTTTGGCGTGGGCTTCATGATCGGGCCACCGCTCGGCGCGTACCTGGTGACGGCCGGAGGCGGGCAGCCCTTTCTCCTCGGCGTGGTCTCAGCCGCCTTCGCGTTCGTCAACCTCTTGTTCGTCTATTTCTTCCTGCCCCATATCCCACCGAAGAAGCGGGAAAGCGCGGGCGGGCTCCTGGGTGAGATGAAGGCGGTGGGGCAGGCGCTCCGCACCCCTGGCCTCAGTGTGTTGCTGTTGATGTTCTTCGTCGCGAACTTTGCGTTCTCAAACCTGGAAAGCACGTACTTCCGGCTCGCCAAGGACGTGTACGCCATCAACCAGCAGCAGACTTCGTTCGTGCTCGTCTACGTGGGTTTGGTCGCGGCTGTGTTCCAAGGCGGCATGATCCCGCGGCTCGTCGCCGGCTTTGGCGAAGTGAAGCTCCTGCGCGTCGCGTACCTTTTGCAGGGCCCGGCGTTGGCGCTCGTACCGTTTACTCCAATATGGATCCCGCTCTTGATCGGGGCGCTGTTCCTGGGCGTGGGCAATGGCATGGCGCAGCCAAGTCTGAGCAGCCTTCTCAGCCGCAATGCGCCTGTGACCTTGGTCGGCGGCATTTTCGGCGTGCAGTCCGCCCTCGGGGCCATTGCCCGCATCTTCGGCCCGGTGCTGGGCAACCAGCTTTACGAGGTGCGGCCCTGGGTGCCGTACGCTCTCGCCGGTGCCCTGATGCTGGCCCCTCTGGCCCTGGCCCAGACCATCCCCGACCCGACCTCTGGGCCCGGAAGCGCGGGAGAACCCGCCGCCGAACCTTTGGTATGATCCCCGCAGTCATGGCGGGTTGGGGGATGGCATTCTTCAGGGTGGGCAGTGCCCGCTGACCGCCGGGACGGGTTCGTCGGCTTCCTGGGATTGCTGGTCTTCCTGGCCGGTGTCGGGCTGGTCGCCTTCACCTTCTACCGGGCATTCCAGATGTTCTCGACCCCCCCGCGGATCCAACTCGGGATCAGCGTGAACGAGCCGATGGACCTGAACGCCGTTGCCTCGAACTTCTTGAACGTGGTCGTCCAAGTCTTGCTCCTAGCCGTGATGGGCGGCATCGGGTCTTTGATCGCGAACCGGGGAGTGAAACTGTACGCCGCCTCGCGCGGAGCGGAGGACCCGGCCCCCAAACGCGACCGCAAAGAGCCCAAGAAGGCCGAACCGGCCCCCCAGGGCCAGAAAGACGGGACCTAGAAGCCCGGCGGCAGAGGTATCATAGCGATCCCGTCGGGATGTGGCTCAGCTTGGTAGAGCGCTGCGTTCGGGACGCAGAGGTCGCTGGTTCGAATCCAGTCATCCCGACCACTAGTTTCCTGATGGCCTTGCCCTGCCCTCGGCAGGGTTGAGAGTCGGGGCGACGTCCAAGCAAAAAAGGGAGAGTGAGGACATCCTCACTCTCCCTTTCCTCTTCCGGCAGGCCGGGCTAAACGCCCGGAGGGGCGAGGTAGGGTACCCGGCCCGAAGCGAAGAAATAGCGCCACGCAGTCAGCGCGTCCGGCACTGGGCGTCCTTCAAGGCCTTTCTGGTCAAGCGTGCCCGCTTTCTTCAGCGCTTGGGTCGCCTGGGCGGACTGCTTGGCGGCGAAGAGCGCCGCTGCCTGGGCGTAGTGGGCTGCCGCATAGTCCGGCCCGGCGGCCACGGCCGCGTTGCCGGTGCGGACCGCGTCCGCCGTCTTGCCGTCCATCAAGTTTACGAGGGTCAGACCGGTGAGAACTTCGAACGACTCGGGACGGGCCGCGGCGGCGGCGTCCAGGTACGCGCGGGCGATGGAGCGCTGGTACTCGGCCTCGTCCGACTCGATGCCGGGCTGCACCGCAAAGGCGATCGCCTGGTTCGCGCGCTCGATGTAGAGGTCCCAGCTCGCCGGCTCCGCCAGCAGCCCGCTCTCGAAGTGGTTGCGCGCTTCGTCGAAGCGGTTGAGGAGGAAGTAGAGCGCGGCCAGGTCGTACTGCACGACGGGGCTCTGCCCCGCGACGTTCAGCATGTCCGAGGCGAGGTTCGCCATCGTCTTCGTGTCCCGACGCTTCAGCGCAAGGTAAGTCTGGGCCGACTTCACGGTGACGCTTGCGGGATCGGAGAGGATCGCTTCCTTCTCCATCTCCAGGGCCGTCGCCACGTCGCCGAGGTAGGCGTGGGCGGCGGATTGGATCGCGTAAGTCGACCCGTCCGGAGCCCCGTACCGGGCGAAGTCCTTCATCGTCTGCGCGAGGCCGCGAAGCCGCACCGCGCGGAGCTGGGCGTAGAGAAGGCGGTTGCCCACCGCCGTGTTCTTGAAATCGGCGCGGAACGCGGGCTCTAGCATGGAGATCGCGCGCGAATAGCGCCCGGCTTCGATCAGGGCGTCCGCGAGCCTGAGCCGGTTGGCGTTGTTCGGCTCGCCGATGGCGTCGATCGTCAGTTCGTGAGACTGGGCACGGGACTCGGCGGCCGCCTTCAGGGCGCGGCCAATGCTTGCCACCGTTTCCATCCGGTCGCCGGAGCGGTTGAAGGTCGCAAAGGCCCGGCGTAAATGGACCGCACTCAGCAGATCGCGGGCAGCCGCGCTCTTGGGGTCGTCCTTGGCCGCGTCCTCGACGTACTTTTGGGCGATGTCAAAGGCGCCGAGGCCCATGTTCGCCCGGGCCATCACCAGGCGGGCCCGGTTGTCCTTCGGGTCGATCTTGAGCGCGATGCGGCCGTGCCCGATCGCCTGCTCCCACTTGCTGTCGGCCAGCGCGGCCTGGGCTTCCTCGATTTGAAAGTCGATGCCTTTCTCGATTCCATTGTCGACCTGCAGGCGGTAAGTCTGTTTGGCGCTCGCCCCTTTCTCGGTGTAGGCGGCAAAAGTGACCGTGAGGGGCCCCTGCTCTTCGGCGAGGGTGTCGAGCTTGAACTCGTACGGGCGGCTGGAATCGGTGCCCCGCAGGTCGTCCCCGACGTAGAACTCAACGCTGGTGACAAGGTCGTTCGACTGGACCGTCACCAGGAAGTTGAACTCGCCGGAGATCGAGTCTCCCTCTTTGACGTTCACGCTCAACTGGACCTGGGCGGCGGCCAAGGTGGCCAAGGCGCAAAGGGACGCGGCGATTACGGATCGAAAACTCATAAGAACGCTCGGTTTGTACCGGGATTATGACGCGACGCCCGGCGAGAAGATTCGAGTCTATCTGTCAGACGAACTTGAGGCGACGCCAGTGTCGCCAGGTCCTCCAAGCGTAGGAGAAGAGGTTCAGGGGGTCCCGGAAGACGTCGACGATCGCAGGCACGACCTCCGCAGGCCGACGCCGACGCACGATCATGGAGAGGTCGTAGCAAAGATATCCCAGCCAGGTCGCCGCTACCGCGAACGTGAGCCCTGCGCCCGGGAGCGAGGCGAAGCCGAGAAGGTCCTCAAGCAGGCACAGGACGCCCGCGGCAAGCAGCCCCAAAAAGTACAGCCCGTAGTACGAGAAGTCTCGTCCGGCCACGGCCGTGTAGAGCACGACAAGGACGGTGCCCATCGCCAAGCCGGCCGCGAGCCACGGCTCCGCGCCCGCCAAGACCTGGCCCCAGAGCAAGAGCACCGCCAGGAGGACGACGACGTCCAAGACGACCAGGGTCGGCGTGCGCTTGCCCACCACGCGCAGAAAGGAGAGCGCCACCATCGAACCGAGCAGGGCCGACCCCGCCAGCCGGGCGTCGAGGACGGCGCCAAAGCTCATCGAGACCCCCGCCAGCGCGACGCACAGGGCCTGGCCGAACGCCACGCGCCGCACGAATTCGACGCGCACGCCATAGCGGTGCTGGGTCACGTTTCCGGGCACCGTCACGGGCTCGGGGAAAAAGGGCTGGAGGTACACCTCTGCCCCCTAGGATATCCGCCTTTCGCAGAATGCTCCGCCGGATAGAATCACGGCATGCATCAGCTCGGATTGGGATAGGTTTGGTCAGCGCAGCATCCTTGTGGGCGAGGTACGGAGCCCTGTCCCTCGCCATTCCTGAAGCAGTGCTGTGGGCATTGCAAATGACGGCGAGCTCGGTTTTGGCGCATGTCTTCGGACGACGCATGCAACGTGAGCATACAGTCAAGCAATCGTGAGCGGGATGAACGCACCAAGCGATCCCCCAGCTTCCCAAAGCCTCTCTTAGCTGGCCCTTAGCGCCAGACCTGGGCCACGACTCTAAGCCTTGGCCATCGCGACCGGCGTCAACGTCCGCTTCGGCACCGACGGAGCGGCGCTCTCCGGGCGGACGATCTCGCGATATAGCGAATCCCGCTCGATCGGTTCGCGGCCGGCTTCGCGGATCATCGCGCACATGTTGGTGTAGGTCAGCGCCTGCGTCTTGTTCCCGAATTCGCCTTCCTTGTAGGTGATCTCGTACTCGTGCACGAGGCCGTCGGTGTCGTCTGCGCCGTACCAGAGCGACATCTGGGTGACCTCGGGGGTGTTCATGATCCAGAAGCTCTTGACGTGCTCGAAGTTGTCGAGCATCAGGCGAGCGACGGCGATGTTGCGCAGGTCGGTGTAACCGGTCTGGGGCTTAACGTGCTCCAGCTCGGTGGCCTCCGGGTGGAAGCTGAGGGGGGTGTAGCAGACGAAGTGGCCGGTCTCGTCCTGCAGCTCGCGCAGTTGGCGCAGGTGGTCTGCGCGTTCCTCGTCCGTCTCGATATGGCCGTAGAGCAGGGTTGCGTATTGCTTCAGGCCGAGCTTCGCTGCGGCGCGGGCGACCGACTTCCAACCCTCGCCGTCCATCTTACGCCCGAAGAGCTCGCGGTGGACGCGGTCGCTGAGCACCTCGATCCCGCCGCCGGGCAGCGAGTCGAGCCCGGCCTCGATGAGGTCGCGCAGCGCCTGCTCGTGCGAGACCTTGCCGACCCGGGCGATCTCCTCGATCTCGATCGCGGTGAAGGCCTTCACATGGACGCCGGGCAGAGTCTCCTTCACAGTCCGGACGAGGTCCATGTAGTACTGGTAGGGCAGGCGCGGGTTGATGCCTCCGACCATATGGACCTCCGTGATCTCGACGTCCCGGTGCCATTCCAGCCGCCGCTTGACTTCTTCGATGCTGAACTCGTACGGGTCGGGCCCGCCCTTCTTGGCATAGAACGAGCAGAACTTGCAGAACTTGTTGCAGATGTTCGTGTAGTTGATGTGCTGGTTGCGGACGAAGTACGTCCGCGCCCCGTGCAACCGCTCGCGCACCAGGTTCGCCATATAGCCGACCGCGGTCAGGTTCGGGTGCTGGAAGAGCCGCACGCCTTCCTCGACGCTCAGCCGCTGCCCGGCGTCGACCTTGGCGTAGATGTCCATGAGGTCGGCGGGGACGATGCGTTCGGGGGCGATAGCCATCTGTTCTTAGCTACGAAGGGTACCCGGCACGAGTTTTCAATCCCGGGTGAAAGTTCCCCCTTCCATGAGGGGTCGGCCGCTCTCTTCCCATGTCGACCGACCGGAAGAGGGGAGCGTCACACGGAGACAATCGGGCTCTTGGAAGGTTCTGTGTTCGCCATCACGACCATAAGCAGGCTCCAGCAAGCCTCCACGAGCATCGCAAGCGGGAATTGGAGCGGCAGCGGCAAGGTGTACAGCGCCGAGAGCACAGGAACCCAGACCAGCCAATTCATCACCTGGATTGAGAAGACCCGGTCTCGATAGACCTTCCATGAGAAGAGGCCACGTAGCTGCGCCGTGCGAAAGCCGGACTCCTTCCAAAGAAGGGCCCCCACCGAGAGCGGCACAAAGAGGAGCGGGGCGAAGACGCCCATATCCACCGCCAACTTCTTCGCCACGGTCAAAAGGTCGTTCGAATGGCCGAACCAGACGCCCTGCATCGTGTAGAAAACGTCCACGACCACGCCCAGGACGCCATAGACCAAGCCGACGAAGAGGGCGTCCGCGGGCGAAAGGCGCGGGCGGCCAGTCAGGAGCTTCGCGATCTCGGGCAAGACGCCGCCCGCCACGAACCCCGCTACGAACGCGCCGCCCAGCCCCGCCGCGAGCTTGACAGCCATCACCTTGTCCGCGATGGGCCGCATGGGCGGCCAGACGAAGTAAGCGACCGCGACCGCGATGGCGAGAGCCTGGATGAGGAGGATGGCGGGGAGGTTCTTGGCTGCGGCGGCTGCGCCTTCCCGAAACGCCCTTCGAATCGCGCCGCCTTCGTTCGCCACCCGGCAGTTCTACTCAGTCTCGGTCGGCCGTCTCCGGGTCTGGTCGTCTAGTTTCTTGTGAAAGGGGCCGTGGACCTTATCAAGAAGTCGTTCCAAGAGTGGACGAAGGACGAAGCCCCCCGGCTGGCGGCCGCGCTTGCGTTCTATGTCGTCCTAACTCTGGCTCCGACCTTGCTCCTTGTGATCGCGGTCGCCTCTATCGTCTACGGCGAGCAGGCTGTGCAGGGCGAAATTTTTGGCCAGATCGAAAAGTTCGTGGGCGCGGGGGCGGCGGAGACCATCCAATCCCTGCTCGCGAACAACCAACGTTCCGGTTCGGGCCCCTGGGCTGCGGCGATCGGTCTCGGAGCGCTTCTTTTCGGCGCCTCGGGTGTGGCCGTGGAACTCCAGAGCTCGCTGCGGAAGATCTGGGGTGGCGACCCACCCGCAGGCGGGCTCTGGGTGATGCTGAAGGAGCGCGGGCTCTCGCTGCTGTTCGTGCTCGTGGCGGGCTCGCTCCTTCTCGTTTCGCTCCTCGTAAGTTCCGCGCTTCGCGCACTTTCCGAACGCGTCCTGTTCCTTGGCGATTTTCAGTCCGAGGTCGCGTACGGACTCGACATCGTCACCTCCTTTGTCGTCAGCACCGTGCTGTTCGCGTTCGTCTTCAAATTCCTCGCGAACGCCAGACTGGACCGGCGCGACATCCTCTTCGGGGCGGTCCTCACCGCGCTCCTCTTCAACATTGCCAAGTACGCGCTCAGCCTCTACTTGGGCAGCAGTCTGGCCGCAGGTTTTGCGGGGGCGGGCTCGTTCCTGGCGCTGCTTATCTGGATCTACTTTGTGGCGCAGATCTTCTTCTTCGGCGCGGAGATGACGAAGGTGCGGGCGCAATCCGAGGGGCGGGCACTCAGGGGGCCGCGGCCCGCGCCCTAGGCGGGGACGACGACGCCGAGGTTGGCGAGTGCGTCGCTCATCTGCTTGGCGGTGTCCCCCTTGGGGTCGATCCAAACCGCCTGCCACCCGCAGGCCACCGCTCCCTCCACATAGGCCGGGATGTCCTCGAAGAAAAGGCACTCGTCCGCCCGGATCCCCGCCGCGTTCTCAAAGGCCCGATAAATCTCGCAGCTCGGCTTGTTCGCGCCGACCAGGTGCGAGGCGACCTTGACCTGTAGGTCCACCAGGGCGGGAAACCGTCCGTTCTTCACGAGGTCGTCCCAATGAAGCGCGTTCGTGTTAGAGAGGCAACCCGTGACGAGTCCGGCCCGGCGGACGGCTTCAACGACCCGGTCAGTCCCGGGATAGGGTTCGACCAAGATGTGGCAGTGGGCCGCTTTGGCTTCTTCGGGAGCAACGCCCAGGTAGGCGGTGAGCGCCGCCAAATAGGCAGCTTCATCCAGAAGCCCGGCCTGGTATTCGTCGAACCCTGCGAAGTCCTGCAACCGGCCAAGGGGGGCGGCGGGAACAGGGAGCCCGGCGGCGGCCAGCGCCTCGTCCCATGTCTGGCATATCCGGGCCATCACCCCGCCGAGGTCAAAGACCACCGCCTTGATTCCCATAGCCCTGGGGTGCTTATACCAGGCGGGCAGGCCTGGAGCCAGGGGTAAATTGCCGGTGTGCGGGTTTTGGTCACGGGCGCGGCAGGGTTCCTCGGTTCGCACCTCGTCGACCGCCTCCTGGCCCGTGGCGACGAGGTCGTGGGACTCGACAACGGCTCGACCGGCCGCTGGGAGAACCTGCGGCCCCACGCCAACCTCCGAATCCTCGAAGGGGACGCCTGTGACCCCCTTTCGGTCGACGGGCCCCTTGAGGGCATTGTCCACATGGCTAGCCCAGCCTCCCCGGCGGACTTCGCCCGAATGCCTCTGGAGATCCTCCGCGCGAACTCCATCGGAACCGAGCGGTGCCTCCAGTTGGCCATGGAGAGAGGGGCGAGGATGGTTTTTGCCTCGACCAGCGAGGTCTATGGCGACCCCGCCGTTTCTCCACAGGCAGAAGCGTATTGGGGCAACGTCAACCCGGTCGGCCCTCGTAGCCCTTACGACGAGTCCAAGCGCTTTGGGGAGGCGATGGCCATGGCCTACCACCGCCTCCACGGGCTCTCAGTGGGAATCGCGCGCTACTTCAACACGTTCGGGCCCAGAATGCGCGCGGACGATGGGAGGGCAGTGCCCACATTGATCCACCAAGCCCTACGGGGAGAGCCGCTCACGATTCAAGGCACGGGCGAACAGACGCGCTCGTTCGGTTACGTCGACGACACCATCGAGGGCACGCTCCTACTGCTCGATTCGCCCTTAGTGGGCCCTGTCAACATTGGCTCGGAGGAAGAGTTGACAGTGCTTACACTAGCCAAGACCATCTTGGTGGCGACGGGTTCGGCGAGCGAGATCGTGCACGTACCGGCACCACAGGACGACCCGAGGCAACGCAAGCCGGACCTTACGCGCGCACGTCGCGAACTTGGCTTCGAGCCGCGCGTCTCGCTCGAAGACGGCCTTTCGCGAACGATCGAGTGGATGCGCGAATCGAACGGTGACCGCGCGCAAGCGCTCGCCTAAGTGTCGAGCCCGCGGCTTCGTAGGAACTCAAAGCTCTCCGCGACGGCGTCGAACGGATCGCCCGGCGACTGGTCCAGCTCAATGATCGCGTACTCGACTCCGGCCTCCCGCGCGGCGGGAATAATCGCGCCCCAATCCAGCTCGCCCTGCCCGACGGGGAGGAAGCGGTCCTTGTCGCCGTCCTTGAAGTGGGTCAAGGGCACGCGCCCCTCGATCCTGCGCAACCAGGCCGCGGGGTCTTGGCCCGCCCGCCACGCCCAATAGAGGTCGAGCTCCGCGTGCAGCCCGCGCGGATTCGTCGACCACAGCCGCTCGTATCCAGGCACGCCTTCTTGCAGGTCAAATTCGAAACTGTGGTTATGGTATGCGAAGCGCAAGCCGAAGGGTTTGAGCGAATCCGCGACCGCCGTGAAGCGGGCGCCCAGCTTGTCCCAGCCCGGGCCGTATTCGCTTTCGCCTACTGCGGGCACGACCAAGAGGCCGGCGCCGAGGGTCTGCGCCATGACCACCGTCTCCGCGAGGCGCCCCTCCAGGTCTCCCAAGCCGACGTGGCAAGAGATGGTGTGCAGCCCGTTCTCATCCAGCAGCGCGCGGAACGCGGCCGGATCGAGGCCGTGCAGGCCGGCGGTCTCGACGTACCTGCATCCAATCTGGGCGAGCCGGGCCAGAGACCCCGCCGTATCGGCCGCCAAGGGGTCTCGCAGGGTGTAGAGCTGTGTCCCGATGCGCACGGCCCATCTTGGCAAAAGCGGTCCCGGCAACGGTCGAGGGACCTAGCGTCCCAACCGACCGGGTTGGGAATCGCGTAAAAGCGATTTAGAGAGCAAAGTTCCGCAGGGGGTGCCGTAGCCGGCTGAGATGAGTCGCGTAGAGTCGCGACCTGTCCCCAAGAACCTGATCTGGGTAATGCCAGCGTAGGGATTGCGGCGAGCCTTACCGAAGGCCTCAGGGGCCAATGGGATGCGCCGTCCAGCAATCGCCGGACGGCGCTTTCTTATTCTGAACCCAAGAGGCCGACCGTTGAACAAAAGCAAAGCGTTTACGCTCATCGAACTTCTCGTCGTCATCGCGATCATCGCGATCCTTGCCGCAATCCTTTTTCCCGTTTTCGCCCAGGCGAAGCAGTCTGCGAAGAACACGGTTTGTCTGTCGAACGCGAAACAGATCGCGCTTGCCGTAAAGCTCTACCAAGGCGATGCAGACGACAACATGCCGATCTTTTACGCCTACAACACCGAGCCAGGGCCGAAGGATCCGCTGCACAAGGGGACTGAACGGCTCCTGCTCCCTTACAGCAAGAGCAAAGACATCTTCCTTTCGCCGAACGACTTTGGCACTCCGTTCCAAAAGCGCGACGTACCCGGGACAAAGAACTACTGGCAGGCTTATGGGTCGTCCTATAGGTTTACGAAGTGCCTCCACACCGTCGTCGAGGGCGAGTCTCGCCAGAACAACGTGCCTTTTGACTACTCGCAAAGCGTTACGGAGACTATGGTGGAGTTTCCGGCCGAAGCCCGCGCGTTGCGCATTGAGATCTTCCCGTTCTTTTCGCGACAGAAAGACCCGGACTGTGAGAAATATGGCTACGATTGCGACTCCCCCTATGACTACTACAGTCAGTGGTCTCCGACCGGGGGTTCCGTCGTCTTCATGGACGGCCATGCGAAGTGGACAAGCGGCGCGGGCCAGTTTGATCAACAAGTCGTCTCGTGGGAAGGGCACCGCTCGAACGACCCGAACCCGGACTCTTGGTCCGGGACATGGTACGGAGCGTGCGACTGAGGCAAGGGCCAAGCTAGAATAGCGGGCGCATGTCTGCGCCCGTTCCCATCACAGTCGCCTATGGCGACGGCATTGGCCCCGAGATCATGACCGCGACCTTACGCATTCTTGACGCGGGAGGAGCAAAGATCCAACCGGAAATCGTCGAGATCGGCGAGAAGGTTTACCTTCGTGGTTTGACTGCGGGGATCGAGGACTCCACTTGGGAGAGCCTGTGCCGCACAAAGGTCTTCTTGAAGGCGCCGATCACGACTCCGCAGGGCGGAGGCTTCAAGAGCCTTAATGTAACGGTCCGTAAAACCCTAAGCCTCTTCGCGAACGTGCGCCCATGTGTGAGCTATTCGCCTTTCGTGGCCACCCGGCACCCGGGCATGGACGTCGTGATCGTGCGCGAAAACGAAGAGGACCTCTATGCGGGAATCGAGCACCGGCAGACCGACGACGTCTATCAATGTCTAAAGCTGGTCACTCGTCCGGGCAGCGAGCGGATCATTCGGTACGCGTTCGAGTACGCCAAGGCCAACAACCGCAAGAAGGTGAGCTGCTTCACGAAGGACAACATCATGAAGCTGTCCGACGGGCTTTTCCACAAGATCTTCAACGAGATCGGCGAAGAATATCCCGAGATCGAGAAAGACCACTGGATCATTGATATCGGAGCGGCGCGCCTGGCCGACACCCCCACGATCTTCGACGTGATCGTGACGCTCAACCTCTATGGGGACATCATCAGCGACATCGCCGCCCAGATCACGGGCTCGGTCGGACTCGGCGGTAGCTCGAACATTGGTGATTCCTGCGCGATGTTCGAGGCCATCCATGGCTCGGCGCCGCCATTGGCGGGTAAGAACGCGGCGAACCCGAGCGGACTGTTGCTTGCCGCCGTGATGATGCTGGTCCACATCGGACAGAAGGAAGAAGCCGAGCTTGTCCACAACGCCTGGCTAAAGACGATCGAGGACGGCGTCCACACGGCGGACATCTTCAACCAGGGCGTCAGCAACCAGCTCGTCGGCACCAAGGAGTTCGCAGACGCGGTCGTGGAGCGCATTGGGAAGAAGCCTTCGCGCTTGATCCCGGCCAGTTACGACAAATCGTCGCGATCCGCCCTCTCGATCCCGCCCCCTAGAGAGATCCCCCCTGCGAAGAAGGAGTACGTCGGGTTCGACCTCTTCGTCCACGACCGGTCGCGCAAGGCTGAGAGTTTTGTGGACTTGGTCCAGCAAGCGGCGGGGGAGGCGTTCGAGCTCGTGCTTGTCACTAACCGCGGCGTCAAGGTATGGCCCGGCGGTAACCCGGAGACGTACTGTGCGGACCATTTTCGGTGCCGCTTGATGGGGAAGAACCCGCCCGTCACCCACGCGGAAATCGCCCAGGTCTTGGTCCGAGCGGCGGAGCTGGGCATCGACTTCATCAAGACCGAGGGTCTCTGCACGTTCGACGGAGAACCGGGGTTCAGTCTTGGACAGGGCCAATAGGCCCTTTCCGCGGGAACCGGAAGGGCGCACAACCAATTTTGGAGACGTAAATATGGCAATGCCGAGGACGACACGGCCCGATGGCGTCTGCGCGGACGTCCGTGAGCGGTTGTCCTTTTTCGAGGTTGCCCCAAACCGCCCCGGGGTCACCTTGGTGGGTGCCGTCCGAGACGGGCTCCTGGCCCCGCGAAAGAAGTTGCCGAGCCACCTCTTGTACGACGAGGAGGGGTCGCGGCTTTTCGACCTCATTACTGAACTTCCGGAATACTATCTGACGCGGTGCGAACGGGCGATCCTTGAGAAGTACGCGCCAGAGATCGTGGCCGGCTTGGGTCAGGAGATCGACCTCGTCGAATTCGGTTGCGGGAGCGGCGCCAAGACCCGCGCCATGCTCCGCGCCACGACCGAGACCCAGGGAACGACGCGGTACATCCCGATCGATATCTCGGGCGAGCACATGCGGGCTTCGGCCTTGGCGTGGCTCGCCGAGTTCCCCAAGCTTGAGGTCCATGCCCTGGCGGCCGAATACCGCGACGGGCTCGACGCTGTGCCGGACGGCGACCGCGCCCGGCTCTTCCTCTTTATGGGGAGCAACATCGGGAACCTGGAACTGGAGGAGGCCACGTCGTTCCTGAACGACGTCCGAAGGCGCATGAAGGACGCCGACGGCCTGCTCATCGGCTTCGACCTTGTGAAAGACCCCCGGGCCCTGATCGCGGCGTACAACGACGCGCGAGGCGTCACCGCGCGGTTCACGAAGAACCTCCTCGTCCGCATCAATGCCGAGCTCGGCGCGGACTTCGACCTTGCGCATTTCGAGCACGACGCGCAGTGGGAAGCCGAGAAGGAGCGCATGACGATGCACATCGTGTGCACCCGCCGCCAGTGCGTCAGGATCGAAGCGCTCGACCTCTTCGTGCCCTTTGAAGAAGGCGAGAAGATTTGGACGGAGATCAGCCAGAAGTACACTTTGGACTCGATGCGAAGCCTTCTTTCCTCAGCGGGGTTCGAATTGGGCCACGTCTGGCACGACCCGGACCAGTACTTTGCGGTCGGGCTGGCCCGCCCGGTGGGGAAGGACACTCTACGGTGAGCCCGATAGCCGTCGACACGCGCAAGGACGCCTTGCGCCGCAAGCTCTCTGAGGTGCGCCAGGCAACGCTCGATTTGCTGGACACCGTGCCGGACGACTTCTGGCGGAGGCGGATACACGGCTTCTACTCCCCGATCGGGTGGCACTTCGGCCACGTGGGCCGCACAGAGGAGTTTTGGGCGTGCCACCGCGCCATGCAGTGGCCCGTCGCAGACGACCGCCTCACCTTCCTCTTCCACGACTGCCCCGAGAACCCGAAGGACAACCGTGTGAACGTGCCGGACCGCGAAGGCTGCGTCGCCTATCTTGAAGAGACGCGCGCCTCCGCCCTAAGGGCCCTGGAGCAAGCCGATCTCGGCGCGGACGACCCGCTCATCCGGGCCGGTTACGCTTGGGAGTTTGCCTATCAGCACGAGTGCCAGCACCAGGAGACCATCTTGGAGATGCTGTGCCTCATCCACCAGGAGCTCGGATCCGCTCCCCAAGGCCCGGCGGGGGTCGAGGAAGCAGGACCCACCGGCCCCGAGTTCGTCCCCGTCGCGGGCGGGACGTTCGTGATGGGCACGGACGACCCCTTCGCCTATGACAACGAGCAAGACCCGCACTCCGTGACGGTGGCCCCTTTCGAGATCGCCCGGAGGCCCGTGACGGTTCGGGAGTGGCGCGACTTTATCGCCGACGGCGGCTACAAAGCGGACCGGTACTGGTCGTCTGAAGGCGTCGCATGGCGCGAGGCGAGCTCGGTGGTGCGCCCAGAGTACTGGCTGGAAGACCTCTGCCACGCCTATGGCGTGCGCGGGCCAAGAGAACTCGAACCGGACCAGCCGGTCCAAGGCGTCTCGTGGTTCGAGGCCGAGGCGTTCGCCAACTGGAGCGGGTGCCGGCTGCCGACGGAAGCGGAATGGGAGAGCCTTTGGGGAAGTGCGCGGTGGCCTTGGGGCGAGCAGGATCCCACACCCGACCGTGCCAACCTCCGGCCACAGGCGGAGCACCCAGTGCCGCCACCGGACGGCGGGGCGACCACGAGCGGCGTCCTGGGCCTGGCTGGCGGCGTCTGGGAATGGACGTCAACCCCGTTTTCGCCCTATCCCGGTTTCTCCGCCTTTCCGTACGAAGGTTATTCCGCCGCCCACATGGACGGCCGTCACCGCGTCTGCCGTGGAGGGTCGTGGGCGACCTCGCCCGCGATCGCCCGCCGCACGTTCCGCAACTGGTACGTCCCGACGTACCGCCAAGGCTTTCTCGGGGTTCGACTGGCGCGTTCGACCGCTTCTGGCGGGTAGGGTTGCAGACTCGTGGTCGAATTCCGCGATGTGAGCGTTTCCTACGGCCCGCTGAAGGCCGTTGACGGGGTGGACTTGACCGTGCCGGACGGGCGGACCTATGCCCTCATCGGCCCGAGCGGGTGCGGCAAATCGACTCTGTTGAGGTGCGTGGTCGGTCTCGTTTGGCCGACCAGCGGCTCGGTGAGAGTGCAAGGCGAGCCCGTTACGCGGGAGCGAGTCGTGACCTTGCGCCGAAAGCTGGGCTACGTCATCCAGGACGGCGGCCTTTTCCCGCACCTTACGGCCCGGGCGAACGTGGAAGCCATGCCGAGGCACTTGGGCTGGGACGGGACCAAGACCAGAGAACGGACGCGAGAGCTGGCCGAGACCGTCCACCTCGCCGAAGACGCGCTCGACCGCTACCCTGCGGAACTGAGCGGCGGTCAGCGGCAACGGGTCGCGCTGATGCGCGCGCTCGCCTTGGACCCGCCCGTGCTGCTGCTTGACGAGCCGCTCGCCGCGCTCGACCCCATGGTCCGGAACTCCTTGCAGACCGAGCTCAAGGAAGTCTGTGACCGGCTCAAGAAGACGGTGGTGCTCGTCACCCACGACATGGCCGAAGCCGCGTACCTGGCCGAAACGATTGTCTTGGTGCGTGAAGGCCGCATCGTGCAGCAAGGCTCGCTGGATGAGCTCCGCTCTAGGCCGGCCGTCCCGTTCGTCGAAGAGTTCATCGCCGCCCAAAGGAGCCTGGTGGCGCTGTGAGGGTTCACGCCTTCCTCCTCTGCCTGCTTGCCGGGTTTGCCGCCGGGGAGACCGTCACGGTCGGTTCAAAGCGGTTTGTGGAGAGCTACGTGCTCGCGGAGATCGCAAAGGGCCTGGCGGAACGCGAGGGCCTTACCGTCGACCATAAGCAGGGGATGGGCGGGACGGCCGTCCTTTGGCAAGCCTTGGAAGGGGGCCAGATCCAGGCCTATCCGGAATACACGGGGACGATCAGCGAGGAGATCCTCAAGCTGAAGGGGAAGGCGACGCCCGAGCAGCTGAGCGAAGGCTTGAAAGCGCGCGGCATCGGCATGACGGCCGAGCTCGGTTTCAACAACACCTACGCCTTCGTGATGCGCGAGGACAGGGCAGAGCGGCTTGGGGTCGCCACCATAAGCGACCTCTTGCGGCAACCCGACATGCGGGTGGCGCTGACCCCAGAGTTCTTGAACCGGAGCGACGGCTGGCCCGCAGTCAGCCGTGCCTATGGCCTCCCGCAAAAGGACGTCACGTCCGTCGACCACGCCCTGGGTTACCAGGCGCTCTCGAGCGGCCGGGCCGACGTCAAGGATGCTTACTCCACAGACGCCCAGATCGCAGACCTGAAACTGCGGCTGTTGGTGGACGACAAAAACTTCTTCCCGGCGTACCGGGCCGTCTATCTCTACCGGCTTGACGCCCCCAGGGCCCTGGTCGCGGCTTTGGAGAAAGCGGCGGGCACGTTGGACGAGCCGAAGATGACGGCGCTGAACGCCGAGGCGACCCGTACGACCGACTACGCCGCCGCGGCCCAGAAGTACCTTGCCGAACAGCCTGCGGGCGCGGCGGCCCCGGAGGCACCTGCCCCACAACGGGATTTGCTGGCAGAGACGATGCAACTGGTCGGCCAGCACCTGACGATGGTTGCGGCGGCGGTGGTCCTCGGGGTGGCGGCAGGCGTCCCCCTGGGCGTGCTGGCAGCGCGGGGCCACCCGCTCGGTCAGGCAGCGCTGGCGCTTGCCGGAATCGTCCAGACCGTGCCGAGCATCGCCCTCCTCCTGTTCCTGATCCCGGTCTTCGGGCTCGGGGCGGGCGCGGCGATCGCGGCCCTTTTCCTCTATTCGCTTTTGCCCATCGTGCGAAACACGGCGGCGGGTCTGCAGAGCGTGCCCCTCTCTATCCGAGAGTCAGCGGCTGCCATTGGTTTCGAGCCGGGCGCCCAGTTGCGAAAGGTGGGCCTGCCCTTGGCGGCCCGCACCATCGTCGCCGGGATAAAGACCAGTGCCGTCATCAGCGTCGGCAACGCGACTTTGGCCGCGTTCATCGGGGCGGGCGGCCTGGGCCAACCGATTGTGAGCGGCCTCGCCCTGAATAACATCGGAGTGATGATGCAAGGTGCTGTCCCCGCCGCGCTCCTCGCCCTCGCCGTGCAGTTCGCGTTCGAGGGGGTCGAGCGACTCGTGGTGCCGGAAGGGCTGCGGCGGGAGGCAGCCCGTTGAGCGAGGTAAAGCGCCGCATCTCGCTGGCCGAGCCCGTCACCCAGCTGAAGTCCATCAAGATCGTGGACAACGGCGAGCCGCTGGTCGACTACACCACGCTCAGCCCGCGGATCCGGGTGAGCCGCCCGCGCTTCCTCTATAAGCGCGTCACCTATCTGCGGCAGTCCGTCGCGGAGATGCTCTTTCGCGCGGCGGAGGCGCTCCCACCGGGATACTCGCTCTCCGTGATCGAGGGGTGGCGCCCTCCCTACATCCAGCGTCGGATGTACCTCTCGACTTGGGCCCGCTTCAAGGCCAGGAACCCGGAGTGGAGCGACGCGCAGCTCCGTAGGGTCGTCAACCAGTTCACTGCGCCGATCCACGGGCGCGTACCTCCTCCGCATTCGACTGGCGCCGCCTTAGACGTCGTCCTGAGTGACAAGGACGGCAACGAATACGACCACTCGAAGCCCTACGAGCTTCACGACGCCCGGTCGTTCGCGTTCGAGGCGCCTGAGCTTTCGGCCGAGTCCCGCGAGTACCGGACGATCTTGGCCGGGGCCCTTCGCGCCGGCGGGCTGACCAACTACCCCAGCGAGTGGTGGCACTGGTCTTACGGCGACCAGGGCTGGGCGTACCGGACCGGTGCCCCCCATGCGATTTACGGCCCCACCGAACCGCCCGATTGGGCCGGGGCCCCAGAAGACATGCACGATGGCCCCCTCGTCTGGGCAGAAGCCTAACGTGGTCTGGATCTATAACCTGCTGATCGTCCTGACGTTCCCCCTCTGGGTGCCCTGGATGCTGTTGCGCGCGAGCCGCCGCAGCGAGAAGGTCGACTGGAACCAGAGGCTCGGAGACTACCGCCTCCCGAAGCGAGACCCGGCCCGGCCACGGCTCTGGCTGCACGCGGTCTCGGTGGGCGAGGTCGTTGCCGCCCGCCCCGTCCTGCGCGCCTTGCGGCGGCGGATGCCCGAAGCCGAGGTCGTTCTAAGCGTGACCACCAGCAGCGGCCACCGCACCGCCCGCGAGACGGCCGAAGGGCTCTACGACCACCTCGTCTACTTCCCGATCGACGTGCCGCGCTTTACGATCGGGGCCCTGGTGCGGGTCCGGCCGGCCGTCGTCGCGATCATGGAGACCGAACTCTGGATGAACTTCCTCTGGGCGTGCGACCTGGTCGAGGCCGAGACCTTCGTCATCAACGCCCGCATGAGCGACGGCGCGTTTCGCCGGGCGAAGTTCGTCCGGTTCTTCTACCGCTCACTGCTCTCCTACGTGGACCGAGTCCTCGCCCAGACCGAGACCGACGCCGAGCGCTTCCGGTTCTTGGGCGCACGCGAAGTCGAAGTCCTTGGCAACACGAAGTTCGACGAGGCGGCGGACGCCCTCCCTGGCGCGGACGGCCAGGACCGCGTCGACCTGCGCCAGCAGTTGGGGTTCTCGCCCGACGACCCCGTGATCGTGGTCGGTTCGACGCGGAGCGAGATTGAGGAGCACCTCGTGCGGGACACCCTGCTGGACCCCTCTCTGGCCGAGGCCCGGGTCGTCTGGGCACCGCGCCACATCGAACGCGCAGGACATGTGGAGGCCTGCCTCCGCGTTGTGGCAGACCGACACGGCGGCGAAGTCCGACGGCGGTCCGCCGCCGAAACGGGGAAGTACCTCGTGCTCGATACTTATGGCGAGTTGGCCCGCCTCTACGCCGTAGGAGACGTGGTCGTGGTCGGCGGCGGGTTTGACCGGCTTGGCGGACAGAACATCCTCCAGCCATTGGCCCATGGGAAGCCGGTCGTCCATGGCCCGCACATGGGGAACTTCCGCGACGTGAGCCGTGCCGCCCTTCGGGCGGGCGCCAGCTTCGTGGCGGCGGACAGCACCTCCCTCGCCGCTACCCTATCGAACCTGCTCATCGACGCCGAGCGTCGGCGCGAGTGCGGCGACGCGGGGCGGGCCCTGGTCGAATCCAACCTTGGTGCAAGCGAGCACTACGCCGAAATCCTCGCAAGAGCGCTCGAGGAAGCTAAGACTCCCGCCTCCGCAAAGGTCTAGCGCCCGACGGACTCCTGGTACAACGGTCAAAGGATGCACCGTGGCTGGGAGCTTCTGCTCGACCTTCTCGTGACCTTGACCGCCGCCACGGTCTTCGGGCTGCTCATGGAGCGGATCCGACAAAGCTCGGTCGTGGGCTTCATCATCGCCGGGGTCATCGTCGGGCCGAGCGTGGCTAGGCTCGTCCAGGATCCCGACACCGTCACGGTCATCGCCGAGCTTGGCGTCGCCCTGCTCCTTTTCACGATCGGCCTGGAATTCTCACTGCAACGTTTGATCCGGCTCGGCCGGGTCGCGACCTTAGGAGGGCTGCTCCAGATCAGCTTGGTGACGGTCGTGACCGGGTTGGTCGCCTTGGCTTTTGGGCTCGACTGGCGGGCCGCCCTCGCCCTTGGCCTTGTCGCGAGCCTTGCCAGCACCGCCGTCGTGCTCCGACTGCTGAAGACGAACAAAGCGCTGGAGGGCGCCCACGGCAAGAACTCAATCGGCATTTTGCTCATGCAGGACGTCGCCGTCGTGCCCATCGTGATCCTCCTGACCACTCTGGGGACGTCCGGCGAGAGAGCCGCGCCGCTCGGCGAGACCCTCATCAAAGCGAGCCTCCTCGTCGGCGCCTTGGCCCTCTTCGTGATGCTGGTCCTGCCGCGAATGCTCGACACGAAGACTTTTGCCCGAAACCGAGAGTTCGCGGTCCTCGTTGCGATGGCGACCGCCGTCGCCGCCACCTGGGGTGGGCATGCGGCCGGGCTCTCACCCGCCCTTGGCACCTTTCTCGCCGGGTTGCTGCTGGCCGAATCACCCTTCGCACACCAGATGCGGGCCGACGTGAACGCCTTCAAAACGCTCTTCATCACGCTCTTCTTCGCCTCGATCGGGATGGTGCTCGACCTTCGGTTCGTGGGTGAGAACCTCGGGATCGTCCTCGCGACCCTGATCCCGGTGATGGTCGGCAAGGCCGTCCTCACCGCATTGGCCTGCCGCCCTTTCGTGGCGTCCTTCGTCACGTGCCTGGCGGCGGGACTCGTGCTTTCCCAGATCGGGGAGTTCTCCTTTGTGGTTGCCAAAGTCGCCCAGAGCGGCGGTTTGCTTTCTCCGTTCGTGTTCCAGCTCGTGATCGCGGTGAGCGTCCTGAGCTTAATCGTAACTCCGTATATCGTTCCGCGGGCCGTGCCTTGGGCAAAGTGGGTCGCGCTCCGCTTCTTCCCGAAAAGGGCATTAGCTGTGGAAGAACGGGCCATGCGCCCGAAGCGGTCGGGCCACGTCATCGTGGTCGGCTTCGGCGAGGCCGGCGAGCAGTCTTGCATGGCGATTTCGGCCGCCGGCCACCAAGTGCTTGTGCTGGATACGGATCCGCGACAGGTGAGGCGAGCGGAGGCACAAGGCTTCGAGGCGCATCTTGGCGACGCCACCCAGGACGCCACTCTCGATAGGCTGAACTATCAGGATGCGCTTTGCTTGGTCGTGAGCGTGCCGGAGCCGTTGGTCTCCGCCCAGATTGTCGGCATGGCGAAATCGATCTGCCCGCATGTGCGGGTCGTCGCCCGTGCCCGGCACCACGTGCTGGCGGCAGAGATCCAGGCGGGCGGCGCCGATTTCATCGCGGACGAAGAGGCCCTCGTCGGTCAATCGCTCGGCGACCTGGTTTCCGTGTGCGCCGCCGAATGGCGACAGGGACAAAGAAACGACTTTAGGGACTCCAGTCCTTTGAAAAGCGCGTCAGAATAAATAGAGTGCGGCGCTATTCGACTGGCTTCTCCTCACGCTTAGCCCTTTTCGGGGTCTTTGGGCTCGGGCTTTCTGCGTGCGCCTATCCGGAAGTTTTTGAGGCTTCCGAGCGGAGAGCGGTCCAAGAGTATTGGCAGAAAGTCGGGAAGATCGTCGTCGAATCCGCCGGCCCAAAGGGGCAAGAATGGGTAGCGCGCCAAACCGCCGAAGGCTCGCAGTACCTCCACGCAGTCCTTTACTTCCGGGGCAAAGATAAGCTGCCCCCCAACCAGGCAAACTCGGGTGCGCCCAGCTCGGTGGCTGCCTGGCAAGCATGGCTCGACCGCAAATACGCATTCGACGGCGAAAGGGCGGAGATTGAGGCCGCGCGACGCGACGGGCGACCTGCACCCCCGACAACGGCGCTCGACCCGGGGCCCGCTCCGGCGGACATGGTGGCTGCGCTTGGCGAGCCTCCAGAGTTGGTGGCCGCGACCCGTCCAAAGCGCTACGCATTGACCTTTGATGACGGCTACCATGTCGATTTTGTCGACAACGTAAAGGTTCGTCCGAAGTATCCCTACTACCGTTTTACCGACGGCGTTATCGCTTACGGAACTCGTTTGGGTGAAGAAACCCCCGAAAGACTCCGTGCGACCTTCGCTGCCGCGGGCGTTAGCGACTCTCTCCAGAAAGTTATGATCCGGGTTTCCCGCCTAGAAGGGGGATTCGCGTCGGTGAACACTTATGACACGGGCGTCGTGAGCGTCGGCTTTATCCAGTTCGCGGCGCTCCAACAGGGAGGAGGTTCGCTAGGGCGGATGTTGCAGTGTTTCAAAGGTTCTTCGCCAGAAGAGTTCCATAGTTCCTTTAGGCGCTATGGCATTGATGTCACAGATGATGGCTTGGTCGCGGCGGTGGACCCCTCGACCGCAGAGGAATACATCGGCGCCGAAGCTTGCATGCTTATTGTGCGCGACAAACGGCTCACGGCTGTCTTTCAGCGCGCCGGCGAGAAGTGCGAGGCGTACCGCGTCGCCCAGGTGGTGGCGGCGCGTAACGACTTCTGCCCTGACCAGGATCGCATCCAGTTGAACCTTGGGGGGAAAACCGTCTCCGTTTGTTTTGGCGATGTTGTCCGATCCGAGGCAGGCTTGGCGACCCTCATGGACCGTAAAGTTAACGTTGGCAACTTGAGGGAGGTGGCCCGGACACTGCAACGTCTTGTGGACGCCTATGGGATCACTGACCTAAGCGGTTTGCCTAGTGTTGAGTACGACCTCATCCGCGCAAGTTCTTATCGAGAAGATTTTCTTGTAGCCGCCGACCTCTCTCAGCCTCGACAGGTCGCGGCCCCGCAGTCTCGTGCGGGAACGCGCGAGATGCGAAAGGGCTCGACCCCTTCAAAGAAGGCGTCTAAAAAGTGAGGTAGGCAGGAAAGTCGCGAGATAGCGAAGACGGCTTTGCCAGCGGCTCGGATTTATCCGTAAGGATTCTGCATAAGCGGCTCTACCCTCGGCCGCTTTTCCGTTTAGTGTTTTGACTGTTCCCAAGCAGGCCCAATTGTGCGCTATGGCATGGTTTAGCGCATCTTGGGAAAAGCGGTGTTTATAAGATTCCATCCGAGGTGCCAGCCATGACCTGAGAGTTTCATCATCGCGCCAAATTCGCTCAAGCTTGTGGCTCGCGTTTTCTCCATGGACGCGGTAGTCGGTCAGGAATTCATCGATATAGCCGACCTCATACTTCTCGGAAATCCTGATCCACATTTCCCAGTCGCCTGACCCAAAGTACGCGGTGTTGAAGCCACCCAGCTCCTCAAAACATTGGCGTCGCACCAGGGCCGCGCTGGCGATGATTTTGTTGGCATAAGCCAGTGCGAGCAGCACGTCGCCCGTTTCCGTCCGTGGAAACTCGAAGCCTAACGGCGAACCCTCCGTCACCTTGCCCGCGCCGTCGATGAAACGACCGTTCGTGTGCACCAAGCCGACCTTAGCGTGCGCGTCCATAAGCGCGACTTGCTTCCTTAACTTTTCTGGCCCCCACCGGTCGTCGTCGTTCATGATGGCGATGAACTCGCCGGTCGCGCGCTCAAGCCCGGCATTGAGAGTTCCGTAAGTCCCTAAGTTCGTCTCATTGAAGACAAGTGTCTTTGGACGCGTGTCAGACTGCAAAAACTCCCGGGTTCCGTCTTGCGACCCATCGTCCAAGGCGATAACCTCGAAATCTGTATAGTCTTGCGCATATATCGAGTCAAGGCACTCGCCAACATAACGAATGTGGTTGTAGCAAGTGACGAGGACGGAAACGCGGGGCACTGCAGTTAGTTGTTCAGCCGAACGTCGATAGACCAATCTCGGATGTCCAGGTCAGGATCCGGACAGTCGCCCACTGGTTCTATGCGTCCTGTATTGTCATTGGTCAGCGTACGACTTTGATCGAGACGGAACGTCACATAACTATTGATCTCCGTGAGGTTTCGGCTGTCACCAAGGGCGTCCCAAATGCGTCCCCCGCCGGTCACGTTCCGATTGTTCATCGTCAGGAAGTTCGCCTGAATACTATTGATGGAGTCTACGTTTGCCGCGCCAACTAATTGGCTAAGGTCGATCTCGAAGCCGATCGTGTCGCTATCGACGCCTCCTGGAAGATAATTGATCGGAACCCCGATTGGGAAGGAGGTTTCCAAGGTTGCGTCGGCGAATTGATAAATCGTATAGGGCGGCGAGTTAAGGGGGTTAAAGAGGATGTAGTGCGTGGCGTTGCCCGTGACGAAGCCGTTACCACCAGGGATCACGATCGGAATAGGGCCGTCGTCGGTGGGATTGGCGACCTCCGAAAGACGCAAGGGAATGATATAGATGTATGGGAGACCTCCCGTTGCTCCTGTGCGAATCTTGCCGTCGACGGCCATTCGAAAAACGAGCCGCTTTGTGAAGGAGGACGAGCCGTTACTCGGAAACTTTGCACACCCGGAGAGCAAGATCAACAGGGCAGAAAGGAGGAGGGCAAAGTATCTCATGTTTGCTGAAGCTGGAAGAGGATCCGCTTGCATTGTTCGCAATGCACCACACGATCCAAGGCGACCATTTCCAACGCGCGTTCTGGGACATGCATTCCGCACGCCGCACATTCCTTTAGCAGAGTGATAGTGCTCATGCCAGTTCCGAGTTTGTCCCGCAACCTTTCATAGCTGAAAAGGAGGTCTGGTGGCACAGCTTTCGCCAATTTCGCACGTTTGGCGACGATCGACTTATACTGGGCTTGAAACTCCTCGTGGCGTGCCTTCGCGGTGGTCTGCTTCCCCATAGCCTCGATCCGAATCGCATCAATGCGATCCGTATACTCCTTGGCCGCTTCCTGGGCAATCGGGATCTTCTCGTAAAGTTCGAGGAGGCGGTCGTCTATATCGGAGATATGTTTCTTGACCGACTCAATCTCTTTTTCAATAGCCTCTGCCTCTTTCGAACTGACGACACTTCCGCCAAAGAGGTCTTTGTTCAAGCGGGCGACCTTGTCCGATAAGCTCTTTTGTTGCAGTTCCAGGTCTAGCTGTTCGGTGTGCAGCCTCTTGGCCTCGTCAATGACAGAGGCCCCCTCCTGCTGAAGGGCCCGCATCTGCTCGGCCTCCTCTTTGCCGACGTCAAGGTTCGCCGCACGCTGACGCACCTCGAAGAGCGCGGCGTCCACCTGGTGCAACTTGTATAGCGCGAAGAGCCCTGTGTCCGCCATCGGCCTATTATGGGGCCACGCGGCGGATCACCTAAGGTCGGGGCGAGCGGTAAGATTTAGCAGGCCGAACCGGCCGGAGACCAGTCGCTCCCGGTGGACGTTAAACATGCAGATGCTGCGGATGCCCATGAGGTTCGCGACGTCGACCGCCTGGTCCCAACGGCCCGGGTTCACCTTGGAATCTAGGCAGGTGCGTTTCTCGGCGTCGAATCGGGGACAATCTCGGCAATCCATCGTCCTAATGACCAAATGTTAAGTTCCCTGGCTCTGCTCGCGATTGGCCAATCGGCCAGTGCGACCGTCTCTTTTAGCGACGGAAAATTCATCGTATCCGGTTCAGCGGGTCGCGTGCTGGTGCCGCTCGCGGTGGAGCCCGACCCGCTTGTGGCCGGCCGGTCTACGGACTCGGTGACCCTCAAGAACGGGCAGGTCACGGTCTCTTTCTCCAAGCAGGGTCTCAAGTTGACCGGGCCCGGGGGCACTCGATCGACGACGCTAAAGGAAGTGCCCGTGAGCGGAAAGATTTCCTCCCGCTCGTCCAATTCCGAGCTCATGGCGAAGGTGAAAGCGGGCGAGCGGCGGTTGGAAGTCACGGGGCTTTCTGGGTACGAGCTCATGGGCGACGACCTCTATCTTGTGGCGCGATGGGCCGGCAAGGACGGGAAGACTTGGCTGGAGACGTTGCTAAGGGTCGAGTCGTCGGGTTCGGCCGCGCCCACGGCGACGCTGGTCGGCAAGCTGCCGGGCTTCACCACGGGGCGGGGCGTCGTGGACGACGTCGTCGGTTCGCGCTTCGGACGGCTCGTCGTCCCGACAAACCGCGACGGGAAACTCGGGTGCGCGGAGATCGCGCCGGACGGCAACGGGCCCTGGACCCCGTTGAGCGCCTTCGTTTCTCGCGCCCTACCCTCGGCAGACGGCACAAAGGTTTTTGGCATTGTCGCGACGGGGCACAAAACCTTCTTGGTCGGATTTGGCTCGGTTAACGAGGCGAACTCCTACCACACTTCGGCAGAGATCAGTGGAACGGTCATGGGTTTCTACGACCCACACTATCTCGCCTATCGGAACGCGGACAAGGTCAATTTAGTCAACCTTTCGACCGGCGCGACCTTGGAATTGACGCCCGATAGCGGATTTCGGTATTCCAGCTACGGAATGTTAGTTTGGAGGCCCGAGAAGGCACCGATATTTGCCACTCTTTACGATGGCAGTTTCCGGCCCACTGCTTATTGGCGAAAACCCGCCCAATCCCAATAACGTGCGCCTTTTCATCAGTGCGGGCGAGGCGAGCGGCGACGCTTACGGGGCCGAGATCGTCCGCGCCCTTTCGCCAGAGCGGGGAAGCGTCGTCGCGATCGGCGGCCGAAGGCTGCAAGAAGCGGGGGCAAGGCTCCTGGCGGACTCCTCGACCTGGGGCGCGGTCGGAATTCTGGAATCGCTAAAGGTGGTGCCCAAGGTCTATCGAAGCTATGCGCGGGCTCGGAGCGACCTTGACGCCGACCCCGGCCTCTTTATCCCGATCGATTTTGGCTACGTCAATGTCCGTTTGGCGAAGAGGGCGAAGAGCCGAGGCTGGAAAGTCCTTTACTTTATTCCGCCCGGCTCCTGGAGACGGAGCGACCAAGGTGCGGACCTCCCGCAAATCACAGACGCAGTGGTCACGCCCTTTCCGTGGAGTGCACAGATTCTGAGAGATAAAGGCGTAGACGCCTATTTCTTCGGCCATCCGCTAAAGGAAATGGTCGCGCGGACTCCAGAACCGCCGTTTCGCGAAGGAATCGCGGTCTTACCCGGGAGCCGGACCCACGAAATCCAGCACAATTTGGAGGCGATCATCCCAGCGATCAACCGCCTCGGTTTACCCGCTAACGTGGCGCTTGCCCCCAATGTCCGGGAGAGTAGCTTCCTCGTTCAATGGAGGGCCCTGGGCGGCGGGGAAGTGACCCTGAGCCGCGACACTTATGCGGTGCTGAAGGGGGCTCGCGCCGGCGTGGTCTGCAGCGGCACCGCCACCCTGGAGGCGGCCCTTTCCAACCTGCCGATGGTCGTCGTTTACCGAGGGTCCAGGCTGATGCAGTTCGAGTACCGCATTCGACGGCCTAAGTTCGACTTCTTCAGCCTGCCGAACATCATCCTCGACCGGAAGGCGGTCCCGGAACTGCTCCAGGACGAGGCCTCGCCCGAAGGGATCGAGGGCCATTTGGCCGGGCTCTTGGCTTCCGGGTCGCTCCGAGAGGCGCAACTCCATGCGTTCGCCGAGATCAATGGGCTCCTTGGGGCCGAGAACTGCTTTGAGGACACCGCCAAAGTTGCCAGAAAACTCATGGGGCCGCAATAGGGTCCTGAACTTGGGAACGTTCTGCTCCCCTCCTTAGTTAGTCTGAGTGATCCTCCTTCAAGAAAAGGGACGCGGACGAAGGCGAGAGCGACCGATACGTCCCGGAAGCCAGGCAAAGCAAGAAAGAGAACAAGCGAGAATGGCGCCGGGCCTTGAGCGATCAAGCCCGGCCTCTTTTTTTGCCAGCCTCCTTGAAACCAAAGGGATCCGCTTGCGGCTCAGACGACCTCCAGAATCGCACGCAGGTGCCGAAACTAGGTGGTAGAAGAGATTCCTGGGCCAGACCGAGCGCTTGACTCCCTGGACACTTGGAACGACGAAACCGCAAACGAGACCTGGCCCGCATGGATCTGTCCTCTCCGTCCATACGGGCCTTTTTTATTGCCCAGATAGGGTTGCCGGCGAACGTATAGACTTCCAAGATGGTTGTCGGCTGGCAAGGCGACAGGGTGCGGCTCGTCCCCCTCGACATGGACCGCCACTTCGAGAACTGTGTCGCCTGGATGAACGATCCCGAGATCACGCAGTGGTTGCTTGTGGGCGACTTCCCGATGACCCGGATCGCCGAGCGCGAATGGTTTGAGGAGGCTTCTAAAGGCCGCACTGACGAGGTCGTGCTTGCGATTGAGACCCTGGCCGGCGAGCACCTGGGCACAAGTGGCATCCACCGCATCGACTACCGTCACGGGACCTGCTTTACGGGAAGCCTGATCGGCAAGAAGGAGCTCTGGGGCCAGGGCTATGGCAGCGACCAGGTTCGCACCCGCGCCCGCTACATTTTCGAGGTCCTCGGCCTGCGGATGATCATGACGGCCTACCTGGAAGGGAACGAGGCGAGCCGACGGATGAGCGAAAAGGCCGGATTCGTCGAGTGCGGCCGGTGGCCCAAGAAGTTCTGGAAGCGCGGGGCTTATCGGGACGAAGTCTTGTTGTGCCTGACGCGCGACCAGTGGCTCGCCCAGCAAGAGCCCGGCGTCTAGCTCTTGTTCCTGATGTGCAGGAGGTCGCCGTCCTGCACGACATATTCCTTTCCTTCGAGCCGCATCTTGTTCGACTTGTAGGCCGCGTCGAGGCTGCCTGCCTCGGAGTAGTCGGCATAGGAGACCACCTCTGCGCGGATAAAGCCCTTCGCGATGTCGTTGTGGATCGTGGCGGCGGCCTTAAGCGCACTGGAGCCGCGCCGGAGCGGCCACGCGCGCGTGTCGTTCTCGCCTGCCGTGAAGAAGGTCACCAGGCCCAGAGCGTCGTAGATCGCCCGGACGAGCCTGTGGCTGGCCGGTTCCACCAAACCCATGGACTGCAGGAACTCGGGCTGGTCCGCAGGGTCGAGCGAAGCGATCTCTTCCTCCAGGGTCGCGCACGCCGCGAACGCCTGGTTGCCCTTCGCTTTCATCTGTTCGATCCGTTGGGCGATCTCGGCCGGGGGGTCCGACGCGTTGTCTTCGCCCACGTTGAACACCACGACCGTCTCCTTCGCGCTGAGGAACTGGTAGTTGCGAAGGACCTTCTCGTCCTCTTCCTCCAGGTCCATGCGCTTGATGGGCGTGCCCTCTTCGAGCGGACCCTTGATGCGGTCGAAGACCGCTTTTTCCGCCGCGTCGGGATGGCCCGCAGTCCGGACGTTCATGGATTTTGCGAGCCTCTCAAGCCGGTTCTCGATGATCTGCAGGTCGGTGAGGACCATTTCGACCTCCACCGCCTCCTGGTCCCGCAAGGGGTCGATCTCGGCGTGGAAGGGCACCATCGGGCTCTCGAACGCGCGGACGACGTGCAGCAAAAGGTCCGCCTTGCGCGCTTGGTCCAGGCAGCGCTGGCTGAACATCTTGCCGGTCCCCGCCAAGTCGTCGATCTCGTCCTCGAAGATCACCGTGGCCGGGGTCTGCTTCTTCGGCTGGACCTGCTTGACGATCGCATCGAAGCGGGGGTCAGGAACCGGAACGGCCGTCACGCTGCCTTTTGCCTGGCCCTGCGAGGCGGCGCGGTATAGCGTGCTCTTTCCCGCCCCCAAGAAGCCGATGATGCCCACTTTCATCGGGGGTCTCCCTCAAACGTGACCTCGACCGGCCGGTCGCGCCATGCGTACGGAACCGCCCAAAAAGCTATCGCCGTCACGATGAGAATCGCGAGCGGTACCGCCCAGCGGCGGATCTCCTCTTGCCCCTGCCTCACGGCTGACGATTATAGGCCCCAAAGCGATGTGGGCGGGGCTCAGCGCCCCAGCAGGGTCGGCTACACTCTCGCCCAAGCATGGCAACCAGCCCGCGCGCCGTCGGCAATCCCGCGCCCCCGAGTTGGAACTCGCCCGTCGCGGCGGTGCTCGCCGTGCTGACGTTCGTCGGCGAGTGCACCCTACTCCTGGGCGACGCGTTCCGGCGCGTCTGGAAAAAGCCCCGCGAGGTCCAGGAAACGTTGAACCAGATGGCATTCATCGGGGTGGCGAGCGTGCCGATCGTCGTCCTCACCACGTTCGCCTCTGGGGCGGTGCTCAGCCTCTACAGCGCGGAACTTCTGGTCCGCTATGGCGCCGCGAACCTGGCCGGAGCGGCCATCGGCTTGGCGGTGACCCGCGAGATCGCGCCCGTCCTCACCGGCATCATGGTCGCGGCGCGGGCGGGGTCGGCGATGGCGGCGCAGATCGGCACGATGGCGGTGAGCGAACAGGTGGACGCGCTCAAGTCACTCAACGTCCATCCCACGAACTACCTCGTCCTGCCCCGCATCATCGCCTCGGTGACGATGCTGCCGATCCTGGCCCTCGTCGGGGTCTATGGCGGCGTCCTGGGGGGCTACTCGGTCTCTGTCTTCGTCGCAGGCGTTCCGGACGGGGCGTTCTGGCAATCGATCCGGCAATTCGTCGAACCGGCGGACTTCGTCAAGGGGATGGTGAAGACAGTGGCCTTCGGGCTGATCGTCTCCGTGGTCGCATGCCAACAAGGCCTTCGGACAAAGGAGGGTGCGGTCGGGGTCGGGCGAGCCACGACGAACACCGTGGTGATCACGATGGTCCTCATCTACGTCGCCAACTATTTCCTTACGGCCATCTTCTACACCGGTCGATAGGGCCCATACTTCCGTGATGCGTCCCACCCTCAGCTTGTTTGACGACCCGAAAGCGGACGCGGTCGCGGTTCCCTCCGCCTTGCTGGCCGGGATCGAGCGGCGCGGGAGGCGCGTCCTCGCCCTTGTGAATTCGCCCTCCGCCCGCCTTGTCGCGAGCGGGAGATTGCGCGAAGTCCTGGAGAAACCCGAGGAGACGCACGAGACGGTCAGCAAACTCGCCTTGGCTTCTGGGGGGGAAGGCAGGTCGGCCCTCGAGGCCGGCGCGGACGGGATCGTCTACCGGATCCTGGGCGCAAGCCCGGCACACACCACTCCGATGCAATATGGTGGCCACTTCTTGGAAGAAGACCGGGGCGTGCTCGCCGCCTGGGACGGGGCCGAAGTGGTCGTCCTGGTCGCGGACTTGCTCGAGCCTTACCTAGACTTCTGCGCGGACCTTCCCGGTGCGACGTTCGCATGGCTCGCGCCGGTCCCCGTCGCCGAAGTCCGGGCGATCCGCCCTGGTCCTTTGGCAGCGAACGCCCCCGAGGCTGACACACTGCTCGTCGCCCTTCCCTGATTCACTGGTCCTTCTTGCGGGTGCCTGCGGGAGAGGGCACCGACCTGCCATGATTCGCAACGGCGTATGGCGGAAGGCCCCATCCCAGTCGTCGATCTTTGGGCGATCGCACCCGTGAGCCTCGTGATGCTGACCGGCATCGTTGTGCTCATCGTCGAGATGTTCCGCCCGAAGCACAACAACAACGTGATCGTCGGTCTGAGCCTGCTCGGTCTGACGGGGGCGATCGCAGCCGCCTGCATGCAGTTCGGCATGCCCGCCGGCAAGAGCTTCGGCGACATGGTCTATCGAGACCACTTCGGACTGGTCCTGCAGATCTTGATCGTCGGCGCGTGCTTCGTCGCGTTCCTTTTCAGCGAGCCCTACCTGCGGGAAAAACGGATCGCGTTCGGCGAGTTCTATCCCCTTGCCCTTTGGGCTTGCAGCGGCGCGATGATCATGGTCACCACGACCAACATGCTGATGCTCTTCCTCGGCCTGGAAGTCCTCAGCATCGCGCTCTACTGCCTTGCAGGGATGAGCCGCGCGGAAGCACGCTCGGAAGAAAGCGCCCTTAAGTACTTTCTCCTGGGAGCGTTCGCGAGCGCGTTCCTCCTGATGGGCATCGCCTTCCTCTATGGCCCCAGCGGCACACTAGACCTGAGCGCGGCGACCGCAGCGGCTGCGGCCGACCTCGAATCCTACAATGCCTTGGCCGCCTTCGGCGTCTCGATGCTCTTGATCGGGCTCGCGTTCAAGGCAGGCCTCGTGCCCTTCCACCAGTGGACCCCGGACGTCTACCAGGGAGCGCCCACGAACGTCACCGCGCTGATGGCCGCGGTCGTCAAGGTGGCGGCCTTCGGAGCCTTGGTCCGGGTTCTCGACGCGACCAGCGTCTTCCAGCAGTACTGGTTCCCGATGCTGTACTGGATCGCGATCCTCTCGATGACCCTGGGCAACCTCATCGCCCTCATCCAGAGGGACGTCAAGCGGACCCTTGGTTATTCGAGCATTGCGAACGCTGGCTATATCCTGGTCGCGCTCCTGGCGCACCTCAAGATGCCGGACCGAATCCCGCTTACGACGACCATTTTCTTCCTGGGCGCCTATAGCCTCATGACCCTGGGCGCCTTCGCCGTCGTCTCGCTCACCGCTAAAAATGGGTCCGAGGGTACGAGGTTCGCCGACCTTCGCGGGCTCTGGCACCGCGCCCCCTTCGCGACCGGCTGCTTCATCGTCTTCTCGGCCAGCCTTATCGGGGTGCCGCCTACCGTCGGCTTCTTCGGCAAGCTTTTGATCTTCCAGGACGCCCTCACGGCAGGCTTGCCGACCCTGGCCATCCTCCTCGCCGTTAACTCGGCGATCAGTGCTTACTACTACCTCGGCATGATCCAGGCCGCCTTCGTCAGCCCCGAAGGGGCTCTGCCGGCCCGCTCGGCCCGCCCAAGCGCGGGGACTAACCTGGCCACCCTTGTCTGCGTTGTCGGGATTTTTGCTATAACGATCGCTCAAACACCGGTGCTGAAAGCGATCGAAACTCCCGCCCTCAAGTACGCCCGCCCCGTACCCAAGGAAGAGCTCCGGATCTTTACCGCGCCTGGACAATAAGGTTGACCGGAAATCCGTCGCCGGATCCTGAACGCGGGGGCAGAATCAGCCGAAATCATTAGATGGTGCTTGACCTGGATCGGGATTGCTCGATAGGACTGGCTATGTCGAACTTCCACAAGGCTCAACAGTCAGCAATGGGGCTCCCGATCGAGATCCTTGCGTGGATTTGCGCCGCCAGCCCCAGTCGCCTTTGGGTCGTGGACTCGCTCGGGGAGCCTTGCTACCAAAACCAGCAGGCGGAAGAGATGGGCGCGGCCATGTGGCCCGCTTTCCGCCAGGCGATCTGCCTGGCCCTGGGATTCAAGGACTGGCAGAGCCTGGCCTCGGAAGAGTGTGGCAAGCCCATCGGGGCGACCATCGCCGACCCCCTAGGCTCGAGCGTGCGCTACGAGTCCCTCGTGCTCACGATCCCGGGCGACCCGGTGCAGGTCCTGGTCTGGATCCTGCCCACGTCCGGCGCTGAGAAAGCGGCCCGTCCGCCCCTAGAAGGGCCGGACTTGACCGATCTCCAGTCCGAGCTGGTGGTCAGGGCCATGCAGTACCAGGAGATGTACCTCCGCGAGGAGAAGCTCGCCCATACGGACGGCCTCACCGGGGTCCTCAACCGGCGTGCTCTCGTCAACCGGCTCGAGCGGTCGCTCGCCGAAGCGGGCTTCGCCGGCGAACCGGTCTCCTTCATCCTGCTGGACATCGACCATTTCAAGCGGCTAAACGACACCTTCGGCCACCAAACGGGCGACCAGGCCCTGAAGGGGATGGGCGTCCTGATGAAGGAGAGGGTGCGCGACATCGACTACGTCGGCCGAATGGGCGGCGAAGAGTTCGGCGTGGTGCTACCCCATATCCCGGCTCCAGCTGCCGTGAACGTGGCAAACCGGTTGCGGGCTGCGATCGAGGGGGCGGAGCTGTGCTGCACGCCGTTCACGGCGAGCTTTGGGGTCGCGACTACGGTCGATGGCAAGGCCACCGCAGACGAGATCTACAACCAGGCGGACAAGGCGCTTTACGCCTCTAAGCACGGGGGCAGGAACCGCGTGACCCACTTCGGCGACTTGCCCGCGGAATCCGCCGACGCGCCCGCCGCCTAGCCTGAAAGTGGTGCCCAGCGTGGGACTCGAACCCACACGGCCTTGCGGCCAACGGATTTTAAGTCCGCTGCGTCTACCATTCCGCCAGCCGGGCCCACACCGCATTTTGGGAGATAGCCCGCCCTGAATACCGGGCATGGCCGTGGCCCTAGAGTCCTGGTTTTTGTCGGTGAACTGAGCACGGGCTCGTCAATGGGGCCATAATCAAAGTTCGTCGAGCCCATCCAGGGCCGGAGCGTTTGACCAATGGCAAAGAAGAAAGGCGAAAAGCGCGAGATCATCCGGCTCGTTTGCACCGAAGACGGTAAGCATTACGTGACGACGACGAAGAACAAGCAGAACACTCCGGACAAGCTCGAGCTACAAAAGTTCAACAGCAATCTCCGCAAAGTGACCCTGCACCGAGAGAAGAAGTAATGCCGAATCCGAAACGAAAGTTTAGCCACCAGCGGACGGCCAAGCGCCGCACCCACTATACGACGGACTTGCCTGAAGTCACGCCGACCAAGAACGTGGGCGGCGAGGCCTTCTCCAAGAACCACTGCGCGTCGCCGGACGGCTACTATAAGGGTCGCCGGCTCCCCGGCTTCCGCGACTAGCCTCGGGTTCAACCGAGCAACGACTTCCCGATCGGCCAGTCCACCCCTAGGTGGCTGGCTACGGTCGCTCCCACCGCGGTGTAGCCCGCGAACTCGCCTAAGTCCGCCTCAGGGCCTCCTTGGACCAGCGCTAACGGCGCGTATTCTCGTGTGTGGTCGGTCGAGGTGTCCGTCGGGTCGTTCCCGTGGTCGGCGGTGAGGGCCAGCAACGTCTCCGGGCCCAACCGGGATAGCCTGAGGCCCAGTTCGTGGTCGAAAGATTCCAGACACTTCGCGAACCCGGCTGGGTCGTTCCGATGCCCGTAGAGCATGTCGAAGTCTTCGAAATTTGCGAAGACGAACCGGGCGTCGCTGGTCAGCGCTTGATCCAGGGCCAGCCAGTGCTCCGCGTTGCTCTGGGAACGCCTCGTCTCCCTAAAGCCCCGCCCGCCGAAGAGCTCGGCGACCACCCCCACCCCGTAAACGTCGCCGATCCGATCGACCAGGTTCGGCGGCGCCTCGAGTGAGAAGTCCTTGCGGCGCTCGGTTCGGACGTACGCGCCCGGCGAGCCTGAAAAGGGGCGGGCGATCACGCGCTGGACGTTGTTCTGCCCGGAGCAAAGTCTTCGCGCCACGCGGCACATTCCGTAGAGCTCTTCAACCGGGACGGTCTCCTCGTGGCACGCGATCTGGAAAACGCTGTCAGCACTTGTATAAACGATCGGGAAGCCCGTTTCCTGGTGGAGCTCGCCGAGTTCCGCAATGATCTGGGTGCCGCTCGCCGCGCGGTTTCCCAGCGTCTGCGTCCCGATTTCCCGCTCAAACTGCTTGATGAGCGAAATGGGGAAGCCCTCGGGGTAGGTGGGGAAGGGCCTCTCGACCACCGCGCCCATCATCTCCCAATGCCCGGTGACGGAGTCCTTGCCCATCCCGAGAGGCCGCAGGCGGGCAAACCGCCCGTTTGGCGTGCCAATGCCGCAGGCCGCTAAGAAGCCGGACCGTCCCAGGTTTGGGGCGGAGAAGCCCCCGACCGCCTCCCAGACGTGGCGGACGGTCGCGGAGTCGAGCGGGTCGCCGAAGTCCGGCGCGTCGGGCGCAGCCCCCGCCCCGCAACCATCCAGCACGAGCACCACTGCGCGGCGGTCGCTCACTCCGCGTTCCCCGGTTCGGAGAAGAGGCTCGCGGGCCTTGCCGGTGCCTTCATGCCCAGGTGCTCGTAGGCGGCGGCCGTGACGCACCGCCCGCGCGGCGTCCGCTGCAAGAAGCCCTGTTGCATCAGGTAGGGCTCGCACACGTCCTCGATCGTCCCTGAGTCTTCGCCGGTGGTCGCGGCAAGGGTTTCCAGTCCGACCGGTCCTCCCTGGTATTTCTCGATGATCGCCCGCAGTAAGTCCCGGTCGAGGCGGTCCAGCCCGCGATGGTCCACGTCGAGCGCGGTGAGCGCTGCGTCCGCGACCCCCCGCGTGATCACGTCTTGGCCGTCCACTTGGGCGAAGTCGCGCACGCGGCGAAGGAGGCGGTTCGCGATGCGGGGCGTGCCTCGCGAACGCCGTGCGATCTCTTCTGCGCCACCCGGATTAGCCGAAACGCCGAGGATGCCGCAGGACCGCGTCACGATCTCCAGTAGCGCCGCCTGGTCATAGAAGGGGAACTGGAGGACGATCCCGAACCGGTCGCGAAGCGGCCCGGTCAGCAGCCCTTGCCGAGTCGTGGCCCCGACCACCGTGAAGGGCGGAACGTCGAGCCGGATGGAACGGGCCGCCGGCCCTTTGCCGATCATCACGTCGACCTTGCGGTCCTCCATGGCGGGATAGAGGATCTCCTCGACCGGCCGCGCCAGACGGTGGATCTCGTCGATAAAGAGGACCGCCCCGGGATCCAAGTTGGTAAGGATGCCGACGAGGTCGCCGGGTCGCTCGATCGCGGGGCCGCTCGTGACGTGGAACGTGGCTTCCATCTCGGTCGCCACAATGTGGGCCAAGGTCGTCTTGCCGAGACCCGGCGGCCCATAGAGCAACACATGGTCGACCGGCTCCTGCCGCTGGCGGGCCGCCAGGAGGAAGACCCCAAGGTTGCGCTTGATCGCTTCCTGTCCGATGAATTCGGCCAGGCGGCGGGGTCGGAGCGACTGCTCGACGCCGAGCTCTTCCAGCTGTTCGCCGGGATCGAGTTCGGGGGTTCGGCTCACCGGCGCAAACTCCTCAGCGCGGCGCGAAGCTGCTGGGTCTCGTCTTCGTGCTCCTCGCGGGCTTGGGCGGCGGCCGCTTCGGCTTCCTGGCGCTTATAGCCGAGCGTCATGAGGGCGTCGACGATCTCGTCCCCAGTTCCGTTTCGCTCGGTGACGACCGCGGTGGCGGGCACCGCCCGGCTTGAGAGGCTGAGGTCGGAGACCTTAGTCTTGAGTTCCAACGCGATCCGTTCGGCGAGCCGGGGCCCGACTCCCGGGACCTGGGTCAGCGTCCTGGTGTCGCCTTCGGCGATCGCGCGGGCCGCGCTCGTCTCGCCGAGGGTGCTCAAGACGGCGAGACTAATTTTTGGCCCGCACCCCTTTACATCGCGGAGGAAGTCGAAGAGCTGCCGTTGGTCCGCGTTGGCGAAGCCGTAGAGGGTCACGTCGTCCTCGCGGAAGATCTGCCGAACGACGAGCGTCAGCGGTTCCCCGACCGCGACCGCCGCTGAGAGCGACAAGGGGGCCGAAACGGCATAGCCAACCCCGGCACAGTCGACGACCAACCCTTCGGTTGAAATCTCGACGACGGTTCCAGTGAGACGGGCGATCATGGCTCCACCTTTTGGTCAGCCACTGGTGGGCGTACCCTTCGTCTGCGCCACTTCGATCTTGAAATCGAGCTTTACTTCGTAAGCCCGCGGCCAGGGGAGCTTGATCTGAACGTCGGTCAGCCGCTCGACCTCGTACTGCCGGTTTCCGGCGAAGAACCTCGTGCCCTGTAGCTGTTCCTTGAAGCGTTGCTGGAGCCGTGAGCCGAGGTCTTCCCGAACCATTTCATCCACTTGGTCGAACGCGCTCCCATAGGTCTCCTCCCGGTTAGCGCCAGGAGTCGAATCCAGCATTTTGTACGCGAGGGGACGGACGTACTTGTGGTACTCGAAGTCGTTCACCAAACGGTGGAGGATGAAGGCGCGCAGGGCGACCTCGCGCCGCACGGGGTCCACGCCGAGCTTGCGAGCAAGTAGATAGACGTTCGCGGCGGGGATCGTGGTCCCCATCGTGTTGCCGGCCGTGTTCCAGCCTGCATAGGCGAGAACGCGCGAGGAGCGGCCCTCGTCGGTCAATGCGCGGAACACGCGCTCGTCGCCGGTCCCGCTTGAGCCCAAGTTCACGTCCGCGACAGCCACAGGCATCCCTTGGTCCACCTCGCTCTTCAGCGAGCCGAGGAACGCGTCCAGCGCGAACTCGCGCGGGTCGGGCGTGTTCACGTAGAGGGAATAGTCGAAGCTCTCGCCCTGCCGGGCCACCCGCGCCCCCGAGGAGGCGATCTGCTCCATCAGTGAGTTGTCGATCGTGTCCGACTCGTAGAACGCGACCTTCTGACGTCCCGCCTCGTCCGCATAGACCACGCGGACGACCGGTGACCATTGCGCCGCCTGGACCAGCGCCCGTGAAAGGAGCAGGTTGCCGATCTGGTCGATTCCCTCGGCAAAGGTCGTCCGGTCCCGCACGCCGAGGTTGGTCGCCATCGCCTTGAGGCGGGCCGTCTCGGGGACGTGAGGGCCGGTCGGCCGAGCGTCGTCCTGGCCGAACACGGCATAGTCGAACACCCCGAAGTTCGTCATGCGCACCAGCTCTTGCTGGATGCGGTGGTCGCGGTCGCGGATCACGTCGTAGCGCTCGATCTCCCCGGCGGGGATCCGCTCCTTAAGGTTCTTCAGGCTTTGAAGAAGGTTCTTATCGCCGCTCGTGCGATGGGCCTCGCGCAATTCGACGTATCGGGCCAGGTCGAGCCGCCACTTCGAGGCGGTGCGCGTCGCGGTCGGCGCAAGCCGCATCAGCGTGCTGAACGCATAGACCCGCGTGCCCGGGGCGGTCTTCCGGATCCTCCACCAGTCGCGCAGGCGCTTGATAGCGAGGTTATAGCTTGTGCGGTCGGTGCGCGAAGCGATCAGACCACCATAGGCGATCATGTCCGTGTTCAGGATGACCGCCTCGTACCCAGCCATGCGGGGCCCCAGCCACTCAATGATCTGCTCCGGGCGCCCGGGCTGGGTGAAGCGGCCGAGCAACTCGGCCGGAGGGGTCTCGACCGTGACTCCCGCGAGCTCGCCGATCATCTGCGCGAACTGAGTCGTCGCAGGGCGGTCGTCCAGCGGGACCAACAGCACGCGCCGCTCTGCGCGGGCGTCCTGCTGGCCGCCCGCCATCGCCGCCGCCGCCAGGCATCCGAGGGCCAGGGACAAGAAACGGCGGCGCATAGGGAGACAGAAGAATACCATTGCTGGCCTAGGCGTCTTGCCCTCTATACTGGACGGCCTCGGAGAGATGTTCGCGTCGCACGTCCTCGCTCGACGCGAGGTCGGCGATGGTCCGCGCGACTTTCAGCACCCGGTCGTAGACGCGGGCGGAGAGGTTTAGGCGCCCCGCCACGAGCTTCATAAACTCGGCGCAGTCTGGGTCCAGGTGGACCGCCGCCTTCACCTCTCGCGGCGTCATCTTTGCGTTGACCTTCGCCTTGCCGAAGCGCTGGTTCTGGCGTTCGCGCGCGGCGGCGACGCGCTCGCGGAGTTTCTCGCTCGGCTCGCCTCCCGGCTTCCCGATCAGCTCCTCCGGGCGGAGCCTCGGCACGGTCAGGTGCAGGTCGATGCGGTCGATCAGCGGCCCGCTAATCTTGCTCGCGTAGCGTTCGCAAGAGGCCCCGCCGATGCACTTCGCCTCCGGATACCCCTTATAGCCGCAGGGGCAGGGGTTCATCGCCCCGATCAGGATGCACTCCGCGGGGAAGTCGAGCGAGGCGGAGACCCGGCTGACGCTCACCACTCCGTCTTCCAGCGGCTGCCTAAGGGCCTCCAGCACGTCCCGGTCGTACTCTGGCATCTCGTCCAGGAAGAGGACCCCCAGGTGCGCCATGCTGATCTCGCCCGGCTTCGGGTTCTTGCCGCCGCCCACGAGCGCGGCGTAGCTGGTCGTGTGGTGGGGCGAGCGGAAGGGCCGCTCCCAGACCAGCCCCTCGCGACCGGACTTGATTCCACACGCGCTGTGGATGCGCGTCACCTCGATCGCTTCCGGCAGCGTTAGCGGCGGCAGGATTGTGGGCAACCGGCGGGCGAGCATCGTCTTGCCGGAGCCGGGAGGCCCGTTCATCAGGAGGTTGTGGCCCCCGGCCGCGGCGATCTCGAGCGCGCGGATCGCGTGGGTCTGGCCCTTCACGTCGGCAAAGTCGATCTCGTATTCCGTCTTCGGCCGGGCCGATTCTTCGTGCTGGAAGGGCTTGACATCGAGGGCGCCGTTCAGCAGTTCGACGGCCTCGGTGAGGTTCCGGACGCCATAGACCTCCAGCTCCGGCGTGATGGCGGACTCGGCCGCGTTCTCAACGGGCACCACGAGCCGCTCCGCCTTGAGGTTGCGACACATGAGCGCCACGCTCACCGCCCCGTCGACCGGGCGGAGCGAGCCGTCCAGGCCGAGCTCGCCGATGAACACGGTCGAGCGAAGGGCCGCCATCGGGACTTGGCCGCTGGCCGCCAGAATCGCCATCGCTATTGGCAGGTCGAGCGATGGGCCCTCCTTGCGCACGTCCCCTGGGGCGAGGTTGCACACGATCTTCGTGAAGGGGAAGCTCAGGTCGCTGTTGCGGATCGCGGTGCTCACCCGATCCTGGCTTTCTTGCACGGCTTTGTCCGGCAGGCCGACAAGGATGAACTTCGTCGCGCCGCCCTGCAGGTCGACTTCGACCGTCACGGGAACCGCTTCGATCCCCGCCAGAGTCGCCGCCAGGGCCTGCGCGATCATGCGGGGGAAAGCATAGCCCCGCTAGGGGAGCCGCGACAAGGTCAAAGTCAGCTTTGCCGGGACTTGGAGCTCGTCGCTCGGCATCGTGACGCCGGTGACCGTCACTTTCGCCTCCAGCGGCCAGCCCTTCGCGCGGGAGATTACAAAGTCCCCTTCCGCCGTGACCGGTTTCGGGACGTCGGTCTCCGCGAACACCATGTGTACGGTGGCCTTTTCCTTATCGAACGCAGTCAGCGTCCACTGCCATTTTGCGGCCGGCAGGTCGCCCACGCCCTCCGTCCGCTCCCAGGTTTGGCCAAGCTCCACCGGGGCGGCGAGATAGACAAGGTCGAGCGGGCGCAACGTGCGGGCTAAGAGGAAAGGCTCGGTGGGGCGCGGCGAGCGGTCGCGGACTTGGCCGCGCACGTCCCGCCTTTCACTCAGCTTCATGGGCACCGCTTCGTCGGAGGCGGGGTAGGTCTCGCCGTCGAACACATGCTCGGTGACGCTCGCCGCGACCTCGAGCGGGAAGAGGCCGTCGTCCCCCGGCTTGCCCACGGTCAGGCGCCATTCTTCCGTGAAACTGATCGCCTCGTCGTCCTCGGTCTCATAGGCGAAGACCGCGCGGTAACCGTGGACAGCCTCCTCCCGCATCTCGTAGCGTAGGGTCAAGGCGTCCTGGAAGAGGGCGAGGCTGAGGAGAAAAGTCATTTGACGGATTCGACGGGCGTCTCGTCCTTGTGGCGGTAGCCCCTTTCTCGGGCCAGCCGCTCTCGGCCGAGCGGGCCGTCCACGGCTGCGGCTTCCCGCGCGAGGTCTGTGCGGTCCTTTTCTGCCGCGCGCGTCTCTTCGGCGGCTTGGCGCTGCAAGTCGCGCTGTTTGCGGGCTTCCTGCCAGGGCTTCGCGCCGGCGACTGCGCCTGCGAGGGCTCCGACGGCCAAGGCGATGATGATCCATGTCGTCCGTGACATTGCTCTTCATTCTGACGGCCGACCTTGCCGTGCGGGTTCATACGGCGGGCCCCAAGGCCTCGCAAGACCCGCGCTACGCCTGCCGGACCAGCACCATGTTCGTCAGGCCGCGCGTGCCGGGCGGGTAGGCAGAGGTGACGACATAGGTGTCGCCCCGTTGCAGGACTCCGCGCGCGACAAAGCTTTCGCTCAGGAACGCGACCGCTTCGTCCGTGTTCGTGGTCGGCGGCATCAAGATGGATTGAACACCCCAGACCAGCGCCATTTGCCGCTGGGTCGATTCTTCGAACGCGGCGCAGAGGATCGGGGCCTTAGGGCGGTGCTTGCTCACCAGGCGCGAGGTCGTGCCCGTCGTGCTTGCGGTGAGGATCGCGCGCACGTGCAACGCGTCGGCCAGCGTCACCGCGGCCAGCGCGACCGCCTCGGTCGAAGAATCGGGGATTGGGCGCCCCGCGCCCATCCACGCCCGCGGCTCGTGCCCCAGTTCCTCTTCAGTCCGCTCGGCCACCCGGGCCATGGTGCGCACGGCTTCGATCGGGAAGCGGCCGGAGGCCGTCTCCCCGCTCAGCATCACCGCATCGGTCCCGTCGATGATCGCGTTGGCGATGTCGCTCACCTCCGCCCGGGTCGGCCGTGCGTGGTCCAGCATGCTCTCCAGCATCTGGGTGGCGGTGATGACGGGCTTGCCGAGCCGGTTGCAGCAAGCGATGATCTTCTTTTGGGCCAGGGGCACGTCTTCGATGTCCATCTGCAACCCGAGGTCGCCGCGCGCCACCATCACCGCGTCGGAGGCATCCACGACGTCCCCGATGGTCTCCAGCGCCTCCGGCGTCTCGACCTTCGCCACGATCTGGATCGTGTCGCTGTACTGCTCCACCACCCTGCGCAGCTGGCGCAAGTCGTCCGCGCTGCGGACGTAGCTCAAGGCGATGTAGTCCGCGCCGAAATGGACGGCCTGGCGCACGTCCTCAAGGTCTTTCTCGGTCAAAGCGGGGGCGTCGAAAGACTTGCCGACAAGAGTCACGCCTTGGCGCGACTTGATCGTGCCGCTCGTGACGACGGTCGCCTGTAAGTGGTGGCCTAAATCCGTCTCGATGCGGAGCTCCACGTCTCCGTCCCCGAGCAGGACCCGGTCGCCCGGGGCCATCGCGTCCCAGACCGCCGATTCCGGGGCCTGGATCGTCGCGGTCGGGTCGGGGCCGATCGTGAGGGAGTCGCCCGCAACGACTTCGATCTGGCCGTCCTGGATCTGGCCGATGCGGAACTTCGGCCCCTGGAGGTCGACCAGGATCGCGACGGGTGAGAACCCCTGGTCGCACTCGCGGACCCACTTGACGAACTCTCGCTTCGATTCCCAGTCACCGTGCGAACAGTTGAGGCGGGCTACGTTCATCCCAGCCTCGATCAAGAGCTCGACCTTCTCCGGTGAGGCGACCGCCGGCCCCAGGGTCGCGACTATCTTTGTCCGCCGACGCATCTGGCGTGGTAGTACCTGATTCCCCCGCCCTTTGGTGGGGGGTCACTGGATGTCCGGGATGCCGCAACCGATCGCCTGGGTGAGGGGCACCGAGACGGGCTTGCCCGCGAGGATCTCGTCGAGCGCCTCGCGCACATCCTGGCGGACCGTGCCTTCCTTAAACCGCCCGTGGTCGGAATAGGTCTCGTTCAAACGGCCGCGGTAAAGCATCGTGCCGTCCGGGCCGATGATGGCCACCTCCGGCGTGACCGAGATCGCCAGCTTCTTCACAAGTTCCAGCTTAGGATCCATAAAGCCCGGGAAGTTCAACTTGAACTCCTTCGCGTGGGCATCGATCTCCTCCTTGGTCACCGAGTCGTCCAGCAGCACCCGGAAGAAGCGGACGCCCTTCGGCTCGTAGGCCCCTTGGATGCGGGTGTACTCAGGCGTGAACCGGTTCGAGATGGGGCAATCGATGGCGATGAAGAGGAGGACAGTCGCCTTGAAATCGGCGTCCACGAGGTTGTGGGACGCCCCCTGGAAGTCGGTAACCGGGGTCGAAGGGAGTTTGATCGTGGCTTGGGGGGCCAGGATCGCGGCGGCCAGCAGCGTCGACAGCATCTCTTTGCTCTGACGCCCAAGAACGGCGTGTCGTCACCGTGCGTCAATGTAAGCTAGGAACGATGCGGTTTGGACGCCTCCTCATTATGGTCTCAGCGGCTGGAACCCTGCTTCTGGGCTTGACCTGGCCCTCGAGGCCGGTCGTGGGCGAGCCAGTGACCTTCTCGCGCTCGATCGCACCGCTCATCCAGACCAAGTGCACGCCCTGCCACACCCGTGGCGGGCCCGCCCCCTTCCCCCTGGAGACCTACCGCCAGGTGAAGAAGAGGGGCGACCTCGTCCGCCGCATGATGCTCACCCGGCAGATGCCGCCTTGCTATGGCGGAAGCGACTTCGGCGAATTCTGCTCGGCGGGTGGCCCGATCACGGACGAACAAGGCGTCCTCGTCCAACAGTGGTTGAACGAAGGGGCGCCAGAAGGCGAGCCGATCGAAAAGCTGGAAGTCCCTGACCCCACCAAGTGGCGCATGGGCGAGCCCGACGCCATCCTAGAGTTCGCCAACGGCGTCGAGACGAAGCTGGAGGGCCGGCCCTATTGGCAAGGGTACGCGCTGCCCCTGGGCGCGCTGAAGGGCAAGCGGCTCCGCGCCATCGACCTCCGGGCAAACCAGCCCCTCGCCATGCGCTACAGCCATTTCGGCATCGCCAAGGACGGGCTGACCCCGCAGCAGCTCGATCCCCGCGGATGGGAGACGGGCGGAAGCATCGAGCGGTTCTCCAAGAAGCTGGTCGGCACATGGGCGCCGGGCTACCACCCCTGGAAGATGCCGGACGGCGTCTCGATGAAGTTGGACTCGGACTATCTGCTGGTGCAGCCCCTCTACCTGCCCCGCGGCCGGCACGAGGACGCGGGCTTCAAGGTCGCTCTCTACTTCTCGGACGGCACGGCCGACAAGGAGCCGCAATGGGAGCGGGTCGGCGACGACCGCTTCGCGATCCCGGCGCCGGGCGCCGTCTTGCTCGAGCCGGTCGGCGAGCTCCCCCCCTGCCGGGTGATCGGCGTGATCCCAGAAGCCCGCTTCTTCTGCTCGTTCGCGGGCGTGACGGTAGGAGAGAAGCACCTCTTCCGGAGCTTCCGCTGGGAGCCGTACTGGACAGGTTCCTACTGCTTCCCCGAACCCGTCCCGTTCCCGCAAGGGGCCAAGCTCCAAGGGCGGTTCCAGATGGACAACGACATCCACATGGGCAACAACGAGGGAACGCGCCCGGTGCAGATCCTGAGCGGCGACGATGAGCGGGACGAGATGGCCCGCATCCACGTGCTCTACGTCCGGGACTGATTGAGGGTCGCGGCCAACTGCCGTCCGCCTAACAGGATCCCCGTCGGTCGCAAGGGGTCGAGCCAATACGCCAGCTCCCGCTCGTCTTCGCGGGGCCATAGGCAAATGTCCGCACGCTTCCCGGGGGCTAGCACCCCACGGTCACTGGAGCCCAGGCTCGCTGCCGCGTTCACGGTCGTCGCGACGAGCGCCTCGTGCGGGGTCATCCCGAGATACCGCGCGGCCAGAGCCATCACGAGCGGCAGGCCGTAGCCCGGCGAAGACCCGGGGTTGAAGTCGCTGGCGAGCACCACGGGTAACCCGGCCGCCATCATTTCAGGCGCGTCGGGATACTTCGCGAGGCCGAGGCCGAGCACGCTCAGGGGCAGGAGCACGGGCACGACCCCGGCCTTCGCCAAGGCCGCGATGCCGTCCGGCCCGGTGTGCTCCAGATGGTCGGCCGTCTTCGCGCCGAGTTCGGCTGCCAGCGCGGCCCCACCATGGTCGCCGAACTGGTCGACGTGGAGCCGCATCCCGAGCCCATGGGTCTTGGCCGCGTCGGCCAGGCGTCGGGCCTCTTCCGCTTCGAAATAGCCCTTCTCCACGAACATGTCCGCGTACTGGGCCCGTGCCGCGGCTTCCGGCAGCCCCGCCAAGACGACCTCCTCGAAGTAGGCCTCACGCCTCTCCCGGTACTCGGGGGGCACCGCGTGGGCGGCCAGATAAGTCGGCACGATCGGAGGGCCGGCGGTCCCGTTCGTCGCCGTATAGGCGTCTAGGATGCCGAGCTCGGATGCGACGCTTAAGCCGTACCCGCTCTTCCCCTCGATGAGGGTCGTGCCGGCCAGGGCCATGCGGTCTCGATGCCCCGAGACGACCTTTTCCAAGTCGGCCGGGCTCAACTCGCGCGTCGCCCGGACCGTACTGAGGATCCCGCCGCCCGCGGCGGCCACTTCCTGGTAGCTCGCGCCTTTGGCCCGAAGCTCGAGTTCCCGGTAGCGGCTCCCGCCAAAGCCGAGGTGGGTGTGGGCGTCCACCAACCCTGGGGTCGCGACGCCCCCTTGCGCATCGTGCGTTTCGTCGGCACCGGAAGGCGCGTCCTTCGCCTTGCCGACCCACGCGATGGTCTCGCCTTCCACGAGGATCGCGGCGTCGGTCGTGACCTCGACCTCCCAAGAACCGTGACACCGGGGGGTCGCCAAACGACCGATGTTCTGGATGAGAAGGCTCACGAGAGCCGCGTCACCAATCCGCTCGCGAAGTACATCAACGCCCCTGACCCAACAAGCGCCGTCAGCCCGGACGGATCGCGCTCCGGGTCGATCTCGACGATGTCCACAACGCGCACCCGGTGCGAGACCCCGCACCGCCGCACCGCGTCCAACAGCTCCCATGACGCGAAGCCGCCGGGCCTCGCCCCTGGGCAACCCGGAGCGAACGCAGAGTCGAGGCAGTCGATGTCCACGTCCACATAGACGGCCTCGCAGTGCATGGGAAGGGAAGAGATGGCGCGCGTGACCGCCGTCCCCAATCCTTCAGACCGCGCGCGTTCCAGGGTCACACGCTTCACGCCGGAACTCGAACCAAACCGCGCGTAGAACTCGGAGTTTGTGAAGGCCGCGATGCCCACCTGCACGATGTTCTGGCCGGGGAGGTCGTCGTCCAGAAGCGCGCGGACCGGATTGCCGTTGTGGAGGCCGTCTCCCAGGTGGCGCATATCCAAGTGCGCGTCGATCGTGACCAGCCCCACCTGCTCCAGCTTCAGGTTCAGCGCCTGCGCCATGCCAAGGACGCCCGCCCGCGTGACGCCGTTGTCGCCGCCGAGCAACACCGTCGCCTCGAACCCCGGCACCGCGCCCATCATCGCCTCCATGATCGGCGCGGCCGCGTCTTCGGGGCTCGACCCGTTCAAACCCACGTCGCCCAGGTCCACCGCACGTAGCGACCGCACGTCCAGGTCGCGCTCCACGTCGTACGTTCCCCAGCGGGCAAGCGCCTGGCGGACCGCGTCTGGTGCCAAGTCGCACCTGCCCGGGGAGATCGAGTGGTTGAGCGGGACGCCGAGCACGGACAAGCTCCCCTTGGTTTGGTCAAGCCGGGCGCCTTCCAGCCACGACCTAGCCCTCGTCCATTGCAGGTCTTCGTGCATGGCCTTTAGCATAGCCCGAGGCACGCGGAAATGCGGGCGTTCGCGGCGTTCTTGAACTTCCCCCAGGCTCGTGGAAAACTTTTCGCGAGAAAATTGCGCGGCCCCCTAGTATTTTCACGTTAAGAGCGTGTAAAGTTCCAGTTGTTGAATCGCAACGGGCCCGAACGTTCCGGTTACCTACCGGTGTGGCCCTGGGATTTAGCGACAGGGAACTGACCTGATCCCGGGGGAATCGCATAAGGGCGGATCGGGAGATGGAAGGGACACGCGGATGCCGAGCGGCGCGATACGGAAAGCGCACCGAGAGCGTCGGAAGCGTGGACAGGCATAGGCCATAGAAGCCCGGCCAGGCGCACCGAGGGGCGTAGACCGGGCTGGCCACTAGAGATCGCGCTCACATGGAGGGCGCGACGCCGGCAAAGCAAGCGAGGGCGCGGCGTGTTATTGGGATCGAAATACACGCCGCCCTTTTTTTACCAACTTCCGCCGCCACCGCCGCCGAAACCTCCCCCGCTGAAGCCTCCGCCCCCTCCCCCGCCGAATCCGGATCCTCCACTGGACGACTCCGATCGAGGCACCGTCGTGGCCGCAGAGCCGATCGCCCTGGTCGTCGAGTCCAACGAGTTCGCAAAATAGACCGGCGAGAAGGTCGTGTCGCGGGGCCCCACCCACCACACCGGCGGGCTTTGGACGACTTCCTTAAACGTGTCCGACCACCTATCGACCAACCCGAAGGCCACCGCGTAGGGGAGCAACTCCTCATAGCGCGCCTGGGCGATCTCCTTCTCAGCCACCCATTCCAGATAGGAACGCCGCCCCTTCATGGCTTCGTAGAAACCCGCCACGCGGTGCCGCGCGCGAGCGCCGAGCTGAGTTCGCCGCGGCATGATCGAGGCAAAGCTTATGACGAGACCGGCCCCGAGGGCCCCCCCGATAACGCTCGAGGCCAGCGAAACCTGTCCGTGCAGGATGTTGCGGCTAATAATGAAGAGGAACACCAGCAAAACCCCGCCCCCGATAAACGTGGCGAGCTTTGCCATGTCTGGACGGAGATGGTAATAGCCACGTCCCACGAAGTCGTCGAAAATCTTCTCCTTTAGGCGGGAAATCTTTACGCCAACGTCTGACACGAGTTTCGCGCGGGTGACGACCGATCCTTCTGGGCCGAGCGCTGCCAAGAGCTGGTCCTCGAACGCGGTGAGGCGCTGGGTCGGTTTTTTCGAAACGACGTTGATTACGGGATCTGTGCCAAAGAGGAACCTTTTCTCTGCGGAGAGCGTCAGGCACCCTTTAGCGGCGAGGGACACGATAGCGGCAGAGACATCGCGATTGTCCACTCGCTCGTCGATCAAAGCGCCGCATTCGGCCGGGCCAAGGCCGTCGGGAGGTTCAAACTCGACTCCAACCGGGCCAAGCTTGGGATCTTTCCCAAAGGCGTACCAGATTGGGAGCATCACGGCCAGAATCAAGACGGGGATCAGAAACCCCGAGTTCGGCCAGATCCACCAGCTAGCCAGGGTAAGAGGGTCTGGGTGCGGAACGACCGTGTCCGGCACAGAAAAGACGATGGTCAATCCCTCTCCAGGAATCAGCGGTTGTTTGCGTTGTCCGGAGAACTCGGTCTGCGAAAGCTTGATGGAAGTGAAGGTCTCGGGGTCAGCGGGGGAAGAGCCGGGAGAAGGTAGATAGTTCTGCGCCGAGGAACCGGTGTAACCGGTAAGAACCTTAGCCCTTGCCTTATCGGTCTCAGGGAAAGACACCTTAAAGCTTGACTCCTGGATCTCGGTGTCCCAGTCGTTGCCAGTGACGTTCCAATAAAGCTCGGCTTGCGGCTCCCAGTCCTTCCTTTTGTCGAACCAGTTAAACGCGTTGGTCACGGTGTAAGCGATGACGTAAGTCTTGTTGGTCCCCGGAGGAAACGTGACGTCTTCGTCACCGATCCGGATATTGAGATAGGCGCCGTCGCTCGTCACTAAAGTCGTCAGCGGTCGTCCGCTTTCGTCCTTGACCTGGATATCGCTCAAGGCGACCTGCCTCCGGAACGGAGTGTTGGTCTCATAGAGGAACGGGATCTTGCGAAAAATTCCGCGCCGAGGCTCCTGGAACTCGACCGAGATCGTCTCCTTCACGCGCAAGAGGGAATCCTTGCCGATTGAGATTTCTGCGTCGAAGCTCTTGATCAGGAACGGATAACCGCCACCATATTGTCCGCAGGCGAGAGCCGCCCACAGCAGGAGAAGAAGCGCCACCGCCCGTCGAGCCATCACTAACTAGAACGGCAGAGCGCCGCATAAGGCTTCAACGGGGCGCGGAGCCATTGGTCCCTCGGGAAAAGGCGGGGTCCGCGGCAGGGATAGACTCCGGCTCCCATGAGCACGAATTCGCAAGGAATCGACGCGCGCGCCTATTTGGCCGGCTGGCTGCAAGGCCTGACCGGGATGTACACGTCCGACATCAACGCCATCCCCGAGGACAAATGGACTGCGACCTTCGGCGGCTGCACCCGCCCGGCGAGCGAGATTTCGGCAGACGCCATTTCGCTTATGGAATGGACGACGAACGCCATGAAGGGCCAGGTTGAAAGTGACTACATGGGCCACATGGACAAGGTCAAGGAGGCTTGCGCCACGCGGGCCGGAACGGTCGAGCGCCTCGGAACTGCCGCCCAGGCCTTTACGGCCGCGCTCAATTCATGCAGCGACCAAGATCTCCAGAAGATGGTCACTCCGCCTTGGCAGATGGAGTCGCCGCTCTTCGGCATCGCCCAAGTAGCCGTCAGCCACCTTTGGTACCACGACGGCCAGTTGAACTACATCCAGTGCCTGCTCGGCGACGACAAAGTCCACTGGATGGGCGAATAACCCGGGCGGGACAGCCGACGAACCTGGCCCCCCTCCCCGGGAGAGGGGGCCTTTCGTCGTTCTCCTCAGACTTCGGCGCCAACCGGCGCAAGCGGCATGTAGAGGTCGGTGCGCACCTCCTCAAGAGGGACCTTGGTGCAGTCGTTCACGTAGACCTCGAAGCTGGCGGACGGGGCGGGCTCGCGACCGGTCGCGGGCACCGCTTGCCCCGCGAACCGCGCCCAAGCGTCGCTCAGGCCCTCATACGACCCCATGTGCGTCGCAACGGCGTAGTCGCCGCCAGCGATCTCCAGCATAGTCACGCCGACCGGAGTGTCATCCGGCAGGGTGTAGCCGGGCGGAACGGCAATGCAGGCGTCCGAACGAAGCTCCCCGGCAGGGACGCTGCCCGGGTCGTCATGAAAGACGCCCAGGACGGTCTCCACGGGCACTCCCGCAGGCCCCGCCCACTCGAAGAGCGCGCCGAACTTCGACCCGATCAGGTGGTAGGGGCCGGTGTGGCGCAAGGCGATGCAGCGCATCGGTTCGATTGTCTTGATTGTCGCTTCCATTGTCGTCTCCTGGGTGATGGTGAGCGCGGCGGCGGAGCGGCGGCCGTCCGGCCACCAGTGCACCTGGCTGTGGGCCCGGAGCTCATGGCGGCTGGGCGAGCGCCGATAGTCCGTCGGAGCCATCAGGTAGGCGCTCCGAAAGGCGCGGCTGAAGGCTTCCAGGCTGTCGTAACCCGCGTCCAGCGCGATCTCGCTCACGGACTGGTCCGTGTGCTCCAGCCGGTGGGCCGCCCGTTCCAATCGGAGCCGACGGACGAACTCGGCGATGGACTCACCGACTGCGCCCGAAAAGACGCGGCCGAAATGGTGACGCGAGAACCCGGCTTTGTCGGCGACTTCGGCCGGGCTCGGAGGCTGGTCGAGCCGCTCCAGGACGAACCGAATCGCTTCTCGAACGCGGGCCTCGTACTCGGCCACCGTGCTCTTTCTCATCCGCCGCCCATGGTAATCGCTTCGCTACCCCGAAAGCCTGATCAGATTAGCTCGTTTGCGCTTCAGATGTCCCACCGTGACTAAAGTGACGCGAAGCGATGGAGCGGGGCGTCTATCTTGGGTAGCATGGATAGGAATCGGGGCATGGCGCAGTTTGGTAGCGCGCTTCTCTGGGGGGGAAGAGGTCGTGGGTTCAAATCCCGCTGCCCCGACCATCGTTTTCCGCTGGTCTTGGCCTTGGCATTGGCCATCGGGTGCGGCGGCTCGGTCGGCGCCTTTTTTGAACGAGTGTTCGTCAGCCCCACGACTCGCGTCGTCCAGGGGTTGGACGGACGACTGCGGTTCGACATTCTCAACGGCACCTTCACCCAGGCCGTCACTTTTCTCCTCGCCAACGTCCTCTCGATCCCGCAGCTGCCGGCCCTGCTGGTCCTCAATGCGATCGACTTCAAAATCGAGGGCCAGGCGCCGACGAAGCCCCTCAGCTTGAAGGTCAAGTACGACCCCTCAAAGTTAGAGCAAGGCGTCGCGGAGACCGACCTCAAACTCTACCGGCTGGACGGCGGGGAAGCGGTCGAGGTCACTGGCGCGACGGCAGACCCCGAGAACAATCGAGTCGTCGCAGAGGTCATGGCCGAGGGCACTTACCTGGTCGCGGCCGAAAAGCCAGAGTAAGTCGCGGCTGGTTCTCGCCGGATATCGGCGTAAAATCCAGTCATGGCCACCGCGACACAGATCCGCGCCCCTCGCGGAACGACGATCTCATGCAAGGGCTGGCAGCAGGAGGCCGCGCTGCGCATGCTCATGAACAACCTCGACCCCGAGGTGGCCGAGCGGCCCGACGACCTCGTCGTCTACGGTGGCACCGGGAAGGCAGCGAGGAACTGGGAGTGTTTCGAGGCGATCGTCCGCACCCTTCGCGAGCTCGAAGACGACGAGACGCTGCTCGTCCAGAGCGGCAAGCCGGTCGCCGTCTTCCGGACCCACGACCTGGCGCCGCGCGTGCTCATCGCGAACTCGAACCTGGTGGGCAAGTGGTCGAACTGGGAGCACTTCAACGAGCTCGAGGCGAAAGGACTGATGATGTACGGCCAGATGACGGCCGGCTCTTGGATCTACATCGGCTCGCAGGGCATCGTGCAGGGGACTTTCGAGACGTTCGCCGCCTGTGCCGACCGTCACTTCGGCGGGTCGCTCAAGGGACGACTGGTCGTGAGCGCGGGCATGGGTGGCATGGGCGGAGCCCAGCCGCTCGCCGCGACCATGAACGGCGCAGCCTTCCTCGGCATCGACGTCGACCCCACCCGCATCCAGAAGCGCATTGACACTGGCTATATCGACACGATGACCGACGACCTGGAGGAAGCGCTCGCCCTTCTCGAATCCAGGCCGAACCTGAGCGTCGGGCTCGTGGGCAACGCGGCGGACGTCCTGCCCGAACTCGCTCGCCGGGGCGTCGTGCCGGATGTGCTCACCGACCAGACCAGCGCCCATGACCCAATCAACGGCTACGTGCCGAGCGGGATGTCTCTTTCCGAAGCCCTGGCCCTTCGCAAAGCCGACCCCGCCGAGTATCGTAAGCGATCAGTCGAGACGATGGGCCTGCACGTGGACGCAATGCTTGAGCTCAAGCGACTAGGGGCCGTCACATTCGACTACGGCAACAACATCCGCGCCTTCGCCGTCGAGGCGGGCGTGGCCGACGCCTTCGACATCCCCGGCTTCGTACCCGAGTACATCAGACCGCTTTTCTGCGAGGGCAAAGGGCCGTTCCGCTGGGCTGCACTCAGCGGCGACCCGGAGGACATCCGACGCACCGACCGCCTCGCGCTCGAGGTCTTCCCCGAGAACGAGACCCTCAAGCGTTGGATGGTTCTGGCGAGTGAGAAGATCCACTTCCAAGGGCTGCCTTGCCGCATCTGCTGGCTCGGCTATGGCGAACGCGCCGAGTTCGGCCTGGCGATGAATGACCTGGTCAAGCGGGGCGAGCTCCAGGCGCCGGTTGTGATCGGCCGCGACCACCTGGATTGCGGCTCGGTGGCTTCCCCGAACCGCGAGACGGAGGCCATGAGGGACGGAACCGACGCGGTGGCCGACTGGCCGCTCTTGAACGCGATGGTGAACACGGCCGCCGGGGCATCATGGGTGAGCATCCACAACGGCGGCGGCGTCGGGATCGGCTATTCGCAGCACGCGGGCATGGTCGTGGTCGCGGACGGCACAGAAAACGCGGCCTTCCGGCTGGAGCGGGTGCTGACGAGCGACCCCGGCATGGGCGTCGTGCGCCACGTCGATGCGGGCTACCCGGAGGCCGAAGCCTTCGCCAAGCGGCACGGCGTCAAGATTCCAATGAACCCCTAGCCCTTCGCGGGACTTAGTACGCCTTGGCGAAGACCACCCGCTGCTGGCTGGGCTGGCCGGAGAACACGCACCTGCCCGGTTCGGCGTCATCGGCGCGCAGCGGCGTTCGCGGGATGCAGCGGATGGTCGCCTTCGTCGCCTCGTTGATCTTCTGCTCGGTCTCGCGCGTCCCGTCCCAGTGGGCGAGGACAAATCCGCCTCCGCCCTCGCCGCTAAACCTTTCGGTGAAGTCATCCCAAGCGTCCACCCGATGGGTGTTGGCCTCGCGCATGGCGAGGGCGCGCTCAAAGAGACCGTGCTGCATCGCGTCGAGCCCGGCATGGATTCCGTCCACCAATTGCTCAAGGCTCAAGGTGCGCTTTTCTCCATCGTCCCTGCGGACGAGGATGCAGGTGCCGGCCTCCAAGTCGCGGGGCCCGAGCTCGACCCGGACGCACGCGCCCTTTAGCTCCCAATCGTTGAATTTGAAGCCGGGCGACTCCTTCTCGCGCTTGTCGACCTTGACTCGGACAGGGAGCCCGTTCCAATTCGTATCCGTTAACGTTTGAGCGATCCGGTCGGCCGCTTCAACGACCCGGACATAATCGTCCTTCCGCCCGATCGGAACGATCGCCACCTGCACAGGGGCGAGCCGAGGCGGGCAAACGAGCCCCTTATCGTCGGAATGCACCATGAGGAGAGTTCCAACCAAACGGGTGGAAACTCCCCAACTGGTTGCATAAACGTACTCCTGCTTGCCTTCTTGGGATTGGAACATAACGTCGAACGCCTTCGCGAAGTTCTGGCCCAAATGGTGAGAAGTGCCCGCTTGAATCGCGCGCAAGTCTTGGGTCATGGCTTCGATCGTGTACGTGTGGTCTGCCCCCGCGAACTTCTCGCCGTCGCTCTTGATCCCAGCCACGACAGGCACCGCCATCCAGTCTTGGGCGAACCGGGTGTAGATCTCCAGGATCGTCAGCGCTTCCTCTTCCGCCTCGTCATAGGTGACGTGAGCGGTGTGGCCCTCCTGCCAAAGGAACTCGGCGGTCCGCAAAAAAAGGCGCGGCCTAAGCTCCCAGCGCATGACGTTCGCCCACTGGTTGATGAGCAGCGGGAGATCACGGTAGGACTGGATCCAACTTTTGTAAGAGTGCCAGATGATCGTTTCGCTCGTCGGGCGGATGATCAACTCTTCCTCTAACCGCGCGTCGGGGTCCACGATCACACCGTTTGGTGAATCTTTAAGCCTATGGTGGGTCACGACCGCACACTCCTTGGCGAAGCCCTCGACGTGTTCCGCCTCCCGACTCAGGAACGACTTTGGGATGAGCAGCGGGAAATAGGCGTTTTGGTGCCCGGTGGCCTTGAACATGCCGTCCAGGGCGTCGCGCATCAATTCCCACATCGCATAGCCATGCGGTTTGATGACCATGCAACCGCGGACAACGCTGTTGTCCGCCAGCCCGGCCCGTTTGACCAGGTCGTTGTACCACTCGGCGTAGTTTTCGTCCCGCGGCGTTATTCCCAAGTCGCTCGCCATGAGGGGAGATTGTGACACCCGGCGTCCGCCTTTGCGGCGATAGGTCCGGAAGGTGCGGATACACTTGCAGAATGAGCACAGACCGCGACCCCGTGGCCTTTCCAACGCTGAGCGAGGCCCAAATCGCGCAGATCGCCCAGTTCTCCGAGCCCAAAACGTTCGCGGACGGCGAGTACCTGTTCCAAGCCGGGGTAGCTGGTTTCAGCTTTTTCCTTATCCAAGAAGGCGCTGTCGAGATCGTTGAAGATTCCGATGTTAGGCGTCGCCGTGTCGTCGTGCACGGCCCAGGCGAGTTCACGGGCGACGTCGATATGATCACGGGCCGACCTCCGGTCGTGAGCGCAGTGGCCCAGGGCAAGACGACTGTGCTCGAGGTCTGTCCCGAAAGGCTTAAGAAGATTGTCAGTGAACTGCCGGTCTTAAGCGATTTAATCCTTCGAGCTTTTATCCAGCGGCGCGCGCTTCTTTTAGAGGGTCCGTTTGTTGGGATTCGGGTCATCGGCTCGCGGTTCAACCGTGAAACATTGCGGATCCGAGAATTCTTGGCCAGGAATGACGTCCCCTACACTTGGACCGATGTCGAATCTGATCGCGACGTGCAGACCCTGCTCGATCGGTTTAACCTTTGCGTCGCAGACACGCCGGTGGTGATCCTTTTGGACGGCACAATCCTTAAGAGTCCCAGCACGGTCGAGATCGCCCATCATTTGGGGTTGAGCCAGTCTGTCAACCGCTCGCTCTACGACCTCATCGTGATCGGGTCCGGCCCGGCAGGTTTGGCCGCGGCGGTTTATGGAGCCAGCGAAGGATTGCGGACCCTCGTGATCGACAGCAGCGGCCCAGGTGGCCAAGCCGGGGCCAGTAGCAGGATTGAGAACTATATGGGGTTCCCCACGGGCTTGAGTGGCGCTGATCTCGCCCACCGGGCAATTATCCAGGCCCAGAGGTTTGGGGCGAGTTTCTTGACGCCGGGAGACGTGACGCAGCTGAGTTGTCGCAACCAGACAGCCCATAACATCCACCTTTCCGATGGCCGCGTCATCGCCGCAAGGTGCATCATTATCGCGACGGGCGCAAGTTACCGAAAACTTGAGCTTCCTGAATTGCCCAAGTTCGAAGGACAAGGCGTCTACTATGCGGCGACGCAGGTGGAGGCCGTACTCTGCAATGAGAAGCCTGTCGCGGTCGTCGGCGCGGGCAACTCGGCCGGTCAAGCGGCCGTGTTCCTCAGCGACCGGAGCGAGAAGGTCTACCTTGTCGTGCGAGGCGACGACCTTCGCAAATCGATGTCCTCTTACCTGGCAGACCGCATCGAGAACACTCCAAACATCGAGCTGGTTTGCGACTCGGAGATTGTTGAACTTTGCGGAGACTCCATGCTTGAAAGAGTCAAGATCGCCAACCGCTGCACGAAGGACGTGATGGATGTGAGTCTCTCAGGCTTGTTCGTAATGATCGGTGCCGATCCTTGTACGGACTGGCTTGCGTCAGGGCTGGGCCTGGACTCTAAAGGTTTCATCCTAACGGGCCCGGCGGCCAAGGAGAGCGGTGCATGGAGGCTCCTGCGCGACCCGTTCCTGCTTGAGACCACTTGCCCTGGGGTTTTTGCCGCTGGGGACGTCCGCTCAGGTTCAGTCAAACGAGTGTCGAGCGCGGTCGGCGAAGGTTCGATGGCGGTCTCGTTCGCGCACCAATTCCTCGCGACGCGTTAGGGCCTTAGGCGCACGCGAATCGTCTTCGTACTAACGCTCTTGTTCGCTACGAAGACCTTCGTCGTCAACTTCGCCCAGCCGGGAGCGTCGTTCGGGTTGATCCAAGTCGCCCAGTCGTTGCCGGAAGTCGAAAGCCCCTTACCGTTTAATAGGAACTCGACGCGGTGCTGGGGATCTCGCAGCCGGCTCCAGGCGGAGATAAGGGTGCGCTTTCCGATCGTGTCCCCATCCTTCAGAACAACGGGAACTATGGGATACTTTGCCTTTTCAGTCTCCGGATAACTGTTGACCGTTACACTTTGGCCCATACCTTTGCTTAAGAAATAGTCGCTCGAGATGGCCTGCGAATAGGCGGCGAGCACGCTTCGGTTCTGGGTCACAGCGTAGTTGTTGTTCTGTCGGTGGGCCAGTTCAAGGTTGTTGCCGTCAAAATAGTAGATTGCCTTGACGCGGGGAAACTTTCGAGGAAGGGCAGAGTAAAGCCCTCTAATGTTTTGGATCGCAAAGCTACTTTGGTCCTTGCCCTCCAGCGCTGAGAAATGAGTGGTTCCATATTCGCCGATCATGACCGGCTTGCGCGCCCCATACTTTTGGTAAATGTAGGTGAGCATGTCCACGGGATGGACGTGCCTCGCCGGGGTCCTGGGATTCTGGTTGAAGTAGGTGACGTTGTACATGTTAACGCCAACCCAATCCACCGCGTCGTCACCAGGATAGTAGGAAGGAATGTCACGGATCGGCGTCGAGTATGGGCACCAAACCATAGCTACGTTCGGTGCCTCCTCCCGCATGACTTTCGCGACCAGGCGGAATTTTTCGCGGTAAAGCTTTGGGTCTCGGTGCCAAGCCGTCCAATCCCCGTTCATCTCGCTCGCAAAACGCAACAAGATTCGGGCTCCTGTGTCTTTCATACCGCGAGCCAACATTCGGAGGGTTTGGTCGTCGCGAACGTGCTCCAATCCTTCGTTGGGCTCAAGGGCAATGTGGACCAGCTTGCCACTCATGGCAAGGAGCGTCACCCAGTCTTCGGGGAGGGGAGTCCCGTAACCCAAGTAGAAGAAGTAGGAAGCGTGTTCCTTGCCGGTCACGCTCTCGAACTCTTCCGGCAATCGGCGTGACTTACCGATGCTGTCGACGTAAGTTTGCTTTAGCGAAGAGTCGAGGTCGATGAAGGCCCCGAGATAACAGCCGTAAAGAGGCTCAAACTTGGCCTTGGTATAGTTCTTAAGGACTTCGGTCTCTGTCGGCGACCGGTGCAGATAGAGACTCAGATCGGCAGCGCTGGCCGAGCCGAGCAAGCCCACGGCTACGACAAGGCCAAGAAACCCCCTCATTCCCCTCAAATTTACCTCTAGCTAGATTCTCGGCGGCCGAGCGGCTCAGGGCCAGTCCGGATAGATATCCTTGCGGACCGAGAAGTAGGGGCGCTTAAGCTCCTTATAGGTCATACGTCTGGCCCGGCTATCGGCCCAGAGCGTCATCGCGCCCTCGCGATGAAGAAAGTTGAAGTGCTCTATGAGGGATTGGGAGCTCGGAGGCGGCCCGTCCCAATCATAAACCTGTAAGAAGACGCAGGCCGGCGCCCAAGCCCCGTGTTCCCAGGCGACGAGCGTCTTGACGGGATCGTCGATCTCGCCGTCGTTCACGCCTTCGGAAACGTAGTAGCGCGGACCGACAAAGCGGGCGTTCTTGGCCCCAGGGCCGTACTCGTTCAGGCGGGCGGCCGGGTTGCGCCGGTAATAGGCAAGGGTGCTGTTGCTTGCCTCGTTGTTGAAAAAGTTATAGGCGATTACCATTTGGTAATTGCCGGGAGAAAGGGGGCAACGTTTGATCTGGTGGTTCTTAAGGTAGGGGTCGATCTTTCCCGGCGCAGGGCTTTTTGTGGCGGGCCGGTCCATGTCCCCGTACCACCCGCCACGGAGGGCCCCGCCCGTGTTGTCATAGCCGATCCAGGGGTTTTGGGGCGGGTATCCGGGAACGTTGATCGTGCTTGCACCAGGAGCCCAAAAGTCCGAATGGTCCGTGCGATAAAGCTGGAGCCCGATGCCGACTTGCCGCATGTTCATCATGCAGGTCGTTTGGAACGCCGACGCTTTGGCGTTCGCAAAGACGGGGAAGATGATCGCGGCGAGGATCGAGATGATGGCGATCACGACAAGCAGCTCGATCAATGTAAAGGCGCCTGAGCGGGAGGGGCGGCGCATAAGAATCAGTATCCCTCACCCGGTCTTGCCGACACAACTTCTTATACGGGCGCAGCCTTGACTTTCGTCCGCGACCATGCGCCAAAAAGGACGGAGAGCTCGGCGAACTGCGCGGCGAGGACGGCGATGGCGGCGACCAGCACGCCCGGCATGCTCGCGGCGACCCCGATCGCCAGCAGCAGGGCCATGGTCAGGAGGGAAGCGACCGTCGACGTGAGCCGGACCTTGGTGAGGCGCATCGCGGTCAGTCCGCCGCGGACGAAGGCCACTGCCGAATAAAGAAGCGGCAGGATGGCCGTCAAGAAAATAGCGAGGTGTGCCCCTTGGACGTCCGCCTCAGGCGTGCCCTGCACGTGGCGCAGGAAGAGAATGTCGAGCCCGGTTACGCACAGCAGGAGCGTCAGGCCCGTCATCGCCGCACCGATCTGGGTGCAGAAGCGGCGCAAGACCGGCTCCGCGCCCTTGTCGTGGTAGAAGCGGATCACCACTTCGGGGAGCGCGAAGGTCAGGGTCCGCATCAAGAAACCCAGCCCCGTGCTGTTTTGCCAGGCGGAAAGGGCGTGGACCCCGTCTGGGAGCCGCGAGAGCGCGCCGCTGATCAGGGGGCCGGTGGCGATCTGGATCATGGTCGCGCCCGTCAGAGGCAGGTGGAAAGCGGTCAGGGCACGCATATCGAGCTCGACCGCGTCGTCGGGATCCTTCTGTTGGGCCAGTTGGCGCAGGGCGGGGCGGGCCGCCCAGTGGATGAAGAGCGCTTCCGCGATGACGGCCGCGGTGAGGGCGCCGGCCGCGACGACGATCCCCGTGAACTGGCGGCTCGCGAGCATGCCAAGGCCGACCGCCGTGATGGTGACGAGCCGCACCATGGTGCCAAACCCGATCATCCGGGTGATGCCCGAGCGGATGAGCACGCCTTGCAAGTGACGCCGCCAGCCGATGGCCGGGCTCCAGGGGATCATGATCGCCATGGGCAATCGGGCCGCCTCGGCGACCTCCGGCTTCAGCGCGAGAACGCCGTAGGCGATGACGTCGTAAAGGGGGGTCAGCGCGACCAAGGCGTGGGCCGCGCCAGTCCACAACATCAGCAGGAGGGTGAAGCGCCGGATCGCGCCATAGGTAGCGCGGCCCCGGACCAGAGTCGTCGCCGTCGAAAGAAGGTCGATGACCGGACTTTCCAGGAACAGGGCGAGCGCGAACAGCGGCTGGAACGCCGCCATGTTGACGGTCGGATCCGGCAGCCGGTTGATGTAGCTCATCGTGACCGGCCCCTCGACCGCCATCAGCAACCAGCTCAAGGCAAGGGGAAGGTAGACCGCCCAGACCGCGCGGCTCGTCAATGTCTGGGAGGTCACAGAGCGCAAAGTACCGCAGGCGCGGCACCGGTTCCGCCGCCCTACCAGGACGCGCGCAACCCCGATCCAGCACGCTTCGCCCTAGGCGGGAGCCTTCAGTCGTCTCGATGGCCGCGGAAGGTGTCGGGCCACTCGTTGTCGCCTTTCCCTTCGCTAAAGAGCCACGTCTTGTTGAACGCGATCTTCTCGCTGGCGCGGTCTTTGGCCTTTTCGATCGAGGCCAAGTAGACGCTGTTCTTGCCGAACTTCTGGTTGATGCGGTCTACCGCCCGGCTCATCTCCGCCCGGGCGATCGTGTCGTCGAAGAGCGAAGGGGTGAAGCCGGTTGGCTCGGCGAGGTGGGTGAAGGTGACGCCGACCTTGATCGGCCCTTCAAAGTCGCGTCCCTCCCAAAGTTCCAGCAGCCGTTCGGTCACGGTGACGCTGTCCTGGGTCGGGGGGAGCGGCCCCTCCGCGTGCCACGACCTCTTGCCGCTCACTCCGATCGAGATTCGCTGCGCCCAGAGTCCGTTCTTGCGGAGCCGCGCGCTGGCCTTATGGGCGAGCCGGAGCAGCACGTCGCGGCAGCCCTGGTCGGTGCGGAGCTCCGGGGCGAGCACGTTCGAATGCCCCAGGCTCTTGTTCGTCGCGTTCTCGCGGTCGAGTTGGTAGCCGCGGAGCAGGTAGTACCACCGCTCTCCGCCCACGCTGCCGAAAGCCCGCCGAAGCTGGGCCGGCGAACGGGCCAGCATGTCGTCGCTCGTGAAGATCCCCGCGCCCTTCAGGCGCGCTTCCGTCCGGGTGTTGATCCCAGGGAAGGTCGTGAGCTTGAGCCCCTTCAGCCGGTCGGGCAGCTCGTGCGACTGGATCGTGGCCAGTCCGTCCGGCTTTTCGAACTCGGTTGCGAGTTTTGCCAAGAAGCCGTTCGGCGCGATGCCGATGCTACAGGACATGTTTTCGGCGACGCGCTCGCGGATCGCCTTCTTCAGTCTCCGTGCGATCGCCTTCGCTTCCTCGGGCTGGCGTTCCTTGCCGATCAGTTGGAACCGCATCTCGTCGATGCTGCAGACCTTCTCGATCGGCAGCACGTCCTCGCACACCTCGAGCACCCGGTGGTGGTAGTGGACGTAGAGCGGGGGCCGGGCCTCGACCAGAACGAGGTCGGGACACAACAGCTTCGCCTCGCCGACCCGCGTGCCCGTCTTGATCCCGAACCGCTTGGCCTCGTAGCTCGCGGCGATCGCGAAGGTCGTGTCCGCCATGAGCGGCACGACGATGACCGGCCGCCCGCGCAGCTCCGGCCGCTCCGCCTGCTCGACGCTGGCGAAGTAGGCGTTGAGGTCGAGGAAAAGCGCCCGCAAAGGCCGCTCGTCCTTGAACTCAAAAGGTAGCCGCGCGTCTACCACACCTCATTATACGCCTGCGGCTCCCCCCAAGGACCAGCTTAGCTGGACATTAAGGCAGGGCCGGTAGCCCGGAGCGTCGGCGGGGCGGGTAGGTAATCTCATACCTCATGCAGATCGCCGTCCTGCCCCTGAACGCCGGGCCTGACACCCGTCCCGCCTTGGCCCGCCAGATCTCGAACTTCGCGTGCGAGATCGCCCGGAACGTGACCGGACAGGAGATCCACGCCGTCAACTATCTCGCCCAATACCAGGACGAGGGCGTGCAGCGGGTGGCGATGGTGAACCCGAGCGAAGCCCTGAACGAGCCGGAGATGATCGGCCAGTTCTGGCAGCAGGCGCCGATGGAGACCTTGATCGACGGCCTGCTGAACGAGCGTGACGGGGCTGGATCCATGATCCTTCGCGTCTACCAGCGCCCGGAGACCGAGCCGCAGGAGACACAGGAGTTCGACTTCATCGGCGGCGCCCTCTTCGCGCCCGTCCGCGGATTCGTCGAGACTTTGCTCCGGTGCTACGGCGCTTCACTGCCGGAGCAGATGGGCGACGACATCGGCCTCTTCGGCACCGAGAACGCGGAGGCGTTCGCGGAGTTCCTGCTGGGATTCGACGCCGTCCAGTATATCGAAAAGGCGAACGGCATGGTCGCCCGCGAGTTCAACCCGCAAGGCGCCTATGAGTCGCTGGAGAAAGCCATGGCCCTCGACCCGGACTGGGAGGCGCCGTACCTCGCGCTCCTGAACCTGGCACGGCTTTGCACCCAGTTCCGCATCGGTGCCGGAGACGCGGCCGAAGCGGCCCTGAAGAAGGTGACCGAGACCGAACCGGACGACCCGCGCGGCTTCTATGCCTTGGCCGAGTTCTACGGCGCGGTCAACAACCTGCAGGCCTCTGCCGACACCCTGGAAAAGACCCTGGTCAAGCTTCAACAGCACGCCGCCAAGCTCCGCAAAGAAGCGGAAGGGGCCAAGGCCGTCGGGGACGTCGAGGCCTCGCAGAGCCTCCTGCAAGAAGCGGACCAGACCGACCGGGACCAGTCGCCCGTCCTCGCCCGCCTAGGCATCGCCCAGATGAACATGGGCATGCCCGCCAACGCGGAGCGGAACCTGCGAAAGGCGGTGGAGAACGAAGGGGAGGACAAACCGAGCCTCGCCCTCCTGAGCCAGGTCCTCACCCAGACTGGTCGCGCCCACGAGGTGCCGCCCATGTGGAAGGAGCTGATCGACAAGTCCCCGCAGAACGCGGTGGCCCATGTGAACTACGCCCAGGCGCTGATGGCCAGCGGCAACCAGGACGGGGCGACCCGCGCCCTGGACGTCGCGCTAGAAACCCTGGAAGACACATCCTTCGTCAAGAGGTTCTACGCGCCGCTCCTCGCCCAAAAGGAGGAGTTCGACCGGGCGATGGACTACTACGAGGACTACCTCGACGAGAACCCGACCGACGTGCAGGTGATGCTCGAATACGCCCAGACGCTCCAAAACGCCAAGCGTGAGTTCGAGGTGCCGCAGGTCCTCAAGAATGTGCTGTCCGCCAATATCGACCCCAACACCAGGGCGCAGACCCAGGCTTGGCTGATCGAGCTCGAGCAGAAGAACCGGGTGGAAGCGGTGCGGGCCGCCAGCGAGAAGGTGGAGTCGGGCGACTTCCAGGGCGCGGTCAACGAGATCAAGCCGCTACGCAACTGGCTCGCCGACTACTGGAAGATGTGGGCGATCCTGGCCGCCGCCTACAACCGGCTCGGCGAGTACACCGAGGCGGAACAAGCCGCCCACCAGCTCCTCAACATCTTCCCGGGCTGCGAGCCGGCCTACAACGAACTGGCCAACGCCCTCGGCGGGCAGGGCCGGAACGAGGAGGCCTACAACGTCCTTCGTGCCGGTATGCAGAACGTCCAGAACTCCCTGCCGATCGCCGTGAACTTTGGCCTGGCCGCGAAGCGGACCGGCCGCGGCGATGAGGCCAAGGCCATGGCCCGGCAGCTCCGCGAAGCAACGCGGGGACAGGAACAACCTGGGCTGGGAGAACTGCTGGACGAAATGGAAAGCGACCTCTGAGGAGCCTCGCTGGACCCAGGGCTAGCCGGGCCGGAGACCCCCGGCAAGCTTTGTAGTCCCCGAAAATAAGGAAGGGGCTTTCGCAACCGTCCCGTCCGAGTCCAAGCCTCCTGCAGAGGCTCAGCTTTTCGCCGTATAAAAGCTAAAGTTTTCAACTTTTATTAGCTTTCTCCAAGATCGCGAATCTAGCAATCCGCCCTGGGGAAGCGGCTCCAGAGGTTCCGACAATCCTTGTTGGGAAAGGGTGGCCAGGACGGCACCCTGGAGCACGGCAAGATGCCACACTATGCTTACACTGCGGTAGATCGGAACGGTCGCCAAGTCAAGTCCGTCATGGAGGCGGAGAACGAAGCCCTTGTTCTGAGTAACTTGCGCGAGAGCCAGCTTCAGATCCTTGACCTCAGGGAGACGAAGAAGGGCGCCGGCATGAAGTTCGGCAAGAAGAAGATGAAGCCGAAGGCTCTGGTCGTCTTCTCCCGGCAGTTCGCCACGATGATCGACGCAGGCATCCCGATCCTGCGCTGCCTGGACATCCTGACCTCGCAGACGAAAGACCCGACGCTGAAAGAGGCGCTCGAAGGGGTCCGCTCCGACGTGAAGAGCGGCGCGACCTTGCACGAGGCGATGGCCAAGCACCCCGTCGTCTTCAACAAGCTTTACGTGAACATGATCCGGGCGGCGGAGCTCGGCGGCATCTTGGACACGATCCTTGACCGCCTCAGCGGCTTCCTGGAGTACGAGGCGGAGGTCAAGGGCAAGATCAAGAGCGCGATGATGTACCCCGTGCTCGTCCTCTGCTTCTCGCAGCTTATGCTCTTCGTGCTCTTCAGCTTCGTGCTTCCCAAGTTCAAGGACATTTTCAAAGGCATGAACGTCGAGATGCCCGCCATGACCGCCATGCTCTTCGGCATCGGCGACTTCATGTCCGGCTTCTGGTGGGTGATCCTGCTGGCGATCGGCGGTGTGATCGTCGGCATCAAGATCTGGGGGGCCACGCCGAAAGGGCGCTACCAGCTCGACTTCTTCAAGCTCAAACTGCCGATCATCGGCGAGCTTACGCTCAAGATGAGCGTGGCCCGTTTCTGCCGCACGTTCGGCACGCTCATCAATAGCGGCGTCCCTATGATGCGATCCCTGGAGATCGTTGGAGAGACCCTGGCGAACGCCGTCTTGGCGCAGGCCATCGACGACACCAGGGCGAGCATCCGAGAGGGTCGCAAACTCAGCGCTCCGCTGGCCGAGTCCGGCCTCTTCCCGTCCATGGTCACGCACATGATCGACGTCGGCGAAGAATCGGGCCGCCTCAGCGACATGCTCGTGAAGGTCGGAGACTTTTACGACCAAGAAGTCGAATCGACGGTCAAAGGCTTGACCTCGATGATCGAGCCTATGCTTATCATCTTCCTCGGTGGCGTCGTCGGCTTCATCGCCATCTCCGTTATGACCCCGATCTTCTCGATCGTGAATAACGTGGACAAATAATCCGCCCTGACGGCGGTCGCCAAGTACAAAAACAGTTTCGCATTGTCCGGGATGCTTTCTAGTCCAAGGATGGACTGACTGCGCCCCCCTGACCAGACAAACAACGACTGATCGAAGGAACGAAGAATGTCGGAATCTATCGCACAAAGCCGGGTTGACGGAGAACGCCTCGTCAAGGACTATGTCGCTGACCCGCGGCCAGACATGAAGGACATCATCATCGTCCACTATTCGACGATGGTCGAGCGGATCGCGCGCCGCTTTAGCGGAGTGGAACCGTTCGAAGACCTTGTCCAGGTCGGCTATATCGGACTGCTCAACGCTTTGAGCAAGTTCGACCCCTCGGAGGGCGTGAGGTTCAACACCTACGCCACCCACCTTGTCGCCGGTGAGATCAAACACTATCTCCGCGACAAGACCCAGATGATCCGCCACCCAGCCTGGGTGCAGGAGCTGCGCCAGAGGCTGAACCGGGCCTCGATCGAGCTGCAAGCCCGCTATGGGCGGGTGCCCTCCCATCGGGAGATCGCCGACCATTGCAAGGTCAGCGAGCAAGCGGTGCAGGAAGTCTTGGCGGCGCAGGACCTGTTGCGAGTTGCCTCGCTCGACACTCCTATCCTTGAGGACGAGGAAGGCGACAGCGACCTCGATAAGCTCGAATCGGGAGGCGGCAACCCTGTGCCGGTCGAAGACCGCGTCGTGCTGGAAGCGGCCATGCGCCAGCTCCGAGAGCTTGAACGCGAAGTCCTCGTCATGTTCCACTTCGACGGGCTGAGCCAGACCGAGATCGCGACGGACCTCGGCATCTCGTGCAACTACGTCTCACACATTCTGCGCCAGTCTGTCTCCAAGCTCCGCAAGATCCTGACGAACGAGGAGCGGGCCGACCGCGCCCTGCGACCGGAGTCGGACCACGCCCAGGACGTCCTATGCCCCGAGACCGGGGTCTATTCGAGCCACTATTTCAAGGGGCGCCTGACTGAAGAGGCGCACCGGGCGGCGGCCGGCGAAGGCGAGGTCGCCACGATCATCGTCCGCTTTGACGGCCTTGAGTCCTTGCGCTCGTTCTATGGCGATGACAGCGTCCGAGACTTCCTTGTGGACGCGGGGGAGTATCTCAAGGCCTGTGTCCGTGGACTGGACGTTGTGTGCCGATATGACAAGACTGGCTTTGGCATCGTGCTCCCGCTGACGGGTGCGAACGCCATCGTCGTCCGTCAGAGGATCGAGGCGCGATGCCAGCAGTGGGTCGCCTCGCGCCTGGGCCCGATCGGTGGCATCTCGGTTTTCGTCGGCCACGCGTTCGCCCCGGAGGCGGGCAGATCCTACCAGGAGCTCCTCGCCGTCGCCCTCTCCGAGACCGGCCGGCCCGAAGCGCAGAAAGCCGCCTAGCGGGAGGGCCGTTGGGCCTGTTACAACAAACTCCGGTTTGTTTCGAATCATAAAGATGATCGTGGCCCGGCCGTTCGGTCGGCCCGACGTCTTAACGAGATGCCCTCGAACCTAGCCAATCCCGTGTACGAAGGGCTCTCGTTTCCCGATCCTCCCGCAGACCGGCCCTACGTCTTCCTGAACATGGTCACGACCATGGACGGAAAGATCCTCACCGGTCCGCGAGACGAGCACGTCATGGACCTCGGCAGCGCCGTCGACCATGCGACCATGCGGTTCTTGGAGGGCCAGGCCGACGCCGTCATGATCGGTGCGGGCTCGTTGCGGGCGACCCCCGGGCTCTGGTACGGGGGGCACCTCTACCGCTTTGTTGTGAGCGGATCGGGCGTCGTGCCCGAGACGGGCCGCTTCTTCACGGACGCGCCGGACAAGGCGTTCATCGTGACGCCGGCGGGCCGTGGGCAAGGCCGCGAGAACCGGATAGAGAGCCCAGGCGCCACGGTCGACTTCAATGCGCTGCTTAACCAAATGGTGGGCCGCTTCGGAATCCGGCGCCTTCTGGTGGAGGGGGGCAGCGAGCTGAATGCCAGCCTCTTCGAATCGGACCTGATCGACGACGTTTTTTGGACGGTCGCGCCGAAGGTCAAGCTGGGTCGCGACGTTCCGACCATGGCCGACGGCGACCCTTTGCCAGGTCGCCAGACCTTGGCCTTCCGGCTCGTCGAGTCCCACGTCGTGGGCGACGAGCTTTTCCTGCGCTATCGGCGCGACCGGGAGGCGGCGGATGGCGGTTAAGGAGCAGAGCGCAGAGGGACCGGCGGCCGACCAAGTCGAGTATTCCAAGGCGAACCCCCTCTCGCCGACCGTCTTCCTCCGGCGCAATTTCGCCAAGACGGCGCCGCTGGTCGCGGTCATCGTGCTCGCCGTGATGCTGATCGCGGGGATCGTCTCCATCATGAACTCGATACCGCTCTCGATCCGGACGACCTACGGCTACAGCCGCAACTATTTCGGGGTCTCGCCGCGGGGCGACAACGCCCTCACGCCGCGCCTGCGCTCCATCATCGAAGGCGAGGCGCCCGTCCCGATCGAACCCATCATGGTCTGCAGGGCCAGCGACTGCGAGGTGAAGAGCATCGTCGGGCCATGGCGCTTCGTGGTCCTTGGGCTTGGACATGAGGACATGACCCGGTACATCGACCGCCTCGGCGGGGCGAAAATCGAAGGGCGTCTCCCAATGGGCGGCGAGGCGCCGGAGGCGGTCGTCAGCGAGCCGGTCGCTCGGAACCTAGGGCTTAAAATGGGCGACACCATCCTCGGCCCGGACAATCCGGACTCCTATTCGCCGAAGGAAGTCCGCGTGGTCGGCATTGCCCAGATGGACTCCTGGATGATCTTGGTGCCCATTGAGTATCATCGCGCGAACCACTTTCCGCCCATCGATCTGATGATCGTCATGGCGAAAGACCCCAAGCAGCAGGGGAGGCTCGACAAATGGGCGTTCGACCGGTTGCAAGGGGAGAGGGCGCGGGTCTTCGCGTTTTTCCGACTGGAACGCGAAACCGACGAGATGTTCAGAATCCTCTACTCGATCCTGAACGTCGTAATTGGGTTACTCGTCGTCGTCATCACCATCATGATGGCCATGTTGATCAACATTTATCACTCCCAGCGGCTTCAAGAGTTCGGCCTGTTGCAGGCCCTGGGCTACACGCGGAAGTGGCTTTTGCGCCGGACGCTAGGAGAAACGGCCCTTGTTGTGGTGGTTGGATGGTTCCTTGGAGTCATTTGCGCGTTTGGATTGTTACAAATCGTTAAGAGCATCCTGATGGATCCCCGAGCCTTTATGCTGGATCCCTCCGATCCGGCCGCGTTGAGCTACACGCTGCCCGTCCCGGCGGCCATTTTCCTGGCCGCTGCCTTTTCGGTCGTGGCCCGTTTCCGCCATGTCGACCCCGTGAGCATCGTCGAGAGGAGGCTCGCTTGATCGAAGTCAGCAACGCCTCTTTGGTCTATAAGGACCAGGGGAGGAAGATATTCGCCTGCCGCGAGCTAGACCTCGAAGTGCGGGACGGCGAGTTCCTCGGCATTCTGGGCCCAAGCGGCAGCGGCAAGTCCTCGCTGCTCTATCTCATGAGCGCGTTGAAGGTGCCGACGAGCGGCGACGTTCGCTATAAGGGCCGGTCCTTGACCGAGATGTCCGAGTCCCAGCGGGCCAACCTCCGCCTCACCGAGTTCGGCTTCGTCTTCCAGTACCCGTACCTCCTGGGCTATCTCTCCGCCCTGGAGAACATCGTGGTCGGCACGCCGGGCCCGCCGCGACGGAAGGAAGCGATCGAACTGCTAGAGTCCCTGGGACTCGCCCACAAGAGCCACCGGCTCCCCCACGAACTGAGCGGCGGGGAACGCCAGCGGGTGTGCATCGCCCGGGCCGTCCTTGGCGACCGAAGCTGCGTCTTTGCCGACGAGCCCACCGCCAACCTCGACCACGAGAACGGCCATGCCGTGGTCGATATGCTCGTCGCCCTGCGGGGCAAGGGAAGCCTTGTCATGGTCACCCACGACCCCGAGATGCTTCAGAAGGCCGACCGGATCATTAGAATCCGGGATGGAAGGCTCGACGAAGACACGGCCATTCCGGCCTGACGGCGCGTGGGCCGGCCGGAGCCGGGCTCCTGGGCCCCCGGGCCCAGTACGCTGAACATCGGCACGAAAGTTGCCGTTCTAATGGGGACGTCGCAGGATTTTCGACCATTTTTCCCAAGGTTGTTGACATGGGAAATGCGGGTCGGTATCATGCGGCACTGCGCCCAAGCCATCGGTTTTCCCGGTAGCCGGCGCCAAGAGCGGAACGCCTCCTTCCTGGTTTACCGGAGGAGGGGCAGGTTGAGTGGACTGGTGCGTGACGTACGGCGGTTCCTCAGCATGGCGGGTTACACGAACGGCCCGCAGGCTATCCGTCTCGCTGTTCGGTACCGCCGTGAAGGGGCTCGTGTTCTTCCGGCATGACGGAAAAACGAGGAAAACTTGATTGGCTACCACTCTTATCATCCTGGGTAGCGCGTGCCTGATGGCCGCGCTCGCACCGCTTTCGGCCCGGCCCCTTTCGTGGCTGGACCGATTCGCCCGCCGCTTTAACCGCCGCGATATCGTCGCCGAGCCGCCGCGCATCAAGAACGACGCCGGCTGGCACTTGATCCACAGCGAGAACGAGGAGGACTTCCGAGGATGGCTCGGCAAGGACAGCGAAGGGCTGCCCTTCGAGCCCGGCGAAATGCCGTCGCTCGGGTCCCACCTTTTGGTCGAATTGTTCGGCTGCGACCCCGAGACGCTCAAGACCGAGTCCGTCGTCGGCGAGGCGATGCGCTCCGCCGCCGTCGAAAGCAAGGCCACCGTCGTCGAGCAGTCATTCCACGAGTTCAAGCCTTGGGGCGTGAGCGGCGCCGTGATCATCCAGGAGTCGCACTACACGATCCACACCTGGCCGGAGCACGGCTACGCCGCCGTCGACCTCTTCTATTGCGGGGGCACCGTCCACGTCGATCAGGCGGTCGAAGTGCTCCGCAAGCGCTTCCAACCGAAGCGCATCAAATTCTTGGTCGTCCGACGTGGCGTCCAGAGCGAAGTCGAGGCCTGACCAGGCCTCTCTACAACCATACTCCCCGCGCGGCACGGCCACGCGGGGAGTATGTCATTGTCGCCCCCCGGCAATGGGGTGACGCGAAGGCGCGGAGCCGCGCCTAGTCCACCCAGTCGGCCACAAAGATGTTCGTTTCGTGGGGAACGGACCCGTGGCGGTTCGAAGCCCAAATCAAGCGCTTGCCGTCCCGGCTGACCATCGGAAAGCCGTCGAAGTCGGGCGTGAACGTGACCTGCTTCAGCCCCGTTCCATCAACGTTGACCACAAAGAGGTCGAACTCGCGGCCCTGCGGGTCGTGGTGGTTGCTGCTGAAGATGATACGCTTGCCGTCCGGCAGCAGGAACGGCGCGAAAGAGGCGCCCGGCAGGCGCGTGACCTGGCGCTTGTTGCGGCCGTCCGCGTCCATGATCCAAACGTCCATTCGCGAGGGCCGGACAAGGTGCTGGTCGCGAAGGCTCTTGTACTCGTCGGTCTCGGCCTGGCTCGTCAACGGGCCCCTGCGGTAGACGATCTTCTTGCCGTCCCAGCTGATGAAGGGGCCGCCGTCATAGCCGACCGCGTTGGTCAAGCGCTTGATCTTGGTGCCATCCAGGTTTGCCCGGTAGATGTCGATGTCGTTCTCGAAGTCGCCGGTGAAGACCATAAACTTGCCGTCCGGCGAGATGGTCGTCTCGGCCACATAACCGTTCTTCTTGAGGACCGCTTCCGGGGCGCGCCCTGAAGGCGCCGTCATCGAGACACGGTAGAGCGCGAAGTCGGGGTTCACCCGCCAGACGTAGCCCTTGCTCATATCGACCGCCTGTTGCGCCCCTCGGTTGCGCTCGTGGGTCGAGCTGAAATAGAGCCACTTTCCATCCGGCGAAAAGTAGCTGCAAGTGCAGCGTCCGAGCCCGGTAGAGCGCAGGGCCTTCCTCGAACCGTCCGCGTCCATCGTAAAGATCTGTTCGTCCGGGTACCCAGGCTGCCGGGTCTGGTAAGTGATCTGACGGCCGTCCAGGCTCCAATAGGCCTCTGCGTTTTGGCCGCCAAAGGTGAGCTGGCGAATGTTCTTAAGGTGGGTTTCCTTGGCGTCCGGCTTCCAGGGCTTGTTATCCGGCCATTCGGCCATGGGTCTCGCCTCCTGGGGCCCTTCGGGCAAATAGGCGTGGCACGAGCAATCGGCGACAGTCGGGCTGGCATGGGAACCTAAGGCGCAGAGCGCCAAGATGAGCATGGCTTGAAGCTACCCCCGGGCTCCCCGGGCGGGCTTTGCCCTCGTGCCGGAGCCTTTGCGCGCCTGACGAACCCGCAAGGGACGGTTCCGCGTCAGAATAGGGGGTGTTGCCCGTCCTCTTGTGCCTCTGCACGTTGGTCATTCAGGATCGCACGGAGTGGTTCCCAGACCATCGCGTCGTGACCCTGCCAGCGAACACCTTTGCCTTCCAAGAAGGAGGGACCCAGACCGTCAAACTGGTCGCTCTCAGTTCGGGGAGCGGGGACGTGGTGACCGTCTGGGCGCCCGACGGCAAGCGGCTGCCGGACCTACCGGAGGGCCACACACTGACGGAAAAGGGGACGGAAGCGGTCCATGCCCACTTCGACGTCACGGGCCCGCAGAAAGAAATCGAGAAGGCGCTCGACTTTGAGCGGACCGAGCAGACCGGGCCAACTCTTGCCTCGACGTACAGCTGGTCAGACGACGTCGGCCGGGCCACCCTCGCCTTTTCGCCGAGGGACCGTGGGGCGCTAGACCTGAGGGTTCGTGTGCCAATTGAAGAGCGGTGCGTGGCCCGTTATCCGTTCGCCACCGAGAAATGGACGCAAGACTTCACCGAGGGCAAGGTGGAACTCGTGACGGCGAAAGAAGAGGCCGAGGGCCTTCTTGTCAAGGTCAACTTGTTCCTCGGCGAGCGAGATTTTCCGACCCTCAAGGTGGTGCTGAACAACGGGAGAACCCTTAGGGGGACGCACACCGGCAAGGGCATTCAGGCCCGCCCTGGCTGGGTAGAAGTCGAAGCTGTCTTCGAAGGAGTGGGGAGGCAGGACGTCAAGGCCGTTGAATTGAAGGTGATGGACGCAGTGACCGTGGTCTTTCCCGGCGTGCGGCTTTCGCCCAAATAGTCGCGCAAACGGCCTGCCCGCAACGTCCGGCTCGCCCTCCTCCTGACCCGCACAAGCCATCAGGCCGCATCGGAGAAGCGGGCTGCGGAGCCGGTATCATGTCGCGTCCCATGAGCGAGCGCCTCTTCAGTCAGAGCACAGGAATGTTCATTGCGGAGACGCACACCGAGGGCGTCACGTGGTTCTTCAGCGTCGACCGATTCCTGGTCGAAGGCAAGTCCCAGTATCAGCAGTACCAGATCGTCGACATCCCGGTTTGGGGCAAGACGCTCTTCCTCGACTACAAGATCCAGTCGAGCCTCCTCGACGAATACGTCTACCACGAGAGCATGGTCCAGCCTGCCATGACCACGCATCCGAACCCGAAGAAGGTTCTGGTCTGCGGCGGGGGCGAGGGCGCGACGCTCTGGCAGGCGCTGCGTCACAGCACGGTCGAGGAGGCCCACATGGTGGACCTCGACGAGGAACTGATCCAGTGGGTGAAGGTGCACATGAAGGAGTGGCACCATGACTGCTTCGACGACCCCCGTGTGACGCTGGTGCACCAAGACGCGCGCAAATGGGTCGAGGACCACAAGGGTTATGGTTACGACGTGATCCTCAGCGACCTGCCTGGCCCGCATGAAGGTTCGCCGGCGAGGATGCTCTATACCAAGGAGTACTTCCAGCACATCGCGGAGGCGTTGAGCGATGACGGGGTGTTCGTGCTCCAGTCCGGAGCGTGCAACGAGACCTATCCCTACCTGTTTGCCCAAATCCACGCGACCCTCGGCTCGATGACGGACACTTTCGCCTTCGTCCGCGGCTACTACGGGTTGGTCACCACGTTCCAGATGCCCTGGGGCTTCATCCTCGCGAGCAAGAGGCACGACCCGGCCGCACTGAGCGTGGACGAGGTTGCGGCAAGGCTCGGCCAACGAGGAGTCGCCAACCGCTACGCCACCCCGCGGTTCTTCCCCGCGATGTTCACCCTCCCCGAATACATGTTGCGGGCGATCGAGGAGCACGGCAAGGTCTTGACGGACTCCGAGCCCTTCCTTTGGACGGCGTGACGGGACTGGTTTTCGATCCTGGTACCCTCCGCACCTGGGAACAATGAAGTTTCGAAAACTCTACTGGGTCACCGAGCAGGTGGGGGAATGCGGGTGCTCGACGGTTGCAGGTGTCTATACGTCGATTCACGACCTCCTGAACCGGGGCGTACGGTGGATGGAAGGCATCGAGCACGACCACAGTTACCGCATCTCCTTGGTCCAGCTCGATTCGATCCAGAAGCCGTTGGGCACGTGGTCGGCGCCTGCCTTTGACCACCTTGAGAACGACTTGCAACACTACGTGCAGACCAACGAGATGACGGAAAGCGAGATCCTGGAGCTCGGAACCGGGCTGCGCAGGTTCTATGAAGAGAAGGCGTAAATGAGAACGGCCCTCGGCGGAAGCCGGGGGCCGTTTTTCTCTGTCGCTGGACTGGCCGGCTCTAGCCGCCGGTCCCAGGGATGGCCGAGTCGTCCTTCGGAGTGACGCCCGTGGTGCCCGTTGCCGGCGTCGAGCCCGACTTCTGGTTCGCGGCCTGGTCGGCCTGGGCCTTCAGCAGGTCGGCGAAGCGCTTCCAAGCTTCCTTGAGCGATTCGCGCTTGACTTCGATATTGCTCTGGCGGACGCGGTCCACGAGCCTGGTGCGGAGGTCGTTGGCCTTGTTGCCCTCTTGGAGGGCGAGGCTGCGCTTGACGTTCTCAAGTCGCTCCTTGGTCTTTTCGATCTCCTTCTCCGGGTTCTTGGAGTCTATGTAAAACTTCGCCCAACCCTCGGTGAAGCGGATCCAATCGGTCGCCTGCCCCTGGCTGGTCTTTTCGACCTGAGACCGGAGGTTTTCGGCTAGGCGCTCGATAGGCAGTGGGCCGCGCTCCGGCAGGTACTTGCCCTCGACGAGGGCCGCGCTAGGAGCCTTGCTGTACCGGACGGCCACGTCCTTAAAGGACTGGCCGGACTTCAGCGCTTTGTCCGCTTCGTCCCGCTCGGTGGGGGTCGTCGCGAGGATCCAGCTCATCTCGACCTTGGCGGGATCGACGAAGGCCCGAGGATTCTCCTTGAGCCATTGCTCGACCTCTTCGTCCGTCACTTGGATGCCCTTGGTGATGAGCTTCTCTTGGACCAAGCTGAACATGACTTCTTGTCGGATCTGGCCGATCGTCATGCCGCGTGCCTGATAGTTCCGGATGAAGTTCGGGTCGAGGTTCTTCTGGAACTCCAGCTCGGCGTTCACGTCCTGCTCGGAAGGCATCATGTTCTCGTCCTTCGCCATCTGGAAGAGGACGGTGCGGGACACCAAGTCCTGCATGGCCTGGAAAGCCAGGGTGTCGGAAACGGGGAGCTCAACGACCTGGCCCTGCACGAAGACGCGGGCCGTCGGCTTGACGCCGAGGTAGGAGTTGAACTGGTCGATCGTGATTGGCTCGCCTTCGACAGTCGCGAGAGTCTCCCCTCCGCCGCCACCGCTGTTGCACCCCCCGAGAAGTGCGAGGGCGGCAAATGCGCCCAGAACCAGAAGGGAGTTCGTCCTTGTCATCATATTTCGTCGCTCGTCGAATTCTTGAGTCGGCGAGATCGTACCCGCCCATTAGCCCCCGCACCGGGGACGGGAGGTTCAACACCGCCGGGAGGGCTTCAAGTGCCCGGAATCTTTTGCCGTTTGAATCTTATGCCACTTGGGCGGCGCCGTGGTCCCGCATGTAGGTGCGGAGCCGTCCCATCGCCTGGGTGTGCAGCTGATAGACCCGGCTTTCGCTCACGCCGAGGACTTTGCCGATCTCTTTGAAGGTCAGCCCTTCAAAGTAGTAAAGCGCGACCACGAGGCGTTCGCGATCCGGCAGGTGGTCGACACCGCCTGCCAGGATGCGGCGAAGCTCTTTGCCCTCGACCTCGCCGGACGGGCTCGCGTCCTCGTCCACGATCATCTCGATGAAGTGGATGTGGTCCTCACCGTCGTGCCCGCCTCCCACCACGTCGTCCAGGCTATAAACGCCGGTGCGGCTGATGCGGACCATAAGGTCGCTGATTTCCGACTCCGACAGGCCCATGTGGTCGCTAATCTCGCGGACCGTGGGCGGTCGGCCCAGCCGAGTCTCCAGGGCGTGCTGCGCACGCTCGAGCCCTTTCAGCTTCTCGCGGATGGAGCGGGGCACCCAGTCCTCGTCGCGGAGCATCTCTAGGATCGCGCCGCGGATCAAGGCGATCGCATAAGTCTCGAACTTGACGTCCCGGGAGGGGTCGTACTGGTCGACGCTCTTAATGAGGCCGATCACCCCGGCGCTCACGAGGTCTTCGCGGTCCAGGCCCCCGGGGACGTTCGCCACAAGGCGCCCGGAGGTGATCTTAACGAGATAGGAATAGTGGTTAATGAGTTCGTCGCGGGCCCGCTGGTCTTTGTACACCTTGTACTCGACCCAAGCCCGCTGCAACTGGTCATGTGAAATTGCCATGATGTCCTCCCCTAGGCCGCAGCCTTCTCTTCGTCCGACACTTCGGTGGCCCCCGGCTTCAGAACCTCAAGTTCGACGACCGTATCGACGTCCGAAGCAGGGAAAAGGGCGCACCAGAGCCCAGCCAATGACCTTCCCACTAGGTACGCGATACCTCCACGAACAAGGCTTGTGACAGGGTCGACCCCCGACATGAGGCAGGCCGTCAACGCTGCCAAAGCCATGAGGCCCGAAGCGAGCTGGGTCGCAAGGGGCACGGGCTTCCGCTTCAATTCGGGATCCTCACCACATGAGTTCTCGGCACTACGCCCCGGCTTCTTTAGCCAAGATATCCAGTAATTCGTCAGGTTTCCGAGTTTGGGCCCTAAAGCATTAGACGAAGGCCGTCATAGGCCAGGCGAATTGAGGCCGGAAGTCCCAATTCGACCTCATCGTGGTCATAGTCGTCGCTCAAATGGGTGAAGTAGGTCCGCTTTGCCCCCAGCTCTTGGGCGACCTCCACCGCCTTCTCGAAGTGGAAGTGGTTTGGGTGCGGTTTGTAGCGGACGGCGTCGAGGATAAGGTCGTCCAGGCCGAGTAGCCGCTTCCAAGCCTGCGGCGGGATGTGTCCGACGTCGGTGACGTAGGCGAAGTTGCCGACCCGCAGCGCCAGGACGGGCAAGGGGCCGTGCTCGACCCACAGAGTCTCGATCTCGAGGCCCCCGAGCGAGACCACGTCCGGCACGTCGTGCAGTTCGAACCGCGGCACAAAGATGCCGGGGGGAAAGTCTTCGAAGGCGTAGGGAAAGAGTCGGCGGATGTCCTCTTGGTATTGGGGCGCCGTGTAAATGTCGATCGCTCGGCCGTACTTCAGGCAGAGCGACCGGAGGTCGTCCATGCCCATCACGTGGTCCGCATGGGTGTGGGTGATCATGACCGCCTCAAGGTCATAGATCTGCTCCCGCAGCATCTGGAGCCGGAGCTCCGGAGCGCAGTCCACAAGGACGTTGCCCGTGGGGCCGCAGATGACGATGGAGGGCCTCGTCCGGTGGTTCTTCGGATTCGCCAGGAAGTGGGGCGGGTAGTGCTTGCCCAGCGAGGGGACGCCGTTGCTCGTGCCGGATCCCAGCACGATAACTTCGCCCCGGCCGCCCATCACCCCTCGAACGACTTCTCCATGACCTTCACTGCGACCAGGGTGCTGGGAATCTCGGCGTATTGGCTGATGCGCTCGATGCAGCGCGCGAAGTTCCTTTCGGCAAGGTCGTCCGTGATCGGCGTATCGAGCAGGGCGTTCGCCACGATATCGACGGCGTCCAAGAAGAACCGGGCCCGGTTCTGAGGGAGCGACCGGTTGGGCGTCTCTGAGTACTTGCGGCTCAGCTGCTCGTAGATCCCTTCCCAACTAGAAGAGCTTTGCACCTGGGCTTTCGCCCGGGCGATCGCTTGTTCTTGGAGCCGTCGCTTTTCGCCGTCGCGCTTCTTCTCCGTCTCCCAGTCGGAAAGCGTGGTGCCCTCGATGACGCGCAGGGTCACGGCAGACTCGACGAGTTTGCCGACTTCCGTCTCGATAAGACGCCGTGTCTGCGGGAGGCGAAGGTGGCCCGCAAGTTCGGTCTCGGTAGGGGGAAGACCAAGTACGAGGACGCCGTCCTCCAGCGCCACAGGCTTTGCCGCGTTAAGCGCGGCCCAAACTCCGACCCCCGTGACCGCCCTCCGGATATCCGGCAGGGTCTCCGACCAAACTTCGGCGAGTTCCGCCATTTAAGGCATTATGACGGAGCCCGCCAATTTCCGGCCCGGCGTCCGAGGGGCAGACTCAAAAAATGAACCGGGCTGCCAAGATCTGGCGGCCCGGTTTTCGATCGAACTCGCGGTGCCTTACGCCTTCTCCCGGCGGCGAAGCAGGCCGGCGACGACGAAACAGAGGGCGGCCATGGTCACTCTTCCGCGTAAACGACGCGGCTCCGCAGGATCCACCACGAGCCTAGCGCGAGCGCGAGCGCGCCGACCGCGCCAGAAAGCAGCCCACGGCGAGGCGCCACGGGCCGCGGGTTTTCGTCCGGCGGATCAATGACCTGGTAACGGGCAGGGTCGCGCTCTTCCGTGATGCGCGCCTGTTCCAAACCGATCCGGTTGCTCGCGAGCAGCCGCATGGCGTTCTCAAAGTCGGCCTTGGCCCGCTGGACGGCGGCCGCGTCAGACGGAGCTCGCTTCAGCATCGCCTCGAACTGGCTCAGGGCCGCTTCGTAGGTCTTCACGGCCTGGTCGAGCGCGGCGAAGTCCGCCTCCGCGAGCGCGATGGGCGCGACGAACCGCTTGTCGATCCCGATCTTGATCTGATCGACAGTCCGCTCGGCTGTGATCTTCGCCGCCTCTGCGGAATCGACCGCCGCCTTGAATTCTGGACTTTGCTCCGTAAAGGTCTTCTTTGCGTCCTCCAGCGCGATTCGCCGCTTCGTCAGTTCTGCGGCCAGGCTATTGATCGCCTGCGAGAGCCCGGCTTGGCCGCCCAAAGCCTGTAGCGCCTCCTCCTTGTCCTTGGTCTCCATCGCCCGGCGCAACGTGGATTCGATCTCCCTCAACTTCTGCTGCGACGCGTCGCGGGCGGCCCGCGCCTCCACGAGGTTCTTGAGTGAAGTCGTGAAAAGCTCTTGGAGCGCGTCCTGGTCTGTATAAGGATGCTCGCGCATCACTTGAGTCAGCCTGTCTTCAGAGCGGTCCACCACTCGCTCGGCCTCCTTGACCCGCGATTCCAGCACCTGGCGGTTCTTTGCGCCCAGGTTCAAGGTGAGCCGAACACCTTCCGAATCGAGGTGCCCGATGAGGGCTTTGCCGATCTCTTGGGCCAGCGCCGGAGACTCCACTTGGACCGAGATGTTGACCATGCCGTTCTCGTCCTGGCGGATGCCGACCTTGTCAGATAGCTCGGCGGCGGCGTCCATGCGCGAGAGCTTCCACGCCTTGTCGAGCTCGAGTTTATCGACCACGAAAAGGCGGCAGGTCTTGCTCTTCAAGATGCCGATCGCGGTCTGTGGGCTGCTCCCGATGACCGGCGAGGAAAGACCGCCCGGCGCGGCATAGAGCGGCGAGTCACCTGCGTTGGCCGGGGAAGAGGAGATCGTCTGGCTCAGCAGCAACTGGGGCGCGCTGGAACTCGCCGGGAAGAATAGCGAAGCCTGGCTCTGATAGACCCTGGGAAGAAAGCCCGTGAACAGATAGGCCAGCGCGGCTGCAACACCGGAAACGGCGACGACGACGACGACTTGACGGCCCAAGCTCATGAGGCGGTGGCCCCGCGGGGACGGGAAGCATTATCGCCCATGCTGTTTTTTGTACGGGACGCGCACTGGGGCCCCGGTATCCTGTCGCTTGTGCTCGGTGTCGTGTTGGTCGCCATCGTTGCGGGGTCGTCGCTGATTCAAGACGCTCAGCCCGTGCGAATCGTGCCCGGTGACAAGTTAAAGCTCGTTACGGCAGGTCTTCAGGAGTACAGCGGTGACTTCACCGTCGCCTCCGACGGCACGATCCAGATTCCCGTCGCGGGTTCGGTGAAGGTCGTGGGAATGACGATCGAGGAAGCGCGCGTCACGGTGGAAGTGAAGGTGAGACAATACGTGCGGCGCCCGGTCGTGTCGCTCGTCCTCACCGAGCAGGCCGAGCGGTTCGTCTATATGGTCGGCGAAAACATCCCGACCGGCCCCGTGACCTGGCGCCAGGGCCTCACCCTGCGGCAGCTCGTCTCCTCGGTGCCGAACCTTGCCGGGCTCGACACCTACGACGCGAGACTCTACCGCCCGGGCGAACCTTCGAGGCCGATCGACCTGAAGGAGCTCTTCACCCCCGGGAACGAGCACCTCGACGCGCCCCTTACCCCGGGGGACGTGGTCTCGTTCCTCCCTGCCGCGGATGTGCCGGTCTGGGTCTTGGGCCAGGTTAAGCTCCCGGGAGAGGTGAGGTTGCGGCCTGGCGGGACGGTTTCGCAAGCGATCGCGAAGGCGGGCGGTTTCGAAGAGCGCTCGTACCTGCAACAGGATATGTCGGTCCAGTACCGCACCAAAGGCGGATCGATGACCATGAGCCTGAGCGACGCGCTGAAGCGCGACGACTTAGTGCTTTCGGCGGGCGACAGCGTGACAGTCCTCGATCCCGCGCTCGTGAACGTGACGGTGGGGGGCAAGGTCGGAAACGCCCGCCTGCTCAACCTGCGGGAAGGGGCGACGGTCGGCCAGGCGATAGAGGCGGCGGGCGGCGTCCAAGCAGAGGGCAGCCTGGAGCGCGTCCTCGTCTTTCGGAACGGCGAAGCCACTCAGTACGACCTTCGCGACCTCGCCCGGGGCGAGGCAAAGGTCGGGCCCCAGGTGCGGCCCAACGACTTCATATACGTCCCCGAGAACCAGCGCCAGATCCGCGTCCTCGGGTTCGTGCTGCGGCCCGGGCGCTTCCCGATGCCCGACGCGCGCGACCTCCGCTTGGACGACGCCCTCGCCTTGGCGGGCGGTCTCAACCAACGCGGCACACTGCGCCGAGCTGTCGTGGTGCGCGCCGATTCCTTTGGTCACCTGGCCGGGCATAGGTATGACCTGGACCGGTATTTGCGGGACGGTGTGGGAGACCAGAACCCTCTCCTCCAGCCGGGAGACGTCGTCTATTTCGACAAGACGCAGACGACGGATTGGGCCGATTTGCTTAGGATCCTGCAGTCGGTCTATTTCTTCGACCGTCTGTTCGATTAGGTTTGGACCGCCCCTAGGTAGAATGGCTAGCGCCGGGAGAGGGCCACGGATTGCACCTTCGGCGAGTTGGGTTGGCAGGCAAGGATGTCAGGCGAGACTGGATCGGTCAGGCAACGTCCGAGGTGGGTAAGTATTGCCGCAATTGTCGCGGCAGACCTCATCCTTACTAACGTTGCCCTCTGCCTAAGTATCGGCCTTTCCCAGAACTTTCGATATCCTGAAGGTTTGGCCGGATACATAACCCGGTATGGGGCACCGATCACCGCCCTCGCAGTGGCCCTCATCGCGTGGCGCCGCCTTTACCGGATCAACCCGCGCTACGTCGGCGTCCACGACCTCCTCGGGATCGCCTTGGTCGGCACCCTTTTGGCGGTCGCGCTCCGCGGGCTTGTGTCCCTTGGCGGCCTACCGCCCGAGACCAACCCGTGGACGAGCCCCGTGCTCTTCGGCTTCATGGTCACGGGGTTCTTGGCCATGGTGCGGATCTATCAGCGGCTGGTCGCCTCCAGGACCCTCGCCGCCATCCAAGCCAAACTTGGCGGCCGTCTTCGACGCGCCATGATCGTCGGCGCGGGGGACGCGGGCGAGTCGCTCCTGCGCGAGATCGCCAAACTCGACCCGCCCGAGTACGCCGTGGTCGGGTTCTTGGACGATGATCCCCGCCGGCACGAGACCACGATCAACGGGGTCCCGGTCCTCGGCGACGTCAACCGTCTGCGACTCCTGGCCGAAGAGCACGAGATCGACGACCTCCTCATCGCCCTCCCCGAGACCTCCGCCGAGGAGATCCGGCGTATCACGGCGCTCTGCAACGACACGAAGGCGCGCGTCCGCACTCTCCCGAACCTTTCGCGCTTCGTCCGCGGGGGGACGAGCGTACTGCCGCTCTTGCAGGACGTCAACGTGGACGACCTGCTTCGAAGGGAGTCGACGATGCCGGAGGCCAAACCCGTCGCGCGGTACCTGAGCGGCGAGCGCGTGCTCATCACGGGGGCGGGCGGTTCCATCGGTTCCGAGCTCGCCCGCCAGGTCGCCCAGCTCTCGCCGGCGAGCCTCGTCCTCATCGGCAAGGGCGAGAACTCGATCTTTGAGATCGACCAAGAGTTGCGCCACGGCAACATTTTCCAGCCGATCCCCATCGTGGCGGACGTCCGGGACGCCTCCTCGATGGAGGAGCACTTCCGCGTCCATCGGCCCACCGTCGTCTTCCACGCAGCCGCCCATAAGCATGTCCCCTTGATGGAAGCGGTGCCGATCGAAGCCGTGCGCAACAACGTGTTCGGGACGCTCAACACGGCCGAACTCGCCATCCGCAACGGGGTGCAGAAGTTCATCCTGGTCTCGACCGACAAGGCGGTGAACCCTTCCAACGTGATGGGCGCCACAAAGCGGGTCGCGGAGATGATCATCTCGGCGCTCGCCTCCCGCAGCGAGACGAGCTTCGCCGCAGTGCGGTTCGGAAACGTTCTGGGCTCGCGCGGATCGCTGGTGCCGGTGCTCAAGAAGCAGATCCTGGCCGGGGGGCCGATCACCATCACCCACCCGCAGATGACCCGGTTCTTCATGACGATCCCCGAAGCGGTGCAGCTCATCCTTCAGGCTGGCGCCATGGGCGACCGCGGCGAGATCTTCATCCTGGACATGGGCGAGCCCGTCTCGATCGTGGAACTCGCGAAGGACATGGTGCGGCTCCACGGCCTGGTGCCGGGGCACGACATCGAGATCAAATACACGGGCATCAGACCCGGCGAGAAGATCCACGAAGAGCTTTCTTACGAGACCGAGAACATCGTGCCCAGCGGCTACGAAAAGATCAGCCGGGTCTCGCACCAGCGTCCGGTCGATTGGCTCTGGCTCCGCGACCAACTCGCCGAGCTTAAGGACTTCTGCGATGCGGGCAACGCTGAAGCCGCCCGGGCCTTCCTTCTCGAACTCTCCTGGGGCAAGACCATGCCCCCGGTGCGGTCCTCCTGATTCGCGGGCGCGGCACCTTGAGTCGGTGACAGATCGCATTGGGCCGACACGCCGCTCCTGCGGGCGATGTCGCACCGGGGCCTAGGCCGGGCCGAGAGCCCGGCCATACTAGAGACACCGCAGGATGCCGCCCCTGCGCCGCCCATTTCAGTCCGCTCTCCGGCTTCCCGCGCGTGTCACGCGGCCCTGAAAAGACGAAGCCCCCGAACCAGCGTCGAACTGACGTTGCGTCCCGTCGCATAGCTTGAACGGGACGGTCGAACACAGAGCATGAGTTTCCCGACGGCCTTGATTGAAGAAGGCGTCTCCGATCCTTCGCGTCCGCTCATAGAACTGGACGCGGACCTGACCGAAGACGCGAACTATGGCGTCCGCCGCCTCGTCGTCACGCGAGAGGCGGTGGCCGTCACTTTGCCCGGCGGCGCGGAACTTCTCCGCGTCCCTATCGCCGACTTGACGACCGCCCGCCACGAACCGCTCGTGAGCGGCGGCCGCCTGTTGCTCCGAACCAAGACGGGGGAGGAGATCCCCGCCGTCACCTACTCCCTCAGCCACGCTCACCAGTTCAGCGAGGCCGCACGCGGCATCGAACAGCTGGCCAAGGGCGAAGAGCTGCTCATCAACCTCAACCCCGAGCAGACCCGGTGCACGAAGTGCGGCCGCCTGCTCCCGGAGAAGGACGGGGTCTGCCCGAGCTGCATCAACCGAGGCAAGACGCTCTTGCGCGTCGCCGGATACCTCGGCCCCTATAAGAAGCAAGCCCTCACCCTCGCCGGGGTGGCGGTCGTGCAGACCGGCATCAACCTGGTGCCGCCGCAGATCCAGCGCCACATCGTGGACTCGTTCCAGTTCGGACGAGCGGACGTCGGCTTGCTTGTGCGCGACATCGGGCTCTGGCTGCTTATCATCGCAGTCGCCACGGTGCTGGACGTTTGGCGCGGACGGACGAACGCCTTTCTCGCGGCCAGCATCAGCGCGGACTTGCGCAGCGCCGTCTACCGCGCGGTCGAGTTCCTCAACCTGAAGTACTTCGACAAGAAGCCGGTCGGCGCCATCGCCAGCCGCGTCACGAACGACACCGAGCGACTCTGGTTCTTCTTGGTCGACGGTTTGCCCTACCTGGTCATCAACCTGTTGATCCTAGTCGGCGTCGCCGTGTTCCTTCTCTTGACGAACTGGGCGCTCGCCCTGGCCATCCTCACCCCGATCCCGCTCATGCTGGGCATCGGTTTCGCCTTCTGGGGCAGGCTGGGGAACATGTTCCACCGCGTCAGCCAGAAGATGGCGCGGTTGCATATGCACCTGAACGAGAGCCTGCACGGCATCCGCGTCGTGAAGGCCTTCGTGAAGGAGAACGACGAGTACGAGCGGTTCCGCCGCCGCAACCACGAATGGCGGGACGCGGCCATGCGCTCCGAGCAGACCTGGGTCACGAGCTTCGGACTCATGACGTTCTGCGTCGCGCTCGGCACGCTCATCCACTGGGGATATGGCGGCTGGCTGACCATGACTGGCAAGCTCACGCTGGGACAGTTCTTCATGGTCCACCTGTACCTGCAGATGATCTACGGGCCGCTGCAGTGGTTCGCCCAGATCAACAACTGGTTCAGCCGGGCGATGGCCGGTGCCGAACGTGTCTTCGAGGTGCTCGACATGACGCCGGAGACCAAGAGCGGCCTTGTCCGCCCGATCGTCGGCGCGGTCGAGTTCGAGAACGTCCGCTTCGGCTACGACAAGTCGAACCCGGTGATCAAGGGCGTCTCGTTCAAGGTCAAGCCGGGCGAGATGATCGGCTTGGTCGGCCACTCTGGCGCGGGCAAGTCGACGACCATCAACCTCATCGCGCGGTTCTACGAGCCGGACGTGGGGTCGATCAAGATCGACGGCGTCGACTATCGCGACCTCGACCTCTCAGACTATCGTCAGCAGATCGGGATCGTGTTGCAGGAGCCGTTCCTCTTCAACGGGACGATCGCCGAGAACATCGCCTATGGCAAGCCCGGGGCGACGTTCGAGGAAATCATGGTCGCCGCCAAAGCGGCCAATGCCCACGACTTCATCCTTTCGAAGGCGGACGGTTACGACACCTTCGTCGGAGAACGGGGTGGCCGGTTGAGCGGAGGCGAGCGTCAGCGTGTCTCCATCGCTCGCGCCATCCTGCACGACCCGAAGATCCTGATCCTCGACGAAGCGACCTCCAGCGTCGACGTGGAGACGGAGAAGCAGATCCAAGAGGCGATCAGCCACCTTGTGGCGGGCCGGACGACGTTCGCGATCGCCCACCGGCTCTCGACCTTGCGCAACGCCAACCGGCTGTTCGTCTTGGAGCACGGCTCCATCAGCGAGGAAGGGACCCACGAAGAGCTGCTCGCCAAGAACGGCACGTTCAAGAAGCTGGTCGATACCCAGTCCCAGATAAACGCGGCCCTCACCAGCTGAACCCACAAATAGGGGCGGGCACCATGCCCGCCCCTTCCTTTCCCTTAGCCCTTGCGCTTTGGTTGTCGCGCCGCCTTTGGTACGCTCGCCATTGCCCTGACCTTAGATTTGCCCGCTTGGCTCGGGGCCGCCATTGGCTTCGTCCCAGACCGGTCCCGCTTTTGCTCGATCTTGACGTTGCTGCCGTCACGCTCGCCGTCCCGCGTGCGGACTGTCTTAGCTCCCTGGGGGAAGGTGGTCGTGGTCTTCCGAGTCCATGAGTTGTCGCCCGTCTTCTGCCACGTGTCGCTCCGCGTCACGACCTCGCCGTTCGGCCCCGTGATGACGGCGTCGCTGTTCCAGCCGCTCTCCGTCCTTTGTCCCTGCCGGTTAACCGTGTAGACCGCGCCGTCCGGCCCGATGACCGTGTTCTCCACTGTCCGACTGCCCTCACCCGTGCGGGTCGCCACCTTGGTGGACCTCCAATTGCCGCCGCGCGGGCCGGTGCCGGTTGTGACCTTGGTGTAGCCCATCGCGTTCATGATCCACTCGCTATCGGAGGTAGCGGACCTTCCGTTGGGGCCGGTGGTCGTACGGTGCCGCGTGGCGCCCGTGCTTGTGCGGGCGTAGTTTTCCGTGGCCGTGACCTGCTGGCCGCCAGGTCCGGTGGTCTCGATCACCCGCAAAGCTCCACCCTCAGTCCGCGAGAGCTCGAAGTAGCGGGTGAACTCGCGCCCGTTAAGCGTATAGGTGACGGATCGGGTCGTGGGCTCAACCTGGGTCGCGAAGGCCCGGCCGAAGGCGAGGCACGCCACCAGGGCGAAGAGGAGTCCGTTGCGTCGGGTCATGGTCATTCTCCTTATCGGCCAAGGACGATGCCGCCCGAAAACCGTTCACCGGCCAGACTTCATTGGCAGGGCCGTCGGCCCCAGCCAGAACCCGGCTAACCCATACTTATCCCATGAACCTCCTGGTCCTTGGCGGAACCCAGTTCGTCGGACGCCACTTCGTCGAGGCCGCGCTGGCCGGCTCTCATGAGGTCACGCTGTTCCACCGGGGGAAGACAGGCGCCGACCTTTTCCCGGAAGCTGAGCACGTCCTCGGGGATAGGCTGCAGAGCCTAGCCGCCTTGGAAGGGGGGAAGTGGGACGCGGTGGTCGACGTCAGCGCGTATGTGCCCCGCGCCGTGAGGATGGCAGCCGAAGCCCTGGCGGACTGCACCCCCTATTACCTGCAGGTTTCCACGGTCTCAGTCTATGCGACGGGCGCGGGGCATGTGGACGAAACTTCGCCTCTGGCCACAGTCGAGGATCCTGCCGGCGAAGTGGTCGACGCGGAGACTTACGGCGGGCTCAAGGCGCTGTGCGAGGAGGCCGCCTTGGCCGGGTTTGGGCAAGTCGGAATCGTCCGTCCCACCTTCGTCGTGGGCCCGTATGACCACACGGAGCGCTTCACCTATTGGGTGGACCGAATCGGCCGCAACGCGCCCGTGACCCTGCCCCTGCGCGGGGACGGATCCTCGCCGCCGCTCCAGTTCATCGACGCGCGCGACCTTGGCGCCTTCATGCTCCATATGGTGGAGCAGGGCACGACGGGCGCCTATAACGCGGCCGCCCCTTCGCTCGCGTTCCTCGAGGCCTTGGAACGGACCAGGGCCGCGCTCGGCTCAGCCTCGGAGATTTTCACGCCAAGGGCGGAAGGGGACGCGGACCTTCCGATGGTGCTGCCGAGCGACGGCTCGGCAGACCCGATGCTGACCATTCCAAACGAGAGGGCCGTGGCGGCCGGTCTGCGTCCAAGGACTTTGGAGGCGACGGTGCAAGACCTCTGGCAGTGGTGGCGCACGATGGGAAGGCCGACTAAGTTCGACGGCGTGCCGTGGCAAGGCAGCCGGTCTTAGGGCTTATTCCCTGTGGCGCGTCCTCTGCATTTAGACCGATTCACGAGGTTGACAAATGCAGCACACCGTTTTCCTTTTTGCGCTCGCCCTGACCAGCCCATTCGTGCCCGAGGGCCAGACCCGGCAGACCCTGCCGCCCGCTGACCGGAAAGCCGTCATGGAGGCGGCACAGGGCAACATGGCTGAGGTGAGGCTCGGCAAGCTTGCCCAACAAAAGGGAAGTTCCGCGTTCGTTAGAGACTTCGGCAGAATGATGGTCCGCGACCACGGTGCGGCTTACGCCGAACTGCAAAGGATTGAGAGGGAGTATTCCTTAAGCTTTCCGCGCGACATTTCGGCAAAGCACAAGGCGGTCTACAACCGGCTTTCTAAACTCTCTGGCACAGCCTTTGACCGCGCCTACCGCGCCGAAATGCGAAAAGACCACGAGAGGGACGTGAAGGTCTACACCAAGAACAGCAGGGTCCTAAAGAACGACGACGTCCGCGGTTATTTCGTGAAGAACCTTCCGGCCATTGAGATGCACCTAAGGATCATCAAGGAAGGCAGAATGCCGACACCGCACTAAAGCGCGCTTGTTGCCTGGGAAGGTCCGCACGAAGGTGGCACCGTGAGGTGCTATCCGGAGAGTCCGCGACTCTGCTTGCGTAGAATGCGGCAGCCGCATGGCCTACCGCGACTACCAGCACTTCCTCGACACCCTCGCCGCCGCAGGCGAGCTGAAGCGGATCACCGAACCCGTAAGCCCCCACCTTGAGATCACGGAGATCGCCGACCGGGTCATGAAGAAAGGCGGCCCGGCACTGCTGTTCGAGAACGTCGTGGGCCCTCCGCCGCGGATCGGCACGCCGGATCCGACGAGTGCGGTGATGGGAAGGCCGTCGATCCATCGCGAGGGGAGCTGGGGTTGGTCGGGAGTTGGTTCGGGGTCGGGTTCGGATGAGGAAGGCTTCCCCAAACCCGAACAAACCCCAACCAACCCCAACCTCCTCCGCTACCCCATGCCCGTCAGCATCAACGCCATGGGCAGCCGCCGACGCATGAGCATGGCTCTGAGTTGCGACGATTACACGGAGCACGCCGAGCGCATCGCGGCTCTGCTCAAGCCCGATATCCCGAAGAGCCCCGTCGACGCCCTCAGGTTTGCCCAGCGAACGTTTGCCGAACTGAAGGACGTTCCCCCCCGCCGGGTCAAGAGCGGAATCTGCCAGGAGGTCGTCCTGCAGGGGGGCGAGATCGACCTCACCAAGCTACCGGTTCTTACCTGCTGGCCCGAGGATGGCGGCCCCTACATCACGCTCCCGATGGTCTTCACCCACGACCCTTCGACCGGTCGCCGCAACGTCGGCATGTACCGCGTCCAGGTTCAGGGCCGGGACGTGTGCGGCATGCACTGGCAGATGCACAAGACCGGCATGCGCCATATGGAGGAGGCGGGCGCGAAGGGGAGACGGATCGATGTCGCCGTCGCGCTCGGGGGAGACCCGGTCTACGCCTTCGGGGCCATCGCCCCGCTTCCGCCCGGCATCGACGAGATGCTCTTCTGCGGCTTCCTGCGTCGCCGACGCGTCGACCTTGTGCAGTGCAAGACCGTGGACGTCGCCGTCCCAGCCGACTGCGAGATCGTCATCGAGGGCTATGTCGATCCGAGCGAGCGCCGGCTCGAGGGCCCTTTCGGCGACCACACCGGCTACTACTCGCTCGCCGAGGACTTCCCGGTGCTGCACGTCACCTGCGTCACGATGCGCGAAAAGCCCGTCTACCCTGCGACGATCGTCGGTCGCCCACCAATGGAGGACGGCTGGATGGGGAAGGCGGTCGAGCAAGTCTTCCTCCCCATGATCCAACTCACCGTTCCCGAGGTTATCGATATGAACCTTCCAGTCGAGGCCACCTTCCACAACATGGCCTTCGTGCGGATAAGGAAGAAGTATCCTGGCCACGCGTTTAAGGTCATGAACGCGATCTGGGGACTCGGGGGCCTCGCCTTCACGAAGTTCGTCTTCGTCTTTGACGAAGACGTCGATGTCCACGACATCGGCGAAGTGCTTTTCCGGATCGGCGCTAACTGTGATCCAGGCCGGGACCACCTGCTTACCAAAGGGCCGGTAGACCAACTCGACCACGCGGCCGTTCAGGAAGGGTTCGGAGGGAAGATCGGCTTTGACTGCACGCACAAATGGCCGGGCGAAAATGGGTTCAGCCGACCCTATCCCAAGTTGATCAGCATGGCCGATGACGTGATAAGACGTATCGACGACATCTGGCCGAAACTTGGGCTTTAGTCACTGGGGACCAACGCCTTACCCTACAGACGAAAGCCCTATAAGGACGCGGTTCTGCTTACTCGTTTTGCTGACAGTAAGTCCCGATGGTTCCTAGTAATTATCTGCGAGATCCGCTGGTAATTGTCTCGTACTTTTGGTCTAACGTACTATCCAGGAGCTAGATTGAGGGGCAAGCATGATATCATTGGTAGTACTTTCGCAGGGAGTCAGGACTATTACTTGTATTGATAGTCCGTGGCCGGAATTGGCACGGATGTTCCACGCCCTAGCAAAAGTGAGATTGCGACTGCAATCGGGACTTCTTGAACATGACGACTAAAACTTTCGCGCTCGCCTTGAACGTGGCAGGAATTCTGCTCTGCACAGGGGTGGCCCAAGCCATCACCTTCGATTTCGACACCAAGGTCACCGGCGACAACCCGGTCGGGACGAACATTGCGACCCTGGAGATCGTGGACACGGCTGCGGACACGGTCACGCTGACCCTCACCCACAACGCGAGCTCCGCCGCGGGCCAGTTTATTTCCAAGCTCTACCTCAACGTAGACCCGTACGTGTTCCTGGTCCAATCTGGCCAAACCCCCGCGAGCAAGTTCGACGGCGGCATTCAACAGTCGCTGAATGGATTGTTGGACGCGGGCCTCAACTTCGACCTCAGCCAGGAGTTCCAGGTCTCGGGTGCGAACAGTGGAGCCAATCGGCTCAAGCCGGGTGAATCGGTCAGCTTCATGCTCACGGGCACCGGCCTCACCGCGTCCTCGTTCCTTTCGAACGCCGTCCCGCAGGGCGGGAACCGCGATGACGTCCTCGCCATGATCCACCTGCAAGGCATTCCCGGTGGTGGTTCGGTAAAGCTCGCCGCCGTGCCGGAACCGGCTTCCATGGCCGCTCTCGGCCTTGGCATCGCCGCCCTTCTTCGCCGCCGCGCGCGGTAAGGCCCGTGCTCGGGGCCCGTCCTAGTTAGCTAGGGCGGGCCCTTTTCTGTGCCCAAATCTTCCTCCAGCGACCGTTTGAGGGCAGTGAGCCGGGCATCCCAGCGCTCCTCAAGCTCCGCGACGAACCGCCGGGGCATGTCGAGCACGCCCTCGTTGAGTTCGACCAAAGTCTCGCGCCCAGAGGGCCGCAGGCATACCAGGCCCGCTTCCACCAGCACCTGTAAGTGCTTGCGGGCTCCTTGCCGGCTGATTCCGAGCCCGTCGGATAGCCGCGAGATCGGCTGGGGCTTCTCCGGTCCCAGCCTGCGCAGCATCTCTAGACGGATTGGATCGCCAAGTGCGCGGAAGACGAGGGCGACGTTCTCACTCACGCGGTGTCCCCCTCATCTTGCCCCACCCTGCGTCCGTTTGGCTCAATCTGCGTCCACGTACTTGCGAAGGTGCTCCAGCATCTCGGACCACCCTCCCGTGTTGTCCTTCAAGTTCTGCGCGGCGTAAGCCTCCGGTAGCGAGGCAAAGCCGGATTCGACCACACGAACCCGCGTCCCTTCGTCCACCTCGTCGATGAAGAACTCGACGAGCGTGTTCGGGTGCTGAAGGGGGTCGCCCTCGAAGCCTTGGGGGACGAACTCGCTCCCGCTCACCCATCGGTAGGCGAAGTAGCTGGGCGGCTCGGCGGCGACGATCGCATACCGAAACTTTCCGTACTTTCCGCAATCGACCAGGGGCTGGTCGCCCACGTTCATCGTGCCTTCCACGCCGTCGGCGAACCAGGTGCCGATGCCCTCGGGCGTCGAAACGGCGCGGTAAACGCGCTCCGCGCTGGCCTGGACCAGGATTTCCTTCTCGATCTTGTCTTGAATACTCACCATATGCAACCTCTCGGTTGCCTATTATCATGGCACACAAGATTCGCGAAAAGGCAACCTTTCGGATGCAATTCTCCGAAAACGGTCTAGAACTCGATCTTCAGGCCGTCGTAGCCGACGGTCACGCCGAACGGTTCCAGGGTCTGGCAGAGTTCCTCGTGGGTGGCCTCGCCGTTGTGGCTGTGGTGCGTCGTCACGATCTTTGTGCCAGAGTCCACGATGCCGGACCCACGGAGGCGGGCGACGACGTGCCGAAACTCGTCGATGTCCAGGTGCCCGTTGTAGGGCGTCAGGACAAACCCCTCGCTGCATTCAAGCACCAGGCAGTCGAACCGGAAGTCGCTCAAGAACTCCCACGTCTCCTCCTCCCATACCCCCGTGTCGGTGCCGTAGAGAAGGGTGCGGTGCCCGTCTTGCACGATCCAGTTGTGGGCGTCCTCCATGCCATTGCCGTGCTTGGCCCGAATCGGGGTGAGCAGGTATCCCGCGTGGCGGACGGGGCAATAGCTCCGCGTCGTCACCAGCTCGAAGGGCCAGTCCGGATAGCGGGCATCGATCGTGCGGGTCACCGCCTCGTTGCCGTAGATCGTGAACTCGGCCAGTTCGCACTCGTTAAAGGGGTAGAGCACGTACTGCAGTTCTTCCACTGCGAAGTGGTCGGCGTCGCTATGGGTGAAGACGACCCCAGTCCAGTCTCGCGCGTCGAGACCGTTCGCCGTCACTTGGTGCCACGTGTCCGGCCCAAAGTCGAGCTTCAGCGTCTCGTCGACGACGGCGGCGGCACGACTCCGAACGTCCTTTCCCCCGTGCTGCCTCGCGTATTGGCTCACGCGAGAGCCGCTGTACAGGGCAGGGACTCCATCGGCCCCGCCGGTGCCCAGCAAGTGGACGACCATCTCTTACTTAGTAGTCCTTCAACGACCAGATCGCAAGCCCACTTAGCAACTTTGGGTAGTAATAGGTGGATTTTTGTGGCATTTTCTCCCCGCCGAGGGCAATTTGCCTCATGTCTTCGACTGTCGGGGGATTCATGAGGAAACTTGCCGGAGAGCCCTCTTCGACGGCGCCGACCGCCTCCTTCTCGTCCCTCGTGTAGCCGAAAAAGTCCATGCCGGTCAGGCCCAGAAGCTTCGCGAAGATGTAGCCGTGGAGGATCGAGACGTCCAGCGATTTCAGCGAAAGGGAGGCGTCCCCCTCGATCTGCCCTGCAATCGCGTCCGCGCTCGAAGCGGCCGCCACAAAGCCCTGTCCGCCCGGAAGGGCCACGCCGAAGGCGATCTGCCCGCCTTGCTGGACCTCGGCGATCCGCGTCATGAGGCCGTCGTTCGGGCAGTCGAAGACGTCGAACGCCTCGGACATTCGCTTGCGCAGCTCGGCCGCGTCGATCGGCATCGTCTTGAGGATCCGGTGGGTCGGCAGGAGCACCAAACCGGGGTCGGTCATGCTGCAGACCGCCATCATCATGAAGTCTTCCGCGACCAAGCCGTCCCGTTGGCCAAGCGCCTCGCGGAAGGCCAGCGCCGTCTCGTAGCGGTGGTGCCCGTCCGCGATCCAGAGACGCTTGGCGGCTAAGCCTGTCACGATGCTCGCGGTCTCCTCAGGGCCGTCGATGATCTCCAACTGGTGCTCGATGCCGTCGTCGTCGGTGACGATGTCGGCCAAAGCGCGCGCGGGGGCGCCCGTCACCAGCGAGTGGAGGGCGTTGTCGTCGTCCTCATAGAGCCCAAAGATGCACTCCAGGTGGGAGCGCGTGGCCTCCAGAATGCGGAGTCGGTCTTCCTTGTGCTTCGGGAACGTCTGCTCGTGGGGCAGGACGACGCCGTTCGCATAAGGCTCGACCTTCAGCAGCACGATCAATTTCGTGCGGCTCAGGCGCTCGCCGCTTCCCGGAACGGTGAAGGTCTGGGTATACCGATAGAAGCCGGGCTCCTGCTCTAAGGCCAGGACGCCCTCGCGCCTCCAATCTTCCAGCCGGGCGGCCGAACGGGCGTACTTCACGAACTTCGACCGGTCGCCTTCCTCCTGTTCCGGCAACGTCAGGTGAACGACGTTATACGGCGAGCGGCGGGCGAGTTCCTCCCTCTGCGACTCGCTAATGACGTCGTAGGGCGGCGCGACCAGGTCTTTCAGGTCGCCAGCGGTTTCGGCATAACGAAGTCCGCGAAAAGGCCGAATAGTCGCCATCGGTTTGCCGACGTTACCCGGCGAAAGCAGTGCCGACAGGTAACAAAGCGGTAAACGCGAGCAAGGAATAGGCACTTGGACGAGCGCCCATTCCCGGTCGCCGAGCGCTATCCTTCGGCGAGGGTCTTGACTTGGAGCTCGCGCAAAGTCAGGCTGCCCCCGCGCGGCAGGCGCACGCGCAGGAACCGGGCACGGACCCCGCCCGCCCGGTACGTTGCCTTCTGGTCGAAGGTGACAAAGCGGAGCTTCGCATAGGGCTCCCGAATCCAGATGCGGGAGTCAGAGACGGCTTCGCCCGTGGTCCGGACGTCGATGACCAAGTCGCTCGCCTCGCAGGAATCTGCGTGGAGTGTCACCTCGCCGACGAGGAGGTCGCGTCCAAGGTCCACTTCGAGCCAAGCGTTGTCCCCTTCCAGGGTGACAGTGGTGTCAGCGTTCCCATCCACCAGAGCGAGCAGCTGGGCGGGGAAGCGGCCCCCGCTGTCGGTCACGGCCCGGTTCAGGGCGGCGTTCTCCTCGCGGAGAGGGCCGTTGGTCATGGGCACGCGCACCTTGATAAAGGCTGCCGCGCTGCGGCCCCGCGCCATCTCGCGAAGCACCTCGTAGGCGGGAAGCCAGGCGGTTCCCCGCGCCGTGCCCCGTTCCGCGTCGATCCGCACCCAGCCGTTCTTGCCGCCCGGGTCGAGGGTCTCGCCAAAGAGCGCGGTGCCGCGCCCCGCCATCATGTCGCCCTGCGCCCCCGTGAGCTTGTTCACTTGGCGGGCCGAAGCCGACGGTTGACCGTCGGCATAAGGCGTCAGCGTCACGGACGTCTCTGAAAGGGGCTGTCCCGCATCGTCGACCAAGCTTAGGAAGAGCGTCGCCTCCGGCTTAAGCTGCAGGCCCGCCCGGGCGGCCAGAGGCTTGCCCGCCAGTTCGTTCAGGACCGCGACCTCCGCGCCCCCAAGGCCCTCGTTGGGCGTCAGGTTCAGTTGGTCCATTTCGGGCGCGCCCCAAGGAAAGTCGGGCAGGGGCGAAAAGGACGGCCAGAACGTGTCGTCCCGGGTGTCCGGGATCGCGCCGCCTCCGAAATCGATCCGCGCGGAGCCGTCCGGCGGCTGTCGCCACGAGTCTCCGAACACCGTGAGCGCGCGGAGCACACGTCTCGCGAGCTCCGCAGAGCCTGGCTCCAGTCCAGTGCCGTCGACCTCGATGGCAGGCTCCCCTTCCGAGGCCCGCCGGACGCGCATCCGGCACCCGTCGGCGGCGAACGAAAAGCGGCTCCGCACCAGGGCCTCGTTCACCTGGCCCACCCAATCGCCCAGCCCGCGGTCCCCGGAGATTCTCACGGGCTGGCCGGTCGCGTAAGTGTATGCGGAGGCGCCGCCGGTCTCCACGACGAGGCGGTTGAACCTCTCATCGCCGGCGATCGCCCGTGCGGGGATCGGCGCGGCGACCGTGGCCGTCTCGCCCGGGGCGACGGCAGGCGCCCGGCTTTCTGCCACCTGCCGCCCGTCCAGCGACCACGTCACCTTCTGGGCTTGGGTCTCGGCGCTGCCGTAGTTCCGTAGGGTCGCGACCCATTGGCCGTCGCCCGCGGCGGGGACGACCGATTCGATCCGCAGCCCGCTCGGAGCGCTGGCCCTCGTGCCGCGCACGACCAGGCTCGGCCCTTCGGGCGACTCCGAACTCACGAATGCGCACTCGCCCTCGAACTCAAGCCGCAAGCCGTAGTTCCGGGACGGGTGCCTCGCCCAGTCCTCGACGATACGCCCGAGGCCCGCAATGACGAACTGGCCCTCTTGAACGACGCCCGCCGCGCCCTCGACATCGATCGCGTCCCGCTCTCCGGCAGCTCCGTTCGAGTCCCAAGCGCCGTTCGGCGCATGGGTCCAGCGCGCCTTCCAGGTTGCGGCGAAGCGCGGGGTCTTGTCCTCGGGGTCGATGGGCGGGTCGAAAGGTTTGCCCGGCCCCTCGCCCCAGCCGACGACCATGCGCCTCACTGACTTGAGCCGGGGAACGGAGTCCGAGGCCATCGTCAGCCGGAGCGCCGTCTCGGTCGGTGTGAACCCTTCGCCCAAGCGAAAGGTGTCGAAGCGCACCAAGACCACCTTGCCCGGGCCAGCCACGAGGATCGGGTCGCGACCAAGGTTGATCTCGGGTTGGCTCGAGTCCAGGACAGTGTCTTCCGCGGGGCCGAGCGTTACCGTGGCGGCCTCTTGCCTGGCGACGAAAGCGAGGACGAAAGCAAGCATTGCTACGATGATTCTAGACGTGCGGCCACGCAAGGTGGCGCGGTCCGGCCCCCGCCTAAGGGAGGCACGCGGCGATATGGATCCTGTCGCTCCGCTTGCGCGGCGGGTCCAAGGTGTAGCTGTTGAAGCTTCGGATCTCGACAAATCCAGCCTCGGCGAGGTACGCCCGGACCTCCTCCTCGGGGTGCGCCCGTTGCACGTGTGTCTCGTGCATGACCACCCCGTCCCGCTCGAACTCCATGGCCACATGGATCACGCGCGTGCCGGGGTCGTAGTCGCCCTTCCACTTGTAGCGGATCGGCGCCTTGGCGCGGCTCTCGCTCTGGTCGAACATCTTCTTCTCGAACGCGTAGGCGGTGTTGAGGTCGAAGATGAAGGTGCCGCCCGGGCTGAGGTGCGCGGCCACACGCGCCAGTCCGAGCCGTAGCCGGCCCGGGTCCACAACGTAGTTCAAGCTGTCAAAGAACGAATAGGCCCCGTCGAACCGACGGCCGAGCGCGAGTTCGGCGACGTCTGCCACGTGGTAGTCGATCTCCAGACGCCCGGCCTCAGCCTTCCTCTTAGCCTCCTTGACCATCGCCTCGCTGAGGTCGAAGCCGGTCAGGCAATAGCCCTTCGCGTCCAGCATCTCGGCGACCGTCCCCGTGCCGCAACACACGTCGAGCAGCGTCGCGGGATCCGCGTCGAGTTGCAAGAGCAAGAGCTCGTAATAGCTCACCCACATGTCGTACGGCACGTTCTGCATGAGCACGTCGTAGTGCTCCGCGATTGGGCCGAAGCTGGCTAGCTGGTCCGATCTACGCATCGTGTCGCGATCTCGATGAGAAGGGTGGGGTCCCCGGGCGCGTCCTGCAGGCCGGAGACGGCGTGGGCGAGAAGGGTATGGGCCTCCAGGCGGCTCGCCTCCACGCCAATCTTCGCAGGGTAGGTGGCTTTGGAGCGTTCGCGGTCCGATCCCCCGGCTTTGCCAAGTTGCTCTGTGGTCGCGGTCTCGTTGAGGACATCGTCGATGATTTGGAACGCAAGTCCGACTGTCGCGCCAAATTCTCTCAAGCAAGCGACAACGCCCTCCGGTGCACCGGCGCAAAGACCTCCCACCGCGCACGCGCAGGCGATGAGCGCGCCGGTCTTCTTTTGGTGTATCTCGCGAAGGGCCTCGAGGGTGGTCTCTTGGCCCTCCGCCTCTAGGTCGAGCGTTTCACCGCCGACCAGACCGTCGCTCCCGGTCGCTCGGGCAAGCTCGGCGAGGGCGGACGGAGGCGCGGTGGATTCGGCCAAGGTTCGGAACGCGAGGGCGAAGAGGGCGTCCCCGGCCAACACCGCAGTCGCTTCGTCGAACGCCCGGTGGACGGTCGGTCGCCCGCGACGAAGGTCGTCGTCGTCCAAGGCGGGCAAATCGTCGTGGACGAGGGAAAAGCAGTGGGTGAACTCGATGGCGCAGGCCGCGTCGAGCGCCGAAACGGCCTCGCCACCGGCGGCCACCGCGGCTGCGAGGCACATCGCCGGGCGCAGGCGCTTGCCTCCACCCAAGACTGCGTAGCGCATCGCGCGGTGCAGCCGTGAAGGGGAAGTGTCTTCCGGAGGGAGGAGCGTCCCGAGGCGCGCGTCTACTGTGGCGACGACCTCGGCCCATGGCTCTGTAAGGAGCACGCTTCTGAGTCTACCAGCGGGGCTCGGCGGGTTCAGGAACGCCAGGATCGGTAGAAATGCCCGCGCGCGCGGCGCACGGTCTCGACTGCGCCGGGGCCGACGGCGTTGATGTGCCCCATCTTCCTGCCCGGCCTACTCTCGCCCTTGCCGTACCAGTGGAACCGGGCCTCGGGCACCGCCTCCAACATGGCCCGCATGGCGGGCCGCCAGTCGCCGGACCCTTCGCCGGGGGTTCCTTGGCCGAGAATGTTCGCCATGGCCGCCAGCTGCCCCTCCGGCTCGACGCACGGGGCGCCCATTGCCAAACGCACGTGCTGCTCGAATTGGCTCACCCCGCCCCAATCGAGGGTGTAGTGGCCCGTGTTGTGCGGCCTCGGCGCGATCTCGTTGACCTGGAACGAGCCGTCCTCCAGTTCGAAAAGCTCGACCCCAAAGAGCCCGAAACCCTCGACCGCCTCGACCGCGGCGATGGCGATCTCGCTTGCTTCGACGTCGGCCGGGTAAACGACGTCGCAGACATGGTCGACCTGCTCGGTGACCATTGTCGGGAAGGTCCCCGTCTCGCTCGGCGAGCGGTAAACCATCACCGCCAGCTCACGGCGGAACGGCACGTACTCTTCGGCGAGCCAGCCCCCCCCTTGCCAAAAGTCCGTGAACGCGTGCAAGTCCGCTTCGGAGCGGACGGTGCGGGTGCCTTTCCCGTCGTAGCCGCCAAAACGCGCTTTGATCACGTACGGCGTCGTGAAAGCGGAGGCGTCGGCGGCGCTTGTGAGGGCGATGGCGTGCGGGCTTGGGACGGATGCGGCGGCCAACCTCTCCCGCTGGCGCAGCTTGTCGTTGATCCAGCCGAGCGTCTGCCAACCAGGCGTCACCGCCGTTGCGGCGCGGCCCGCCGCCAGGACTCCCGCTTCGAGCACGTCCGCCGGGATGAACTCGTTCTCCAGCGTCACGCTGTGGCAACGGCGGCAGACTTCGGCAATCGCCTCGGCGTCGTCGAGCGGGCCCTCAATGGAGTCTGCAACATGCCCGGCCGGGGTGCCGCGGCCGGGGTCTAGCGAGAGGCAACGCAACCCCATCCGTTGCGCGGCCATGATCGTCATCCGCGCGAGTTGGCCCCCGCCGAGAAGGCCAAGGTCGTAATCGAACGCCAAAACGTCCTATTGTCCCTTGCGACGGCACGTTTGTTAAGGCAAGACCCTTGCTGCTCTTGCTTTAGCCCTAGAGCAGCGACCATGATCAGAAGTTCCTCAGGTGCACAAGACACTGATATGAGAAAGTACGTCTTGTCCGGAGTCTGGTCGGGTGTGTTAGCCGTTGTCACCCTGAGCGCCGTCGCCTTTGGCATCCTCTTCCTCAGGTTGGGCGGCAGCTGGGAAACGGGCTCGTCACAGGCCCCCGCGACTGGGGGCGGCTCGTTTTGGAGCCGCTTGGACTCCGTGTACACACCGCGCATCGCCTGCATGGGCTTCGAACAGCCGGTCGTGTGGCTGCACTTGGTGTCCGACATGCTGATCGGGATCGCGTACTTCTCCATCCCGATTGCGCTCCTCACCTTTGCCCTGAAGCGTAAGGACTTAGGGTTCAACTGGGTCATCTGGCTTTTCGCTGTGTTCATCTTGGCTTGCGGCACGACCCACTTCTTTGGTGTTGCGAACCTGTGGACGCCCCTTTATAAAATCGATGGCTTGGTGAAGGCGGTGACCGCCTTTGTTTCCATCGTGACGGCCATCGTGCTCTGGCCTTTGATCCCGCACGCTCTTGCCGTGCCGAGCCCGGCGATGCTCGAGCGGCAGGTCGCGGAGCGCACGGCCCAATTGGCCGAGACGAACGAAAACTTAACTGCAGAAGTCGCCGCACGTCGGCTCGCCGAGGCCGAGAACCAGCGCCTGCTCGAGAGCGAGAAGGCGGCCAGGGCCGAGGCCGAGCGGCTCAACCAGGTCAAGGACGACTTTGTCTCGACGCTCTCCCACGAGCTCCGGACGCCTTTGACCGCCATCCTGGGCTGGTGCCACATCTTGCGCTCGCCCCTGCGCGATGAGCAGTTGGAGGAGGGGCTCGCCGTCATTGAACGCAGCACCAAGACTCAGAGCCGACTTGTCGAGGACTTGCTTGACATGAGCCGGATCGCCTCGGGCAAGCTCACGATCGCTTCCGAACCGATCCTCCTGGCTGCGCCGACCCGGGCGGCGATCGAAACGATACAGCCCACCGCGGACGCGAAGTCAATCCGCATCCATGCCAGGGGTCTGGAAGAGACCTGCATGGTACTTGGCGACTTCGACCGGCTCCAGCAAGTGGTCTGGAACCTCCTTTCAAACGCGGTTAAGTTCAGTCAGCCCGGCTCCACGGTCACGCTTAGTCTGACCTCGGAAGAGAACACATGTGAGCTTAGGGTGCGAGACGAGGGCAAGGGTATCTCGCCCGAGTTCCTGCCCCAGGTCTTCGAGCGATTCAAGCAGGCCGACTCCTCGACGACCCGCGAGACGGGTGGGCTGGGCATCGGGCTTTCGGTAGCGCGGCATATCGTCGAGCTTCACGGGGGCACGCTAACCGCGCACAGTGACGGGCTGGGCGCCGGGGCCGTGTTCTCGTTGCGCTTGCCGATCTTCGCTCCTTCGCCGCATGAAGCGGTGAGCGTCCCGACCTTCGAGTCCCCGAGCAATTTCTTGCTCGAGGGGCTGCACATTCTGGTGGTCGATGACGAGGAGGACACGCTGGAGATGGTGAAGACGCTCCTGGAGCGCCACGGCGCGACCGTGACCGCCTGCCGATCGGTCAACGAGGGCTTCGTGCAGCTGGTCACCGCGCGTCCCCACCTTTTGGTTAGTGACATTGGGATGCCGAGCACCGACGGCTACGACTTCATGCGGATGGTGCGCGATTTGCCAGACAGCGAGCTGCGCCAGGTGCCGGCCCTCGCCCTCACGGCCTATGCGCGTCCGGACGACCGGCTGACCGCGATCCGCGCTGGCTACGACTGGCACCTGGGCAAGCCTTTCCCGCCGAACGAGCTCGTAGAGACCATCGCCTGGCTGGCCGTGACTAAAGGCTCCGCGCGTCCGTGAGCCGACCGGTCAGGGCGGTCGCGGCGGCCGTGAGCGGCGAGACCAAGTGAGTCCGAGCGCCGGGGCCCTGACGGCCTTCATAGGGCCGGTTCGAGGTCGAAGCGCTCCGGTGGCCCGGCTTCACGATGTCGCCGTTCATGCCCAGGCACATCGAGCAACCCGCCCTGTGCCACTCGAATCCCGCCTCCCTGAACACGTCCGCAAGGCCCTCTTTCTCGGCCTGGTCGCGGACGCTGGCGCTCCCCGGAACCACCAAGGCGCGCAGGGTCGATGCGACGCGTCGCCCACGGACGATACGAGCGGCCTCGCGAAGGTCCTCAATGCGTGCGTTCGTGCAAGAGCCGATGAAGACGGTGTCGATCGGGAGCCCCGCCATAGGCGTGCCGGGGGTCAGCCCCATGTAGCGGAGGGCGCGCTCTTCGTTGGCGTCGTGCGGTTCTGGAACGGCCTGGTCGATGTCGACCGTCATGGCCGGGGTCGTGCCCCAGCTCACCTGGGGCTTGAGCACGTCCACCGCGAGGGTCTCGGTCCGGTCGAAGACGGCCCCGGGTTCGGTGGGAAGGGAGAGGGCGTACTCCGCCATCCGGTCGAAGTCCGCGCCTTTGGGCGCAAAGGGGCGGTCGCCTTCGGCGACGTAGGCCAGGGTCGTCTCGTCCGGCGCCACCATGCCGGCGCGAGCCCCCATCTCGATGCTCATGTTGCAGATGGTCATGCGCCCGCTCATCGGTAGGTCCACGATGGCCTCGCCACGGTATTCCACCACGTAGCCCGCGGCCCCGCCCGCTCCGAGCTTGCGGATGATCGCGAGGATGATGTCCTTAGCGGTCACGCCTGATTGGAGCCGGCCGCTGGTTTCGACCGCGAGGGTCTTTGGCTTGGTCGCTTGCCGCAGGGTTTGGGTGGCAAGGACGTGTTCGACCTCGGTGGTGCCGATCCCGAAGGCGAGGGCGCCGAAGGCCCCATGGGTAGAGGTGTGGCTATCGCCGCAGACGATTGTCAGTCCGGGCAGGGTGAGGCCGAGCTGGGGGCCGATGATGTGTACGATGCCCTGGCGAGGGTCGTTGTAGCCGAAAAGGGGCACCCCGAACTCGGAAGCGTTCCGGTCCAGTGCGGCAAGCTGCTTGCCGCTGAGGGTGGTCTCGTCAATCGGCCGGCCGTCTGTCGGCACGTTGTGGTCGACCGTCGCAAACGTGAGGTCCGGCCTCCGGACTTTGCGGCGCGCTTCCCGCAGACCGTCGAAGGCCTGGGGAGAGGTGACCTCATGGACCAGGTGCCGGTCGATATAGAGTAAGGCGCCTCCACCCGGGAGGTCTTCCACCTTGTGCGCCTCCCACACCTTCTCAAAGAGCGTCTTGGCCATGGAGCCTCGATTGTACTGCCGCAACGATGCGTCTGCTGTTCCACCGTCCTCCGGTGTTAGGCGATTCTTACGTGCACAGGGCTCGTTTCTTACGGGGTTCCTACAGGGCCGTCCGTTCAACTAACAGTACGGAGCGAGAGCCACTAGCCTTGAGCCGTTAGGAGACACAGAACGAATGAACACACTCTACTTTTCTTTCAACAATCCGGACAATGCGGAGAGGTTCGTTGGTGCCGTCCTTGATCGCGGCGCCAAGGATTCGGACGTCAGCGTCATCGCGCAAGAAGGCGTGATCCGCCGCGGCGACAAGACTATGGGCGAGATCGAAAAGACCGGTGAGCAAGGCATCACCACGACAACGGCCCAAGACGCGGCCAGCGGCGCCATGCAGGGCGCGGGAATCGGCCTTGGGATCGGCGTCCTAGCCGGACTTGCCGCCCTGACGATTCCGGGCGTCGGCCTTGTCCTGGGCGGCGGCGCGCTTGCGACTGCGGTCGCCGGTGCGGCCGGTACGACCGGCGCGGGCGCGATTGCCGGCGGCGTCACGGGCTTCCTTCGTGACCAGGGAGTCGAAGGCGAGGTGAGCGAGAACTTCGACCAGGACTATCGCGCGAACCACGTGATCGTGGGCGTCACACCCGATCCGGAGCACCTTCAGATGGACGAGCTCTGGAACCTGGCGAACAAGTACCACGCCACGCGGACGTCTGCGCCGATGACGGCGGGCGGTGGTATGGCGGTCGTCTCGGACCCGATCATGGAGGACCCGATCATGGAGCGTCCCGAGCCGATGACGACCAGGGACCGTCCCCTGACCTAAAGACTTTCACCATCCCCTCCTCCAGGCGGTCCCACACCGGGGCCGCCTTCCGCTTTTCTTGGCCTCGGTGCCAATCGGGACTCTGCCGAAAAGGTATCATGCGGGACTCTCAGTCTGGGGGTGTGCCCGAGTGGCCAATGGGAACAGACTGTAAATCTGTCGGCGAATGCCTACGCAGGTTCGAATCCTGCCGCCCCCACCAGGTTTCCTCTCAGGAGCCGCAAGCTTCGCCGCGCGTTTCTGCGCCGGTTAAAGTCGCGGGCGATGTCGCGGATCCTTGGGATCGGCTGGGAATGGCACGAAGTTTGTGCTACCCAGAGGCCTCAGCGCCCGCGGGTTTTGATGCGCGGTAAACTCCTAAATCACGGGCCTTTGTAGCTCAGCGGTAGAGCATCCCCTTGGTAAGGGGAAGGTCACGAGTTCGATTCTCGTCAAAGGCTCCAGACATTCGATAAAGACCGCTAAAATAGGGTCTTGCACCCCTATCTCACGAATGTCCTTGAATTCGGCCCGAAGCTCATGGCCTACTCGTGCCGGCGTTTGCCGACTGAGAGTTGGGACGAGCCGACAGGGCCGGGGCGCTTCACCCCCCGCGAGATCCTTGCCCACCTGGCTGACTGGGAGCCCGTTTTCCTGGCCCGGATGCAGCAGGCTGTGCGCCTTCCCGGCAGTGTCCTGAAGGTTTGGGACGAGGGCCAGTGGGCCATCGACCATCGCTACGCCGAGTCCGATCCCGAAGCCTCTTTGGCCGCGTTCGCCAAAGCCCGGTCGGAGACCGCCGAATTCCTGCGGAAAGCCCCGATCGAATCCTTCGCCGCTGCCGCGCTGCATCCGGAGAAGGGGCTGATGACGGTGGACGACATGGCCAACATGCTCTTGGGCCACGACCTCTACCACCTGGAGCAGATCGAAGAGGCGAGCCTCAGATACTAGGACACCCCGGCGCGAGAGCCGGGGTGTCCACGGAACGGAGAGAAGCTCTAGCTTACTTTCGTCGGCGTCGAGCGGCGATCGCGGCGATGCCGGCACCAAGAGCGACCATAGTGGCCGGCTCGGGCACGACGTTCACGCGGAAGGCGCCGCGGGTGGCCTGCGAAATAGCGTAGGGACCACCGTTGGTCTGGAACGCGTGGAGTCCGACGTCGCCGGTGCTGTTGAGGTTCCAAGCGAGCCAGGAGTTCGGGTCGCTGCTCGCCATGAGCCAGTAGTTCTGGCCGGCGACGATGTTCACGGCGCCGCCGACGTTGATCGTCGTGGCGATGCCCGGGTTACCGAAGTTCCCCATGTTCGTGATGTGCCAGGAGCCGATGACCGCGCCAGGCTCAGAGTTGTTGTCGGTGTGCAAAGTGATGGTGGCGCCGTTGGTGCCCGTCACGTAGCCGAGGGCGATCGTGATCGTGTCGACCGGGCCGCCGGCGGCAGCGGTGAACTGGTCGCCCTGGTTGAAGTCGTTGTTGATCGGCGGCCCTTCGGAGATCGTGTAGCCGTTGCCGTTGTTGTAGGTGTCGCCAGGGCCGAAGTTGTTAAAAGCGACGATCTGAGCGTTGGCCAGCGTAAAACCAACGAGAGCGGAAGCGGCGAAAGCCGCGCGTAAGCCTTTCATGAGTATCCTCTCAAAAACCGAGATTTACCTCGGCACTCGTCTTATTACGTACGAGACCCTTCCAATATAACACGTATTCCTTAACACGTGACAGGTATATATACCTGATTCCCGAAGTCTGCCGAAAAAAAGGGCGGCGCAGGGTGCGCCGCCGAACTCGATTCAGAAGGTTTCTGCTCTCGGAAAGTCGTGTAAGTGCCTTTATCAGGCTTGCGCTTGCTGTCTCGCTATCTCTCAGCCTAGCTCGGTTTGCGTAGAAGAACCGTGTTGCGTGCCCACCTAGCTTCGTGGGCCGGACGACAACTCCATCTCGTTCTGCGAACCTCTCAACGTGAACAATCCCATAGCGGATGTCACGCCTTCACCAGACGATGTCTAGTATGCGCCAAGACATGCGCAAAAGTGCCCAGCAATAATGCTGGTTTGCGCGAATTTTTAGGGTGGCAATTTAAACGGCGTCAGACCGTTTTCTCGATCAGGCCGCGGCTTGCCTCGTCCATCTTGGTGGTGTCCAGCTCGTAGCGGTTCCCGTCGACGTCGAGGAGCAGCAGCGTGGTCGAAGTGAGCCAGTTCGCGTTCTCTTGGAGGCTCTGGGTGACCAACTCCCGCTCGCCGCGGTCGGTCACGACCGTCCAATAGGTGACCCCGAACTCGGTCTTCACGCTCTTGACCGCGTTCACTCGCGCAGTGAGGTAGCGCCGGTGCAGCTCCTCGTCGATGATCGCGCGGTTCTCGGGATCGAGCGTGTCCAGGTCTTCGACCATGGCGATCTCTCTCCCTTTTCCGTCGAGCAGGGCCAAGTACTTCCCTGGATGCGAGATCGGCGAGGCCCAAGCGGGCTTGACCTCTAGGTAGCTCCGGTCGTCCTTGGTCAGGCGCAACCGGCCCTCGGGCTTATAAAACAGCTTCATGGGTCAAGAGTAGCGGATTCGCGCCGCTCCTCCTGGGGACGCCCGACCCGAAAGCGCTACCCCCGGGTCTTGCCCTGGTCGAGGTTCACCATCGTGCCCATCAACGTCTTTTCTGCCCCCCCGGTATCGCCCCGTTGGATCGCCTGCATGGCGATCGTCACTTCTTGGGCTTCCTGGACGCGGCCTTGGGAGAGAAGCAGCGCTTGGGTCTTCTGGAGGTCGGCCACGGCCACCGCACTGGTGATCGCCTGCGTCTTCAACCCCATGATCGTCCGCTCGACCGCGCGCCCGGCCGCGGAGACCTCAAACGCCGAGGAGACGCGCGGGTCGACGGGCGCCGAATAGCGGGCCGCATCTGCCGTGAACTCCATGACGAGGTCGACGTCCACGGACTTCTGCCCGCCTCCGTCCGCATACGTCAGCTTTCCGCCCGCGACCCGGTAATGGCCGAGCGGGTGGTTCGGGAACTCGAAGTCGAAGACTTGCTGCAGGGTCGCCCCCCGCTCCAGGTCTGCCATCTCCACGGTGAACTCGCGCTGGTCCGGGACGACCGACATGCCCGTGGCCGCCCGCAGGTTCACCCACCTCGCCAGCTTCAGGGAAAGCTTCAGCCCAGTGACGGCGGTGGTCATCAGCTTCTCCAGTTCCGTGCGGAAGATCTCGGGGATCAGCTGCGGCTGCGGAATGTAGTAGTAGTTGCCCCCAGACCGCTTCGCCATCGAGGCGAGCAACTCCTCGTTGTACTCTGCGCCGAAACCCAGGAACGTCGAGGTGACACCGCGGCCCTTCATGTCCCCGGCGAGTTGGACCAGCGACGAGAAGTCCTTGATCCCGGCCGTCGGCTCGCCGTCGGTGAGCATCACGAGGCGCGTCGCCCGCCCCGTCTCGCCGCCAAATTGGGCGAGCTGTTGGCTGGCGAGGGTGAGAGCGTCGCTGATGTTCGTCGTATAGCCGGGGCGCAACTGCGCGATGCCGTCCTTCACCGCTTGCCGGTTCGTCACCCGCTGCGGGGCCATCAAGACTTCCACGATCTCGTCGAAGACGACGATCGAGAGGACGTCGTTCGGTCCCAGGAGGTCGACGACGTAGTTACAGGCTTGCTTGGCGTATTCCAGCGGAGGGCCCTCCATGCTGCCGCTCCGGTCCACGACAAGGCACAGGTTCACCGGCGTGCGCTGGCCACCGGAGACCATGCCAGGCAGGGCGGCGTCGCCGGGCGCCGTGATCTCCACCAAGAACTGCTCACGCGCCGGGCCGTTGGCCATGGCGGCCTTTCGGCTTGGGGTGGCGACCACGTTCAGCTCGGTCGAAGGGGGCGTCCAGGCGGTCGTCCGGTTCGGGTCTCCCGAAGCGGGCGGGGCACTGATCGCGACTGTCCGGTTCGGGTCCGGCCCACCGCCCAGCACGGTCTTGTTGGGGTCGAACCCCGTCATCTGTGTCTTGTTAGGATCGGGCGGCACCTGGCTCATAGTGAAAAGCGTAACCCTGTAGACGTATTCTCGGCTCTTCTCGTTCTTGACGTGCGATTCTGGGCCATGGGTCTATTCGACCCGAAACTGGGTAGAGCCGATCAAGATCGTGTCTCCCGGCCGGGCTTGGGCCGAAGTCACCCGCTGCCCGTTCACGAACGTGCCGTTCGTGCTGCCAAGGTCAGTGACGATGAGTCCGGCTTGGGTCGGGGTCACGGTCGCGTGACGGCGGGACGCTTGGGAGTCGAACCCGAGCGCGAGCCCCGCCGCCTCCCGGCCGATTTCGAGGGAACCGGCCACCGGGACCCGCTGCCCGGTCAGAGGCCCGCTCACGGCCACCAAGGAGAAGGCGGCCGGGGCCACCGTCGCCACGCCGGGCTGGGGCATGTGGGCCGTGGGTGAGGGCGAAGCCTGATGGGGCTGTTGTTGCGGCGCCGACCAAGGTGCCGGCTGCGCCGGGGCGGGACCGGCCGCGAACTGCCCGTGGGAGATCGCGTGCGCCTTTGCGCGGCCCTCAGCGGCGGCCTGCGCCGAGCCCGCGCGCATGAGGAACTGAAGGTTCAGGGAACCGACCTGGATCGTGTCCCCATGGCGCAGCAGCGCCTGTGGGACGCGGATGCCGTTGTGCCCTACCCCGATGGGGCTGTTGGGGTCTACGAGCATGTATGTCTGCCCCTGGCGCTGGATCACGGCGGCCAGGGCAGGGATTTGCGCGTCGCCGAAAAGGGGAACGTGGGCGCGCTCGTCCCTGCCGATCAGCGTCTGGCCCGCGTCGATCGGCCACTCGCGGCCCTCGTTCCGGCCGACGACAAGACGCAACCAGGCGCGTCGCGTCACCCGGTCTACTAGGGCCGTGAAGAGTCCGATGAAGAGGCCGAGGCCGAAGGCCATCGCGGCCCGGCCCGGTGCCCCGGTCTCGACCTGCTGCCCCGCGGCAACGGAGCCCATGTTCCCAAGCATCGTCACCGAGGCGAGCGCTGCGGCCAGGGGGTCGAAGACCATTCCCGTGATGAACCCGGCGATCGCGCCGCCGATGGCTCCGGAGAACAGCGAGCGGACTGACATCTGCGACGCCCCCACCGCCGCGCCGATTGCCAGCGCCATCGGCACGAAAGCGGCGACCCGCGCGATCGGTCCGGGCCCGCCCGTGCCCATCACGACCGCGGCGAAGACCGCCCCGCCGATGATCTTCCCGAGCCCGCCCCCGACCGCGCCGAAGACGAGCCCGAGCGCGCCCGAGACCAGAATGTTGCGCCTTCCGCCCCGTGCCGCCCCGTGGAGCACCCCCGAGGTACCGCCGACCAGGGCTCCCAGCAAGAGGAAGAGGATCTGTTCGACCGCTGCCCAGCGCGCGTCGACCTGCATCGCGCCAAACCCGGAGAAGACGCGAGGGAAGAAGGGTTCGCAAATGATCCAGGCGAGCGTGCCTGCGAGGGCGCATGCGAAGGCGCGAACAACGACGCTCCCCATCTATGCCTCGTAGCGCAGGGCCACCGACCCGAACTGGACGGAGTCCCCGGGGTTCAGCGCAGCGCTTCCTTCCAGCCGCACGCCGTTCACGAAAGTGCCGTTCGTACTGCCCAGGTCGGCGATGGTGAGGCTGTCCCCGGTCCGCGTGATCTGGGCGTGCCGTCGTGAGACGGTGGACTCGCCTGCCAGCACGATCTCCGCGCCCTCCTCGCGGCTGACCACGGCGGTGCCTTCCGGCAGTAGGTAGATCGAACCGTCCGCGCGCACGAGCCTCGGGTTCGAGACAGCGCCGACGGCGGGAACGCTGGCCGGGGCGGGGACGGGACCGGGGGGGCCGTCCCCGAGCACGATCGGTTGGATCGGTTGCGGGGCCTGCGGCACGGGGGCAGGGTCCCCTCCGGCTTGGGCTTGCTGGCCCTGGTCTCCAAGCCCGACCTGCTTCAGGGCGTCTTGGACCTTGGCGGGGTTGTTCTTGACGAACCAGAAAATTCCATAGCCGACCCCGCCCACGACGGCAAGACCTATAACAAGGTTGATAATTGAGGCGAGGGGGTTCAAGGGTTCTGTCGGCTTTGGCGGTGCCGCTCCGCTTTCTGACGCGGCCGCACCGCCGCTTCGTTCTGGCGCCCCCTCTTTTCGACCGGTCGCTGCGTCCGGCTTTTCTGCGGGCACGGTCTCCACGGGGTCGGCGATTTCGATCTTTCGGGGCTCCGTGACGCCTGCCCCCAGCTTAGCCACGAACGTTTGGGCCGGGGTCTGCTTTTCGTCGCCGCCCGATTTGAACTTCACGGCCACGGTGAAACTCCCCTCGGGAAGGTTTAGGAACTCGGCAATTCCCTTGTCGCTTGGAGTGACCAGGGCAGTCCGCTTTTCGTCCCCGGCGACGACCTCGACCACCGCCGTCGAGACAGGCTCGCCCCCGTGGGTCAGCAAGAAGGCGCTTCGAAAGACGCGGGCGTCGTCTTCGGGCAGCACCCGCCACCGGCCTTCCTGGACCTTCGCCAAGGCGCGGACGGCGACGTTTCCAGTCTTACGGTCGTGGACGAAGATCGCGAGCTTGCCGGGCTTGTCACCGACGGGCAGCTCTAGCGAAGTGCCGCTTGCGCTAACCGGGCCGTCGACCTTGCCGGGCTCCTCGAGCGAGCCGAGCCAGGCCACGCGGTCTCCCTCGCCCGGAAACTCCAGGCGCACAAACTTGGACTGTCCGAGCGATGCGGCGGCTACGAGCAGGAGGACGAGCAGGCAGACCGGTCTTCTTTGCACGTTAGCGTGAGTTTAGCCCGGGCGGCGGGAAGGCGCGAGATCACGTCTCGCGCGGTGTAGCCGACCGCACCCAGTTCCATCGCGGCGAGGTCGCCCGCCAGGCCGTGCCAAAACATCCCGGCTGCGGCCGCCTCAAGGGCCCCGGCGTCCTGGCCGAGGAGGGTCGTGACCACCCCGCCCAGAACGTCACCCATCCCTGCGGAAGCCATGCCGGGGTTGCCAGTCTGGTTCACGAGGAGGTCTTGGCCCGGCCCGGTGGCCAGGCTGTGCGCGCCCTTGAGGAGCACCGTCTTGCCCAGCCGTTGGGCCGCTTCCGCGACGCAGCCGAGGCGGTCGGCCTGGATCTGATCGGCGGACTTTCCGAGCAGGCGGCCCATTTCGCCCGGGTGCGGGGTCAGGACGCACTCGCAAGGCGGCAGGGTCAGCCCAGAGGCGATCGCGTTGAGGGCGTCGGCGTCGATACAGCTCGGCACCTCCCAGCGGCACCAGACTTTGGCCAGAAAGTCCTTGACGGGCTGCGTTTGGCTCATCCCGGGGCCGAAGAGGGCGGCGTCAAAGTGGTGCTGGTTTTCAATGACCCGCTTGAACGCGGCGGGGTCGATCACGCCGTCCGTCTCCGGGAGCGGCATCAGCACGCACTCCGGGCAGTGGGCCATCACGGTCTCGAGGACGGGTTCGACCGAGGCGACCGTCACCACGCCGGCCCCCGACCGGTAGGCAGCCTTTGCTGCCAGCGCCGCCGCCCCGCGCATTCCACGGCTCCCCGCAACGATCAGCACGTGGCCGTTCATGCCCTTGTGGCTGGACCGTAGGCGCTCGGGGACGAGGCTGGCCACCCAGTCTTGGCAGACCATGCGCGTGCCCGTCGGCTCGTTCGCGACTTGGCGCGGGAAGCCGATGTCCGCCACCGTCCAATAGCCGGAGTGCTCCAGCCCCATGGCTTGGAACAAGTAAGGCTTGGGAAGCCCGAATGTCACCGTCCGGAGCGCCCAGACGCTGTCGCCGAGCTCCGCGCCCGTGTCCGTCTCGATCCCGCTCGGGACGTCGATGGCGAGGACAGGCACCCCCGAACGGTTCACCGCGCGGACGGCTTCGGCAACGTTGCCGAGAAGCGGGCCGTGGGCGCCTATCCCCAGGATCGCGTCGACGATGAGGTCAAAACTGCCGAGGCACTCGAGCTTGCGCTCCCAGCGGGGGTCGCCCGCGAAGACGGGCCGCAGGCCCAGCCCTCGGGCCTGGAGCATCTGCTGCCGGCACTCCTCGCGAAGGGACGCTTCGTCCGAGGTGACCAGGCAGGTGACGCCGTAGCCGTGCTCGTGAGCAAGCCGGGCGACCACGAAACCGTCCCCGCCGTTGTTGCCGGGGCCGCAGAGGACGATGATCCGGCCCCCTTCCGGGAGCATCTGGCGAAGGGTCTCGAAGACGGCCAAACCGGCCCTCTCCATCAGCACCATGGCCGGGATGCCGAACTCTTCGGTCGCTCGACGATCGATCTCGCGGCAACGGGCTGTATCGGCGATCCACATGGCTTGCCGCTTTCTACGGAAGGCAGGGCGGGGTGTTTCGGCCTATTCGTCGACCCTGGAGAAGTAAATCACCGTAACCAAATGGGCCGGGGTCACGAAGTCTGTGTAGATGCGGGTCAGAAGGCCGATCACGTCGTCCTGGCTCCGGAGCTCCGGGTTCTCCCGCTCGATGTCCCTCGGGCTGAGCTCAGTGATCGGTTTCACCTCGACACGGTCCAAAATAGCGCAGAACAGCTTCTGGCGGCGTCCGAACCGGGGGCCCACCGTGACCCAAACGACCATGCCCGTCTTGTACTTGTCCGACTTGTCGCCCAGGCGGATCGTGGCCGTCTTCCGACTGTTCATCAGAAGCTCGTCGTAGAACTCAGAGTAAAAGTTAAGGGCGAACATGGTCTGGGAGCGCGTATTCTATCCTAGAAAGTCGGGAGCAACACTTTGTTCTTGACCCCTTTCCTAATCTTCCTCGCCAGTATTCTTGGCATATACCTCCTTGTGGTGGCCGCCGTCGCGTGGTTCAGCGTCCATCCGTTCCGCATCCCCGTCTTCACGGCGCCGGGCATGATGGGCGAGGAACAGCACGTCTTCCGGGTCCAGACGGACGACGGGCTCACCATAAAGGGGTGGTGGTCGCCAGCCCCCAGCCCCCGGTGCGCCGTGGTCTTTTGCCACGGCTACATGATGAACCGGTGCGAGTTCGTCCCCTTCACGTCGCTCTTCACGAGCCGCGGCGCCTCCTGCACCTTCTTCGACTTCCGGGCCCATGGCTGGAGCGAGGGCGGGACCACCTTCCTGGGGGTCGAGGAAAGACGGGACGTCGCCGCCGTCGTGGCCCATATCCGGGAGGTGAGCCCCGGGCTCCCCATCGTGCTCTGCGGGGCTAGCATGGGGGCGGCGGCAGCCGTCCGCGCCTGTGCCACTGACCCGAGCCTGGCCTCGGCGTTGATCCTGGATTCGCCCTACGAACGCCTGGACGTGGCGACGCGCGGCTGGTGGAACTACCTCGACCGGGGGCGGTGGAGCCGCTTCCTGGGTCCGGTCGCCTGGTTCGGCCGCCTCTTAACCGGGGTGGACCCAAAGGCGGTGGACACGGTCATGCTCCTGGAACAAATCCCGGACATCCCGATCCTCTGCCTCATCGGCCGCAGGGACCCGCTCTTGCCGCCGAGCTCCGCGGACCGCCTCCTGCGGGCGTGCGGCGACGACGTCCGCACGGTCTGGTTCGAGCAAAGCGGCCACTCTGAGGGCCGCTTCCACGAGCCCCGAAGATACGTGGAGGAGATGTTCTCCTTCCTGGAATCCCTGAATTTCTTGGATTCTCGCCAAGAGAACTGGATCAAATCACAGGCAGCCTCCGTCGAATAGTGCGGGTACCATGAAGCCCGCTGCAGGGACAACGGCGTTCCGGTATGCGAGTCAGGGCTCGCAAAGATATCGAGAAACGGAACGCATGAAGACCATTTCAAACCACTGGGCGCTTTCCCAGCTAGAGCGGCTTGCCCGAAACGAGCCGGACAAGTTGGAAGTGCTCCTCACAAAGATCAAGGAGTCCTTGCCGGACCTCTATGGCGAACTCGTTCTGATGTCGGTCGAAAGCGGCCAGACCTCGGAAGTCGACGCCGCCCGGCTACTCGACACGGATCCCGTCTCCGTCGGAATGCGGCTTGAGAGCTTCAGGCTCTCGGTCGGAGAGAACCAACTCGGGCACATCGTCCACGACGTTCACGGTGTGGCAAAGATTGAAGACAAACAAGTGACGGTCTGGGAGATCGTGCGCGAGTTTCGGCGCGCCGGTACGGTCTCGGCGATGCGCGACCAGTTCCCGGCCTTGAACGAGGTCGAACTGCGGGCCGCGCTCGCTTATGCGGGCCGAAACCCCGACGAGATCGGCGGCCAGATCCGCGCCTACGAAGAGCTCGTCGAGCGCAGCCGCGCCGCTTATCCGTTCGCCAAGACCTCGCCATAATCCCGGCATGGCGCTTCTTTCGGCCGAGGGGGTGGGACTCCCCCTCGTCCACCGGGGCAAAGTCCGCGACGTGTTCGACCTGGGCGACGCCCTCCTTTTCGTCGCGACCGACCGAGTCTCCGCATTCGACGTGGTGATGGAGAACGGCGTGCCGGACAAAGGCCGCCTCCTCAACCAGATCTCCAACTTCTGGTTCGAGAAGTTGGCCGCCACCGGCCCGAACCATTTGCTCTCCACCCAGGACGAGGAGATCGTTGCGCGCGTCCCCGGCTGGACGCCGGAGCTCGAAGGCCGCTCCGCCCTCGTGCGGAAGACGCGCCCGCTCACCTTCGAATGCGTCGTCCGCGGCTACCTCGCAGGCTCGCTCTATAAAGACTATATGCGCGACGGCGGTCGCGTGCACGGACTCGACCTCCCATCCGGCTTGCTCGATGGGTCGCGGTTGCCGGAGCCCATCTTCTCGCCCGCGACCAAGGCCCAAGAAGGGCACGACGAGAACGTCTCGTACGCCCGCATGGAATCGGAACTGGGCGCGGACGTCGCGCGGCAGGCACGCGAGTGGTCGCTCGAACTCTTCCGGGCCGCCTCGGAGCACGCTGCGACCGTAGGGCTGATCCTGGCCGACACCAAGTTCGAGTTCGGCCTCGCCTCAGACGGGCTCGTCTGGATCGACGAGGCCCTTACGCCCGACTCTTCGCGCTACTGGGAAGCCTCCGCTTGGAAGCCCGGCGGACCGCAACCGAGTTTCGACAAACAGCCTTTGCGCGACTGGCTGGAGGCGAGCGGCTGGGACAAAAAGCCGCCCGGTCCGCGGCTCCCCGAGGCCGTCGTCAAAGCCACGCGCGAGAGGTATGTGTCGGCCTTCGAACGCCTCACCGGCCAAAGGTGGCCCGCCGCATGAACGACGGAGCGCGGACGAGGACGTCCGCGCTCCGGGGAGGGGTGGCGCAATTCTGGGGAGCCTCCATGAGTAGAATCAGGAGGCGCATGCGCGAGAACTACACGCTGCACAAGTTGCACTCGTTGAGCGGGATCATCCCTACGGGCTTTTACCTGTTGCAGCACCTGACGCTGAACACGTTCAGCCTGGCCGGGCCGGAGCGGTTCAACGGGGTCATCGGCTTCTTCGAGGGAATGCCCAAGCATGTGCTCTACGGACTGAAGGCGCTCATCTGGATCCCGCTCATCTTCCACGCGGTCTATGGGCTTTTCATCGTCAGCAACGGCGAGATGAACCAGTACGCGACCTCGGTGTACAAGTTCCGCGAGAACCGTTACTACTGGCTCCAGCGCGTCTCCGGCATCGTGGCGTTCTTCTTCCTTGCGTACCACATGACGATGACCTCGGTGATGGGGCAGATCAAGGGCGCGGAGCAGACGATCACTTACGAAAACTGGGCGAGGATCCTCACCGAGCCTTGGGGGCCAGTCCCCTATGCGGGCATGGCGGTCTACGTTATCGGGATCGTGGCGAGCAGTTACCACTTCGCCTATGGCATCTGGAACTTCTGCATCCGGTGGGGCATCACGGTGAGCGACGCCTCTCAAAAGGCCACCGCCAAGCTTTCCCAGTTCGTCTTCATCGCGGTCTCGCTGCTCGGGATCATCGCCCTCAGCGGCTTCTTCAACCCCGTGCTGGAGGGCGGCGGCCACGGCGCGGTCGAGGTGCGTAAGGAGGCCCAACCGCTTCACGATGCGTCTTTGGAGACTCCGCTGCGAAAGCCTGGGTCAGAATAGGCGGATGGACGACGAGCGCTCTGAGGAAGAGGCTCGGCTGGCGGCAGAGGAACTCCGGTTGAAGGACATCGACGCGGCCATCGCCCGGGCGCGTCAGGAAGCGCGGCTGGCCGCGCCGCACGACGAGGACATCGAACTCCAGCTTCGCGACATCGAAGACCGGGCCCGCCGGGTACGCGCGCAGAAGGAGAGCCCCTTGCCCTCTGTCGGCGGCGGAAAGATGAGCGACGAATCCTACCGGGACGCGGGAGTCGCCTTGGCCGTGGCCTATAACGTCGTCGGCGGCACGATCGGGGGCTGGGTGATCGGCCTCCTCATCGATATGGGCACCAAGAACCCGCCGTTGGGCCAGGCGCTGGGCGCATTGATCGGCGGGGTCGCGGGCGTGACGGGCGCGATCATCATGGCGCTGCGCGCGGATCAGAGGAACTCGAAGAAATGAACTGGCTCATCGCAATCGGCTGTTTCGCACTGGGATTGGTGACGGCGTGGGTGAGCGTGGCGGGAACGCGCGCCTATGTGCGGCTCGTCTCAGGCGAGGGGACGCCCCCCGGCCTCGGCCGTACTATGATGATCGTGCTCTTCGTTCTGAAGCTGCCGCTGCTCTGCGGGGCCGTTTGGCTCGCCACAAGACCCGGGCCGTGGGGCTGGGGCCCTTTCTTGGTCGGCGCGGCAGTTGTATACTTTTTGACCGTCGGGAAGTCGGTCAAGCGACTTGAGAAGACCGACGCGACCCAAGTATGAGAGACTTACTGCCGGGCCTCTTGCCAAGCCTGCTCGCGGAAGCGGAGCATGCCGCCGAGGGGGGACACAGCGACCACCACGCAGCGGGTTTCTATATCTTCATTTACGTCGGTATTACGATCGCCGTAATGGTCGGCTTCTTCATGCTGATGAAGCAGGGTCTTTCGACCCGCGGCGCCAAGACGCTGCCCGCGAAGCTCGGCGAGCACATCTACCTCTTCCTCGACCGGATGTGCGTTTCGATCATCGGCCCGCACGGGCGGCAGTACCTGCCCTTTCTCGCCACGCTGTGGTTCTTTATCTTCACGTCGAACATCCTCGGGCTCTTCATGGACCGCGCCGCGACCGGCAACCTCGCCATCAACGCGGCGATGGCGCTTATCACGGTCATCTACGTCCAGTACGCAGGCATCCAGAGGAACGGCCTTGCCGGCCACTTGAAGCACTTCGCCGGCCCCGCCGGAATCCCAATTTTCATATCGGTCCTGCTCTTCGTCGTCGAGCTCGTCTCGGAGACGGCGAAGATCGGCTCCCTCACCCTGCGCCTCTTCGCGAACATTGAAGGGGGCCACTTGGTCGTCAAAAACATCAACGACCTCTTGACCGGCCAGCTCGCGGGCATCCCGCTCGGCGGGCTGCTTCTGCCGATCAAGCTACTTTCGGCCATCTTGCAAGCCTTCATTTGGGTTATGCTGACTTCGGTCTACTTGAACCTGGTCACCCACCACGAGGGCCACGACGAACACGACGACCACGACTCCCCCGTCCTTGCGGGGGCGCACTGACCTCAACCGCTTTTCAACTCGCAGACCACACTCGAAGGAGAAACTAAGGAAATGGAGAACCTCATCGCCCAGGCAGGAGCCCCGCTCGCACCAGCCTTTGGATTCGGCATTGGCGCAGGCCTTGCCGCTCTCGGAATCGGTATCGGACAAGGGCTGCTCGCCGGCCAGGGCCTCGCGGCCATCGCACGGCAGCCGGAGAAAGCCGGTGACATCCGCACGTCGATGATCATCGCGCTCGTCTTCCCCGAGCTGATCTTCCTGCTCATGTTCGTCCTCTGCCTTATCAAGTAAGGCCGGGCGGACGCGCCGATTTAGCCGGGAGCGCCTGACGGGCCTCCCGGCGACGACCCCGCCCGCTGTGGCGAAACCATCAAGAGAAGTGAGCTCAGAAAGCACTGGGAATAACAAGACGGGCAAGGTGCCGGCAACCACGTTCTTCGTGGTCGGCGTCGTGTTCTTGGCGGTCGGCTGGTTCCTGCACCAACAGGGCGCCAACGCCATCATGATCGGCGGCCAGTTCGAGTTTGACTACGCGGTCATGGTCAGCATGATCGGCGTGCTCTTCCTCCTTTTCCCGGTGGTCGACATGTTCTATTTAAAGCCGCTGGGAGACATCCTCGAACAGCGGAACAACGAACTGGAATCCACCTTCGCGGAGGCCGAAGCGCTGCGCACGCAGATGACGGACATGAAGTCCGACTACGAGCGCCGGCTCGCCGACACCGAGGCGAAGGCCCGCGAACAGATCCAGGGCCAGATCCGCGAGGCCCAGGAACTCCGCAAGACGCTGATGGCGGAAGCCACCCAGCGCGCGGACGAAATGGTCAAGCGGGCTCAGGAAGAGATCGCCGCCGAGCGCGACCGCGCCCTCGCCGGCATCCGCATCCAAGTGGCCGACCTCTCGCTGATGGCGGCCGAGCGCATCCTCCGCGAGAACATGGACGACGAGCGCAACCGACGGCTCGTCAACGAGTTCTTGGACACCGTCGAGGTGCCCTCAGCGTGACGGACGCCAGGGTCGCCCGCCGCTATGCAAGGGCTCTCTTCAACGCCGCGAAAAAGCAAGGCATCGTGAAGAGCGTCGAGGACGACCTGGCCCTGATCGGGACCGTCACTTCCAACACGCCGGGCTTCCGGCGGTTCCTGAACGACCCCTCCGCGCCCCAAGCCACGAAGCTCTCCCTCTTTGAGAAGGCCTTCAGCGACCGGGTCACGGCGACGACCATGGGCTTCCTGCGGCTCGTCCTGGAAAAAGGGCGCGAGGACAGCCTCGACCTGGTCCGGTACGCGTTCGTCGAACTGCGCCGCGAGGACGAAGGCGTCGTCCGCGCAGTCGTCACCACCACCCGCGACCTCTCGGAAGAGGAGCGGAGGCGCATCGTGGACCGGCTCACCCGCGCAAGCGGCAAAACGATCGAGGCCGAGTTCGAAATCGACCCCAGTTTGATCGGCGGCATCCGAGTCGCCTACGCCAGCTACGTGCTCGAAGGCTCTGTGAAGGGCGCCCTCGACCGGATGCGCGAAAGACTCATCTACGACGTTCTCAAGCAAAACTGACCCTAACCACCAACGACCATGGCAATCAGACCGGAAGAGATCACATCCATCCTTGAACAAGAACTGCAGCAGTTTGAGCGCAAGGCCGAAGTCGAACACGTCGGCACCGTGCTGCAGATCGCGGACGGCGTCGCGCGCGTTTACGGCCTCCCGGACTGCCAGGTCGGCGAAATGCTCGAGTTCCCAGGCGGCGTCATCGGCCTCGCCTTGAACCTCGAGGAAGACTCGATCGGCGCGGTCTTGATCGGCGACTACACCAAGATCAAGGAAGGCGACCCCGTCCGCGAGACGGGCCGAATCATCGAGGTCCCCGTCGGTAAGGCCCTGCTCGGCCGCGTCGTCAACGCGCTCGGGCAGCCGCTAGACGAGGCGGGCCCCATTGCCGCCACCGAGAAAAAGCTCATCGAGACGCTCGCCCCCGGCGTCGTCGACCGACAGCCGGTCACCGAGCCGCTCCAGACCGGCATCAAAGCCATCGACGCGATGATCCCGATTGGCCGCGGCCAGCGCGAGCTGATCATCGGCGACCGACAGACCGGCAAGACCTCGGTCGCGGTCGACACGATCCTCAACCAGAAGTCCACCCACGAGCCGGGCGGAAGCCCCGTCTACTGCATCTATGTCGCGATCGGCCAGAAGATGGCCAACGTCGCGCGCGTTGTCGAAACGCTGCGCGCGAACGGCGCCCTCGAATACACGACCGTCGTGGTCGCCAGCTCCTCGGACTCGAACGCCATGCAGTACCTCGCGCCGTTCGCGGGGGCCTCGATGGGCGAGTACTTCCGCGACAACGCGATGCACGCGCTCATCGTCTACGATGACCTTTCCAAGCACGCCGTCGCCTATCGCGCGATGTCGCTCTTGCTTCGCCGGCCTCCGGGACGCGAGGCTTATCCCGGCGACGTCTTCTACCTGCACAGCCGCCTGCTCGAGCGCGCGGCGAAGATGTCCGATGACCGTGGGGGGGGATCGCTCACCGCACTTCCCATCATCGAGACGCAGTCCGGCGACGTCTCCGCCTACATTCCGACCAACGTCATCTCGATCACCGACGGGCAGATCTACCTTGAGCCCGACCTCTTCTTCGCGGGCGTCCGCCCTGCGATCAACGTCGGCATCTCGGTCTCCCGCGTCGGCGGCAACGCCCAGATCAAGGCGATGAAATCGGTCGCGGGCCGCCTCAAGCTCGAGATGGCGCAGTTCCGCGAGGTCCAGGCGTTCGCCCAGTTCGCGAGCGACCTTGACCGGGCGACCCAGATGCAGCTGCTTCGCGGCCAACGCCTGACCGAGCTCCTGAAGCAGGGTCTTGCGGCTCCGTACAACGTCACGGACCAGGTCGTCGTGGTCTATGCGGGCACGAGCGGCATCCTTGACGAAGTCGAGAACTCGCAGGTCCCTGCGTTCGAGCGCAGCCTTCTCGCCCACGTCCACGAGAAGTACCCGGACGTGGTCGAAACGCTGAACGCGACAAAGGCTATGAGCCCCGAAATCGAGGAAAAGCTTAAGACCGCGTTCCAAGAAGCGCTCGCCGCGTTCAGAAAGTAACGCGTCTTCTGGCCGCTTAACCGCTAACAGAAATGGCAACCCTCAAGCAAATCCGCCAAAGAATCCGGACGTCGAAGAACATCCGGCAGATAACACGCGCCATGAAACTCGTGGCCGCGGCGCGGCTCAACCGCGCGAAAATGCGGGTTGAGGAAGCCCGGCCTTACGCGGAGAAGATGAGGGAGTTCATGGGCAGCATCGGTGCGGCGGGCGAGCTTCCGCCGCACCCCCTGCTTGAACGGCGGCCGGTTAAAAAGACATTGCTCTTGCTTGTTACGGGCGACCGTGGACTTGCCGGATCCTATAACACGCTCTTGATCCGAAGGGCGGCTGACTTTCTGCGGTCGGTCGAAGGCGAAGTCGGAGTGATGGCGGTGGGTAAGAAAGGGTCGCAGTTCTTCGGAAAACGGGGCTATTCGATTGTCGAGACGATTACGGTCCCTACCGCCGGCGCCCGGCTCGAAGACGCCGTTCTTGTCACCGATAAGCTGCGCAAGCTGTTCGAGGACGGATCGGTCGACGCCATCCACATTTGCTACTCAAAGTTCTATTCTCCGATCCGCCAAGTGCCTCAGGTTGTGCAGCTCCTGCCAATCGAGCCGCCGCGGGCCGAAGAGAACGAAGCGGCGGCGGCTGGAGCCTCGAAAGAATATAAGTTTGAACCTGAGCCGGTTGAACTCCTCGCCCTGCTCCTCCCGAAATACTTGCTGACTGTGGTCTACCAAGCGATGCTCGAAGCGAGCGCAAGCGAGCACGGCGCGCGCATGACCGCGATGACCAGCGCGACCGACAACGCAGGCAAGATGATCGCGGACCTGACCCTGAGCGCCAACCGGGCCCGGCAGGCCGGTATCACCAAGGAAATCTTGGAGATCGTGGCCGGCGCCGAAGCGCTAAAGGCTTAAGACTTCTGGGCCCAGACGGACTGCATCAAACTGTAACCTTTGGGGTCAAAGGTAGCCAGTTCCGGCTTCGTAAAGGGGTAAAAGTCGTTCTGTCCGAAGAACGCCTCGGTAGCCTCGGCGAAGTATTCCATCTGGTTTGTTAACGCATAGTGACGGACATTCTTGCCGTCCCAATGGAGGACGCTCTCGTACTTCTTTGCGGCGACCGCACTTTGATAAGCCACCAAGACTTGGGGGTTCTCAAACCCAGAGTCGAGGAAACGGTCGTGATAGGCGTGAGCCAGCTCGTGCAAAACCATCCATGGCTGTTGCTGCGTCCAATCAATGAAAGTCTGCAAATTGCCGACCTCCACGCCCTTCTCCATTTCTGGGTTTAATCCGTGCTGGACCAGCCAGTCGGCGCCGGGGTGGTAGGCCATGCAAGCGGTGTGCTTGTTGCCGTCGTTCACCCAAACTATGACTTCGCGCAGACGTGAAAGGTGTGGCTCTGGGACGACGCGCGAGACTCGATAAAGTTGTGTCGCCAACTCCTTTCGAGCGCGCATCCAAGTCTCAGGTGACGCTTGGGCGATCCCCAAGTCAAACCGCACGTCCCAGCCTTCGATCTCCTCGAGACGATAGCTGCCCGGGGTCGCGAGAAGGGTCCATGCGACAAGGCATCCGACCATGGTTCGGATATCATACTGGAGCGAGCGGCATGGAGCCAGAGGAGCCGACCAACGAGTCCCAGGCCACGACGGAGGCCTATCCCGATCCGCCCCCGGCCAACCCCCGAGAGCTGGCGTCCGTCGTAATTGGAACCCTCGCCGTCCTTGCCCTCCTCGTGGCGCTCGTGATCTTCACGACCCCCTACGACATAAAGGAGAAGAGTCCGATCCTGGAGACCGCACATATCTCAAGCCTTATCAAGGCAGAAGCGGTTAAGGGCGTCGCCGAACCTTCGTGGCCGACTTACGGCGAAGACGAATCAAAGCCACCGGGTACATACCGCCTGGTCAACACCTATTCTAAGCGCGAGAGGTTCTCGGTGAATTACTACGCAGACTATGACGTTATGGTGCTCGGCAAGCCACGAAAGCTCACCGTCTCCGTCTCTCAGGGCGAACTCACGCACGCCTCGCGGGACTAAGACTTCTTGCGCCGGACGAACCGCTTCTTCTTGGTGGGCCCGGCAGCCTGTCGCGCGCGCAACAGCTCCATCGCTTGTTCTACAGTTAACTTTTCAGGATCCGTGCCTTTTGGAACCGTGGCGTTCGTCTTTCCGTCCGTGACGTAGGGGCCGTACCGGCCTGGCAAGACGCGGACTTCACCCTCGAAACCTTCGAGTTTTCCAAACGACTTAATCGGCTCGCTCTTCGCGGCCGTTCCGCCCGATCCCCAGGCCTTGCGAGGCGCGTTCAGCCGTTCGAGCGCTTCGGCCAGGGCGAGGCTGCGCGCTTCGCGCCAATCGCCGACGTTTGCCCTCTTCTCCCCGCTCGAGAGATAAGCGCCATAGCGGCCGATGGCGAGGACGACGGGCTCGCCGCTCTCCGGATGGTTTCCGAGTTCCTTCGGAAACTTGAGGAGTTCGGCGACGTCCTCGTCGGAAAGCTGTCCGCCGTCCATGCCGGGGGGCAGGGTCACGCGCCTTGGCGTTGCTCCTCCCGCCCTTTCATCCTCGCTTTGGTCGACTTCCAGGTAGGCGCCGAAGCGGCCCTTCTTGAAGAAGACGCAGCGCCCGGAACCAGGGTCGACGGCGATGGCGGCAGGACCCTGAGCCTGGTTCTCGATGAGCCGCTTCGCCTCGTCCAGGCTGAGGTCGGCGGGCGGCATCTCCTCGGGGATTGAGGCTGTGTTGCCGGTGCCGCCTTCGCCGCGCTGCAGGAACGGGCCGTTGCGCCCGATCCGCACGACGATGTCGTCGCCGAGGGGCATGACGGGGAAGGGGATCTCCTTCGCTTTTGACTCGACCTGAGTCTCCAGGCCCGCCTCGTCGCCCTCGCCTTCATAGAACTTTCTGAGGTGCTGGACCGGGCTGCGCCTGCCGTCGGCGATCTCGTCCAACTGCTCCTCCATGTTCGCCGTGAAGCTGGTGTCCACAAGCTGCTGGAAGTTTTCTTCGAGCAGGCTCGTCACTGCAAAAGCGGTCCAGGTCGGCACAAGTTCCTTTGCCCGACGGAAGACATAGCCCCGGTCTTGGACCGTGCCGATGATCGTTGCGTAGGTGCTCGGTCGCCCGACCCCTTCTTGTTCGAGCTTCTGCACGAGCGATGCTTCCGTGTAGCGCGCGGGCGGCTTGGTCTGGTGGCTCGTCGCGGTGACGGCCTTGGCGGCCAGGGCCTCGCCCTGGCGCATGGCGGGGAGGATGCGCTCGCGGTCGCCGAGTTCGGCCTCCGGGTCGTCGGCGCCTTCGACATAGACACGCAGGAAGCCGGGGAAGACGATCCGCTTGCCGCTCGCAACGAAGGTCAGGGTCTGCCCGTCGTCTTCCACCTCGACTTCGACCCGGGTCCGCTCGACCTCGGCCTGCTTCATCTGGCAGGCCAGAGTGCGCTTCCAGATCAGTTCGTAAAGCTTGTACTGGTCGGCGTCCAGGTGGCGTTGGACGTCCTGCGGGCGTCGCCCCAGGTCTGTCGGACGGATGGCCTCGTGGGCTTCCTGCGCGTTCTTCGCCTTACTCTTGTACTGCCGGGGCTTGGCAGGGACGTATTCCTTGCCGTAGAGGTCGGCGATCACGGTGCGGGCTTCAGAGACCGCGCGTTCGGCCAGGCTCAAGCTGTCCGTGCGCATGTAGGTGATGAGGCCGACGCGCTCGCCGCCGATGTCGATCCCTTCATAGAGCTGCTGGGCGATCTGCATGGTGCGGCGCGCGGCAAAGCCGAGTTTGCGGTTCGCCTCTTGCTGCAGGGTCGAGGTCATGAAGGGCGGGGGCGGGTTCTCGACGCCGGGGTTCGTCTCAAGCTTTGTGACGGTCCAGGGCGCGGCCCTCTCCAGCCGGGACACGCGGGTCTCGGCCTCCTCTTGCAGCAGCCACCGCGCGTTGCGCTCCACCAGTTCGCCTCTTGGCGAGAAGCTTTGCCCATCGGCGACGGGCGCCCCTTCGATTCGGGCCAACCGGGCCGAGAACTCGCCTTCGGCGGCGCCCAGCTTGGCCTCGATGCCGCTATAGTCCACGACCACGAAGTCGCGCCGCTCTCTCTCGCGCATCACGATCAGCCGAACGGCCACGCTCTGCACACGGCCCGCGCTCAGGCCCTTCGCGACCTTGCGCCAAAGCAAGGGGCTCAGCGTATAGCCGTAGAGCCGGTCCAGGATGCGCCGCGTTTCCTGGGCCCGGACCAGCGCCTCGTCGATGGACCGCGGGGAATCGAGGGCGGCGCGGATGGCCTCAGGCGTGATCTCGTGGAAGACGATCCGCTCGACCTTCACCTTCTTCGCCGGCTTGAGGATCTGGAGGACGTGCCAGGAGATGCTCTCGCCCTCCCGGTCTTCGTCTGTCGCGAGCAGCAGCCGTTCGATGCCCTTTGCCGAGCGTTTCAGCTCGTCGACCCGCCTCCGCTTGTCGCCGGGCACCACGTAGAGCGGCTCATACTCGCCCTCGACGTTCACGCCGAGCTTGGCCCACTTCTTCTTCTTGAACTCCTCCGGAATGTCGTCGGCGCTTTCTGGCAGGTCGCGGACGTGCCCATAGCTGGCCACCACGTCATATCCGGGACCAAGGAAGTTCGCGATCGTCTTGGCCTTCGCGGGAGATTCGACTATTACAAGGCTCTTGGTCATGGGCGGCGTCGGGTTTGTACCAACCTCAGTCAAGGGCACCCCCGTCCATCGGGCCCAAGGCGAACCTTTCGGCTAAGCCTTTTCCCGCTTCCACCGTACCTAGGAGCGACGGTTCGCCTTCTGGCCCAATTGGGTGGATCGCCTCCGCTTCGGAATCCGTCACACTGCTAGATAAACGCCATGAGCCGAATCTGGTCCGCAATTGTGCTCGTCGCCTTCGCCGCCCTTTCTTGGGCGGGCGAGGAGTGGCTCGGCGTTTACCTCAACAACAAGAAGATTGGCTACGCAAGCCACATCTCGCGGCCCGAGGGGAGCGGCAAAGTCACCGAGAGCACGGAGGTGATCGACGGCCGGCTCCTGGGGGCGCAACTTGCCATGACGGTCGTGACGAAAACATGGCAGGACGGCTCGGGGCGCATCACTCGGATGCAGTCCAAGACCGAGAGCGGCGGACGGGTCCAGCATGTGGACGCGGAGTTCGGCGAAAAGGAGATCGTCGCGACCACGTCCAACGGCGAGACGACCTCCAAGAAGACGATCCCCATTCCTTCCGGCGCGCGGCTGGTCGAAGACCCCATGGCGCCGCTCCTCCAAAACGGCTTCGTAGGTTCCACGACCGTCCACGTCTTCGACCCGAACACCCTGACCCTTTTGGAAACGAAGGTGCGGGTCGCTGGACACGAGGCGCTTCAGACTGAAGCCGGGGAAGTCCAGGCGACCGTGGTGCGGGTGGAAGACCCGCGCGCGCCCTTGACCGTCTACCTCTCGCCGAAAGGGGACTTCATCAAAGCGGTCGGCCCCTTCGGCATGGAATTGCGGCCCGAAACTCGGGAGCATGCCCTGGCTGGGTTGGGCAACGACGTCGATATCGCGACGGCGAGCTCGATCGTGCCGGACCGGAGCATCGACGGCTACCTCTCCGCGACCCGCGTGAAGGTGAGGGTCACGGGTGTCGACCTTGCAAACTTGCCGAGCGACGCCCACCAGACCGTGACGAAGGACGGCGACGGCTGGATCGTCGAGGTCCACCCGGTCAAGCCGGGCGAAGGGCCGAAATCGGAGGAGAGCCCCGCAAAGTGGCTCTCCGAAGACACCTATGTCCCGGTCGGGAACGCGACCTTCCGGTCGCTGGCCCACGAGACCGCGCGGGCAGACGGCTCCAAGTGGGTCGTGGCGGAGAGCCTGCGAAAGATGGTCCATAACCGCGTGGAGGCCAACGCGGGCATCAGCGTCCTGCGGGACGCGACCGAGATTTGGAGCAGCGGGGAAGGCGTGTGCCGCGACCACGCCATAGTCCTGGCCACGATCCTCCGCTCGAACGGAATCCCAGCGAGGCTTGTGAGTGGGCTGGTCTACGGGGCCGGGGCCTTCTACTACCACGCCTGGGTCGAGGCGCTGATCGAGAACCGATGGATCGGGCTGGACTCCACGCGGAGCCGCTCCTTGATCGATGCCACGCATATAAAGGTGCGGGAGGGCACCGTCGGGGAGGCGTTTACGTCCTTTCTTTTGGACGGCGCCAAGATTCAGGTCTTGGAGGTTCAAGCTCAGGGTGACGAGAAATGAAGGATATGCGGCTTTTCGTCATCGCTGCGTTCGCCCTCTTGGGGGCGTTCCTCTCGGTGACGGGCATGCCGGCCGTGCTGGACATGATCTTCGAATCTGTCCGGTCCTCCACAACGACTTCGCAGGTTAAAGAGCAAACTTCCGCGGCTGTCGACATCGAGACGTTCCACTTCCGTCGCATCGTCTTCGGCGACCCCACAAAGTCTGCCGAAGAGCGGCTGAAGATGGCGCGCAGCGCGGAAGACGCCGTCCGCTCGAAGGAACTCACTTTCGGCCAGGCGATCGACCGTTACCAAAGCGAGAAGTACCCGACGACCGTCGGCTTCTCGGAGAAAAAGATCCGCGAGCGACCGGATTTGGCGCCGTTGCTCAAGCTGCAGCCGGGCCAAATCAGCGACGTCTTCATCGATTCGGAATTGCAGCTGCCCGTGATCTTCGAGCTGCAGAGCATCGACCAGGCAGGGGGCAACTCGGCGGCGGTGGAAGACCAGACCGGTTACCGTGGCTCACAGAACCCCTCGGTCCTTGTTGCGCTTGCTCTCTTCGGCGCCGTCCTTGGCGCCGTGACGGGCACCCTGGTCTGGCGCGGCCTTGGGGCCCTGGCGACACGTTGGGAGGGCATGGACACGGGATCCAAGGTGACCCTCTTCGTGGGCATTTTCTTTGGGGTCGTCGCCTCGCTGCCGTTCCTGTTCGCCTTTGGAAGCCTCGGCAACGTCATTGCGCCGCTCCTCACGTTCGGCCTGACGATCGGCCTGAGCGCCCTCACCGTCTATGCCCTGCGATCGATGGAGGACGTCTTGCCCTGGCAGACCGGGAACCGGAAAGTCCGGCGGACGGGGGTCAAGGTCCTCGACACGAACGTTTTGATCGACGGCCGCATCTACGACCTCGCAAGGACGGGCTTCTTGGAGGGCGAGCTTTACGTACCCCGGTTCGTATTGCTGGAGCTCCAGCACATCGCAGACTCGTCGGACACTTTGCGGCGGCAGCGGGGAAGGCGCGGCCTGGACGTCCTCCGCCATCTCCAGTCCGACTTTCCGGTCGAGGTGGGGACTCACGACAAGCTCGCCGGCGACGACCGCGAACCGGTCGACAGCCGCCTGGTGCGGCTTGCGAAGGCCCTCGGCGCAGACTTGGTGAGCAACGATTACAACTTGAACCGGGTGGCAAGCATCCAGGAGGTCCGGGTGCTGAACATCAACGACCTCGCCTTGGCCCTGCGCCCGACCGTCCTGCCCGGCGAAAAGCTGGAGCTCAGCATGATCCGGGAGGGGAACCAGGCGGGGCAAGGCGTGGGCTACCTCGACGACGGCACCATGGTCGTCGTCGAGCAGGGCAAGCGCTTCATCGGGGAGTTGGTCACGGTCTCCGTGACGCAGGTCATCCAAACTGAGCGCGGCAAGATGATGTTCGCCGAGATGGACGAGGAGACCCCGACGAACGAACCTGTCCGACGCAAACCGGGCGCCCGGCATGAGCGCTGAGCCCCCGGTCTGCGCCATCGTGCTGGCCGGGGGCCGGTCCGAACGCTTTGGCGCGGACAAGCTTTGGCAAGAGCTGGACGGCGCGCCGCTCTGGACCGCCAGCCTCCGCCGCTTTCTCCAGATGCCGCAGGTCTCGGCCGTGGGCGTCGTCTGCGGCCCGGGGCGAGAACCGGAATACCGCCCCTGGGCGCGAGACGCGGCCTTTCTAGTGCCCGGGGGGGATTCCCGGCAAGAGAGCGCCTTGCGGGGCCTCCTGGCCGTCCCAGAGGCCTTTGAATACGTCCTGGTGCACGACGCGGCCCGGCCCAACGTCTCAGAGGCGCTGGTCGAGCGGGTGGTGCAGGCGCTGGCCGATGCGGACTGTGCCTTTCCCGGCGTGCCCGTCACGGACACCCTGCGGCTGGTCGAGACGGACGGCTTCTCCGCTGTGGACCGTAGCCGGGTGCTGGCCGTGCAGACCCCGCAGGGTGTGCGGCGGTCCAAGGCCCTCGCGGCCTATGCGGCCACAGACTTTGCGACCATGACCGACGACGCCGCCGTCTTCCAGGCCGCGGGCGGTAAGGTCGTCGCCGTGGAGGGCGATCCCGCGAACCTGAAGGTCACCTTGTCTGGGGACCTGGACCGTCTTGCCGGCCCCTTTGAGACGCGGACGGGCATGGGCTATGACGTCCACGCTTTCTCGCAGGACCCCGACCGGCCCCTCTGGCTCGGCGGGGTGGAGTTCGACTCTCGTCCAGGGTTGGAGGGCCACTCGGACGCGGACGCGCTGCTGCACGCCGTCGTGGACGCCCTCCTCGGGGCGGCAGCCCTTGGCGACATCGGCCAGCACTTCCCGAACACGGACATGCGCTGGCACAACGCTCCCTCTCGAACCTTCCTGGCCCACGCCGCGAAGCTCCTCCAAGAGCAGGGTTGGCGGATCAACCATGTCGACGCGACCGTGGTCGCGGAGCGCCCAAAGGTGATGGCCCGCGCCCAAGAGATCCGGTTGGCGATCGCAGACGGCCTGGGGACGACCGTCGACCGAGTCAGCGTCAAGGCCACCACGAACGAAGGATTGGGCTCGATCGGCCGCGGCGAAGGGATCGCATGTTTCGCCACAGCCACGATCGCCCGTCGTGTGAGAAACTAGGGACATGGAGTTACTCGTCCGGAACGCCGAAGGCAACTTGACCGAGAAGGACAAGGAGTACGCCGCCAAGAAGCTGGGGCGACTCGACCGCTACTTTTCCGCCGCCGACAAGGTCGAGATGGTGCACCGCGAGGAGAAACGGGGGCACCGCATCGAAGTGACCGTCTTCGCAGACGGGCTTTACCTTCACGCGAGCGAGACGGAGACCACCACCCACGCCGCGATAGACAGGATCGCGGACAAGATGGAGAACCGGCTCCGCCGCCTGAAGACGCGGCTCGTGGACGCCCACAAGAAGCGGGGCCGCGCGGTGGCCACCGCCCTAGAGGAAGTCGAGTCCGTCCCCCTGGAAGACGAGGAGGTCGGCGACGTCCGCGAGGAGCGTCGCTTCTCGATGAAGCCGATGTCGGTGGAGGAAGCGATCCTGCAGATCGAACTTGGCGACCATCCGTTCTTTCTCTTCCGAAACCAAGATTCCCAGCAGACCGAGCTCCTCTATAAGCTTGACGGGGGCGGGTACGGCCTGCTCATCCCCCACGGTTAGTTTCCGACGCAATAGGTGAGCACGCCGACGCTTGCCGCCCCCGCAATTTTGAGGGCACTGGCGCAAGCCACGGCCGTTCCGCCCGTGGTCAAGACGTCGTCGACGAGAAGGACGTGCCGGTTCAGCGCTTGGGGGTCGGCCCGAAAGGCGTCCCGCAGGCTGCTGAGGCGCTCGGCCGCGCTGAGCTCCACCTGGGGGCGGGTCTTGCGGATGCGGACCAAGCAGTCCCAGGAGACCAATTTGTCCGGCATGCCCTCCGTCAGAAGCTCGGCCTGGTTGAAGCCCCGTTCCCGGTGGCGGCTCTGGTGGATCGGTACGGGCACGACCATGTCGTGGTACGGCAGGGCCGCCCGAGCTGCGGCAAGCTCTGCCGCCAAGGGCCGCGCGAGCGCGGTCTCCCTTTGGTACTTCAGCCTCCGAACGGCTTGGGAGGCCCGACCCCAATACGGATAGAGGCCGTACGACCAGTCGAGGGGACCGTGCGGCGCGCCCAACCGGTCTTGCCAGACCGGGAACTCTAGGCGGCACCTTTCGCAGATCGGCTCGACGCCAAGGGACTCGCAGAGGCAGCAGCGGCGGGGATAGACCCAATCCAAAGCGGCCTCGAGCCACTCCGGCGGGGAGAGCGGCCGATCACGGAGGGCGCCCTGGAACACGGGCCGATTTTGGCACCGTGGCCTGACAAGAGGGTGCCAGTAAAAAGAACGGGGCTCGACCTACTGCGGTCGAGCCCCGTTCCGTCGTGGAACCGTAGCGCCTGTCAGGACCCTACGATTCGCCCTGCGTGTGGCCGAAAAACGGCTCAAACGGGATCAAGCCAAGTCGCGTCGCCGCGCGCAAAGCCTGGACTCGGTTGTTCACCTGCAACTTCTGATAGATGTTTGCAAGGTGGAAGTCCACCGTTCTCTTGGAAACGACCATTCGATCGGCCGCTTCTTGACTGCTATGACCTTGAGCGATTAGGCTCAAGACTTTAACCTCCGTCGGCGTGAGTCGCACGCCCCGGGGGCTATCACTGGATCTGCTCGTACCTGGCATTGCCATTAACCCATCCCTCGCTTCGAGTTGATTTGCCGCCTGCCGGTCTCTTTCCATGTCACCCCAGAAATCTGAGATGATCTGCCCCGATTTTTTAAGACGCTTTGCCGGTTTAGCGGTGGTTTAGGAGCGAAGCCCCGGTTATGGCGCCGTACAAACGATCCGTGCCCCCCTGTCCCGGATCTAGTGCCCAGGCTCGGGTGGCGGCACGGCCAGGTCCGACTCGCCGCCAGCAGACGCCCAGTCCCGCAGAAGGCGGTACGAACGATAAGCGGGCGGAAGGCCCGGCGTCCCACGCGGGTAGCGCTCGGGTGCGACCTATTAACCATGCCGTCTATTACGATGCGAACGGGCTGTGAAATGTTCCGTTGGGTCCTGGGATTCATGCCGGTCGCAAAATTGCGAGGGGCATTTGGAACCCGCCTCGCCGGAGGGGCGCAGGACCGGAACCTTTCGAAGTCGCTTGCATTGGACAACGTCCAATGGGCCCAGACGGGGCCGGTATGAGAACAGTTCACTGCCTGGTCGGCAGGGGTCCGCGATTTGTAGACGTTCGGGCACTTTGGGGTACTTCGAATCGAGTGATCAAATGCCGGTCCTTCGGCTCTGTGGCAGTCCCTTGACCTGCGGTTGTGTCCCACCACCTTAACATTCTGTCACTTTGCCGTTTTCCCGGTATGGATAACAGGGCGTTACGACCGGGTACTGGGAATATCTTGGTTGGAGCGCGGCGGCCCACATTTGTCGCCCGGGCTGTCCGCGCCTCCTACTCCCTGGCCCCCTCGACGGGGTTCCAGGGAGTTTTCTTTTGGAGCGCCAGGGTCTCCTTTTGGGCAAAGGTAAAAAGGTCTCATGGCTGACGAGACCGTCGGGCGCCTTCATGCGTGGCTGGCTGACCACGAGAACGAGCTGCTGCAAAACTTCCGCTCTCTGCTCAACATTCCTTCGCTCAAGGCGGATCCCGAGCCGAACGCGCCCTACGGCGCCGCGAACCGGAAGGCGCTGGACTTTATGCTCGCCCTGGCCAACGAGAGCGGGATGGTGACGGTCGACATGGAAGGGCACTGCGGGTGGGCCGAGTTCGGTTCCGGCGAGGCCCAGGTGGCTTCGTTCGGCCACTTGGACGTTGTTCCCGTGGGGGACGGCTGGGCTCACGACCCCTTCGGCGCGGTGATCGAGGACGGTTATGTCTACGCCCGTGGTGCGGTCGACGACAAGGGCCCGACGATCGCGAGCTTCTATGCCTGCCGCGCGATCCAAGCGGTGGTGGGCGATCCCGGCGCACGTCTCCGCCAGTGGTTCGGCTGCGACGAAGAATCCGGTTTCGGCTGTTTACACCACTATACGAAGACTGAGGCCGCGCCGACCTTCGGGGTCGCGCCGGATTCCGGCTGGCCCCTCTACCATGCGGAAAAGGGCATTGCGAACCTTCACGTCGAAGTCGTCCCGCCGAGCGGAGAGCTCACCTTGCTGGAGGTCTCGGGCGGCCAACGCGGCAACATCGTCATGGATTCCTGCACCGCCCGGTTCCGCGCCAATCGGAAGGTGGTCGGGCCCCTGCTGGCCGAACTCTGGGACAAGAACGTCGTCTTTCGGTGGGAGGGCGAAGACCTGGTCCTGAAGGCGAGCGGCAAGGCCGCCCACGGATCGACGCCGCACTTGGGCGACAACGCCGCCGCCCGCGTCTTTCGGGCTTCCCGCGAGATCGCCCCGCCCTTGGAGCGTTATGCGTTCGAGGACCTGCTCTCCATGATCCACCCTGGTGGGGAGGGGCTCGGCATCACCGGAGCGGACGCGGAGAGCGGCGCGCTGACCAACAACCTTGGCGTCATCGGGATGAACGCGGGCAAGGTCCGCATGATGTTCAACGTGCGCTACCCGGTGACTTGGTCCGCCCAGGAAGTCCCCGGTCGGTGCGAAGCGGGCTTGAAGAAGCTGCAGCACTTGGAGGCGAAGCTGGTCGAGTCATCGGACAGCCGCCCGCTCTATTTCCCGCTTGACCATCCGCTCGTCGCGACGATTGTGGACGTGGTCGAGGCCGAGACCGGGCAGCGCAAGGAGCCCGGGGCGATGGGGGGCGGCACCTATGCCCGCGCCATCGGCAACACGGTGAGCATCGGCACGGGCTGGGCGGGGGACGGCGCCGCCCACGAGACGGACGAGCGGCTGGCCATCGAGAGCCTCCACAAAATGAGCCGCATCTACGCGCACATTCTGTGGAAGCTGCTGCAAGCCGCGAGGGCTTCAGCGTAAGGTTAGACAGATGTTCCGACGGCTGAGGACCCTGCATAAATGGGTCGGTCTGGTGTGCTCCCTCTTCCTCGCCCTCATCTCCGCGACGGGCTTCCTCCTCGCGATCAAGGCCAAGCTGGATTGGGTGCGGCCCCCGACCATGAGCGGCGGCGAGGTCCAATCGCTCTCTGAGGTCGTCTCGGTCCAGAAGGCGGTCGACGCGGTGGTCGCCCTTGGGCACCCCGAAATCCAGTCGATCGACGACCTCGACCGGTTCGAGTACCACGCGGACAAGAACGTTTACAAGCTGATCTCCAAGGACAACTATTTGGAGGCGCAGGTCTGCGGTCTGACGGCGGACGTCCTCTCCACGGGCCGCCGGAACGACCAGTTGCTGGAGGACATCCACGACATGTCGTTTTTCAGCGAGGGCGCGAACGAGTGGCTGCTGCCCGTGGTGGCGGCGGGCCTCTTCGTGCTTTCAGTGTCCGGCATCGTCATCTTCGCGGTGCCGATCTTCCGCCGCATAAAGTTCGAGCGCCAGCGGCCGGGGCGTGCGGCCCCGGGCGCTTAGCCCGGGCAACTTGGGGATCGGCAAGGTTTAGGGAAGCGTGGGACGGTACGCTAAGGGCCGCATGTCGCTCCTGACCGTACCGATTGGCCATCGGGCTCCAGACGAGGTCAACGTCATCATCGAGATCCCTCGTCTGAGCCAGAACAAATACGAGATGGATCCAGAGCTCGGTGTGATGAGGCTGGACCGAGTGCTCTTTTCCCCGCTCCACTATCCCGCCGACTATGGGTTCGTGCCGCAGACCCTCTATGAAGACGGCGACCCGGTCGACGCGCTCGTGCTGGTCTCCCGTCCGACATATCCCGGCGTGGTCGTGGACGCCCGTCCCGTGGCCGTGCTGGAGATGCGGGACGGTGGCCTGCCAGACGAGAAGCTGCTCTGCGTCGCCACGCGCGACCCGCGCTTCAACCCGCGCCGGACCCTGGCGGACATGAACCCTCACACCCTGGCCGAGATCGTCCATTTCTTCGAGGTCTACAAGCAACTCGAGAACAAGCAGGTGGAGATCCTGGGCTGGAAGGACCGCGATTACGCCGTAGCGATCATCGAGAAGTATCGTCTGCCTTAGAGGAGGTACTTTCCGACCAAATGATCGCGCCGCTTGCCCTTGCGCTCACCCTTGCCGGGCCAGACGAGACGCTCACCCTGCGCATGCCGAACGGCGCCCTGTTCACGGCTTACGTGACCAAGCCGCCCCATCTAGACAAGGCCCCGGCCGTGCTTTTCGCACCGGACGCGGCCTACCCCATGAGCGAGCCCTTGATCGCCAGGGCGAAGGACGAGCTGGTTCGCAAGGGCTACCTGGTCATGACGATGGACTGGCACTTCTATATCCAGGGGGCGAGGCCCTCGGGCCAGCTCGAAAGCGAAGAGGCGCAGTGCCAGGCGGCCGTGAACCACCTCAACATCCACCCCGGCGTCGACAAGGCCCGCGTGGTGGTGGTCGGCAAAGGGCTCGGCAGCGTCGTGGGTTGGCGGGTCTTCCAGAAGACGCCTTGGCTGGCGGGTTTCGTCATCACCGCTCCGTCGTGGCCGACCGCTCGCGAGGCCCGGCGCAACTATCCGGGGATTGGCGAGGCGACGAGGCCCCTCGCCTTTATCATCCCTACAGACGACGCAGTTGGGGCGCCGGCTGACGTGCGAGCGGCCTTTCTGGCAGGGGTGCCGAGCGGCGCGATCGTGACCGAACTGCCGGGCGACCACTCCTTCGAGGTAGCCGACCCCGGGTCTCACCAGGGGCCGAACCTGAACGAGGCCAGTGTCCGGGCGGCGATCGACGCAACCGTGGCAGCGGTGGAATCGATGACGAAGGGGCGCTGAGAGCGTCCCCGCAAAAAAATGTCGACCGGGGGAGAGGTAACGAACCCCGATCGGCAACCTGCTTTCTCCACGCGGCGTTTTGCCGAATCTGTCGCTCAGCCGTCGCAGTCGAATCGTTGCGGCCTCGCCAGAGGACCAGCCGCTTCCGCCAAATCTTCGGTTCGGCACCGGATTCTCGGTACCGTGCAAAAAGCGGGTTTCTTGCTGCGTGCCGCGCGGCCACAGCAATAGTCCCAGCCTCAGAACTATCCTCTCACTTGCCCTCGTCCAAAAAGTGCTGGCCGGCAGAGAGGTACAAGCGCCGACCAGCGAACCTTGGGCTTTTGTGCGTAGGAATCGCGCCCTCGCACTTGCCATTTCGGTGTCCCCCGCTATCTGAGGACTACCACGCTCTTTGATTGTCAAATAGCGCGCCTTTTGTGACGTCAGTTTTCCACATGACAGACAAAAGTGCAGGCAAAAAAAAGAGCCAGCCCCGAAGGCTGGCAACTTGAACGAATCTCGATTGGACTTAGACTGCGAAACCGAATTCCTGGCGCAACCCCTGGTTCTGACGAAGCGCCTCGACAGCCCTGGAGACGCGCTTGCGCGCGTTCACAGGAGTCAAGCCCGACATGTGCGCGATCTCGTCGAAGGAATAGCCGAAGCCGAACCGCATTTGCAGGAGCTCGACGTCTATCGGGCTCAGCGAGCTGAGCGCCGTCTCCAGCGCCCCGCTGCCCGCGAGGTCGACTCCATCGGGCGAGGCCATTTCGGGGACGACGTCAAACGCGGTCTCGCTCTCGCGACGGGCATAGACGCCTCGCCACCAAGAGCGCGCCACGTTGCGCGCGAAACCGGAAAGCCAGGCGTCCAGGGACCCCTTGCTCTGGTCGAAGTCGCCCAAGGCGTCAAAGATAAGGGTGACGCAATCCTGTACGAGGTCTTCAACATCGTTCGAGTTGAGACCAAGCGCAGAAAACCGACGACGAAGAACGGCGCGAAAGTGTTCGGCGAGCCGCTCACCAGAGTGACGGTCGCCGAGAGCGTATTGCTCCAACCAACGGGCAGGTATGCCCTGTTCCTGAACTCCTAGCATATGAACCCCACAAGCAAGAACCCCTTAAACAGCGGTGCGTCCGACTTGCGCCGGTTCCCCACGCAGACCACTGTGGCTCGTGAGAGTATTGACTCTTGGGGGGCCGAAAGTGACGCTTCGCGACCGCGATTTTTCAACACTCGCAAAAATCTCGGAGGGGGCCCCAGGGCGTGGACCCCAGCATACGTCCCTGGTTATTGGACAAGTAACATAATAGCAGTCACATTTCGCCCAGGCAGATACAAAGAGTCCTGTAAGCGAAGTCGCAGTCTTTAAAATCGACGGACTCTCGCGGAATGTTGGCTGTACGTCACGTATCTAGATTAGGAAGTCGGACTCCTTCACTCAAAATTGACCATGAATCAGCGCCGTACCACCGATCCTGAGCCCAAAATCCTCTGCCAGGACGTCCTCGACCTTCTCTACCTCTACGCGTGCGACGAGTTGGATCCGGAAGAGAAGGACGAGGTGGAGAAGCACGTCGCAGTCTGCGAGTCTTGTCGAAAGGCGGCCGCTGAGCACCGCGTCATGCAGCGCTCGCTGCCTTCCGGTTTCGCCTCGCGAAAGCTGTTCTATTACAGCTCCAATAATTGATCCGCGAGACGGGTAGAGCCTGTCTAGAAATTCGGAGCCTTCCAGTCAGGCGTGAAAAACCCGGCGTCCGCGACCTTTCCGGTGCCCTCGCCGACCGCCTCAAAACCCGTCACGACCCAGTCCGGGAAGTGCGTTGCAGCCGCCAAATAGGTTAAGCGCGTGGTCGCGCGCAAGGCAGACACGTCGCCCGCTCCCACCGCGCCGACCAACCGACCTTGCCGTCCAACCTTCGGCAAGGCCACTAGACAGGCCAGTTTTCCTACTTGGGCCTTCGTGCCTATCATGATCCGCCCAGTCTGAACATTGATCGGTGACTTATCCAAATAGGTGTTCCAAAGGCGGTTCGTCGTCGGGCCGCCATAGAGGACAAGGTTCCGGTCGGCGAACTTCTGAGGGTCCACGTCTATGTCGCGGACGATCTCTGCGTCACCGTTCGCCCTGGGCCACCAGACCTCGGCGTCGTAGCGCGCCCGGTTATAGATCTCCTCGGACTCGCCCTGGGTGCCGCCAGTCCCCACCACTAGCGCGAAGCGGTGGCGGAAGACGTCCTTGAACCCGCCGTAAGCCGCCGGGCTCTTCTCGCCGACCGGTTCCTCGGCGACTCTCCAGGCGCCGTTCGAGTCTCGCCGGAGCCAAGTCTTGGGGCCCACGCGAGGAAGGGTCAGATCCTGTCCGTCGAGCTCCGCCAAAGCGGTCTCGCCCATGAAGAGCCGCTCCGTATCGAGGCAGAGCGTGCGGACGTTCGAGGTCGTCCCGCGCAGGCGGACAGAACCCAAGCCCAGCGTCAAATCGATCTTGCTGACCTCGAGGGGCCGCTCCTGGTTATAGACCTCCGCCCAATGGCACTTCGAGTTAACGGCGGGGGAAACGGTCGAGAACACCACGCGGTCGGTATCCAGCGCGCGGCGGTGCCGACGGAAGAATTCGAACAGTGGAGGATAGTCGATGCAGTCCGCACCGGGGTCGTCGCTGTGGTCGTACCAGTGGCTGCCGCCTGGCTCCTCGTGCCAGTCGACGTCGCGGTGGAACTCGGCCAGCTTTTCACGCATGGTCCGCGCTTCCGATACGGGCACGGTCTCGTCCTCGGCCCCGTGCAACACGTAGACCCCGAAGGCCGACGCGTTCCGAAGGTTGAGCAGGATGTCGCTCACGTTCGCCGCCCGCCGCAGTTGCGCCTCCACGGGCGTCGGGTCCGGATAGTCGATCGCGTTCGCGTAGGTCCACATCGAGATCCACCCCGCGCAGGGTGCGATCGCGCCCCACCGGTCCGGGTCGGTCAGTCCCAAGTACCAGGTGCCGTGACCTCCCATCGAGTGGCCGGTCAGATAGATTTGGCTGGGGTCGGGCTGCAACCGGCTCTCCGCGTCGGCCAGCGCCTCGTAGGCGTCCAGGCGCCCCCAATCCTCCCAGTTAAATCCGTACGGCCTCCGGTTCGTGGCGCAAACGATGTCCGCCCAGTCCTTGCGACCGTAGGCTCCGGCCTGGCTGGTCGCCTCGACCCCCGCGCCGTGGATGCTCAGAACGAGCGCGCGCCCAGGCCGCCGTTCGCCGAATGCGGGCACGACAGAATAGTATTGGACGCTGCCGTCGATGTCGCTCTGGTAGGTGACCTTGTAGCGCTCTCCGGGCGCCCGCGCCGCGAGCGTGAACTCCGGCTTCGATTCGGGCATGCCCGGCGAAGTGAGGGTCAGTGTGGTCGGCACCGGGCCGGCCGCCGAAGGGGTGAACGCAGGCAGTTCGAGTGCCAACTTGCGGTTGGTCAAAGGGCCGAGGACGGCCGTCCGCTTTGGGCCCTCTTGATCGCCGACGCGCGCTTGCAGGGTCACCGTACGCCACTGGTCGGTCGCGTTCTGGACCACGGCGGCCGCCCACTTGCGTTCCGAGCGGTCTACTTGGTAGTCGGGGAACGTGGGATCGTCGGCAAGCACCGAGACGGGCGCCGCCGCCGGCACGAGGCGGGCACGGAACCGCCCACGGCCCACGGGTGCCAGGAACCAGTTCTTGCCCTTCCGGAGGTTGACTGGTAATTTTACGGTGCCGTCCGCATAGACGTCGCCGCCTCGGGCGACGCCGTTCACATAGACCATGGCGTGTCCGGCAGCGTCCAGCACCATCGTCTGCTCGCGGGCAGAGTCGAGCTCGAAGAACACATATCCGCCCACGAGCGCCTCGTCCTCGAACCAGTCGTCCGCCTTCGCCGAGAGCTTCTTCCATTGAGCCCGGCCAGTCGGGCCCTCCACCGTCTCGCCCTCGCGCGGGGCTTTGAACTGTTCGCGGGCGACGGCCTCGGCGAGGGCGTCCGCAGGGAAGGGGGTGCGCGTCCGCGAAGACGTCTGGGCGACCGCGAGGACGTGGTCGATCACGATCTGCTGGCTCAAGAATCCGACCGTAACGAAGGCGGTTAGCATTCGCACGCTTTCATACCCCGGTTCGAACGGCTACACTCGCGAGCGGGTGTCGAAAGAGCCACAAGCGCACCGAGGGCAACCGAGCTGGCCGATCAACAGCAAGACGGCGAGCGGCTGGGTCACCGAGAAGGGGGCCATGCTCGGCCCGGTCGAGTTCGAGGTCGAAGGACAGAAGGTGTCCCCGTTCCTCGTCGCGCCGTGGGCTGAGGAGGACGCAACGGGGATTCCCGAGGTGGTCCAAGCCCTCCGCGGCGATTTCTTCGCGATGCCCTTCGGGGGCATCGGCGACCCATACTTGGGCGAGGACCACCCGCGCCACGGGGAGACTGGGAACAAGGCCTGGACGCTCGACGCCGCGTCCGACGACCGGCTAGAGCTCGTCCTCGATGGAAAGATCCGGCCTTGGCGGGCGCACCGCTCCATCCGCCTCGTGGGGAACACGGTCTACCAGCGAACGGCGGTCTTCGGCCTTTCCGGCCCGATCAGCTATGGCAGCCACGCGCTCTTGAGTTGCGCGACCGTGGGCAACCTCTCGACCTCGCCTTTCCGCCTGGGGCAGGTCTGCCCCGCAGGCGAGGATCCGGCCAGAGGCGGTTACTCGTTCTTGGAGCCCGGCTCGACGTTCGCCCAATTGGAGCGGGTGGAAGGCATCACAGGGGAGATGCTGGACCTCACGACCGTCCCTGGCCGCGAAGGCTACGACGACAGGATCCAGTTGGGCTCGCCGGCCGAGGACGGGATCGGGTGGACAGCTTGCGCCTTCCCGGAGCAGGGATTCCTTTACTTTCAGATTAAGGACTTGTCGGTTTTACCGAGCACGGTTGTCGGCTTTACCAACGGAGGGCGGCACTACCCCCCGTTTTCGGGCCGGTTCAAAAGGGTTTTGGCCCTGTGCGAAACGATGGCTTACTTTGATTTCGGGCTTCGGGGGAGCGTCGTGCCGAACCTTTTCCAACAGCGGGGCGTCCCCACGTTTGCCGACATCGATCCATCGAAGCCGCTTGTGGTGAGTCTGGTATCGGGGGTAGCGGGGATCCCCAGGGGTTTTGACAGGGTGGAGCGGATCGTTCTGACGGGCGACCGCGCGGTCTTTGTCGCGGCGAACGGCCTGCGTTCGGACACTAACCTTGACGGGCTTTTCCTGCGAGGCGGATAAAGATCGTTTGTTTTTTAAGGGAATCATCCGCAGAACCGGGCGCGTCCAGGAACCTGTAGGTCATGATTCGCGTTGAACATTGAGGACTAAAGGCCCAAGCTTGGCAATGACCACTTTCTCCGAATCGACCCGCCTCCTCGAGGCGGTCCACCTAGCTGCCCAAAAGTTGGCGAGTTCCGCCGACCTTGAGTCCGTCCTGCGCGACGTCCTCGAGATCTGCGTGCAGGCGGTGGGTGCCGAGGGCGGGACGATCTACATCCACGACCCGGTCAACCATAAGCTCAAGTTCGCGTTCGTGTCTCCGGACGAGGTGGCCCAGCGCCTGGAGCGCCTGGACATCCCGGAGGACTACGGCGTGGCCGGAGAAGTCTTCCGCTCTGGCAAGACCGTGATCAGCAGCTTCCCGCGAGAAGGAGACCCCCACCGGCTCAGGATCCGAGAGAAGACCGGGCTCACCGTGAGGACGATGATCACCGTGCCGCTCGCGATCGCGGGGCGGGACGCCATCGGCGTCGTCCAGCTGGTGAACAAGCGGAACGGCAACTTCAACGAGAACGACTCCGCCGTCTTGGACACGGTGTCCGACGTCTCGACCCTGGCGATCATCAATTCCCGGCTTCTCGCGCAGCAGACGCGGGTCGCCTCGCTCGAAGGGATGGGGCGTGCCGCCCACGACCTCGCTAACAAGGCGGGCGTGCTCACTACGTTCCTCGCCGACTTCCGCAGGAACCTGGATGGCCTCAAGGAGGCCATGGCCGAGGTGCCGACCCCGCCGAAGGCGTGCTTCTACCTCGACATGCTCGAGACGACGTTCGAAGACGTCTTCGCGCCGTACTCCGAGCGTGTCTTCCGCTATGCGAGGCTCATCAACGACCTTGCCGCCGGCAAGAAGCTGGAGCCCAAGTTCCGCAAGGTCTCGCTCGGCCACATCGCCCGGGAGAGCGCCCAATACTTGGAGTCGCAAGCCCGCGGCGTCAGGGTCCTCATAGAGTACGAGGTGGACGACACCCTCCCTGAGATCGACTGCGACGACCTCTTCGTGATCCGCATCGTCGAGAACCTGGTCGGCAACGCGATCAAGGCGGTGAGCGAGACCTTGACGGACGAGTGGCTCGCGCGGCACCGGTCGGACGAAGAGCCGGTGGGCCGAGTCGTCCTCCGCGTGACGAAGTCGGCGGACGGCCAGGTGCTGGAAGTCGAGGACACTGGCCCGGGCATGTCCCCTGGGGCGATCCGCGCCGTGCTCGGCGGGGCTGCGGCGAGCGGTTGGACCCGGTCGGAAGGCAGCGGGCTTGGCACGAAAGTCGTATTGGACCTTGTCCAGGCCCTCGGAGCGAAGCTCTCTATCGACAGCCGGTTGGGAGAAGGCTCGAAGTTCCGGATCGTCTTCCCGACTCCTGGCCCCCGCCTCGCCTAGGCCGGTTCGAGTGCGTCGACCCGCACAACGATGAGCGTCGTGTTGTCGCTGCCGCCATCGATCAACGCCGAGGAAACGAGACGCCACGAGGCCTCGCTCGGCCCGCATTCGGAGAGGACCTGGAAGATTTCCGCGTCTTTCACGTGGTTCGTCAGGCCGTCGCTACAGAGAAGGTAGACGTCACCTTCCTGCAAAGCAAAGGTCAGCACGTCGGGCTCGCCGCTCTCCTCGGCTCCGATCGCCCGCGTGAGGGCATGGCGGTTTGGGTGGCGCTCGGCCTCCTCGCGACTGATCGCGCCCAGGCGGACCATGTCCTCGACCCACGTGTGGTCGTGGGTGAGCTGTTGAAGCTCGCCATCGCGGAGGCGATAGACCCGGGAGTCGCCGACTTGGGCGATATAGCCTTGGTCCTGGACAAGCATCAGGGCGGAAAGGGTCGTGCCCATGCCGCGACGGGAAGGGACCGCACGCGCCACGTCCACCACGAAGCGGTTCGCGGCCGAGACAGCGGCACGGATCGCGGCCTCGGGCTCTTGCGACGGGTGGCTGTAGTAAACGTCGAGGAAGGTCTTGCAGGCGAGTTCGCTCGCGATCTGCCCAGCCTCGTGCCCGCCCATCCCATCGCACACCACGAAGGCAAGGCCGCGCGCTGCCAGGCGTGCCACATCCTCGGGGATGTAGAACTCGAACTTGTCCTCGTTGTTCTCGCGGACGCGGCCGAGGTCCGACTTGGCTCCGACCGTGGTGCGGGAGCGGACTCGGAGTTCGACGTCCGGGGCGATCTGGGCGACTTGATACTCGGCGGTGATCTCGTCCATCGGCGGCTTGTCGCTAGTATCCCCTTTCCCTGGTTCTGGCAAGCCCGCGGTCACTTCTTGAACCGGATCCGGATCTCCTTCGCGCCCAAGCGTACGACGTCTTCCTGGCCGAACCTCGTCCGCATGTTCGGGGTCAGCTTGGCCTCGTTCAGCAAGGTGCCGTTCGTCGAGCCGGTGTCGGTGAGGAACACGCCCTCCTCGGTCACATCGATCTGCCCGTGCCGGCCGCTGACGTAGGGGTCCGAGACGACGATGTCGTTCTCGCTCTTGCGGCCGAAGGTGTAGGTTCCCAGTTCGAGCGGGGTCTCCAGCCCGTCGACGTCCAAGAAAGCGACTGCGGCGGAGGTGGTCGGCGCGGCCGAGATGGAGACCGTCTTGCCGCTTAGCGCCTGGATCGTCTTCGAACTCTCGCCGGGGGTGCTGACGGTGAACTCGAAGCCGCCGAGGGAGACCTTGTCGCCGCTGGCGACCGGCTTCCTCTCGCCTTCGCCCAGGCGGGCGCCGTTGACCGCGGTGCCGTTGGTCGAGCCCAGGTCCGCGATGGTGAGCCCTTCAGGCGACACGGTGACCTCAGCATGGCGGCGGCTGACTCGGGTGTCCTCAACGGCGACGTCCCCGGCCCGGCCAAGCACGTTCGCCCCGGGCCGGAGCTGGTGCTCGCGGCCGGAAGAGTCGACCAAGACGGGCAAGCGGACTGACGGCGCGCCGAAAGCGTCGCCGTCCAGAGCCATCTCGAAGATGAGGCCACAGTCGTTGCAGTACATGACCCCGGGCGGGTTGAAGGCCTTGCAGACCGGGCATTGGACGGGCTTGATCGTCACCGTCGTGTTGAGCGACGGGGCTTGGCCCATGATCGTCCGGTTCGGGTCCGCCGTCGTGACGTTGCCCATCACGGTCTTGTTCGGGTCCGATTGCGGCGGGGTGCCCAACATGGTCTTGTTCGGATCGCTCATGGCTCTCAGTAATTCTGGCCCTTCAGGGCTCACTCTTCAAAGTTCGGGACGGAGGGTCGGGTATGACGAGTTCGTGGAACCGGGTGTTTCCCTTGACACCGTCTTCGTCCGCGTTCGCGACATTGCCGCTTCGACCGCTTTCTATCGAGACGTCCTTGGCCTGGAGATCTCGTCCCAAAGCGACTATTGGACAAGCTCTCGATAACGGGCAGCTTGCCCTGCACGGACCGTCCGATCCAGGGCTCGCCCCGCCGTGCGGTGGGTGGGTGGTGTGCCTGACGGCACACGACCTAAGCGACCTGCGCCGACGGCTCCGAGGGGCTGGGGTTTGGGTCGCGAACCGGGACCATAGTACTCCCCGGGGGGACGTGCTTGAGTTCCACGACCTGGATGGTAACTCGCTCCAAGCGATAAATCTAATCCAGGACTGAAGTGGAAGGCTGGAAAAGTCGTATAATCATTTTGTATCGCCTCGCGTCCAAGTGATTTGCTGAGTGAGCCGCCCGGCTCTGTTCTCCTGCATCCCTCCCGACACGATTCGAAACGGCGCCGCGGAGGCCTTAGTCCGTGACCAGGAAAATAGAATGGCAACGAAGTCCCTGTATGTGGGAAATCTTCCTTACACGACGACCGAGTCGGCTCTGACCGACCTTTTCGCCGAATACGGCGGTTCAAACGCCCGAATCGTTGAGGGGCGAGGCTTCGGCTTCGTCGATGTGACCGAGGAGCAGATGGAGGCAGCAATCGAAGCGACCCATGGCAAACCGTTTGGTGGCCGAACGCTGACCGTGAACGAGGCTCGTCCCCGTGAGCCCCGCCAGAGCTATGGCGGCGGCGGCGGTGGCGGCTACGGCGGTGGTGGCGGCGGTGGCCGGAGCGGCGGCGGTGGTGGCGGCGGCTATGGCGGCGGCGGTGGCGGTGGCTACGGTGGTGGTCGAGGCGGCGGCGGTGGCCGCGACCGAGACCGGGACCGCGGTGGCCGCGGCGGCCGCTGGTAAGGCCTGGCCGACCCAACGACCCTCAGCCCCTTCCCGCAGAAAAGCGGGAGGGGGCTGTCCTTTCTAAAAGGGGTAAAAGTCGGGCATGAACGCCAAGAAGATCTCGGACGCTCTGAACGGCGTCTTGGCCGATACCTACGTCCTCTTCACGAAGACCCAGAACTACCACTGGAACGTGGTCGGGCCGAACTTCCACTCGCTGCACGAAATGTTCGAAGAGCAGTACACCGAGCTCTTCGCCGCCATTGACGAGATCGCCGAACAGATCCGGCAACTGGGGGTGGCCAGCCCCGGCACGATGGCCGACTTCCTTCGATTGGCCAGCATCTCTGAGGGCGATTCCTCACTGAGCGCAGGAGAAATGGTCGCCGACCTGGTCGAGAGCCACGACCGCGTGATCGCCCGCGTCCATGCCTGCGCCCACGTCGCGGACAAAGAGGACGACGAGAGCACCGAAGACCTCATGACCCGACGCCTCAACGCCCACCGCAAAACGGTCTGGATGTTGAGCGCGACCCTGGGGCACCCTTCGCCCGCGCAGCCGGCCGAGCCCGCCGCCCTGCCCGCTCCCGAGGAGCCGACCGCCGTGCCGCCCCGGGCTAAACCCGCGAAGAGCGACCGCAGTACCACCGCCAGCAAGAGCAAGAAGAAGGCGCCTAAGGCGATGGGTTGAAGGAAGGTCGGGGCATACTTTAGCGCATGCCAGACGTCCGGTTCGACCGCTATTACCGCTATGCAGAGCTGACGGCGATCCTCCGCGCCTATGCCGAGGAGAACCCCGGCCTTGTGCGGCTGGAATCGATCGGAAAGAGCCACGAGGGCCGAGACATCTGGCTCGTGACGGTCACGGACCCTGCGACCGGGCCGGCGGAAGAAAAGCCTGCGTTCTGGTGCGACGGCAACATCCACGCGAGCGAGGTGAGCGCCTCGACCGCCGTGCTCATGATCCTCAAGAAGCTGGTCGAAGACTCGGCGCACGGTGAGGTGTTGCGCGATCGGGCGTTCTACCTCGTGCCGCGCTTCAACCCGGACGGGGCGGAGTGGGCGCTCGAGGACACGCCACGCATCATTCGCTCCTCGACCCGGCCCTACCCCTACGACGAGGACGACCACTACGGGCTGGAGCGTCGGGACGTGGACGGGGACGGCCGCATCCTAAGCATGAGGGTGCGCGACGATAACGGCCCCTGGAAGATCGCGGACGAGGAGCCGAGGCTGCTGAAGCGGCGCGAGCCGGGCGAAAGCGGCGGCACTTATTTCCGGGTGTTGCCCGAAGGGCTCTTCCACAACTACGACGGGGTGACCATGCGGGGCCGGCGCGTGAAGGAGGGGCTCGATATGAACCGAAACTTCCCAAGCGCCTGGCGGCTGGAGAACGAGCAGTACGGCGCAGGGCCCTATCCGACGAGCGAGCCGGAGGTCCGCGCGATCGTGGACGCCATCGCGAAGCGGCCGAACATCTGCGGCGCGATCACGTTCCACACGTTCAGCGGCGTCCTCTTGCGCCCGCCGAGCCGCATGCCCGACGACGACATCCCGCCGGAAGACATCTGGACGTACAAAGCCCTCGGCGAGCAGGGCCAAAAGATGACGGGTTACCCGGCCATCAGCAACTTCCACGAGTTCAAGTACCACCCGAAGGAGGTCATCACGGGCGTCTTTGACGACTGGATGTACGAGCACCGTGGGGTGCACGCCTGGACGGTTGAGATCTGGTCTCCGCAACGTCAGGCGGGCATCACTGAATACAAGTACATCGACTGGTTCCGCGACCACCCGTTCGAAGACGACGTGAAGCTCCTAAAGTGGAGCGACGAGAAGCTTGGTGGGAAGGGGCATGAAGAGTGGCGCGAGTTCGAACATCCGCAACTCGGCAAGGTGGAGATTGGCGGCTGGGACCCGCACTACGCCTTCCGCAACCCGCCGCCGGACTTCCTTGAGGCGGAGGTCGCGCCTCTCGCGGATTGGGCGATTTGGCACGCGGCCACGGGCCCGCGCCTCGTGTTGCGCGAGCTCCAGACGGAGCCGGTCGACGACGCGGGGGCGCCCGGCGTCGTGCGGGTGCGCATGGTCGTCGCGAATTCAGGGTGGCTGCCCACGAACGTGACGAAGATGGCGACCAGCAAGAAGCTTACGCGCGGCGTTGTGGGCGAAATCGTCCGCGCCGGCGAGGAGCGCGACCCGGCGGGCGATCTCGTGCCGCAGTGGCTCGTGAGCGGAGAGATCCGCCAGGAGAAGGGTCAGTTGCGCGGCTGGAGCGAGGTGCCCGTGAGCGGCTTCGGTTGGCACATGGACGAGACGGACGACCTCGCCGTCTTTGAATGGGTGGTACGGGGCCCCGGGGATTTCGAACTCACCGCACGCCACGAACGGGCGGGCGTGGTGAGGATCCAGGTCGGGATAGGGAAGTGAGGAACGGGCCCGGGAGCGTTCCCGGTCCCCGTTCTGCCGACTTACTTATCGAGGGGCCAGGCCTTGATCTCGACCTTCTTCAGCACGATCGCCTTCTCCGGGCTGACCATGCCGTTGTTCGTGCGGCCCCCGGTGGCCACGATCTTGTCCACCACGTCCATGCCCTCGACCACGATTCCGAAGCCGGAGTAGTTGTGGTCCAACGACTCGGCCGTATCGACCATGATGAAGAACTGGCTGCCGGCGCTGTCCGGGTCTTGCGAGCGGGCCATGCTGAGGACGCCGCGCGTGTGCTTCAGATCGTTGAACTCCTTCTTCACGCGCTTGTCAGGGCCGCCCGTGCCCCACTGCGCGACCTTGTCCATGTCCTTTGAATAGGGGTCTCCGCCCTGGACCATGAAGCCGGGGATGCAGCGGTGGAAGCGCGTGCCGTCGTAGAACCCTTCCTTCGCGAGCTCCTTGAAGTTCTCGACGTGGCGCGGCGCGTGCTCGGGATAGAACTTGATCACGATCCGGCCCGCGTCAGTCTGCAAGACGGCGACTTCTTCGCCTTCCTTGGGCATCGGGGCGTTCGGGGCGGCGGTCAACGGAGCGGTCTGGGTGGTCGTCGTGTCTTGCATGGCGTCTTGAGAGGCAACGCCCAAGGCAGCGAGCAAGAGCACGGTGGTTATGGCCGTCGTCATTATCGGCCATTATGACGTCCCACCCGGACGGTCGCTTCGCGAGAAGCCTACTTAATGGGCCACTTCTCGATCTTGATCGACTTGACCACGATGGCCTTAGCGGGCTCGACCATGCCGTTGTTCACCTGGGTGCCGGTCTGGTCGACGATCTTGGTCACGACATCCATGCCCTGGACCACCTGGCCGAAGGCGGTGTGGACGCCGTCGAGGTTTTCGGAGGTGCCGACCATGATGAAGAACTGGCTGCTGCCGGTGTCCGGAGCGGCGGTCTTGGCCATGCTGAGCACGCCTGGCACGTGCTTGATGTCGTTCGTCTCGTCCTTGATCATGTCCGTGCCGCCCGTGCCCCACTTGTCGGCCTGGCTCAAGTCCTTTGAAAGCGGGTCGCCGCCCTGGATCATGAAATCAGGGATGACACGGTGGAAACGGGTCCCGTTATAAACACCCTTGCGGGCCAACTCTTTAAAGTTTGTGACGGTGTTCGGCGCACGGTCCGGATGGAACATCACGACGATGCGGCCCGCCTGGGTCTCGATGACGCCGACTTCATCGCCGTCCTTAGGCGCGGTGGCGAGGGGCTTGGCTCCTTCCTTCTCCGGTTCGGTCTTTTCGGGGTCGGCCTTTTCGGTCTCGCCCGCGTGCTCGGAGGTGGTGCCGGTGGTGGTCGTGCTCCCGCTGGAATCGGCGGCCGGCTCACTGGTGCAACCGACTGCGACCAGGGCCGCGAAGACGAAGGCAAGGACGGCTAGAAGAAGGGTGCGCGTCATTTCTGCCGGGATTATGCCACTGCGGGTGGCAGGCACAAGGCCGAACCGCACAGGCGAAACGAAAACGGGCCCGCACCAGGCGGGCCCGAATTCATCGCGGGTCTTCCGTTAGCCGTTGATGAAGAGCCGAACGTGGTCGACCCGAGCCTTCCAGACGGTCGGCGCAGGATTGGCCGTGTTGCGCTCGACCGTGACCCCGGCGCGGACGCGACCGTTGCCGTCAATGAACCGCTGCAGATCGCCAGTCGGGCTCGCCGAGAACCGGCCCTTCGAAAGGGGAGTGCTGCCCATCTCGAAGTTCTCCCAGGCGTTAGCCTGGAAGTTGAACAGGCGGAGGCGGAGCGGAAGGTTCGCGATGTTGGTCTCAACTTCGGCCACCAGCGTGAGCGAACTCGGGTTCGGGTCGCTGACCGTGTGGGTCGTGATCGTGCCCGTGTTGAGGACCGCATTGCCTCCGACGCGCAACGGAGTGCGCAGGATGACCTTGCTGTTGTCGCTCTTATAGACCTCGCTCAGCCCGCCGGATTCGATCGAACCCGGAGTGAAGTCCGTGATCGATTCGGCCGGGGCCTGAGCCTCCGCGCCCGAGACGACCAGGCCGTAGGACTGGTCGATGACGCCCGGGGTCTCCGGAACGCCGTCCTGTGGCAGGTTGTCGGCCGTCACAACGATCGTCCAGACGCCCGATTGCGGGTTGTTCACAAAGACGTTCTGGATGGTGTTGCGAGTGTCGGCAGAGCCGCCCGGCGTCGTCACGTTCGGCAGGTCGTTCGCGCCGGCATTGGCGCTGCCGCCCATGCCGTTGTTGCCCCAATAGACCGTGCTGTCCGGCGCCACGACCTTCAGGCTGACCTCGTTGACCCTGGTGGGGTTCGCGAAGGCGACGGCCCAGTAGTCGGTGTAGGCCATGGTCGCCTTGAAGGACGGCGACCCAGGGGCGACGTAGACCTGGTAGGTCTTGGACTGGAGCTGCTCGAGGTTCGTGTTCTCGTCCACGACGAGCATCTTGGATGCGTTGTCGAAAACGTTCTTCACGTTCGGCAAGCCCCAACCCTGCACCCTTCGCTCGATGTCCAACTGTTGGTTCGAGTAGGCCGCCGCAGTGTTGATCATGAGAGCCCGCGCGGTGGCGTTCTTCATGCGGTTGTCGAACACCGTCGAACCGAGGTTCGTGTTGCCGAAGATGCCGTCGCCCCACATTTGGAAAGCCAGGCCGAAGGTGCCCGCGCTCATCGGAGTGGCCGCGCTGGTACCGCTGAAGATGCCATACCCGCTCGGAGAGGTCGTGTATGTCGTCGTGATCTGGTCGTAGTAGAAGCAGAGGTCTGGCTTGATGCGGCCGTCGGCGGCGGGGCCGATGCTCGCGCCGTTTTGCCAGCGGTCGTCCGCGAGGTTCGCGTTGTTGAAGTGGTAAACGCCGCCGATCGCGACGATGTTCTTGCCCCAGGCTTGCGGTCGCACCACAGTGTTGCCTGCGGCGTTCGACATCGAGTTGAGGATCACGAGGTCGGTCTTGAAGACGATCTCGTCCATATAGCTCGAAATGCCGGTGTACGACCCGGTGAGCGAGTCGCCCCAAGAGTTCGTCTCGACGACGCAGTTGAAAACGTTGACGGTGTCCTGCGTGAGAGCGAGGCGGGCCGGGCCGGACCAGTTGACTGTGTACGGAGTGGCGATGCCGTTCGCGAGGGGCATCATGCCGCGCGCGGCCGGGTTGCCCGTGCCGTCACCGACCACGGTGCCGAGCGTCGCCGTACCGTGAGAGTCGATGCCCGGGTTGTTGCGGAACGTGACACGGCTCGCGTAGTCGATGTGGTTTCGGACGAAACCGGCGTCGATGTCGTGGATGTTCACGCCCTGGCCCCGATAGTTGCCGACCGTCTCGACGTAGTTCGCACCGCTCACGATGCGAACGTTGTCCATGTCGGAGCTCGGCTCGCCCGTCGGCGCGACGAAGGTGACGCCGTCAATCGCGGCGACCTTGCCGACCTGGGCATTCGTCAGCTCGGCCTCGATGACCTGGCCTTCTCGCGGGGAGTCGATGATCTTGCCCCCGAGCAGCTTGATCGCCATGGTGGCCTCAGCCTTCAGCTGGGCGTCGTCGCCGCTGACCACGATATCGTAATGCTTGGTCTCGAGCTTGCCCGCGAGGAAGTCTTTCTTGACCTCAGGTAGGAGGCGAAGGCCCGGGTCAAGTTTGCCGACGTAGCGGACGAAGTCCATCGAGCGGACCTGCTCGACGGCGCCCTCGGGCAGGATGACCGCATAAGCGTTGTCCGGCACGTAGTTCAGAACCTTGCCGCCGGCCCGCACGATCGCGTCGCGGAACTGGGCCAAGGTCTGGCCGTGGAACTGGACGAGGTACGTGTTGACGCTTGCACCGGCTCGCAGCGCGGAGTCCATCGGAAGGGCGCCCTTGGTCGGGTCGAAATCGCCGTGGACGGTCCTGATCAGGCCGCTGTCCTCGCCGACCCGCTTGATGGTGGTGCCGTCGAGGGAGACGGCGAACATCTGGCGCTGCTCGTTACCGGCTGATTCTTGCCAGGTGGCCAGGCGACCCGCGGTTCCAGGAAGGTTGTGGACGGTCAGTTTGCTGACCGAGTTGTGAGTCTTGTGGAAGGCGGCTCCGCCGCCGATATTGAGCGAAGTCCAAGCTCCGACTCGCTCCACGCGGACATCCCAAGAGCCGCTCGGGCCAAGGACAAGCATCGCTGCGAAAAGGGGGTTCATTTGCACTCCTAAAAGCCGTCCGACAAACTGCCCATCGTGACGGTTGGTCGAGTATGGCTTTCCCGCACCCCGTTCTGCAATGAAACGTCGATATTTCTTTTCGATCACCGGCAGATTTACTGAGCGCTCTGTTCCTAGGCTCGTTTAGAGCGGAGCCCGCATAATCAACGTGGTGCTAGAGCGGCCGAGCTGGGACACATACTTTATCCAGATCGCGCACCTGGTGAAGTCAAGGGCAACCTGCCCGCGACGCCAGGTGGGGGCCGTCATCGTCCGCGACCGCCGGATCCTGGCGACAGGCTATAACGGCGCTCCCCGCGGACTGCCCCACTGCCCTCCCGGCGGGCCGGACCACGATTGGCCCGAAGGGTGCATGCGGGCGGGCCACTGCATCCGCTCGCTCCATGCCGAGCAGAACGCCCTGCTCCAGGCCGCGATGATCGGCGTCGCCTGCCAGGGCGCCACCATCTACGTCACCTGCCAACCGTGCAACACCTGCGCCAAGATGCTGATCAATGCAGGGCTTGACCGGGTCGTCTTCGAGGGCGATTACCCCGACGACTTCGCCCTCGAACTCTTCAGGTTGGCGGGAACCGAAGTCTATCGGTACGTCGACGAGCGTCTTGAAGAGTTGGAGTTAGCCCCGCGTGCCTAATTGGACCGGACTTTTCGCCGCGGTCTCGGCCCAGGAGCCTTGGGACGGGTTCTTCTTTCCGCTGGTCGCGATGATCGTCGCGCTCCTGGCGACGATCGTCCTGACCCCGGTCGCCCAGAAACTGGCCCTGAAGCACGGCGCCGTGGACGACCCGAACCGCGACGACCGCCGGGTCCACAAGGAGCCCACCCCGCGGTGGGGCGGCATGGCCATCTTCGCGGGCATCGTGCTGTCGCTGGTCACGGTCCTGCCGTTCGCTTACCCCGTGCGCCCGTTCCCGCCCTATCTGATCGGCATGCTCGTTTGCGGCCTGCTCTTGGTGGCGGTCGGCGCGTGGGACGACGTCAAGCCGCTCTCGGCTAAGTGGCAGGCGCTGTGGATCCTGGGGCTCGGCTTCGCCGTACAGCTTTTCTCGACTCCGGGCGACAAGACCGGCATCATCCGCATCCAGGGAATGGAGTGGCCGCTGGTCGGCCCCTACCACTGGGTGGCGCTCGGCCCCTGGGCGGCCGTGCTCACGGCGGCTTACATCTTCGTGGTCACAAAGACTATGGACACGATCGACGGGATCGACGGCCTCACCGCCGGCATCTCCGGCATCGCGGCAGGCACGCTTTCGATCATCGCGACCTATGAGGGCCAGCCTCGCGTGGCGTTGATCGCGGCCGCCATCGCGGGCGCCTCCGTCGGATTCCTCCGCTATAACTACAACCCCGCAAGGATCTTCATGGGCACGGGCGGAGCGCAGACGCTCGGTTTTTTACTCGCCTGCCTCTCGATCGTCGGGGCCCTGAAGACGGCGGCCGCGCTCGCCCTGTTCATTCCCGTGCTGGTCTTTGGCGTTCCGCTCATTGACGCGGCTGTCGTGGTGCTGCGTCGCGTCGCCAGCGGTCAACCGATAACCCAGGCCGATAAGCGCCATATCCACCACACCCTGCTCAGCCGGGGCCTCAACCAGCGCCAAGCGGTCTGGGTGCTCTATGTCGCCGCCATGGCCATGTGCGGCGTGTTGCTCACGATGCTGAAGATCTATGGCTAGGCCCGTCGTTGCTTTTGTCGTCGGGACGCGGCCCGACGCCATCAAAACGGCGCCCGTCGTCTTGGAAGCCTGTAAGTTCAGCGACCTGTGGGAGCCGGTCTTGATCAGCACGGGCCAGCACCGCGAGATGCTGCGGCAGGCGCTGGGCGCCTTTGGGTTGGAACCGGACGAGGACTTGCAGGTCATGACCCATGGCCAGACGCTCGCCCAGGTGACCTCTCGGTCGCTGGACGGTCTCGACGGGCTCTTCCGGCGGCTAGAGCCGCAGATCGTCTTCGCCCAAGGCGACACGACGACGACGTTCGTCGCGGGGCTGGCCGCCTTCTACCACCGGCGGCCATTCGCCCACATCGAGGCGGGTTTGCGCACGCCCACGGTTTGGGACCCGTACCCTGAAGAGTTCAACCGGCGCGCGGTCGGTCTGTTCGCCTCGTTGCACTTTGCTCCGACCGAATGGTCGCGCGATAACCTCCTGCGCGAAGGCGCCGCGCCACAGAGCGTCTTCGTCACCGGGAACACGGGCATCGATGCCGTAAAGCTCGCCACCCAGGCGGCGGGGAAGGACTGGTTCCCCGAGCACACCGGCCCGGTCGTCCTGCTCACGACCCACCGCCGCGAGAACTGGGGCGATCCGCAGCGCAGGATCGCGGAAGCAGCGCTTGAGGTGGTCCGCGGGGTGCCGGACGCGTTGCTGGTCGTGCCGATGCACTTGAACCCCGCCGTGCGCGAGACGCTGACGAACGTGCTGGGCGGAGATCCGCGCATCCACCTGATTGAGCCGCCGGACTATGTCGACTTTGCACGCCTGATGGCGCGGAGCCGCCTGATCCTCACCGATTCAGGCGGGGTCCAGGAGGAGGCGCCGACCCTCGGCGTCCCGGTCTTGGTCTTGCGCGAGACGACGGAGCGGCCAGAAGGCGTGGAGGCCGGGACGGCCAAACTGGTCGGGACGGAAAAAGATAAGATTGTCCAGGAAGCTATGCGCTTGTTGGGGGACTCGGCGGAGCACGAACGAATGGCCCGGGCCAGTTCTCCTTATGGCGACGGAAAGGCCGCGCAGCGTATCCGTTACGCCAGCATGAAGTTTTTGGGATTAGGGAGTCCGGAGGAGCCGGCTTGGAAGTAAGCCTCCTCCAGGCTGTCGCTTATGGACTTGTGCAAGGCTTGACAGAATTCTTGCCCATAAGCAGCAGCGGCCACCTCTTCCTCTTACCCGAGCTTCTGCATTGGAGGGACCCCGGTGCAGGCTTTACCGCCGTGATCCAATTGGGCACTATCTTGGCCGTCTTGTTGTACTTTCGAGACGACCTCTTGGACGTTTCGACGGCGTGGGCAAGATCGCTCTTTAAGCCGTCTGCGGCGCGCACGGATTCGGCCAGGATCGGTTGGGCGATCTTGGTGGGCACCGTCCCTATCTCGGTCGCCGGGCTGCTCCTGGAGTCCAAGATCGACAGAGATTTCCGATCTGCCTATGTCGTCGCTTCGACACTTATCTTTTTCGCCGTCTTCCTCGCTATAGCAGAGCGCGTCGCAACCCAGCGGCGAAGTTTCACGGACGCGACTTGGAAGGACGGCCTTGTCGTGGGGCTTTGGCAAACTTTGGCGCTTGTCCCTGGATCAAGCCGCAGTGGTTGCACAATAACGGGCGGCCTGTTCTCTGGTTTCGACCGAGCGGCCGCGGCCCGCTTTTCCTTCCTGCTTTCCGTCCCCGCCATCGTCCTTTCTGGTTTGTACAAGCTATACAAGGAAAGAGACGTCTTATTAGCCAGTGGGATGGCACCGACGATCGTTGCTACGGTGGTCGCGTTCGTGAGTGGCTATGCGGCGATCGTTTTCCTCATGAAGTTCCTGCAGACCCGCACGACCATGGTGTTCGTCTGGTACCGGATCGCGCTCGGCCTTGTGATTTTCGCTCTCGCAAGCGGGGGCGTGATCGCGACCCATCCGCAGGCGGAAACTGGTGAAGTTCTTCAGCAAACGCACTGAGCCGACCCTGCCGCCGGTGGCACTTATCGTCGGGCTCGGGAACCCGGGTGCGCAGTATGCGGGGACGCGCCACAACATTGGCTTCGAAGTCGTCGAAGAACTGGCACGCCGCAACGGGCTAAAGTGGGGCGCGGCGAAGCACCAATCCCTCCTCGCGGTGGGCACCGTGGCGGGCGTTCCTGTGGCGCTGGCGAAACCCACGACCTTTATGAACCTCAGCGGGAGGGCGGTGACGGCATTAGTCCGCCATTACGGCCTTAAACCTGACCAGATCCTGGTTGTCGCCGACGACCTGGACTTGGAGACGGGCCGCGTCCGAATGAGGGCAAAGGGGAGTCCCGGGGGCCACAACGGCCACAAATCGATCGTGCAGGCCCTCGGCACCCAGGAATACGCCCGCATCAAGATTGGAATCGGCCGGGGGGACGACGAGACGATCGACCACGTCCTGAGCAAGTTTCGGCCCGATGAGCGTGAAACGGTTCGGTCCGCTGTCGAAAAGGCGGCGGACGGATGCGAAGACTTCCTTCGCGAAGGCATCGAACGGGCGATGAACCGGACGAACCCGGCCTAGACGCTTAGGAGCTCGGCGCTCCGCTCGACAAACGTGTGCTGTGGAGTCAGCACATGGAGCGCCCCCGGGTGGTTCGCCCAAACCGGGAGCGGGCAAGACATCGACGCTTGGTAAACCCTTTGGCCGTCGTTGGTCGTGCTCCAACCTGTCCGACAAGGAACGGTCCTCAAAAGGATGTACTGTCCAGGAAGGATGTCGACATCTTCTCCAAAGAAGTGGGCGGCTGGAGAGGACGTGCCGCCCTGTATGGTCGCATCTGCGATCACCGCGTGCGCCCTAAGGTTGACACGCATAGAGCCTTGGTTCTGAAGAAGGACAAACTCCCCCTTGACCTCGCTGCTTCTCTGAACGCCGACGATCCGGATCATGAATGAAACGACCCTGGGCCTAGCCCTTGCCCACCTATAGTGACGCAAGAAGCCTACGTTATGGCGCGCGTTTTACAGATTTTCCACACAAGGTTTCCACGCCCCTAACCGATCCGCGGCGTGGAAACCTTTCCTGGCGATCACTTTCGGCGGGTGCCTTCAAGGTTCGCGATAACGCGTTCCAGGAGACCGACCATCATTCCGATCTCGCTATCGGACAGGCCCTCGACCATAACTTGCTCCGATTCGGTGACAAGCTTGCGGATCTGGCGAACCAGCTTTTGCGACTGGTCGGTAAGGCGAAGAAGTTTGACGCGTCGGTCGCGTTCCGAGACGACTTGTTCAAGAAGGCCTTTTCTAACATGGCCGAACACCGTCTCGCTGAGGGTCGCGGGGGTCACGCCGAGTCGGCGGGCGACCTCGACTTGCGAGGCGTCTGACCCGGCCGCATCGATAGTCGTTAGGAGCTGGAACGTGTTCCAACCCACACCAATTTCGGCGAGGCGGGGCTCGAGCCACGAACTTTGTAGCTCGTAGACAGCTGCGATGCGCGTTCCGATCTGTTCGGAAGGCATTCGGTCAACGTACCTGAGAGGGGCGCTCATGTTCTAATGTCTAAGACGGTTCTTTCCCCGGCTTCCACCGTTTGAAGGACCTTATGGCTCGTACTATGAGCGGTCATCGCGACATTTAGACTCAGTTGGGCGAGCACGACTTCGTCCCGCTTTCCTTTGCCTAAAGCACCAAGGGCGATCTCCACACTCCGCTGTGCGTTTCGCATTCCGATGATGCTCAAGTACCTGATTGTGTCGTTTTGGATCATGGGTGCCTTCTGGCGCGCCATCGCGTACCCTGCACCACTGAACCCTTCTGTATGTCAAGAGGCTTGGCGTCTTCGTCAAGCCTTAATGTCTAGGAGGGAAGCCCGGAGGGCACCCTCGATCCTCGCCGCCGCCCGGGACGTCTCGTGTTGAATCCGAGCCGCCTCGCGAGCCGCGTTCGCCGCATTGATGTCTTGCGCCGGATATCCCGCCTTCAACGTGGCCTGTCGGAGTTGCTCCTCGACCCGCTTAAGACCGGACAGCGACGCCAGCATGGTTATCGTTGTCGATCCCATCATTTGACGCCACCTTCATTCTACAGGACGACTGTTCCGTTTTCGACGTCTAGTCAGATTCTGCGAAAGGACCAGAGTCCGGAAAACCCGTAGATATTAATAGTCTGCTTTGGGCGTGAGACTGCCGATCGCAGCTTCTACCGGTGGCCGACCTCTGGCTTTGCCCCAAAGTTCTGGATCAAGAAGCGCAAATAGAAGGCCAACGTGTCCCGGCGGTTGATGTCGCCGCCCAAGCCATGGTCTCCCGTCGGGTCGATGACCAGTTCGACCAAGGGGCCCCTTCCGTTCTGCAGCAAGGTCCGATAGACCGCGATCGTGTGCTGGAACAACACGTTCGAATCCTCCATCCCGTGAAGAAGCATCAGGCGGTCTTGGAGGTTCATCGCGACTTTTGTCAGCGAGAATTTGTCCAGAAACTCGACTTTTCCGGCCTCCTGGATCCCGATAACGTTCTCGACATAGCCCTGGTTGTAATTTTGCCATTCCGTGGGGCCAGCACCGGCAATACCCACCTGGTAGACGCCCGGTTGCGTGTACAAGACATGTTGGGTTTGCCAGCCGCCGAACGACCAACCGTTCAGGGCCATGCGATTGGGGTCGGCGCCATATTCAGCCTGGAGGTGGCGGGCCGCGTCCACCAGGTCCTCGGTCTGGGGCACGCCGATCTGTCCGCTACTGGCCCGACCAAAGAGGGCGCCGTAGCCGGAAGATCCACGGGGGTCGACGGTGGCGGTGACGTAGCCCATGCTGTACGTCAAGTACATGTTGAAGAGGTAGGCGGTGGAGTTGAAGCTGCCGTCCACCACGCTCGAACCCGTTCCAAGCGGGCCGCCGTAGGTGTAGACCATGCACGGGCGCAGGTCCGTCTTCTTCCAATCCTTCGGCAGGAAGACGAAGCCGCTGACCGTGTGACCATGGCGGTTTTTGAACGAGAACCGCTGCGGCTTTATGCGGTTCACGGCGGCGAATTCCTCCAGATGGTGGGACGTCGTGAGCTTCGTCTCTCGGCCGCCCTTTATCAGGTAGGTCTCCTTCGGAGTCGACCAATTGGCGAAAGCGGCCAGTGCAGCGCTGCAGTCGTTCGAGACCGTCGGGCTGTCATAGTTGCCCTCGCCCTTCGACCATTTGGTGAGGGAGCCGTCGGCAATGGACGCCGTGTAGATCTGAGCCCGGCCCACGTCACCGCCGTTCGAATAGCCCACGAGTTTTTTGCCGTCCCTGCTGATGCAGACGGGGTAGAAGTCGAATTCCCCTTGAACGATCGGCCGGCTTGTCTTCTGCACTGGGTCGATGAGCCAAGGCAAGCGCCAGCCGGTCGTCTCCAAAAGGGCCACGACTCTTTCACCGTCTGGTGTAAAGAACGGAGCCGCCTGGTCGTTGCCCAGCATTTCGCCCGGTTCCGTGACTTTGGCCACCGACTCGACTTTCTTCGTGCCGAGGTCGGCCACGAAGACCTCCCGCTCTCGGCTGGAGCGGTTCAGGGTTGCGAACGTAAACCGCTTACTGTCCGGAGACCAGGGAGTCGTCCTCGTTAAGACATCGCGGACAAAGTCCTCGTCCGCGCTCTTCCACTTCCAGACTTCCCAGGGTTTATTGTCGTCGAAGTCGGGTTTCGTTAAGTCGTAAAGGAAGAGGTATCGCTCTTCCTTAAGCTTCTCGTCGGGCGTGCCGTAATACTGGTTGCTCCGCCGAATCTCTGGGAAGCGTTTGCGATAGCTTATCCATGTGATCTGGTTGTACTCCCCTGTCGATTTGCCGCTAAAGATCATCATCTTCGAGCCGTCCGGCGAAAGCGAGTACCCCCAAAGCGGTAACCCATCGGGCAGTTTAGGGTCAAGTTGCGTCACTCCAGGGCCGTCGAAGCGCATACGGAATAGACCCTGGCCGCGGCGAAAATAGAATCCGGCGTCGTCCGGCATCCACCGAACGTCGGATTCGCCCTCGCGAGTATTGGTCAGTCTAGTGACCTGTCCACCGGGACCTTCGACCTTTATGGTCTCCGAACCCTTCCATCCGGGCCCCGATCGAACCGGATCCCACCGATCGGGCTGCACTTCCAGGAGGAAGAGGTCGCCGCGATAGACGAACAATAGCCGGTCTCCAGAATGCGACCATTCATAGTCGGAGACACCGGGGTACTCGGGCAGCGGCTCTTTGCGGTCCTCGTCCTCTTTCTTTTTCTTGTTCTGCCACTCACGATAGCCTTTTTCATCGAGTTTCAGGCTTTCGTCGCGTTCGCGGTCTTCCCTGGCGAACCGGTCGCCGGCCTTCACCGCTTCGTAATCGAAGGCTTTCAGGAGGTCGAGACTGGTCGCCCGGATGGCCTTGCCTTTCTGGGTGTCGTAAATCCACAGGTCGCTGCCGCGGTCGTCGTAGGCGTTCCAGAGGTAGGCGACGAACCGGTCGTCGTGGCTCCACTGCGCGGCCCTCGCGGTCTTCCCGAAGAAAGAGCGGCGGGGGAACAGGTCGTCGAATTTCAGGTCGGATTCGACAGTCGGGGTCCAGGGCTGGGCGGTGGCGACAAGGTTGAGGCTGATGAGAGCCAAGAGCGTAAGTCCGCTTCGCATGGCGTGTAGCCCTATTATGGGGCCAAGCTCATTCGAACTTGACGTTTCGCAGGTCGAACTCGACCACCGCGACGATCCCGTTCGTGAGCCAAGAAGCGGCCGGGGCGATCTTATCGATCAGGGCGAATACGGCGACGTTGTCGGCGAGCATGTCCGCGCAGAAGCGCTTGATGCCACGCTCGCGGGCGGCGCGCACGAGGTGCAGGGCAAGGCGCGTCCCGACGCCCATCCGCTGGACCGGGTCTCCCACAAGCACGGCGAACTCGGCGACCTGGCCGTCGCTATCCCGCCGGATGAAGCTGCCGGCGGCCAGCGCCTCCCAGCGGTCCCCAGTGCGGCGGAAGGCCACGATGCAAAGGTGGTTCCAGCCGTCCACCGACGTGAGGTAGCGGAGTTCTGCTTCCGTGAACCGGTCGCGGTGACTCATCAATCGGCGGTACATGGTGTCGCGGCTGAAATAGCGGAACCCGTCTTGGAACCAGGGCGCGTCTGTCGGCCGCACCAGGCGGAAGAGCGCCTCCGTCCCGTCCGGCAGCCTGAACCGTTCGCGCCAGTTCCGGCCGTAAACCATGGCGTCATTGTGCGCCGCCGGCGGTCGAGGGCCCGGAGCCGCGCCGCCCTCCGTGGGATCATGAGGAGGATCGTGGAGGAGCAGGCCGCCCCGCTTTCTACCGAGTTCGAGAGCTTTCTCCGCGCGATGCCGAAGGTGGAGCTCCACGTCCACCTGGAGGGCTCGATCCGTCCCGAGACCCTGCTTCAGCTGGCCGAGCGGAACAACATGCCCTTGCCCGCGACCACGGTCGAAGGGCTCCGCGAATGGTACCGGTTCACCGACTTCCCCCACTTCGCCAACATCTATTGGAGCTGTAGCCAATGCATGCAGCACCCCGAAGACCTGGAGTTCGTCGCGCGTGAGTTCCTGGCGGGCCAAGCGGAGCAGAACATCCTCCACACGGAGGCGACCTTCACCGCCCTCACCGTCTTCCGCCGGGGCGGCATTCCGTGGGAAAAGCAGGTCGAAGCCCTGAACCGGGCGCGCGCTTGGGGCGAGGCGGAGCTCGGCGTGACCTGCAACATCATCGTCGACCTCCCGCGTGAGGCGTGCTCAGACGAGGAGGCGATGATGGTCGCCGACTGGGTGGTCGATGCGCATGGAGAAGGGGTCCACGCCTTCGGCCTGGGAGGGTACGAGGTCGGGTTTCCGCCGTCCCTCTTCCGCAAGGCGTTCGACCGGGTGCGCGCGGCGGGTGTCCCGAGCATCCCCCATGCAGGCGAGACCGAGGGGCCGGCCAGCATCCGAGGGGCGATCGATGAACTCGGCGCCTTGCGCATCGGCCACGGCGTGCGGTGCATGGAAGACCCTGCGCTGGTCGAAGAGCTGGTGCAGAGCCAGATGCCGCTCGAGGTGTGCCCGACCAGCAACGTCTGCCTCGGAGTGGTGCCGAGCCTGGCCGAGCACCCGCTCCCAAGAATGATCGCGGCCGGGTTGAACGTCAGCGTCAACTCCGACGACCCGCCCATGTTCGGCACGACCCTCACGGACGAATGGATCGGTGTCGTCCGCGAGTTCGGCTTTGACGCGGGTGCGGTCAGGCGCCTGACGCTCGCCGCCGTCGAGGCCGCCTTGCTGGACGACGCGCGGAAGCAACATTTGCGCGAGTCGGTCGCCGCGTTTTTCGATGCCGAGACGCCGTTACTTCACCGTGAGGGCTAGGCTGAAGGTTTCTTCGGAAAGCTTGGCCGAGCCCGTTGCCCGCACGAGTGCCTTCGCCGCTGGGTCGTAGATCTGGGTGAAGTCGAAGCTCGCTGAGTCTCCGGCGCCGGGCGTCAGCACGGCGCGGACGCTCAAGCGCGGAAGTTTCTTGTCGCCCGCCTCCTCATAGCCCGAAAACTTCCCGGTGCCCTTGAAGGCCACACCGTCGATCGCCCAATCGATCTTGTACTCGTCCCCCTCCGCAAGCTCGGCGGCGGGCAGGTAGGACAGGAGGAGGGAGATGACGAAGAACATCTCTGGCCCGGACATGTTGACGGCGGTCGGCAGACCGTGGCTGTCGAGAATGAAACTTGGCTGTCCCGCTTCAGCGATCTGGCTCATCTCATTCCCGTTGATTTTCATCGACCAGACCGTAGGATTCAGGTTGGCCTGCACGCCCTTGTCAGACTTTGCCCCGTAGCTCAGGTCGAAGACCGACTTGGTGCTGAACTCGTTCTCGCCTTTGGCCTGGATGTCAAGGTCATAGACCAGCTTCTTCTTCGAAGATTGGTCATGGACGAAGTCCACCTTTTGGGCAAAGGCGGGCGCGACTGCGGCGAAAAGGGCGAAAGCGGCAAAGGTTCTCATGCGGTCCACGTTCCTGGGCGAGGCGAATCGCCCGTTGGTTAGGCGACACTCTATCACAGGCCCGAACAACGGGCGCGTTTCATCGGGGCCTGGAGCGGCTTTGCCGCTAGGCCCATTGGGCGGCTACCCCGCCGGGGAGTTCTGCTTTTTCACCCGCCGCTTCTTCCGACGAGGGACCATGTCCTTCATCGCATCTAACCGGCCGAAGCAGAGCAGCCGGTCCCCTGCGATCAGCGCATGGTTCCGCGAGGGGTTGGGGATCGTCGTCCCTTCGTGCTCCAAGGTCAGGACGACCACGTCCTGTTCTCGCAGACCGCTCTCATGGATCGTCTTGCCCTCGTACGTGGAATCTTTCGAGACCACGAGCTCGGCGACGCCGTACCCGCTGGTCACGGTGAGGCGCTCGCGCACATCCAGCTCGGGGAAGAGGACCTGCTGTTCGACGTAGTCGACGATGCAGCCGGCGACGTCGACCCCGGTGGTCCGTTCGATCCCTTGCAGGCCGGGCGAGGAGTTGACTTCGATCACCTGCGGCCCTTCGGCCGACTCCAGCATGTCCACGCCGGCGACACGTAGCCCGAGGATCTGGGCGGCACGGACGGCGGTCTCTCGAAAGGGTGCGTCGAGCTCTACCGGCTCGGCCATGCCCCCCCGGTGGATATTGGCGCGGAACTCCGTGCCTTGGGCGACGCGGCGCATCGCCGCGACCACTTGGTCGCCCACGACCAGGGCGCGCACGTCCTTGCCCTTGCTCTCCGCCACGAACTTCTGCACGATCACGTTCTGCTTGGCGCCCTGCATCGTCTCGATGATCGCCTCCGCCACTTTTTGAGTCTCGGCGAGGATGACGCCGACACCTTGGGTGCCCTCCAAGAGTTTGATGATCACGGGGGCGCCCCCGACCCGCTGGATCGCGGGCAAGATATCGTCCCGGCCGCGGACGAAGGAGGTCGGCGCGATGCCGATGTCGTACCGAGAGAGGATTTGAAGCGAGCGGAGCTTATCCCGGCTGTTCGTGACCGCGTTCGCCGTGTTCGCGACGAAGACGCCCATCTGCATGAACTGGCGGACGACGCTGACCCCGAACTGGGTGACGGACGCCCCGATGCGGGGAATGACGGCGTCCACCATGTGCATCCTCCGTCCCCGGTAGAAGAGGTCGGGCTCGCCCGTCTCCAGGAGGAGGGAGAACTTCAGTGTGTCCAAGACTTGGACTTGGTGCCCACGCCCCCGGGCAGCCTCGCGCAGACGGCGCGTGCTGTAAAGGCGCGGGGCGCGGGAGAGGATGACGACCTTCACAAGAGTCCAGGCTGGGCGTCCCTACGACTTTGGCCGATGAACCAGGTGAACCGAGTGGGCGTCCACCAAAAATTCATCTCCGAGCGCGGTGCGGCCCACGAGCATCCTCACCTTCATATTATCTCTGCTCACGAGGGAAATTTCGACCCTTTTTTCGACGGGGCCTAGGCGGAAAAGGGTCTCCACGAAGTACCGCTCGTGCTTTACGCCGTTGCTCGAGGTCACATGGCTCCTGCGCGAGATGGGCGCTTCGACCGTGACGCGTTTGTGCCGGTGGCGGAGGTCCAGCACGACCTGGAACCGGATGCGCCCCTCGCCGACTTCCTCGATCTGCTCGACGTGGACCGCGCTGCTCCTGGCACCGGTGTCGATCTTGGCGTGCAATCCCTCGATCCCCCATTCCGGAAGGTCGACGAACTCCCTCCACCCGATCACCAGTCGCTCAGCCATGTCCCATTATTCACGGAGCGAAGGATCTATTCGCCGTCACTTTTTCTGGGTTGGTGAACGATCCGGCGGCGAAAGCGTCCCTATCTATCTAAGGGGGACGAGAAAGGTCCGTTCGGGGGCCAAAGGAGATCTCCCTGTACTTAAGGCCACAGGTCTTAGGGTGAAGAGACATCGGCGACCCTCCGGGTCGCCGCCTTTTTTTATAACCCGCCCGGCAGTGGCAGGTGCCCCAGGATTTTTGCCGTCCAGTCCCGCTCTTAACTCGCCCTTAGCATTTGCGTAATAGGCTGGCCTCTATGAAGAGAGCGTTCACCCTGATCGAACTTCTCGTCGTAATTGCCATCATTGCCATCCTTGCAGCGATTCTCTTCCCGGTCTTCGCCCAGGCGAAGACGTCCGCAAAAAAGACGGCGACCACGAGCGGCCTTAAGCAGCAGATGCTGGGCCTCCTGATGTACGCCAACGACAACGAGGATCGAGTGCCGTGGCACTACGGCTATGTCCAGGGCTATCCCGCCCAGGTCTATTACAACGACACGACCTGGATCAATAACACCGAGCCTTACCGCAAGAGCCGGCCCTTGACGTTCGACGCCCTCTTGCCCGAGCCCAAGGAGGACGCGACCACTCCGGACGGCCGCCCGGCTTTCCGCGATAAGTTCTATCCGAGCTTCCGCTACCGCTGGGGCTGGGTCACGAACATGTCCATGAACGCGGACGGCTTCGGGAACAGCGGCCTCGGCACCTGCCAGGGCAGTTCGCGGACCAATTCGCTAAGCGCCAACTCGACCAGGACGCTGACCACGATCAACGATCCCGCCCGCCGCATGGCGCTGACGCCCACCCGCTATTCCGGCTTGAACTACAGCTGGATGTACTTCCAGAGCATCTGGGCGATGAGCCCCTATAAGAACTGGTACGCCAACGACGACTTCTATTGGGAGACCCTCGTCTGGGACGCCCGAAGAGAGTGGGGGAACCGGTTCGTGGCGGCTTACGCCGATGGCCACGTGGGCCACTATGGGCGGGAAAAGTTCCTCGGCACTTGCGTCAGCAAAGGCGCCCAGCCGTGCACTCCGGACTACACCGGCAACCAAGACTTCTGCAACAAGTACTTCGCCAGCGAAGACCTGAAAGAGTTTTGGGGAGTCTTCAACCAGTGAGGAGCCTGCTAGCCCTGCTCGCGCTCGCGACGGCCGTCGGGTGCGGGTCTGACGGTGGCGGCGAGACGAAGGACATGTACCTGGACGCTCCGAGCGGAGGCAATGTCGGCAAGGAGGAGCGGGAGAACGCCCTCGGCGCAGACATCAGCAACATGAACAAGACCGGCGCTGAAGAAACCGGGTCGACCACGACCCGCTGACCTTCGCTTCCCCTTCCCGTCGCCGACGGGAAGGGAGCGCGTCCCCCCAACGCTCGGCCCTTGTAGCGGGGTGTCCGGCGCTTTAGGCTTCGTTTCGAACATTTGGGCGCGGGTTCTGGCGCTCCTGGAACAGTACAAATGCTGTCTCTTCCCGAACGCTGCGTGGCCATCTGCCTCTCAGAGGATGTAAGCTGAAGCCGTGACGCGCTATGTGACCAGCGTCGGGATGGAGGTGCACGCGGAGCTGCTCACGGAGAGCAAGATGTTCTGCCGGTGCGCGGTGGCTTTCGGCGGGGAGCCGAACACCCGGGTCTGCCCGGTGTGCCTGGGCATGCCCGGCACCCTGCCTGTGCCGAACCGAACGGCGATCGAGATGGTGCTGCGAACGGCGCTCGCCTTCAACTGCAAGGTCGCCTACGACAGCGTCTTCCACCGGAAAAACTACTTCTATCCGGACTTGCCGAAGGGTTACCAGGTGAGCCAGTACGGCGAGACGAACCCGCTCGGCTACTGGGGCTACCTCGAGATCCCGGCCGCCGACGGCGGCGAGAAGAGGGTCAAGATCCGGCGCATCCACCTTGAGGAGGATACGGGCAAGCTGCTCCACCTGCCCGGCGGCGGCAGCGGGGTCGACTACAACCGCGCGGGGGTGCCGCTCATGGAGATCGTCACGGACTTCCCGCCGGACATCACCAGCCCGGACGAGGCGCGCGACTATCTCGTCCAGCTCCGCCTCACCCTGCTCTACCTTGGGGTCACCGACGGCCGCATGGAACAGGGGAGCCTGCGCTGTGAGCCGAACATCTCGATCCGACCCGAGGGGAGCGAAGATTACGGCACGAAGACCGAGCTGAAGAACCTCAACTCCTTCCGGAGCGTGCAGCTCGGCGTCGAATACGAGACCAAGCGCCAGGCACAGGTCTACGAGGATGGCGGCCGAGTGCTGCAGGAGACACGCGGCTGGAACGAGGGCACGCTCAGTAGCTACGCGATGCGCACGAAGGAGACGGAGGCGGACTACCGCTATTTCCCATGCCCCGACTTAATCCCGATGCACTTCGACGAGGAGTACATCGAAGGCTTGCGCGCAAGCCTGCCCGAGCTGCCGCTGGCTAAGCAACGGCGATACCAGCGGGAATACGCCCTGAGCGACTACGACGCCGGCGTGCTGGTGGCCGACCAGGCCTGGGCGAAGTTCTTTGAGGAAGCCGTGCGCCAGGGCGGCGAACCTAAAGCGGTCACGAACTGGATGAACGGTGACTTTATGCGGCTGCTCAAAGAGACGGGCCAGTCGGCCCGGTTCGACGGCTCGCTGGACCCGGAAGGGCGCGAGGTGAGCGTCATGACCCCGGCCCACATCGTCGACCTCGCCGACCTCACCGCCCGCGGTGTGGTGAACTCGAAGGTGGCAAAGACGCTGCTGGAGGACTCGTTCCAGAGCGGCGCGATGCCAAGCAAGCTCGTCGAGGAGCGGGGCTTGACCCAGATCAGCGACGACTCTTTCATCCGCGACGCGGTGGCGAAAGTGATCGCGGAGAATCCCGGGCCGGTCGAGAACTTCCGCGGCGGCAAGGAGGGCGTGATCGGCTTCCTTGTCGGCGCCGTGATGAAGGCCACGCAGGGCCGGGCCAACCCGGCCATGGTCCAGCAGGAACTCCGCGACCAGTTGGGGCGGTCGTGAGGCCGCACCTCAGCCCGCACGGGCTTTGGAAGCGGGCAGGCGCCTTGATGGTGCTGCCTTTCGTCGTAGCCTCCTTGGAGGCGGGGGCGCAAGAGCCGCCGCAGCCTGAGGACCGGTCCGAGGCGATCTACCAGCGCGCGGCGGGCCGGATGGAGGAGCTTAACGACGCCTGGTTCCGGGACGGCGAGTTCCCGCGGATCAACCAGTCGCTGCGGTTCTTGGTCGAAGCAGACCCGAGGGACGAGGAGCGTGCGAGCGACCTCATCTGGATGCTCGGCAACGTCGAAGAACGGACGGAAGCGTTCGCCTACGCAATCCGCTTCAAGAACGCGAACCCCGACTACGCCGACGCGGCCTACTATGAGGCGCAGCTTTGGTTCAATGCGAAGGCCTACACCCGAGTCGTGCCCCTTCTGGAGCCTGCGCTCAGGATGACCCCGCCGCCCCACGTGAACGCGCTGCGCTTCCTGGCCCATTCCTATAACCGGCTCGGCTATTACGAGGACGCGGTGCGCGTCTGGGACATGGTGGTCCATCGCAACCCGAACGACGGCGCGGCCAAGAAGAACCGGGCCGACATCCTCAAGAAGTGGCGCGGCTGAGCGACCGTTCGGGCCGCTGCGGCGTCTAACGGTTTAGGGGTCGCATGGACGCTGCCCCGAGGAAACACGATGGCGAAGGAACGCTTTACACCCCTCGACCTTGAGCGGGTGCAGATCCCCACGACTCTGCGTGGCTACCACCGCGAGACGGTCGACCGCTTGGTCGCCGGAGTCGCCGAGCAACTCGAGTCCTTGCTGGTCGAAGTGAAGGAACTGCGGCGGCTGAACGAACTCGCGAGCAAGGAACTCGAGCGGTTCCGCGCCCAAGAGGCCACATTGCGCGAGGCGCTGGTGCTGGCCCAAAAAGCGGCGGACGACACCCGCACGGCCGCAAGGCGCGAGGCCGATTCTGCGGTAGAAGCGGCGCGCCTGGAGGCTTCGGAAATCCGGCAGAAGGCGCTTGAGGCGACGGCCGCGGCCCACTGGGAGCTGCAGAAGCTGGACGACGAGAAGCGCGCGTTCGAGGCGCGGTTCCGGGCCCTGCTCCACGAGCACCTGGAACGGCTCGGCCCCGCAAAGCCTGTCCTTGAGGTCGCCGCCGCCGACGCCTTTGCGAGCTGAGCTCCGAGTCCGGGTGACCCCAAAGGCGAGCCGCACCAGGGTCGAGTGGGACGATCCTGTCCGGGTTTATGTCACCTCGCCGCCATCCGACGGCGAGGCCAACGAGGCGGTAGTTGCGGCCCTCGCGAAGGCCCTCCACGTCCCGAAAACCTCGTTGCAGATCATCCGCGGGCAAACGGGGCGGGATAAGACGCTCGCGGTGGAAGGGATATCGGCGGAGGATCTAGCCGAGCGGGTTCGCGGCCTGCGCGGGGGCTGAGCTTGCCATCCCTGCGAGCCTGCCCCGGGCGAGCTCCACCGCCGCCTTGCGTTCTTCTGGTGTCATCGTTGTCCACGCGCAGATCTCCGCGATCGTCCGTCCACAGCCCTGGCACACTTGCTCGGGATCCAAACGGCAAACCCCCGTACACGGCGAGGGGATGAAGACTTCGCCCATCCTCTTCGCTATGTACGGGGCGGGAGCCCGAAATGCGTCAGCACCTGCGACTACGGCGAGATCGCGGTGGCGAGGGTAAAGAAGATGCGCTTGCTGCGCACGCCGATCTGCGCCCGGACCGTGTCGTTCGGCAAGTAGCGCAGGGCAAAGTTTCCATCGGTCCCATCGTATTCGCCGATCACGCTCAGCCGTGGGGTCAAGAGGAGTTCCGCGCCGCCGATCAGTTTCTCTCTAAAGAGCCCCGAGCCATAGCCGGCGTGGACGCGCACCCCTTGGAACTGGTCTTCAACCGAGGGCGGGGTGATGATCTGGGCAGAGGCGACGGCATAGAAGGTGGCGTCAAGACGGTCGGCCACGTCGATCACGCCGACCCCGATCTCCACGTTTCGGAAGTTCGCAGGGACGATGTTGACCTTGCCGTTGGCAAGGACCTCGCCCTCAGTCTTTCCGGTGAGTTCGTAATAGGCGCCACCGACCTCGATGCCCGGGATCAGGCCATAGTTGGCCACTGCCGAGCGGTCTTGGCCGAGAGTGACGCCGACCATCAGCCTTCCTTGAGGCGTGACATATGCGCTCGGCACGTTGATCAGGCCGCTCGGGCCGTAAACGGTAGTGAACCGGCTCCGCAAGGCGGCCTCGCCTGTCGGAGGCACCGGTTGGGCAAGTCCCGCCGACACCAAGCAGGCGGTGAAAACCTGAGCGAGCAGTTTCATCTTCATCGAAGTAGGAAACGACAAAAGCGGCGAAGTCCGAACAGTTAGACTGGGCCCTGGGATTTACAACTTGCGCACTTGTAGGTCTTCCTATACAATTTTTATGCGTTTTGACTAACCATTAGCTCGGGAACTCACGCGGAGACCCGTATATCGGCATCGACATGAAACGTTTCGCTTTGCTATCCGTGGCGGCGATGAGCTTGTCCGGTTTCTCGCTAGCGCAACAATCGGAAGGAGCAGGCGCTTATACGCCAAAACTCCGAGGGATGCCCGTGCTCGTCATAAGACGGGTCGAGCAGATGGACAACCTAGACCAAGGTGATGCGCTGGGCGCAAACCGCGCTGACTTCTTCGCCGAAGTGACCGTTAACGGCGTGAAGACCAAGACTGAAGTTTTGGCCAAGGACGATGGGTGGCCCAATTGGGAAATCCCCCTTGATTACAAGACCCGCTATTCGCGGATCACGATACGTCTCTTAGACGATGACGGCGGTCTGGAACGTCAAGACGACCACGCCGACATTAACCCTAAGCGGGATAAAAAGGACCTGACCTTTACCTATGACCGGTACACAGGTCGGATCAGCGGCGAAGCCTCTGGGCGACTCAACCAGCCCATCGTCGTCAAAGGTGAAGGCGACGATGACAAAGCCCGCATCACCTTCATGGTCATGAAGGCTTGACGCCGACTTTTCCCCTGCAAGAACGAGCGGCGGCGCCAAACCTCGGTGCCGCCGTTCTTCGTTCAAACCCCTGAGGGGTATCGTTGCGCCCAAGTTCCCTCAGCTTGATTCCGAAGCCGGGATATGATCAGACGGGTAGTGGCGGGAGCGAGGGGAACACGGCCTCAACATCCTGCCTTATACCTTCCAAGGGTATATGCAACGGTTCATTTTGCAGATCAAAGGCATGACCTGCGCGCATTGTGCGAAGGCGGTCGAGAGCGCGCTCATTCGGGCGCGAGGTGTTGACAGTGCCAAAGTCGACTGGGAGTCGCACTTCGCGGAGATTACGGGCGAGGACATCGACCTGACGAGTCTCGCGGGCCTGATCGAGCAAGAGGGCTATACGCTCGCCGGCATCGATTCCTGTGTCTAGCTCCCCCACCCACACGCAAGAGAGAGCCGTCCACTCGACCGAACTGGAGATCGAGGGCATGAGCTGTGCCTCGTGCGTCGCCCGGGTCGAGCGTGCCTTGGCCCGCGTCGAAGGGGTCACCGAGGCGAACGTGAACTTCGCCAGCCACACCGGCACGGTCCACCATTCCCAGCGGGTGGCGCTGGAGAGCTTGGTCGAGGCGGTCGAGGGCGCGGGCTACTCCGCGCGGCCGAGGCGTCCGGAAGGAGACCACGACCATTTGGCCGATGACGGTTCCCGGCGTGCCCTGGCAGATTTGGCTTTTGGGGCTGCCCTGGCCGTCCCCATCGTGCTGGTCTCGATGCTCTGGCACCCGCGTCCCGTTTCGGTGAACTGGATCCTGTTCGCGCTCACGACCCCCGTGGTCTTCTATGCCGGACGGCAGTTCTTCGCGAACGCGGCGAGTGCGCTCCGCCACTTTTCGACCACTATGGACACGCTCATCGCGATCGGCGCGACGGCGGCGTGGCTCTACAGCCTCTTCGGTTTGCTCGCCTATCCCCAGGACGCCCACGCGCAGAGCGAGCACGTGTACTTGGAGGTGGGGGCCGGGATCGTGACCCTCGTGCTCTTGGGTCGGTACCTGGAGGCGCGGTCCAAATCGCGAATGTCAGGAGCGATCCGGAAGCTGATGGAGCTTGCCCCCCGGTCGGCCGTCCGCATTGGGGCTGCCGGCGAAGAAACGTCGGTGCCGATCCGCGAGGTTGCGGTGGGCGACCTTCTCCGGCTCCGCCCGGGCGAGAAAGTCGCCGTGGACGGGACGGTCGAGTCGGGCGAGACCAGCGTCGACGAATCCATGTTGACGGGGGAGCCGATCCCAGTCGCCAAGCATCCGGGCGAGCCGCTCAGCGCGGGCACCGTCAACCAGAATGGCACCGTCACCTACCGTGCAAAGCGCGTCGGTTCAGAGACCACGCTCGCCCAGATCATCCGCATGGTCGAGCGCGCCCAGGGGTCGAAGGCGCCGCTACAGCGCTTGGTCGACCGCGTCTCCGCGGTCTTCGTCCCGATCGTGATCGTCATCGCGCTCGCCGTCTCTGCCGCGACCTTCGCGCTCGGCGGCAGCCCCGACCAGGCGATCCTGCGCGGCGTGGCCGTCCTCGTGATCGCGTGCCCCTGCGCGCTGGGCTTAGCCACGCCGACGGCCCTGATCGTGGGAACAGGTCGCGGGGCCGAGCTCGGGATCCTCGTGAAGGACGCGGAGGCGCTGGAACGCGCCGGGACGTTGCGCACCGTGCTCTTCGACAAGACAGGCACCGTCACCCGTGGGCGGCCCGACCTGACCGACATCCTCACCCTGCATGAATTGAGCGAGGACGAGGCCCTTCGGATCGCCGCGTCGCTCGAGGCGGGATCGGAACACCCGATCGCCGGCGCCGTGATTCGCGCAGCCCGGGCGCGGGGGGTCGCGCCGAGACCGGTCGTCGGCTTCGAGGCCCTTCGGGGCCGGGGCATCCGCGGCAAGGTCGATGGCGAGGAGTGGGCGCTCGTGAGCCCCCAGCAAGCCAGGGACGGCCTTGGGGTCGAGGCCGAAGAAGCCCTGCGCCGCTTGCAGGAGGAAGGGAAGACGGTCTTCGTGCTGCAGGACGCGGCTCGCGTTCGCGCGCTGATCGCGGTGGCGGACGTCATCGACGAGCACAGCCGCGAGGCCATTGCCCAACTTTCGCGGTTGGGTCTGGCGACCAAGATGGTCACCGGGGACAGTGAGGCCACCGCCCGCGCGGTCGCCCGCCAGGCGGGGATCGCCGAAGTCGTCGCCCAGGTCCGGCCAGAAGGAAAGGTGGCGGTGGTGGAAGGTTCGGCGCGCCCAGTCGCCATGGTCGGGGACGGGATCAACGACGCGCCCGCTTTGGCTGCCGCCGACCTCGGCATCGCCATGGGCCACGGCACCGACGTCGCCATGGAGACGGCCGGGATGGTGATCTTGCGGACGGACCTGCGGGCCGTGCCGACCGCGATCCGCCTGTCCCAGGCCACGCTCCGCACGATCCGGTGGAACCTCTTCTGGGCCTTCTCTTACAACGTCGTGATGATCCCGTTGGCCGCGATGGGCTACCTCAGCCCCATGTTCGCCGCGGCCGCGATGGCGGTCTCCAGCGTCTCGGTCGTGCTCAACTCGCTCCGCCTCCGCCGCTTCTCCGGATGATTGGGCGTGCACAGGCACCAAAGGCGGCCCCGAGGGGCTAGGGGGAGTGGCTGCCGCTGTAGGATTCGAACCTACGACCCGCTGATTAACAGTCAGCTGCTCTACCACTGAGCTAAGCGGCAGTGGAATCGGGATAGTACCAGAGCCGGGCCGTGGGCCGGGCCTGTGGACATAGGAAGGGGCAAGAATCGTGCCGATCCCACTATCAGATGGGTCCGGAGCTCAAACCGGCCTTGCGATAGACTTCCCAGAATGAACCCGGTCGTGCTCTTCGGCCTTCTCTTTTTCGCCATGCCAGACCAGATCGAATACCCTCAGACCAAGAAGGGGGACGTTGTCGACACCTACCACGGCGTGAAGGTGCCGGATCCCTACCGATGGCTCGAGCAACCGAACACAGAGCCGGACGTCGCGGCTTGGATCGCGGCCCAGAACGCGGTCTCCTTCGGCTTCCTGGACAAGATCGAGGGGCGGGACAGGCTTTACAACGAGCTGCGTCGCAGGCTCAACTTTGAACGCTTCAGCGTGCCGACCCTGATGGGTGGCAAGGTCTTCTACACCCGGAACGACGGGCTGCAGAACCAAGACGTGCTCTACGTGGCGGACTCGGTCGACGCCCCGGGACGTGTGCTGCTCGACCCCAACACCTTTAGCGAGGACGGCACCGTCGCCCTCAGCGGCCTTGGCCTGAGCGAGGACGGAAAGACCCTCGTTTATGGCAAGTCGTCGGCAGGTTCGGACTGGACGACTTTTTACACGATGGACGTCGCCACCGGCGACGAGAAGAGCGCGCCCGTGCCCTGGACGAAGTTTTCCGAACCGCAGGTCGATAGGGAGGGCAAGGGGTTCTACTACCTGCGTTGGCCGAAGCCGACCGAGAGCGACCAGTTCGTCAGCGCGAACAAGTCGCCGGAGATCCGCTACCACGCCTTCGGCGTGGACCCGGACGAGGACAGGCTGGTCTATTCGCTGCCGGACAAGCCGGACTGGTTCATCGGCCCGTACATGGACGGGACTAGGACGACACTTTGGATCATCATCCACGAGCCGGGGTCGATCAACAACACGGTCAGCTACATCGACTTGACGCAGCCGGACGCCAAGGCCCAGCCGCTCTTCTCGGTGGCAGACGCCGACTACACGCCGATTTACCGCGAAGGCGATTCGGTCTGGGTCATGACGACCAAGGACGCGCCGACCGGCAAGATCGTCAAGGTCTCGCTGAAGGAGCCTTCGGCCGAAGACTGGAAGACGGTCGTTCCGGCAGGAAAGGACACGATCCAAGCGGCGAGCGTGGTGCACCACCGGCTCCTCGTGACGAGGATGCACGACGTCAAGACCGCGGCCGACGTCTTCACGGTGGAGGGCGAGCGCCTGACTGAGATCGAGATGCCTGGCCCGGGCACGGCCAGCGGTTTCAGCGGCCAGCCTGACGACAAAGTCACGTTCTTTAGCTATACCGACTTGAAGACCCCGGCGACGATCTACAAGTACGACGTGGCCGAAGGCAAGGCCGAGGTCTACCGAAAGCCGGACGTGCCGATCGACACGGACCGCTATGAGACCAAGCAGGTCTTCGTGACGGGCAAGGACGGCGCGCGCGTGCCGATGTTCTTGGTCCATCGCAAAGGGATCAAGCTCGACGGGACCAACCCGACCCTGCTCTATGGCTATGGCGGCTTCAACGTTTCGCTACAGCCCTGGTTCAGCAGCGCGCGCACGGTGTGGATGGACATGGGCGGAGTCTGGGCGATGGCGAACATCCGCGGCGGTGGAGAGTACGGCAAGGAGTGGCACGAGGCCGCGATCAAGACCAATCGGCAGCGCGCCTATGACGACTTCATCGCGTGTGCGGAGTGGCTCATCAGCGAGAAGTACACGAAGCCGGCGCGGCTCGCCGTGCAAGGCGGCTCCAACGGGGGCCTCCTCGTCGGCGCGGTCATGACCCAGCGGCCGGAGCTCTTCGGGGTGGCGGTCCCCGAAGTCGGAGTGATGGACATGCTCCGCTTCAACCAGTTCACGATCGGGAAGGCGTGGGAGTCGGACTACGGCTCGCCGGAGAACGAGGAGGAGTTCAAGGCGCTTCTTCGCATCTCGCCCTACCACAACTTGAAGCCGGGCGTGAGATACCCGGCGACGCTGGTGACGACGGCCGATACGGACGACCGCGTCGTCCCGGCCCACTCGTTCAAGTTCGCGGCGCGCCTGCAAGAAGTCCAGGCGAAGGACGGGCCGCCGGTCCTGATCAGGATCGAGACGAGCGCAGGGCACGGCGGAGGCAAGCCCACCACCAAGGTTCTGGAGGAAGTGCGCGACGTCTTCGCCTTTATCCTGCACGAGATGGGGATCAAGATCCCGGCGTCCTTCTAAGGCGACAAGACACCGTGCCTTGGTGCCCTCCGCCAGGCACGGTGTCAAGCCTTCTTCTTCGGCTTCTTCTTGCTTTTGGCGAGGGCGACGGCCGCGTCGATGTATTGGCCCAGCTTCTCCGGGTCGGCCAAGACTTCTGCCGGGACTTCGCGGTAGGGCATAGGCGCGGGCTTCTCTCCCACGATCACCCATTGCGGGGAGTCGTACGCGTCATATAGCGGGGCCGTGTCATCGTTGGACTTGAAATAGAGGTGGTCGTCATCGACCACGGCGAAGAACGTGCCTTGGCAATAGACCCCGACCCCGCCGAACATCTTTCGCGAGGTGATCTCGCGGATCGCCTCCAAGGGTTCGAGCAGGCGGCGGACTTCTTTCTCAGTTACGGCCATGGGGAGAGTTTTCCTGGGCGGCAAGGGGGCTCTTGCCAAATACCTCGTAAATGCTGACCGGCTTCGCGAGGGCGAAGCGGACCGCGCCAAAAAGCACCGTCGCCAGCGTCAGCCCGATGAGCAAGCCATTCGGGAGGGGGGCCTCCTGTCGAAAGCGCCGGCCCGTGAGATAGCCGTTTAGGCTGGCGAAGGCGGAGGCGGTGAACCCCAAATACAGCAAGGGGCCGACGAGGTGCGCCCGAAAGGCGCCCACGACGTCGCCGTGCAAGAGAGCGGTGAAGCTCGTGGTCAGCCCGCACCCGAAGCAAGGGCGGTGGAAGAAGATCATCGAGGGGCAGGGGAGCAAGCCCAGCTGCATGTGCGTGCCGTACCCGTCGGGGTCTGCGTGCAGGACGACCGCCCCGAGAAGGGTCACGACGGTCCACGAAAGAAACCAGGCCAGTTGGCCCGTCAGCTTCTTCTTCGGCCAGCCGGTCTCAAAGAACACCGTTCAACGCCTCTGCAGGAAGGACGCACTCGGGGTGGAGAAGGTTGCCCTCCACCCGGGCGACGCTCACGACGCGGCCCATGGGGTCTGTGAGTGCGGCGAGATCCTCTGGGGGTGCATGGGCGAGCCTGACGAACTGGCCCGTGCGGACTCGCTCGAGCTGGCCCCGGTTGAGTTCGACCAGCGGCATCGGGGGCAGGGCATCGGCGAGCGCGACGAGTCGGTCCGGCGCGATATCTTCAAGCGTCGCCGCCTGCTCGATGCTGAACTTGCCCACCTGCGCGCGCTCGAGCTCCACGACGTGCGCCCCGCAACCCACGGCTTGGCCTAGGTCGAAGGCAAGGGAGCGCACGTAAGTGCCTCCCGAACACACGATGCGGAACTGCACGTCGGCCCCCTTGCTCTCCAGGATCTCGAAGATCTCGACGAAAACGTTGCGCGGCTCTCGTTCGACCTCCTCGCCCTTGCGCGCATAGGCGTAGAGCGGACGCCCCTCCTTCTTCACCGCGCTATAGATCGGCGGCAGTTGCTCGATCGGCCCTCGAAAGCCGGGCAGGTTTTCTTCGATCCGGGCGAGCAAGTCGGCGGGCACGGGCACTTCGCGGGTCACCTCGCCCTCGCTGTCGTAGGTGTTGGTCTCCTGGCCGAAGCGGAACGTGCCTTCGTAGACCTTCGGTTCTAGCGGGAGGTATTGGAGGAACCGCGTCGCCGGGCCGACGGCGAGCACGAGCAGGCCGGTCGCGATCGGGTCGAGGGTTCCGGCATGGCCCACCCGGCGCGTCCCCAGACGACGTCGTACGGTCTGGACGACGTCGTGCGAGGTTATGCCTTCGGGCTTGTCGACGAGGAGGACGCCAAGCATTGCTTCAGCGCGTCAATGATGTCCCGTTCGGCGTCTTCAAGACTGCCGTCATAGGTCAAACCGGCGGCGTTTTTGTGCCCACCCCCGCCGATCTGCCTGGCAACGGCGGCCACGTCGAGGGACCCTTTGCTGCGCAGGCTCCCCTTGACCCGGCCGTGCTTGCCGGGGCGGAGCACCGCTGCGACCTGCACCGTGCGCACGCTCAGCAGCTCGTTCACGATGCCTTCTGTGTGCTCGTCCCTGGCGCCCAGGCTCTGGTAGAGCTCGGCGGGCAGGGCCGCCCAGGCCAGTCGCCCGCCGCAGTCCATCTTCATGCGTTGGATCGCGGCACCCATCAGCCGGACGGCCTGTTCGTCGCGTTGCAGGAAGCATTCGGCCATGACCTGGGGAAGGTCGCCGCCCCGTTCGATCAACCAAGCGGCCTGGGCCAGGGAGTGGGCGCTGGTGTTCGGGAAGCGAAAGCCGCCCGTGTCCGTCACGAGCCCGGTGAGGAGGCACTGGGCGATGCGCCGGTCCACAATCTCAGGCTCGGCGCTGAAGAGGTCTGCGAGGATCGCGGCGGTCGCGGGAGCGGTCGTGTCGACGATGCGGACGTTCCCGGGCGCCTCGTGCGGAATGTGGTGGTCGACCAGGATGAGGCGGGGCAGCGCCTCGAAGGTCGCCCGTAGAGACCCGAGCCGCTCCAGGCTGTCCAGGTCCAGGGCGATTCCCAGGTCGAACCCCGCGTCGGAACTTTCCCGGCCGACCCGCTCGATCCCGGGCAGGAAGCCCAGATAGTTCGGTGGGGCGTCGTGGGTGACGACATCGTTCGCGATTCCCAGACCGTCCAGGACGTGGGAGGTTGCGAGAGCCGAACCGATCGCGTCACCGTCCGGGTTGAGGTGCGTCCCGATCAGCACCCGCTTCGCCGCGAGCACCTCGTACTTGAACTCGGCCCAGCGGGAGGCGGCGTTCTCGGATACCACGGCCCTTAGGGTACCGCTTGCGGCGGGTCAGGCCGCTTCGCCCTTCGACCTGCAGCCGGCGAGTTGAGCCCATTCGGCCAGGCTGCCTTCATAGTTCAAGGCAGTACGGACCCGGAGAAGCCGGTGGAGGACAAACCAGCTGAGGCTCGCCCGTTCGCCATATGTGCAATAGGTGATCACGCAGCTGTGCCGGTCTATGCCCTCGCCGGCATAGATCCCATAGAGTTCTGGCCAGCTCTTAAACGTCCGGTCCTCATTTAGGTTCACGTGCCAGGGGATGTTGACCGCGCCCGGGAGGTGGCCCTGTGCCGAACAGACGGGTAGGGTGCCGAAGGCCGAACCGTCTTCCCCCTGGAACTCCCCGGGGGACCGCGCGTCGAGCAGCACGACCCTTTCGCGGAACCTCAACGCATGGAGCACGTCGCCGACCTGACCGCGATAGAACTGGTCGAAGTCTTGGTCCGGATAGGCCTCCGGCTTTGGAACCGCGGGTTCTGAGGTGGTAGGGCGCCCCTCGGCGATCCACTTCTGCGTTCCCCCGTCCAGCAGGTGGACGTTTTGGTGCCCGACGGAGTAAAGCATCCAGTAGGCCCAGGAGGCGAACCAGAGGTTATGGGCGTCCGAGAGGACGATACGGGTCTCGGGCCCAATGCCGGACTTTGACAGCAGCGCCAAGAAGCGGTGCGAATCCACGATCAGGCCCGACTCCTCCCGCAGGTCGTCGCGCCATTGCCACAGGACCGAGCCCGGGATCAGGGAGGCGTCTCCGAAACCCGGTTCGATTCCGACGTGCACAAACCACACGTCCCCGCCGTCAACCAGCCCTGCCGCAGCTTCGGTGGTCACGAGTGATTCTGGAAAGTGGGGGTGCAAGTCCATAGGGCGCCACTCCCATTATTGGAACCCTAGCAACGGAAGGCTAATACCGATTCCAGGGTAACTGAAGGGTGAAGGCGGCTACTGGCCGACCACGTAGTACTCGAACCCCGCTTTCTCAGCGATTTGGAACGAATAGACCCGGCGGCCGTCGAAGAGGATCCGGCTCTTCATCGCCTGGCCGAGCCGTTCCAGGTCGACCTGGCGGAACTCGTTCCATTCGGTGACGAGCACGAGGGCGTCGGCGTCCTTGGCCACGTCGTAGACGTGGTCGACGTACTCCACCTGGGGCCAGAGTGCCCGCACGTTATCGGTGGCGACGGGGTCAAAGGCCTTCACCCTGGCCCCTTTCGCCAGGAACATCTCGATCATCTCCAGCGACTTAGCGTCCCGGATGTCGTCCGTGTTCGGCTTGAAGGCCAGGCCCAGCAGGGCGATTTGCTTGCCCTCGAAGCCGCCGAGCCGCTTCTCCAGGCGGCGCAGGAAGTGCTGCGTCTGGTCGCGGTTGATCTCCTCGGCCGCCTTCAAGAGCGTGAAATCGTAGCCCAGGTCGGCGCTGATCTTGATGAGGCCGGCGACGTCCTTGGGGAAGCACGAGCCGCCCCAACCGAGCCCCGCTCCCAGGAACTGCGCCCCGATCCGCTGGTCGGCGCCCATGCCTTTGGCGACGTCCGAAACGTTCGCGCCGCACGCCTCGCAGAGCCGGCTGATCGCATTGATGAAGCTGATCTTCGTCGCCAGGAAGCTGTTGCTGGCATACTTGATGAGCTCGGCGCTATTGAGGTCCGTGATGATCGTCGGCTTCTCCAGGGGGGCATAGAGCTCTAACAGACGGGTGGCCGCTTCGCGCTTCTTCGCCCCGATGACGACGCGGTCGGGGTTGCGGGTGTCCCAGACGGCGTTGCCCTCACGCAGGAACTCGGGGTTGCTGACAACGTCGAACAACGCGGGGTCGGCGCCCTGCTCCTTGATGATGTTTTCCACCATGTCGCCGCTGCCGACCGGCACGGTGGACTTGTTCACGACGACCGTGTACTTTTCGATCGCCTTGCCGATCTCCTTTGCCACGGCCTTGACGGCGGTGGTGTCCGGTGTGCCGTCCGGCCCGGGCGGGGTGCCGACCGCGATGAAGACCACGTCGCCGTGCCGCGTGCCCTCCGCGACGCTGTCGGTCATTCGGAAGAAACCGTCCGCCATCGTCCGCTTTAGGATCTCTTCGACCCCAGGCTCATAGATCGGCGGGATGCCTTGGTTCAGCATCTCCAGCTTCCGCGGGTCGTTGTCCACGCAGAGCACGTCGTTGCCCATGTCCGCGAGCACCACGCCCGTCACCAACCCCACGTACCCCGTCCCGACCACCGCGACCTTCATGCCGAGGGGATTCTAGCCGACGCGCTTCACCGGAAACGCCACAAAAAGGGCCTCGGCTCAAGCAGTCCCACGGCTCTTCGAAAAAAACACTCGGGAAGCCGCTCGTGCACACAGGTGGGCTGTTGTCATCTTCTGAATGAAATTCCAGGAGGAAGATCATTCTTGAAAGCATCGGTCTTTACTCGGTGCCGCTTGCCCTGTTCGCCTTGCGTCGATTGCAGGAATCCTTAGCATGTTCGTTCGTGGGGAGACTGAGCGATTGAAAAGATGGTAATAGCGTGAAACCATTGAACTTATCGCGAAATCTTTCGAGATGATCGCGACGACTTGATACCTTGAGGCGTGATTTCCCCCTAGGAAGCCACATTTAGCCCTTAGCCGGAGAAACCTCATCGCGGGGACTGCGCTCGTAACGATTTGGGCCTCGGTAGGAGCCTGGTGGTGGATGCACCGTGAAGAACCCCTTGATAAGGCGGCGGAGAAGATTCTGGGGGCGATTCTTTCCGGAGAGGCTGAAACAGTCCAACAGTATCTCATCGAAGAAGAGCGGTCGACACTTAGTGTTCAAAACGTAGACCGGATCCTCAAAGAAGTCATCCTTCCAAGAGTGCTCGAAGCTGGAGACCGAGAGCCTGTGCAAGTCCGGCAGAACGCGGGCCAAGGGGTCGCCGAGGTCATATTTAGGAGCCCCGCCAGGATCCGCACCCGCCTTTCGGTCGAAACGTTCCGAATTGACGGCAAGCCGCGCTTCTCTTTGACCCAGAGGGTGCGACAAGTCTGGTGGAATGACTACGTCAGAAGAACGGGCGAGCCTTACAGCCAGTACTCGATGGCGACGGGGTATTTGGAGGGCCTTCGCCGGGACGCGTCCACGCTGAGCGCGGTCGGGCTCACGACCTTTTACCGCTTCGAACCCAGGGAGGGCGAGATAGCCGTGGATCCCGTATCAAGCTTGAAGGATCGCGCGACGCAGATTGTGGCCCGTGGCAAGCCGACTTTGACGCGGTAAGCCCGGCAGACCCGCGCGGTTTGGTGGAATCACGTAGAATTGCCTGTCACCAAAGCAGTCTAACAGAAGCCTGATCTGTTACCATATTAGACGTCATGCGAAATTCGCTTGTTATTCTTGCCCTTGCAGGTTTGGGGGGCACCGTTTTTGCGCAGCAAATCAACGACCCGAACCAGATTACGCTTCGCCACGACTTCGAATCCCGCCCGCCGAGCGCGCCGCCGACCGGCCCGTTTGTGCTCGACGAAGTGACCTACTCTGAAGCAAGCACCGGTAGCGGTGGCCCGGGTTGGCGCCTCATCAGCGTGTTTCCCGCCCAGTTCGGTCGCCAGCTGACCGACAATGCCGGGATCTCGAACATCACGCTGAGCTTCAGCACGGCGATGGCCAAGGTCGGCCTGAACGTCGGCATCGGCCCTGATTCCGGCACCTCGACGTATGAGGTCCGCTTCTTCAACGGCAATACGCAAGTCGGCATGGTCAGCGGCAGCGTGAACGGCGTTGGCGGCAACTTCTTCGCGGGCTGGGAGAACGGCGCCGGCATCACTCGCGTGAACATTCTCGAGTCCTCTGGCGAGAACGGCCGCGTCGGTGGTATCGACAACGTCCGCTACGACGTCGTCCCCGAGCCGGCCACGATGGTCGCTCTTGGCGCGGGCCTCGCTGCCCTCGCCGCTCGCCGTCGCAAGGCCTGATCTCCGATCGGGCACTGAGCAGGAGGCGCCTGTCCCTTCGCGGGACGGGCGCCTTCTTTTTGCGGGGCGCTCGGATCGACTAGCTAACCACCAGTTCGTCGTCCAGGCGCGTGCTTCTCGGAGAGCAACGGCCCCGGATCTCCACCTCCAACCCCCTCCTCATTTCCACGGCACGAACCATCCGCAGAAACGAGGAGGGGGCTCCGGAGCGCGGCAGCTTGGGCGACTACGCCTAGCGAACCACCAGGTCGTCGTCCAGGCGCGTGCTTCTCGGAGAGCAACGCCCCCGGATCTCCACCCCCAACCCCCTCCTCATTTCCGCGGCACGAACCATCCGCAGAAACGAGGAGGGGGCTCCGGAGCGCGGTAGCTTGGGCGACTACGCCTAGCGAACCACCAGGTCGTCGTCCAGGCGCGTGCTTCTCGGAGAGCAACGGCCCCGGATCTCCACCCCCAACCCCCTCCTCATTTCCACGGCACAAACCATCCGCAGAAACGAGGAGGGGGCTCCGGAGCGCGGCAGCTTGCGGGCCAGGCGACTACGCCCAGCGCACGACCAGGTTGTCGTTCAGGCAAGCGGGCTTCTTCGACACCACCCGCACGGATGAGCCCGGCCCCGGCTCCACTGAATAGTCCGTCGACTCCGCGATTCCCGGTGCGGCAGCGAAGACGATGACGTCTTCGGGCTGCGTCAGCCGGAACCGGAGCCCGTCGGGCAGCATCTCCATGACCTCGCAGGTGGCCCAGGCGATCTCTGCCTGTCCGGCCTTCACCATGAGCGGCACCATCACCGCTTCTTTCCCGCGGAGGTGCAGCTGGCGCCCCTCAAAGAGCGGCTGGCCGTCTTCGAAGAACCGCACGGGTTTGTCGACGTTGTCCAGGTTCATGATGTGGAGAAAGCGCTCATTGGTGCCTGGCAAGCGGCTGGTCGTTGCGAAGATGCCGTAGTCCCAGTAGTCGTTGGTGAGGCCGGCGCTGAGGCCGAGGCGGTCGAACACCTTCTGCCAGAATGCCACCTCGGTCCGGTACGAACCGGCGAAGAGCACGACCTTGCCTGCACCAAGCGGAATCTCGGCCGCGCACGGGCGTTCGCCGTCCACGATGGTCATCAGCACCTCGCCTCGTTCTAGGACGAGCGGCTGGGCGAAGTGGGGCGGATACTCGGGGTGGCCCGACAGCGGCCCCACCGGTTGTACGGCGAGGTAGTAGTGCGGCCTCCAGCCCTTCATCACCTTTCCTGGTTTCACTCCGAGGGCGTCCGCGAGAGTGGTGCAGGGACGGGCCTCCAAGTCGAACTCTGGCACCTCGCCAAAGAGGAGGAGACGCCCGCCATCGCGTGCGAAGTCGACCAGCTTCTGTTGGAGCGCACCGTCCATATAGGCGGCCGTGCCGACAACCAGCGCCTTTTTCGGGTCCGGCGCGTGCTTCTGCAAGTCGCGAGCGGTGAAGCGGAAGCCGTTGAAAAGCAGGGCCTTCACCACCGTGTCCCAGTGGGTGGCACTTCGATATTCCTCCAAGTTCTTCACTACCGCCTTCATCTTTTCGCTCTTCGGGTAGTGGTTTTCGGTCATGAAGTAATCGGGGATGAATCCGTATTCGACGTCGTCGTGCTCCTCCTCGGTGGCCCCGAGCTTGTCCGCGAACGCCATCATCGCGCCGATGCCTCTTGACATGCGGTCGAAGCCGATCCAAGGGCGCCCCTCCGGGTCGATCGGGGCAGCCGTGCCGTGGCGCTCCCCGGTGATGCCGATGCGGTCGTTGCCGTCGTTCTCCGGGCTGTTTAGCTTCCAATTCCAGCTTCCACAGAAGAGGTAGAAGTTGACGAGCCTCGTGTTCTGGGCAACCGACATCCGCAAGTGGAAGTCCACCGACGAGGGGTCGATCCGCACGTGGTAGGAACCGCCGAAGTCGCCCGAGCCCGCAGAGAACTCAAGGGCGGTGAGCGGCTGGTCCGGGCCGTTCACACAGTCGGTAAGCATATTGATGAGGTAGAGGTCCTGGACGTTTCCGACTCCAAGCTCGCTCAAGTAGTGGTCGGATCCGGCGAAGAAGCGGTCCCATCCCGGATAGCTCTCATAGAGCTGGCTGATGCCGATGGGGTAGGGGAGGGCGCGGCCCGCAGAGGTTCCATGGATGTTGACCGCGAAGAGGGTGTCGCCCATGCCGAACTCCTCGGCGTACGCTTGGAGGTGGCGAAAATACCGGCCGGAGCGGTCGCGCATGAAGCGTCCAAGGTCGACCCGGAATTCTGCGGCAAAAGCTTCGCTTGGCGAGCGCAAGGCAGCCCGCGCGGTGGCAGTGCCGAGGTCGAGCGGATAGCGGGTCCTCAACGCCGCTTCGGAATAGCGCAGGCGGAGCCATTTGACGAAGTCTTCTAACACAAAGTCGGTCAGTTCCGGATGGTTGCCGACCCAGGCGAGCATTCCCACCTCGTTATCGAGCTGCACGCCGATCACGGGGCCGCCCTGGCTCTGGCGCCGTTTCGCCAGGACGGGGATGATCGCGGAATACCAATGGCGCGATTCCGACAGGAAAGCGGGCGCGAGGTAGTCGATCTGGCCACCGAGCGCGGGGTTGCCGTCCCAACCGAGGGGGACGATCTCGGGATGCACCCTCGCCACCCAGTGCGGGATCCCCTCGTTTTTCATCTCCGCCATCACGAAGGGGCCCGGCCTCGCAAGAAAGTACATGTCGTTCTTCGCGACGAGATCGATAAATCCTTCGACGTCGTACTCCGGACGCGCCTGGCCGCTCAGGTCGAAGTGTCCCTGCTGCTGTTCATGCACCAGCCACGGGATGTACGAAGCAACCATGTTTGCGCCGGTCGACTTGAGCTTATCGATGCGGTCTTGCCAGTCGGAACGGTGGAGGCGGTAGTAATGGATCTCGCCTCCGATGAGGAGCTTTGGCTTGCCGTCGATGAGGATCTGCCGGCGCTTGATTTCGACCATGCCGTCCTATGTTACATCGGGGTGCCCGAACCAATGTGTCTGGCAGCCACGCCCCGAACCGCGCCCGTAAGGCTATAATGTCAGGCAACGCCGGGGTGACCTGGCGACCACCAGGAGGTATGCAAATGAAGCGATCTGTCACCACCAACGCATATGGCTCCTCTACCTGCGCCTGAAGCAATTTAGGTCGCCAGTTCTGGAGCCGATCAAGTCCTCGGCACGCTCGTGCCTCGACCCCGGAACTACCAGAACTTGAGAAAGGACATATCCCAGCAGTTGGCGGCAAGGCTCGCCCATCTTGAATCCGACCAAATCGACCTTCTCGTCGCCCGTGCTCGTCAGCTTCGAGCTCGGTCCAAGGGCAAGGGGCCTGATACGCCCGTGTCCATCGACACCTGGGTCGAGCGCGTCCTGCGCAAAGACCAACGCGAGTTTGCCGCCTCGGAGGCCCTTCTCAGTGGCACCGTCGTGGCCGTGACCACCAATACGTGCGCCGTCGAGACCGAGCCTGGCACCACGGCCTTCACCGCCCGGCTCTTGAGTCAATCCGCTGTGGTCGGCGACCGCGTCACGGTAGGCCAGGGCCCGACCGGCGATTGGGGCGTCGTCGAGGTCGCCCCTCGCCGCACCAAGCTGTCCCGCCCCGATGTGCAAGAAGCCGGGCGCGAGCGGGCCATCGTGGCCAACGTCGATATCATCGTCATCGTGGTCTCGGTCGTCTCGCCACCTTTACACCCGCGACTGATCGACCGGTACTTGATCGCCATCCAACAAGGCGGGGCCGAGCCGCTTGTTTGCGTCAACAAGATCGACCTGCTCGAAGACCCCGACGAGTTGCTTGCACTGGAACCCTATATCCGGCTCGGGATTCGGGTAGTGCAATGCTCTGCCCGTGAGGGAGTTGGGTCGAGCGATCTTCGCACGGCTCTTCGAGGCAAGGCGTGCGCGTTCGTCGGCCATAGCGGCGTTGGCAAGTCCTCGCTCGTGAACGCGCTCAAGCCCGAAGCGGCGCTGGCGACCGGCGCGGTGAGCGAGGGCTACGGACGAGGCACGCATACTACGACCGCCTCGTCGCTCCACCACCTGGCCGACGGTACGGTGCTGATCGACACCCCCGGCGTGCGCAGCTTCGGCCTGAGCGATCTTAGCAAGGCCGAGGTGGCGGGCTACTTCCCCGAGTTCGCTGGGCTGAAGTGCCGATTTCGCAACTGCCGTCACCTGAGCGAGCCCGACTGCGCCGTCCTGGCCGCAGTGGAGTCCGGCCAATTCGACCCCGCCCGCTTCGCCTCCTACCGCCGGCTTATGGAGGAGGCGTCCGACTGAGCCCTGCCCGCCGGCTTAGGTTCCCAGGTGTACCGGGAGGTACCTCTTCTCCAAGCCGGTGGGGCGAGATCACGACCGTCCTTCGGTCTTCCTCTCTGATTCAGACTTGGTGACTACCTTTTGTTCTAACCCGTCCTTCTTGAGGCGAGCAATCACATCCCGGTAGGTCAAGGCCTACCAACCTACATCTTATGGATCGCGACCCCGTGCGTGTCTTCGTAGGCTTCCAGGAACGCTTCGGTCATGGTGGGGTGGGCGTGGATGGTGTCGACCATCGCGTCCACGGTCGCTTCGAGCTTGATCGCGGTGACCGCTTGGGCGATGAGGTCGGTCGCGTGGGCGCCGATCACGTGCACGCCGAGCACTTCGCCGTACTTGTGCTCGGCGACGACTTTGACGAACCCTTCTTGCTCGCCGGCGGCCATCGCCTTGCCGAGGGGGCGGAAAGCGAACTTGCCGACCATCACGTCGTAGCCCTGCTCCTTCGCCTCGCCTTCGGTGAGCCCGACGCTCGCCACCTCGGGATTGGTGTAGATGCAGTTCGGGATGGCGCGGCGGTCGGCCCTCCGGCTGGGCCCGCGCACACAGTTCTCGGCTGCCACCTGGCCCTCGTAGCTCGCCGTATGGGCGAGCTGGACCCGTCCGGTGACGTCACCGATCGCGTAGATGTTCGGCACGCTGGTCTGCATGAAGTCGTTCACCTCGATGCCGCCGCGGTGTAGCTTGACGCCGGCCTGTTCGAGTCCCATCTCGTCTGTGAAGGCGCGGCGGCCGACCGCGACCAGCACGACGTCGACCTCGACCTGTTGCTGTTCGCCGGCGGACGTTTTGACGTGGACCTTCCAGCCTTCGCCGGCACGCTCGAGTCTCTCGACGGCGGTGCTCGTCATGAGCTTGATGCCCTGGCGACTAAGCTGCTTGCCGAGCTCGGTGCCGAGATCCTCGTCCATCATCGGCAGCACGCGCGGCATCATTTCGACCACGGTCACCTCGCTTCCCAGGCCATTGAACACAAAACCGAACTCGACGCCGATGACGCCGCCGCCGATGATCAGGATGCGTTTGGGCAAGAACGGCGCGGTGACGGCGTCGTCGCTGGTCCAGATGTTCTGGTCGCGGCCGCCTTCAAGGCCGGGGATGGGCGGGACGATGATCTTGGAGCCCATCGCCAGAATGATGTTCTTCGCCTTGATCGATTGGCTCTTGCCGTCCTTTTCGACCGTCACCGTGTTCGGGCCGGTGAGGCGGGCATAGCCTTCCATCGATTCGACGCCCTTCTTTTTGAACAGCATGCCCACGCCGCCGCGCAGGGTCTTGACGATCTTATCGCGACGGTCCGACATCTTTTTGAAGTCAAAGCCGATGTCGCCCTTGATCTCGACGCCGAAATCGGCAGCGTGCTTGACCGCGTGCAACCTCTCGACGCTCGCGATCATTGCCTTGCTCGGAATACAGCCCCAGTTGAGGCAGGTGCCGCCGTGGAACTCCTTCTCCACGCAGACCACCTTCGCTCCGAGGAGGGCGGCACGGATGGCGGCCACGTAGCCGCCCGGGCCAGCTCCGATCACAACGAGGTCGGTATCAAACTGCTCTTGGGCCATGGGTTCCGTCTGTTCCTTCGTGCCGGGGATGTCGGCGATCTGCCGGATGAGGCTCTCGACGCCGGACTTTGGCAACACGGTGGGGCTTCCGGCAATCGCCTCGGTCATGTTCCCCCGCGCCCCGGCCGTCCCTGCGTCTTGCGGCACTTCGAAAGTGTACCGAGCGCGTTGGGCTGGGAGTAGTTCGGGACGGGAACAAAGCCTGGGGCTCCGGGTCTTGACCCATCGCTTAACCGATAATGATCTCGATGTTTCCGGGTACCTCGAGAGTCTCACCCTTGGAGAGCTCTTTGCCGTTGACAACTATCGAGGACCTTCGCTTCTTCGGGACGTACTTCACTTTGAACGTGCTCTTCTCGCTGCCGAGGGCTTGGAAACTTAGACGCCCTTTGCTAGATTCCCTGCGAGCAAGCGGATACTCCGAAAAGAGCCATCCAAGGTCGTCCAGAAGAGGATGATACGCGAGTTTACAGAATAGGAAGGGCATGCCCGCTCCATAGACTTCTTGTCCGACAGACCCCGCCGGGCGGCCATCGGCATAAAGGTCTTCCAATGGGATCGAAAGATACCGCATGATTTTTCCGTTACGGATCTCCGTCGCGAGCGCTTCCTTCTGAAGTTCATCGGGGAAGAACGAACGTCCGCGCGTCAGGCCATACTTGAAGAACTCGGCTGCTAGGTGGCGTGTGCTATCGCTCAAGGCTTCTGCCGATTCTTGGAGCATTTCTGCGAGCGCCTCGGTTGTTTCCGCGCACTCGTACGCGGCCATGTACGTGGCGTCTGAGAGGCAATGGACTCCCAAGAATGTTTCGTAAGACTTTGCCGCTTTGAGATCGGAGCTCCAAATAACGGTGTTATGGAGGATGTTCGCGAAGAACCCATCCAAGACCTTAAGGAAATGCTGATCTTTGGTGTGGCGCCAGAGTTTCGCGCAAGCTACACAGCCTAAACTGGATAGGTTGGCCTGGTAGAGCAACTGGAATCGATACTGAAGAACCTTGTCTAAAGCCTTCCTGGCCTCCTCCAAATACCGGTCTTCACTGGTGAGTTCGTACGCTTGCACCATGACATAGGCATAGATGCCGCCTACGTCCGTCTGGCCAGGTTCGCCTTCCTTGCGGTTGTGATCGGTAACCTCGAGCGTCTTGAGGTTGTACTTCACGGGCCACTCGTACTTGAATTTGTGGGCCGCAGTTATCCCGAACTCGAGTCCTTGAAGGAACAAGGTTTTAGCCCATTCAACTCCGTCCAGCGCCATCCTTCCAAGGGACGAAAGGGGATGGTAAAGGTACCAAGCATCGACTTCGTCGCGGTCTTTGTCCTTGCCGACGTTCGGCAAGTATCGTCTAACCGTTCTCAGTTCATTATCGAAGAAGAGTCCGACGCCTTCTTGCAGAGCTTCATTGAGCTTGACAGGCTCGCCTCGCCAGCGACCGTAGTCATGAAGGGACCGGATTATGGCCAGCTGACTCATGCTGTCCGGATACTCGCTATCTACGTACGGTCTTAGGAAGAGCTTGCCAAAATCGCGGCGCTTGACCTCTTCTGTATCTTCCAATGCCTTAAGAGTGTTCTGAGCCCTCTTCGGCCACTCCCCCGGGTTGGTCTCGGGCCGGTCTAGACGAGAGTAGACCTGCTCAGATAAAGCTAAGAAGCATCGGAAGACGTCAGCGGGACGATTCGAGGTCTTCTGGCCGAGCTGGACGTGCGTCGAGTACACAGCGTATTGCTTGCTGGGTTGCAACGTTTTGCTTTCGCTAGCAGGCGGGCGATAGCCAAGCTCCGGCCATTCGCCACCAACAGTATCGTCAGGGGAGGAATCTAAACGTTCGAAATACGGCTGTAAGGTCGTGTAGTCCTGAAAGTAGTAGAGGCAGAAGCCATTGGCGTCTAGGAACAGGGCACCCGCGCTAAGCCCCTTTTGGGAAGCGTGTACGACGCCTTTCGAAGATGCGGGCGAACCGTCCGGGCCGATGAGGAAGAGATCGCGGGGCCAATAGGGTAAAGCGATTTCGACTTTAGGGGTGAGCACAGTGTCGACAGTCAGCCCAAGATGCTCGGCCTGATGGATACGAAGTGTCACCTTTTGTTCACCCAGATCAGACTGGATCGTGTAACAAAGAACCTGATCTTGCCAAGATTCGGTCGAGAGGGTATAGTCAACACCCCAAAGGAAAGAGGTGCGGAGAGCAAATCCGCCCTCATTTGAGGGTTGGTAGAGAAGCCAGACACTCTCTTTTCCACACTTGAGAACGAGCGGGGCTGCCAACCCTTCGAATGGCTTTAACCTTTGCGCATCGCGTATATCTTCTCCAAAGGCCAGTAAGTTTGCGGAGAGAGTCATTCTTTCGCTTTACTCGGTTGGCATTGGATACGGATGACGCTACTGCGGCGCGGTTGGGAAAGAGCGAAGATGACGCACGCGGCGATGTCTTCGGTCTTGAGCATCTCATGCTTAGCCTGGAGTTCGGGAAACTCATCTTTCGAGAGAGAGTCCGTTGGCATTTCTGTTCCGACGAGGCCAGGCTCGATAAGCGTGACGCGAATATTGTCCTCCATAAGTTCACGCCGCAAAGAATCGGCGAAGCCATCTATCCCAGATTTGGTCGCAGTATAGATGTCTGTGCCTTTTTCCCGGCCATGGGCGCTCATGGACCCAATGTGGACTATGTCGCCGTAGTCCTTCTGCTTGATGCGCTTTACCGCTTCGCGGGTGCATTGCAGATACCCCAAAAGATTCGACCTCACGACGTAGTCGGCATCCTCATAGTCGGAATCGATGACGGAACCCGCGCCAATAGCGGCGTTGTTTACAAGAATATCAAGCGTTCCTAATTTTTCGTCGACTTCTCGAAAAATGGTTTCTATCCCTTCTTTCTCGGCTTGGTCCGCGACAAAACCTTGGACACCCTCGCCGATCTCTTCCAACGCTTCTTTAAGCTCCTTTTCGTGACGGCCGTAGAGTAGGACTTTGCACCCTGCCTCAGCGAGCATTTTAGCGGTCGTTCTCCCGATGCCTGTCGTCCCGCCAGAGACGAGCGCAGCCTTACCGTTTAAGCTTTCAGTTTCCATGCGACTAACACCCAGAGGATATAACGACAAACGCGCGTTCGCCCGTGGTCCGGTGGCACCGTCCGATTTTCAGCGTGGAGCTGCCGGAGTTCGGCGAAGTCGACCCGCTTCTGCACTCCCACCTGGTCGAAATTCTGGGACCATAATAGAGCCATGCCAGCCACGCTCTCGCGAAGCCTCGACAAGATCGTCGAGATTCTCGGTGGAGACAGCCTCTTAGAGCACCAGTGCCGCACCATCGATAAGTCTCTGTTGCACCTGCCGGGGCCGAACTACGTCGACCGAGTCTGGATGCAGACCGATCGCAACCCCCAGGTCATGCGCAGCCTGCAGCAGTTGTTCGACACCGGTCGTCTGCGTGGAACGGGTTACCTGAGCATCCTCCCGGTCGACCAAGGCATCGAGCACAGCGCCGGCGCGAGCTTTGCAAAGAACCCGGCGTACTTCGATCCGGAGAACATCGTCCGGTTGGCGCTCGAGGGCGGGTGCAACGCGGTCGCCTCGACCCTTGGCGTGCTGGGGGCGTGCAGCCGCAAGTTCGCGCACCGGATCCCGTTCATCGTCAAGCTCAACCATAACGAGCTCTTGACCTACCCGAACAAGTTCGACCAAATCCTCTTCGGCCAGGTCGAACAAGCCTGGGAGATGGGTGCGGTCGCGGTCGGCGCGACGATCTACTTCGGAAGCGAGGAGAGCGGCCGGCAGATTGTGGAGGTTAGCGAGGCGTTCGCACGGGCCCATGAACTCGGAATGGCGACCGTCCTCTGGTGCTACCTGCGGAACAATGCGTTTAAGAAAGACGGCACAGACTTCCACACTGCTGCCGACTTGACGGGGCAGGCCAACCACTTGGGCGTCTCAATCCAGGCTGACATCATCAAGCAGAAGATGCCTGAAACGAACGGCGGCTATAAAGCACTGAATTCGGGCAACTCCAGCTATGGAAAGTTGGACGAACGGATCTATACGGAGCTGACGAGCGACAACCCGATCGATCTGTGCCGGTACCAGGTGGCGAATTGCTACATGGGTCGTTCCGGGCTCATCAATTCGGGCGGGGCCAGTGGCGCGAACGACTTGCGGGACGCCGTCACGACCGCGGTGGTGAACAAGCGGGCGGGCGGCATCGGCCTCATCTCTGGACGAAAAGCCTTCCAGCGTCCGATGCACGAAGGCATCGAAATTTTGAACGCGATCCAAGACGTCTATCTATGCGAAGACGTCACAGTCGCCTGAACGCGAAAAGCAGGCGGGCCTGCGGTTGCTAACCGGCCCGCCTGCCTTCTAATAGCGGCGCTTTACTTGCGGGTGAAGGTGACCGTGCCCTGGCCCGAATCCCCGACGAACTTATCGTTGCCTTCCCACTTGATCGTGCTGGTCTTGTTCGTCTGGGCCTGGGCGAGGAACTGGTCCTCCGTCTGCTTCTTCACCATCGACCAGTTCTGCTTGGCGAACCCGGTCAATCCGCTCTCTGTGGCTTCTGCCGTAGAGACGTCGATGGTGAGCTTGTCGCCTTCCAATTTGTACTTCCCGTCGATCTTCAGGTTGATGGTCGCCCCTTTGCCTATGCCCAGGGCCGATTGCTGGCCGTCACCGGTGACGACCACGTTCATCGTCACTCGGTCCGGTTGGGCAAAGGTCGCGGTGGCCGTTGCGCCCTGCTGCTGCATCTGCGGGGCCGACATGTCCCAAGTCCCAGCGATGGAGGGGCCGGTCTGACAGCCGAGGACGGCGAAAATCGGGAACAAGATAAGGACGCCGGAGCGCATCTTGACATTCTAACCCGTTCCGCCGAGCCGGTCACGCCGCGGCATATGCCCGTATTTGCCGCTCCCCCGAAACTTCAAAGGGGTCTGAAGGGTACTTACTAAAGTGCCGACGTCTGGCGTCGGCTAAGGCTTTATAGTTGATGCGACCCAGAACCTGTGCCGCCCTCGCGCTCGCTTGCCTCGCCCCGCTCGCGGCTGCGCAAGAGGGCCGGTTGGATCTTTCCCAAGCCCTGCGGCTCGCGCGAATCGGAAACGGGAACGTCCGTTCGGCCCGCCTGAGCGTCGAAGCGGCCCGTGCCAACGCCCGCGCCGCGAACGCCGATTACTTTCCGACCGTCACGCCGACGCTGCGGCAGCAGTACGGCCGGCTTGAACAGCGGACCGGCCGCTTCGCTGGAGGCTCGGACCTCCAGTCCCGCGACGCGAGCCTCACCGCTTCCTGGCTGCTGTTGGACAATGGCACCCGGCGGCTGAACGTGCGGCGGAGCGAGACCAGCCGCGACGCCACCTTTTACACGGCGCTGGAGACGTACCGCGGCGTCCTCTTCGATGTCCACACCACCTTCTACAACGCGCTTCGGACGCAGGAGCTCTTGCGAATCCAGCAAGCGGGCGTGGACCGGGCGAAGAAGCTGGTCGAGCGGGCCGAGCTCCGAGAGGAAGTGGGTGCCGGCCCGAGGAAGGACATTTTGCAGGCGCAGGCCGACCTGGCCAATGCCCAAGTCAACGAACTATCCGCGGCAAGCAACGTCACCACGAGTGAGGCGAACTTGAAGGCTGTGATCGGATGGCCGGAAGACGATCTACCTCCGCTGGAAAAGCCGGCGACCAGTGACTTGACCATGCAGGACGTGGCCTTGGGAGCCTTAGAAAGCGAGGCGCTCGCGAACCGCCCTGCCCTCATCGCGTCGCGCAAACGGCTAGAGAACGCTCGGTACAACGTTGACGCGGCCCGGCTGAACGCTGGCGTCACGTTCAGTGCGCGCGCGACGTACGACCGGTCCTTTGCCGAGGACGTGGCCGACCAGTCCCTGCTCGTCCTCCAAGCCAGCCTGCCGCTCTTCGACGCTTCCCGCTCCCGCGAGGAAGTGCGGAGCGCCCGGTTCACGGCCGAAGCCCAGGCCGCCGACCTGCAGCAGCAAGAGCGCGACGTGCTTGCCGACGTGGAGTCCGCCTTCCAGGACTACCGCCTCAACGTGCCTCGCTACGAGGCCGCCCAACTCGCACTTCGGGCCGCCCAACTGAACTATGAAGCCGCATCAGGCGCCTTCGACGAGGGGGCTGCCGACCTGATCGAGGTGCTGACGGCACAGGTCAGTTTGACTACGGCGGAGACAAACGCGATCCAAACGTTGTATGACTTATTAGTCTCCGAGGTTCGGTTGCGACTCGTGACGGGCCGCCCACTGCCCGGAGAACTCGATTCGGATGAATAAACTTCTTGTCGGTGGAGGCGTGGTCCTGCTTGGTGGCATCGCGTGGTATGCCATGGCTAGCGGCACCCGCGGCGGCGCCGATGTCGAATACCGCTATGGCGCGGTGGAACGCGGCGAACTAGTTCGTTCGCGATCGTCGACGGGCGTCCTTGTCCCCCTCACCCAGGTCGACGTCAAGTCGAAAGCGGGCGGTCGAGTGATCGAACTGCGGGTCGAGGAAGGCAGCGTCGTGAAGAACGGCGACGTCATCGCCGTGATCGATCCGGAAGACACCCGCTCCGCCTATGAGCAGGCCGCGGCCGACCTGACCTCGGCCCAGACCCGCGTCTCGCAAGCCCGAGTGACGGCCGAGATGGAGGGGAAGAACGCCTCGATCCGGGTCCGCGACGCCCAGATCGCCCTCGACCTGGCCCGCATCAACCTTGCCAAAGCAGAAGAGCGGAACCGGGCTCAGCCCACCCTGACCGAAGCGGAGGTCAAGACCGCGGAAGCGGCCCTCGCCTCGGCCCAAGAGAACCATCGCCTCATCCGGGAGGTCACCAACCCGCAGGGGAGACGCCAGGCGGAGACGGACTTGGCCCGCGCCCGCGCCGCCCTCGCCACAGCGGAATCCGAGATGGAGCGGCAGCAGCGGCTCCTTGAGCGCGGGTTCGTCGCGCAAAGCGCCGTCGAACAGCAACGGGCGACGCTCGAAGCGGCGCGTAGTTCCGAGAGGGTCGCGCAGCAGCGGATGGACACGCTCCAAGCGGAGCTTGACGCCCAGCTCCGAGCGTCCCAAGCCAGGGTAAACCAAGCTGAAGAAGCCTTGCGCCAGGCACGCGCCAATACCAACCAGGTGACGCTCACCAGCCGCGACCTCGACCAAGCCCGCAAAGCGGTCGAACAGGCGCGGATCGACCTCGAGAAGGCGAGGTCGGACCAGGCGAACGTCCAACTCCGGCGCAGCGACGTCGTGAGCGCCCAGGCGAGCGCGGTTCGAAGCAGGGTGGCGGCCCAGAACGCCCGCGTCCAGCTCGAGAGCACCACTGTCGTCGCCCCCCGCGAGGGCGTCGTCACCCTGAAGTACCTGGAAGAGGGCACGATCATCCCGCCGGGAACCTCGACCTTCGCCCAGGGGACCAGCCTTGTCCAACTCAGCGACGTGACCCAGATGTTCGTGGAGTGCGCCGTCGACGAGTCGGACATTTCCAGCGTCAAGCTTGGCCAGCGCACCCGTGTCATCGTGGAAGCCTATCCTGGGAAGCCGCTGGACGGTCTGGTCCGGAAGATTTACCCCGCGGCGGAGACGACCCAGTCCTTGACCACGGTCAAAGTCCGGGTGGAGATCTTGCCCCAAGCGCTGCGCAGGGCGGAAGCCGAGAACCGCCCGCTTCGGCCGGGCATGAACGCCACCTGCGAATTCTTGGAACTCGACAAGAAGGACGTTCTCATCCTTCCGCAACAGGCGATCCAGCGTGAAGACGGCAAGACTTTTGTCAAGGTCAAGGGTGCCGACCCAATGGCTCCCATACGCCGTGAAGTCCAACTCGGCGAAAGCGGCAACGAAGGCGTCGAAGTGCTCTCCGGACTCAACGAGGGCGATGAAGTCGTTGTCGCCGAGCTGGACCTGAAGGCCATGCGCGAGCGCCAAGAGCGCATGACGCAGGCCGAGCAAGGCGGCGGTCTGGGCTCCCAAGGGAGAGGCGGCCCCTCCCAGTCGCGGTCTACTGCCGGTGGCGGCGGCCGTGGCGGTGGGGCCGGTGGTGCGGGAGGAGGCGCGCGGGGCCGATGACGCTCAGCGACTCGTTCGAAAGCGCTCTGCGGGCGATTTCCGCGAACAAGCTGCGGTCGGCGCTGACGATGCTGGGCGTCGTGATCGGCGTCGGCTCCGTGATCGCGATGATCGGGATCGGCGAGGGGACGAAGCAAAAGTCGCTCGCCGAGCTCGAGATCACGGGCGCCAATCGGATCTCGGTAATGCCGAACCGTGGTCGTGCGAGAGACGTCGGTTCAGCGAGCACCTTGCGCACAGAAGACGTTACAAGGCTGCAGAAAAGTGTGCCTCTGATCAAGTACATAACCGGCGTGGTTTCCAGTCGGTTTAGCGGTCAGACGGTCGTAAAGTTTGGGAGTAGCAACGCGCGGACGAGCGTGACGGGCGCCGAGCCGCAAATCCGTTTCATCGAGAACGCCAATAAGATGCACTCGGGGCAGTGGTACGATGAGATGGATGAGGCCATGGCGAACCGAAAGGCCGTGCTCGGATATACGGTCTACGACAACCTCTTCGCTGGCGATAACGCGATAGGCGCGACCATAAAGGTTAACAACCAGAACTTTGAGGTCGTCGGCGTTGTCGACTATAAGGGAGGCAGTGGTTGGAACAATCCGGACGACCAAGTCTACATCCCCCTGCACACGGCGCAGACGAGGTTGCTGGACTCTAAAGACCGGGTGAACTACATCACCATGCAAATTTCGAGGAGCGACCTTTTGCCGCTCGCCCAGGGCCAGGTGGAAGACACTCTTTACGCCACAAGGCGTAGCGCGACTGGGGAAGAGTTGTTCCGCGTCTTTAACCAGGCTGAGGCTTTGCAGACGATCGAGACCCAGTCAACTTTGCTTTCGCTTTTGCTCGCCGGCATTGCGAGCGTTTCGCTGCTTGTCGGCGGTATTGGAATCATGAACATTATGTTGGTCTCAGTTACTGAAAGGACAAAAGAGATTGGACTGAGAAAAGCCATAGGCGCCCAGAAGAACACGATCCTCACGCAGTTCCTTCTGGAAAGTGTCGTCATGTGCGTGCTCGGCGGCACAATAGGCATAATCCTAGGCGCCGTTGCAGTGCAGTTCGTGGCAAAAGCCCTCCAAGTGCCGCAAGTCATTAACTTAACGGCTGTGGGAATGGCGTTCGCCTTCTCGAGCATCGTCGGCGTGTTCTTTGGGCTTTATCCGGCCATCCGGGCGAGCAACCTTCAACCGATCGAGGCCCTGCGCCATGAGTAACCAGGTCGTTGAGGAGCGCGTTCCTGTGCCGTCGGACGTTGCCGTCATCTCCGTGAGCGGTCTTTCAAAGGACTACGTCATGGGCGAAAACGTGGTGCACGCCCTTCGCTCGGTGGATATCGAGATCAAGGCGGGCGAGTTCGTCGCCATCATGGGCCCTTCCGGCTCGGGCAAGTCCACGTTCATGAACCTCGTCGGTTGCCTGGACAGGCCCACGAGCGGAACTTACTACTTAAACGGCGACGAGGTGAGCAGGATGGGTGATAACCAACTCGCCGAGATTCGAAACCGCTACATCGGCTTCGTCTTCCAAACCTTTAATCTTCTGCCCCGCACAAGCGCCCTGAAAAACGTCGAACTTCCCCTCATGTACGCCGGTGTGAAGAACCGGGTCGAGAGGGCAAAGGAGGCGCTGGCCAAGGTCGGGCTGGGCCAGCGGGCCCACCATAAGCCCAACGAGCTTTCAGGGGGCCAGCAGCAGCGCGTCGCCATCGCGCGGGCCATCGTTAACGACCCCGTCTTGATCCTCGGGGACGAGCCCACCGGGAACCTGGACACCCGAACCGGCGAGGAGATCATGGCGCTCTTCCAGGAGCTCAACCGAGCCGGTAAGACGGTGGTGGTCGTCACGCACGAGGACGACATCGCCCACCACTGCAAGCGTGTCATCCGGTTCCGCGACGGGCGGGTCGAGCGCGACGAGATCATCGAGAAGCCCACCGACGCCCGCGAGGTCCTCGCTACGCTCGGAACGGCTGAATAGCGTAGAAAATTGCCGAAAAACAGGGAGTCCGGCTTTTCATAAAGCCCTGTGTCTCTTGCTTGCGCTTTCCGAAAAGGAAGTGAGGCGTAATGCCAAGAGGGAATGAGAGCGTGCTTTGCCGACATTTTGGAACCGACGACCGGGAGCGATCCGCCCGGCTCATCATGAATCGGATCGATGCTTCCGACCGCCAAGCGATCCGAGACCTTAAGCCAGTTTTTGACCGAATCATCGACTCTGTGGTGGATGAGTTTTACAGCCACCTGCAGCAGTTTCCCGATGCCATTGCCGTGGTTCTTGGCGCCGGGAGCAGCATCGAAAAGCTTAAGAAAACGAACCCGCGCTACTTTGCGGACATGCTCCGTGCAGAGTTCGACGAGTCCTACTTCGAAAGCCGCTACTTTATCGGCAAAGTCCATGCACAGATCGGGCTTGAGCCGAAGTGGTTCTTCGCTGCGATGAGCACCTACTACGACACCATTTTCCCCGCGATCGTTAACGCGTACAAGTTTAATCCGGGCAAGCTGGGCAAGGCTCTCGCGGCGTTGCAGAAGGTCTTCAACGTCGACCAGGCGCTCATCATGGAGGCGTACGTCGAGTTCGGCTTCGTCGCCGAGCTTCGCGACGTCGTCGACAAGAGCCTTGCCGTGAGCGAGCACCTTTCGACGACCAGCCAGCAGCTCCGCTACGCGAGCGAGGAGTCGGGCCGGGCCACCACCGAGCTGGCCCACGTCAGCGAGCAACTCGCCCAGACCGCGACCTCGCAGGCCGAGGCCGGGCAGAACGCGGCCGGCAGCGCCAGTGAGCTCAGCGGATCCAGCCAGAAGATCGCGGACGGCGCCAACCGCCAGGCGGCGGCAATCGAGAAGGCCGCGGCCGCCATCGAAGACGTCCAGGAAAGCATCACGACGATCAACCAGCAGGCCGCGACTTGGGAACAGATCCGCGAGCGGATCGCGGCGATGGAGCGGGTCCGCCAGACCGTCCTGGAAACGGCAGACCGCGTCGGCGAAATGAACAAGTCTTCGGACGAGATCGGACGGATCGTCCAGACGATCGAGGACATCGCCGCCCAGACCAACCTCCTCGCCTTGAACGCCGCCATCGAGGCTGCGCGCGCCGGTGAGGCGGGGCGGGGCTTTGCGGTCGTCGCGGACGAAGTCCGCAAGCTCGCCGAGCACTCCTCGACCGCCACAAAGGAGATCACGAACCTGATCTCTGCCGTGCAGTCCGGCAGCCACCAGGCTTCCGAGTCGATGAAGCGCACGATCGAGGACGTCGAGGGCGCCGCCTCGGTGACCCTAGAGGCGGCGGGTTGCTTGGAGCAGATCCACCAGGTCGCCAACTCGACCTCGAAGCAGAACAGGGTGTTGACGGAGTCGATGTCCGTCGTGGACGACGTCACCCGCTCGAACCTGGAACTCCTGAAGGTGATGCGGAACGAGATCGAGAGCCTCAACGGGGTCATCGAGAGCGTCGCCGCGATCGCCCAGGAGAACTCGGCTTCGACCGAGGAGATGAGCGCCAGCACCCAAGAGATGAGCGCCCAGGTCGAAGAGCTGGTCGCCTCGGTTCAGGAGGTCGACCATCAGGTCAGCGAACTCCGCGACATCGTCGGCCAGGCGCAGAAGGTCATCGCCAAGGCGCGACGGAACCAGGCAAACCTAGAGGTCCCGCGGCTCGCCGCCTAATGGCCGTGCAATTGGAGGCTGGCGATTTCGCTAGGTCGCAAACCGCCAGCCTTAAATTGCCTCAGATCGGCACCGACTATGCTATCATGAATCGTGTCGGGCGCGGCATCGCGGCCGCGAGATTTGCCCCCTTTGCGGGGTTGCCCCAAGGATAGGAAGGACACGATGGCGAACGGCGTAACGGAGACCGTGCCTTTGGCCAATCAGCGGTTGGTCGAGGTTGAACCTCGCGTCATCACCTATCGAAAGCGAAAGCGGATCTTGGACATCTTTGGCTCCGGCACACTCCTCGTCCTGCTCTTTCCTCTCATGCTGGTCGTGGCGATCTTGGTCTACCTGCAGGATCGCGGGCCGGTCTTTTACGTCTCCAAGCGCGTCGGGCGAGGGGGCCGGGTCTTCCCGTTCTACAAGTTTCGGTCCATGTACGTCGACGCGGACAAGCGGCTGGCCGATCTGAAGGCTAAGAACGAGAAGGAAGGGCCCATCTTTAAGATGAAAAAGGACCCCCGGATCACTCCGGTCGGCCGGTTCATCCGGAAGTACAGCTTGGACGAGCTGCCCCAGCTCTTAAACGTGTTCAAGGGCGACATGAGCCTTGTCGGCCCGCGCCCGCCGATCCCCGCAGAGGTCGTCCAGTACAACGACTTTCAGAAGGAACGGCTGTCGGTCCGCCCGGGGCTCACCTGCTATTGGCAGATCATGGGCCGCAGCGATCTTAGCTTCGACGAGTGGATGGAGCTGGACCACCGGTACTTGCGTGAGATGAGCGTTTGGACGGACCTGAAGATCCTCATCAAGACCCCCATCGCGATCCTGAAAGGCGACGGGGCCTACTAGGCTCGCCGGAGTCCCCAGCCTCCGACCTCGGAGCCCGGCACGGGCGTCAGAACTCTACTAGCCGATGCCCGAGCTTCCGCGAAACCCCAGGGGCGAGGTGCGACTCCAACCCGACGCCGTTTACTCTTGGGACAGGGCCGAGCCCTGGACCTTGGGGGAGGACGTCCGGGTCGTCGGCAACGGGGCAAGGATCATCGACGAGCGTGTGGACCGGCCGACGATGGTCTTGGTCGGCGAAGGCAACCGATTGGAAGATTTCATCCTTATCGGCAGCCCGCCCGGCCCCCATCTGACGCCGCTTTCCTCCGGCCTGGGCAAGGTGTTCGATGGGACGGCGAGGCCGCGGCTCCTGGCCAGCGCCTCGCACCACGACGTGAGCCAAGCGAGGATCGTGATCGTCGGGGTCGAGACGGCCTTGAAGGGCCTGACTGTGAGGAGCGCGACGGGCGTCGTCTTCCTGGCCCGGCCCAGTGGCCTCAGCGCACGGGGCAACTCCGTCACGGATTGCCGCTTCGAGGACTACCGCTTCGCGGTGCTCGCCAGCGCCCAGGAGCGGATCGCCTTCTCCCGCGTCCGGGGGCGGGCAAAGGTCTCCACGACCTTTCCGCCCGGGCACCTCATCTATTTTAACGAGAGCCGACTGGGCACCGAGTACCTCCGGTCGCGGGAGATCGAGATTCGCGATTGCCGCGACGACACGGACGATCTCGGCGGGCTCGACCATTGCACGTTCAAGTTCAAGGGGGTTGATGCGTTGCGCCTGACGGATTGCGTGACGCACAACCCGTGCGGGGCGCTGGACGCCTGGGACTCCAGCGGCACCATCCTGCGGCTCTCGATGGACTCGGACGGGGAGGGCCAGCCCAACCCGGTCTTCGGCGCCTTCCGGATCGGGTCCGATATGCCGAGGTACGGAGTCCCCACCGACACGCTCCTGCTGGAGAACTGCTCCTTCGACGTCGGCCGGACGACCGCGCCGGTCTATCGGGTGGAGACCCCCAACGTCCGGTTCAAGGACGTGATGGTGCGCGGCGGGGCCGATGCGGTGGTGTGGGAAGGTTGCTCCGATGCCGGGGTCCGGCGGGCGGAGGAGATTTTTGGCCTCGCGAGCAGGCTGCCGTACCCGAACGCCTCCCAGGGTTCCTGAAGGTCGCTACAGTAAAAGAACCGGTTTCGCCACGCTTAGGCGGGACAAATCCGGGATCGGACGGGCCAAACATGGCACTGTTGCGCTGAAAACCCGGGTGGTTCGGCACGAAAATCGCATAATAGGCGGAAGGAACCCCCTTCGGTACCAGATCGGAACGATCTGCGAAGGGCGCACGTTTCCGAAAAGGAGTACTCATGTCGTTGCCGGAATCGACCGCTCCCGCGTTCGAGGCCCCAATTGCCGACGTAAAGGCCCCCCAGGCTTCTGAGCGTCGGGCTTTCAATTGGCAGGCCCTCCTCACGAACAAGGTCTTTTTGGCCTCGATCCTTGTTCTCGCTGCCGTTGTCTTCTGCTTCGCGCCCTTGATCCCCGAGATCAAGAAGCGGTGGCTGGACATGGACGGCTACTACGCCCACGGCTTGCTGATCCCGCTCTGTGCGGCCTACTTGATTTGGGACAAGTGGGACCGGATCAAGGAGATCCCGGTCAAGGGCGTCCTCTGGATGCTCGTGCCGATGGGGGTCGTCCTCTACATCTCGATGGCCGCAGCCCGCGCCATCATGCCCTCGGCCCTGTCGGTGCTCCTCGTGATCGCCCTCGGGCTCAGCGTGGTCTTCCTGGCCGGCTGGCGATGGCTCTGGGCCACCCTGCCGTCGCTGCTCTTCCTCCTCCTCGGTTTCCCCGTGTTCGACCGGGTGATCGACTCGTCCACGATGCCGCTTCAGATCAAGTCGACCTCGGTCGCCTATTACATCTTGAAGGCCGTGGGATTGAACCCCTTGCGGCTTGACCCCACCGTCATCCACCTGGACAACTTCGACTTGAACGTGGCCGCCGCGTGTAGCGGCCTCAAAACGACGATCGCGGTCTCGGCCGCAGTCATCTTCTTCATGCTGATCGCGAAGCTTCGGTGGTGGGCCAACTTGCTCCTGGCCGCGATCGCCATCCCCTTGAGCCTCATCATCAACGGGGTCCGCATCTCGATGATCGGCATGGTCGGGAACTCGTACGGGCATGACGCCGGCATGCAGTTCCACGACTACAGCGGCTACATCGCCCTTGCCATGTGCTTCCTCATCCTTGGCTGGATCACGAAGAAACTAGGATACAAATAAGATGGTCGATAAGAACTTTTACATCCGGGTAGGCGTCCTCGTGGCGCTCTTCGGCACCTTCGGGGTCGTGAACAACGTCAACGCGTTCAGCACCGCCGGCCGCCCGCCGGAGTCTTGGCTCGAGAACATGGCGCCCGCCACCTTCGGCGACTATGAGCTCGTGCCCGAAGTCCCCGGCAGCAAGGTCTCATACAAGATGGACAAGCTCACCTATGATGAGCTGAACCCCATCGGCATCTGCGCCCAGAAGTGGAAGAAAGGGATCGAATCTTACGACGTAGTCATCATCGCGGGCGACCAGATGGAATCGTTCCACGATCAGCGCTGGTGCTTCGTCGCCCAGGGCTGGACCCTAGACCAGGAGAAGGTCATCAAGTTCCCGACCAAATCGCACGGCGACATCCCGGGCTACTTAGTTCAGATCGAGCGTCCCGGCATCCCTAAAACGTGGGCCCTCTTCACGTTCCAGGGGCCGAACGGCTTCCGCGCGACCACGCCGGAAGCCTCGAAGGACTACTTCATGCACGAGATCACGACCGGAAAGCGCTTCACCGGTTTCTCCTACCGCTTCATCCCGCAGTGGACAGGCGCCACCGCGGAGCAGGTCTTGAAGTTCGCAGGCGACTTTATCGACCGGGCGAACGAGACGAGCAAAGGAATCCTCTAATTCTCGAGGAACGGGAGCCGCGCCCCGCTGAGGGCGGTGAGCGCGGCTGCCACAAAGAGGACGATGCTCCCCCAGATGTGGGGGTCGCCAAACAGGATGTCCGCCGGCTCGCCGCCCTCGTCCTGCTTCAGGACTATCCACAAGTAGCGCGTGACCGCATAAAAGACGAACGGCGCCGTCAGGAGCAGTGCAGGATAGCGGTGGGCAGTCCGGCTCTCGATCGTATAGATGCCGTAGCACAGTGCGGCTGCTGCCGCGAAGAACGTGACAAGCCCGTCCAGGGCCTTCAGCGAGTAATCGGCCAGGCTGGCACGGCTCGCGGCCCGTTGGTCGCCCATCGCGATGAACTCGTTCCGCCGCTTGGCGAAGCCCAGCATAAGCGCCAAGGCCCCCGTGCAGAAGAGCAGCCACGACGAGATCGTAACGGGGATGGCGGCTGCCCCGAGCACGGCCCGGAGCACAAAGCCGGTCGAGATGAAAAAGACGTCGAGCACGGCCACCGACTTGCCCCGCAAGTTGTAGATCAGTTGGATGACGAGGTAGGCCACGATCAGCGCCAGGCTCGTCTTGTTGAGATAGAAGCCCAAGGCGGCGGCGCCGAGGACCAGGACGACCGCGAGGACCGCCGCGACCGAGACCGGAACCTTGCCGGAAGCGATGGGCCGGAGCCGCTTTTTCGGGTGGACACGGTCGCTCTCGACGTCCAGGATGTCGTTCCAAACGTAGACGCCGGAGCTCGCCAGGCACATCGCCACGAAGGCGATCAGCGCCCGGATCAAAGAATCGGGGTCTCCGGCCTTACCTGAGAAGATAAGAGCCCCGAAGATTAGGAGGTTCTTGGACCACTGTTTCGGTCGCAAGAGCTGAAGGTAAGGCATGTGTCCTAAGCCGACCTGTCGGAGCGGAGCGAGTCTACCAGGGAGTGCCGGTATCCTCTGCCAGCAGCCGGGCGCGAATGGGTGACACGCAAGGAAATCCTGGGATCCTGACGCGCTTCGCGTCCGGTGTGGCCGCGAACGCCTATTCGCAGGGCCTCACCCTGATCATCCAGCTTGTGATGATCCCTTTGTTGCTGGGCAACTGGGGCGCCGAGCTCACCGGCGAGTGGTTCATCCTCAGCGCGATCCCCGTCTACCTGGCCATGTCCGACCTGAGCTTCGGGACAACGGCCGGCAGCCAGATGACGATGCTGGCGGCCCGAGGGGACTATATCGGGGCGCTGAAGGTGGTCCAAAGCGCATGGGTCTTGGTCACGGCCGTTTCCGCGGCGTTGTTCTTGGTGTTCCTGGGCCTCACCGCCGCTTTGCCGCTGGCCTCCATCCTGAACCTGCACCTGATGTCAGACCCGGAGGCGAAGGCCATCATGGTCGTCCTCCTCTGCCAGGTCTTCGTCGCCCAGCAGGGCGGCATCATTGAATCGGCTTATAAAGCCTCTGGCCACTACGCCCGCGGCACTTTTTTCCTGAGCACGCTTCGACTGGTGGAGTTCCTCATCGGTGTCGGGTTGCTGCTGATGGGCGCGGATCCCTGGCTCTTCGCCATGGCCGGCTTGGCGGCCCGCGGCGTGATCTACTACCTTCTTTGGATGGACATCCGCCGACTCTGCGACTGGCTCTATCCCGGCTTCACCCACTGCCACCTCGACCTGATGAAGCCGCTCTGGGGGCCGGCCATCAGCTTCAACGCCTTTCCCCTTGGCTACGCTTTGAGCATCCAGGGCTTTGTCATCCTGGTCGGGGTTTCGCTGGGCCCGGCCGCGGCCGCGCTCTTCAACCCGATGCGGACCATGTCCCGGGCGGTGAACCAACTGGCCAACGCGATCGGCCTTACGGCCTGGGTGGAACTCTCCCGCGCCCTTGGCCGGGACGACTACGAGTTCGCCCGTCACCTTCACCGGCGTGTGACCCAGATCGCGATCTGGGTCGTGGGCGGGACCATCCTGCTCCTCGCCTTGTTCGGTGGGGCCATCTTCCAGTTTTGGACCCACGGCCGTCTCGTCTTTGAACCTGACACCTTTGCCTTGCTCCTGGTCGCGTCCCTGATCGGAAGCCTCTGGGGCGTAAGCTATGTCGTTGCGCTTGCCATCAACAGACACCAGAAACTCGCCGTGCTGTTCATCATTTCGGCCGGTCTGGGCTTGGGGGTGGGCGCAGCGCTGATCGGTACGTTAGGACTCAAGGGGGTCGTCTTTGGCATCATAGTGACCGAAACATTGATGCTCGTGGCTACATTTAACACCTCGATGCACATCCTGCAAGACGACTTCAAAGACTTTCTACCGGCGGTCGTGAAGCCGCCGACCGACCTTCTCGCCAAGCTATGGAGAAGGATCCACGCTTCTTAGACAAGACCTCGACTTATGCCGCCAAATCCGATCCGCGCCGTCCTCTCTTCGCCGTCGAAGTTCCACTTCTTCGACTTGGCGAGGGAATTGCTGCGCCGGGGCAGCTTGAGCGCGGTCATAACGGGTTATCCGATCACCAAGCTTCGCGGGGAAGAGATTCCGCTCAACCTCATTAAAAGCTATCCCTACTTCCACCTCATTTACCGAGGAATGATGGCTTTGGGGATCGACTTGGAGTATTACGACAAGGCGGTCTTCGACCAGTTCTCGGCGCGTGCCTTGCCGCAATGCGACGTCTTTATGGCCATGGCCGGATCCGCCTACAGGACCGGGTTAACGGCTAAGAAAAGAGGGATCCGTTTCGTTTTGGACCGGCCCTGCAGCCACATTGAGACCCAGAACGCCCTGCTCCGCGAGGAGGGGGAACGGGAAGGCATCCCATTCAAGGGAATTGACGCGGGTGTGATCCGCCGTGAGCTCAAAGAGTACGACGAAGCGGACCTGATCACGGTGCCGTCCACGTTCGCGCTCAATTCGTTCTTGGAGCGTGGCTTTGACAGAAACCGGCTCAGGTTGATCCCGTACGGCATCGACCTGAGCAAGTTTTTCCCGACCGAACCCCCTGACCCCGAACGGTTCGACGTCATCTTTGTGGGCGGCGTGATGCTGCGCAAAGGCGTGCCGCACCTTCTTAGGGCTTTCGAGAGGGTTAGGCACGACCGAAAGAGCTTGACTCTAATCGGCAATATCAACAAAGAGATGCAGCCTTTGTTGAACGAATATGCCTCAAAGATGTCCGTCGTCGCGACGGGGCACATCAAGCAGTCGGAACTGAAGGACCATATGAGCAAAAGCCATGTCCTCGTGCTTCCGAGCATCGAAGACGGCTACGGCGTCGTCATGAGCCAAGCAATGGCTTGTGGAACTCCCGTCATCGCGACCGACCACACGGGGGCCGCGATGCTCTTCGAGGATGGTAAGGAGGGCTTCATTGTTCCGGTTCGCGACGATGAGGCCTTGACATATCGGTTGCAGACGCTGGCCTCCGACCACGGCCTCCAGCGCCAAATGGCCCAGGCTGCGCAGACTCGAGTCGCCCAGATTGGGGGTTGGACCAAATACGGGGACGACATTGAAGCGATGTTTAGGGAGATAATCTAACCGGGTCGCGCAAGCGGCCCGAGTAAACTAAGGAGCGAATGGCACAGGTAGCCGCAGAGGCTATTCCAACTGTTCACAGAGGAATAGGGCGCGTAACCCCATGGGCTATGGGTGTTTTCGGCTTCTCCTTAGTCCTTTGTGCCTTTCAGATTATCACGGGCACCGACATCCTTTTCGCGCTTATGGTCATGCTCTTCGTATGGCTATCTGGCGCGACCATAGGCGTTCTGGGCGGTGTCTTTAACCTTCTAGGGCTCAGCGTCTTTATTCTCGCAGCCCAGCAGGTGGTCGTGTCCCAGATCGCCAAAGCCTGGTTCTTACAACCAGCCGACGTTCCTCTGAAATGGCCGATCGAAACCATGGGCATGTACTGCCTGGGGATGTTGGGCATTCTGCTGGGAGCCCTAACCTTTAAGGCCTTACGGATCGACCGGGCGCGGCCGCTGTTCCCTCCTATAACAGATGGGCGTACGCTTATCGTCTTGGCCTGGATACTGACGCTGATCGCCTTCGCTCGATTCTTCATCCTTGCCCGGTTCGGCGTCTATGAAGGGGCTTCGGGCGGTGTTTACGTCGGCGGCTTCGTCGGCCCGCTGAGGACCCTTACTTTCCTACCGACCCTCGCCGTGGCCTGCGGGACGGCGGCGGTCATCGTCAGGTCTGAAGGAAAGCGGTGCGTCGGATGGGTCAATGCTATCGCGATCCTTGTACCGATCTTGGCCGGGATCATCACTGCGATTCGCGCGGACACAGCCAGCGCGCTTGTCACATTTGGCTTGACCCTCTTAGCGTTCAGGTTTAAGTTAAAAGTCAAACACTACGTGATCGCCCTCTTGGCCGCATACGCCTTCCAGTTCATCATCTTCCCGTATTCCCTTTATGCTCGCGGCGAGGGTAAGGTCCGCATCGGCACGCTGGACCAGCGCATTGCCAAAGCTTTCTCGACGCTGTTCGACGTTGCCGTCGACCCTATCAAGTACCAATCGGAAACGACCAAGCCAAATCCTAGCGAACCTTGGAGTATTACAAGGTTGCGGTACTACGGTCAACCTCTACCAACTTTGGAAAGGTACAGCCAGATCATCTTTAACGACGAGATCGTCGACGCTACGATCCGCGGCCGGACGACCGGTTGGGAGACCACGGAAGCAGGGTTCGTCATGATCTTGCCGCGTATCCTTAACCCGCGCAAAGAAGCTTTCGGCACTTCGAACTCCATTGCCCATCGGGGAGAGGGCATCGTCGGCAAGACTGACTACTACACCCAGATCACCCTGAGCTTCATGGTCGATGCTTTTGGCAGTTTCCGGTTCCCAGGCGTCTTCTTCTTCTCGTACTTTATCGCGCTTGCTTATTTCACCGTGTATTCGTTGATGTTCAACACCAACCTTTGGAGGAACATTTACGTCGCATCGCTTGCCTTTACGACGACTTGGATTTTCTCTGAAGGTACGATTCAAGCGCAAATCCTTAACGTCGTTCAGAACCCGATCTACTTCATTCTCGTCACGTTACCCTTGGTGTTGATCGCCCGGACGCTTACCAAGCGGCTGCGTGAGGCCCCGTTCGTCTACGAGAAACCCAACCTGGCTCTTAGCAAGGAACAGTGAAGTCCAAGGCGGAGCTGAAGGTGATGCTTGTCGGCAACTATGTGCCGGACAAGCAGTACAGTATGTTGGGCTTTTACGACTGCCTCATTCAGAACCTACCTGGGTTTAATGTGTGCGTCGTTGCGAGCCAGCCCAAGCCGCGCTTTGGCCTTAACCCCGGAAAGACCGCGAAGTGGCGCGGATATGTCGATAAGTTTATTCTCTATCCGCGCGAACAAAGGTCGTTGGCCAAGCGTGTAGATGTCGTGCACATCTGCGACCAAGGGAATGCGATGTACCTCGCCCATGCGGGCGGAAAACCTTCGGTTCTGACTTGCCACGACGTCTTGCCCATCCGTGCGGCAATGGGACAGATAGAAGGGTGGGTCGTCGGCCCGACTGGGCAGAAACTGCAAGCATGGATAAAAAAGTCAATACCATTGGCCACACATATCGCATGTGCCTCAGAGGCCACCCTTGAAGACCTCCTCGGATTGAACATCGTAAGGGACGACCAAGTGTCTGTACTTTTGAACGGTTTTTACCGGCCACTTTTCGACATGACGAGGGAAGCGGCCAAAGCCGATCTTGCCAGGCTTAAGATCCCGGCCGACAAACCCTATATCTTGCATGTCGGCGGGAACTCGCCCTATAAGAACAGGGTCGGCTTTGTCTCGATCGCTCGTGAACTTTCGCGAAGGCCGGGATTCGAAAGCATGCGGTTCCTCATGGCTGGCCATGCGTTCGATGAAGAGCTCCAAGGCCATGTCCACAAGCTGGGCATGGAGACGTGCCTGTTCGAGGTGGTACGGCCGACGGACGAGACCGTCGCGGCCCTTTACGTTTGTGCAGACGCTCTGGTCTTTCCGTCGTTGCAGGAGGGCTTTGGCCTTCCGATCATCGAGGCCCAAGCGTATGGCTGCCCTGTCTTCACCTCGAACAAAGCACCAATGACCGAGGTCGGTGGCGACGCCTGTGTGTACTTCGATCCCCTAGATCCGGTAAGGGCCGCTGAATATATTACGGGCAATTGGTCCGAAAGAGAGACTTTGCGTGAGAAAGGTAGCCAAAATGCAAAGCGGTTCGCTACCGAACGCATGGTTGGGGACTATGTGACTCTGTATGGGTCCCTGGCCTGACTCACTGACTCTAATTCAGGTTACAATCGAGGGCTAAAGATTGCATGTGCGGGATCGCTGGTTATTTTGTCTTTAGGGCTTCCGGTGAGAAACTCGGAACAGAACCCTTGCAGGCAATGTGCAAATGCATGGCCGTGAGAGGTCCGGACGGTGAGGGCATCTGGACGTCGCCTTCTGGTTCCACCGGCTTCGGTCACCGCCGCCTCGCGATCATCGACCTGTCCCAGAATGGCAGCCAGCCGATGTCTTGGCCGGAAGAAGGCTTGACGATCACCTATAACGGCGAGATCTACAACTATCGAGAACTGCGCTCAGACCTTGAATCGCGCGGACATGTGTTCGTTTCAGATAGCGACACCGAGGTTCTGCTCCATCTCTATTCGGTCTACGGCCGGGAGATGTGCGACAAGTTAAGGGGCATGTTTGCCCTGGCTATTTGGGATGAGAAACGCCAGGGATTATTTATCGCCCGGGACCATTTCGGCATAAAGCCTCTGTACATTGCGAGGTTGCAGGACAAGATCGTTTTTTCTTCCCAAGTCAAAGCGCTTCTTGCATCGAACCTCGTGCCGACCGACCCGGAACCCGCAGGCCACGTCGGCTTCTTCCTGTGGGGAAATGTTCGCGGGCCCTTCACGCTTTACAAGCACATAAGGGAACTGCAACCGGGAAAGTCTCTATGGGTCGACCAGTATGGGCCGCGCGAAGAAGTCACCTTTTTCTCATTGCCGTTAGAGATGGGAAGGGCAGAGGGCACGGCTCGCGAGAAAGATCCTGATGCGATGCGCGAATGCCTCCGCGTCGCGCTCCTGGATTCCGTCCGCCACCACTTTGTTTCGGACGTCCCGGTGAGCGTCTTTCTCTCGGCTGGCAGGGACTCTGCGACCCTTCTGGGACTCTCGACGGAGGTCAATCGTCAGCCTCCTACAGCACTGACGCTAGCTTTCCAGGAGTATTCGGGCAAGCCCGAAGACGAGGCGCCGCTCGCTTCGAAAATCGCCGAGCACTATGGGGCGCCGCACATCTTGCGCGAGGTCGTCGGGCGAGACTTTCGGGATGACTTGAGCAACATCTTTGAGGTGATGGACCAGCCGTCCGTGGATGGTGCAAACACCTACTTTGTGAGCAAGGTCTCGAAAGAAAGTGGGATCAAAGTCGCCCTAAGCGGATTGGGCGCCGACGAGCTGTTCGGTGGCTACCCTTCTTTTGAGCAAGTCCCTTACATTGTAAGCAAACTAAGGCGTTGGAAATCCATTCCTGTCCTAGGGGTCTGGTTCAGAATTGTCTCGGGACGTATTATCCCGCACTTCACTTCGCCAAAATATGCGGGTTTGCTGGAGTATGGGACAAGTTTCCCCGGGGCTTATCTCTTAAGACGAGGGCTCTACATGCCCTGGGAGTTGCCGTCACTCCTTGACCCCGATATGGTCCGCATCGGATGGTCTGAGCTCCAGTCTCTAGCCCGGCTAGAGGAAACAATCTCACCTGCCTCTAGCGCTCGGACGCGCATGACGTTGTTAGAGACGACGTGGTACATGAAGAATCGACTTCTGCGGGATAGCGATTGGGCGGGAATGGCGCACTCTATTGAAATTCGAGTTCCGTTCGTTGACGTCAAGCTGTTCCGATCCATGGCCCCGTACTTTGGGACGCCGGCGGTTCCGACCAAGGACGATATGGCCCGGACACCCTGCAATTCGTTGCCGGACGAGGTGCTTAACAGGCCGAAGTCCGGGTTCATGATCCCGGTTCGGGAATGGCTGCAGGGGCAGCAACAAGGCGGAGGAGAGCGGTCGCTCCGTGGCTGGGCCCGTCTGATCTATAACGAGTTCGTCAAACCTTGACAGCGGCGGTCAGCGTGCCAGAATCTGGGTAGATGCGGATTCTTCACGTCATCTGGTCGGTTAACCCAGCGGGCGGCGGGCCCGTTGAGGGAGTGAAACAACGTGAAGCCGTGCTGCGACCCATGGGCCATGTCATCGAGATCGCTTCGCTAGACGGTCCGGATGACGAGTGGGTCAAAGACTGCCCGGTTAAAGTCTATGCGCTCGGGCCCGGTAAGGGAACTTACAGCTATGCGCCTGGCGTGGTCGAGTGGATCCGTGACCACGCGGCCGAATACGACGTCGTTATCGTAAACGGCATTTGGCAGTACCATAGCTTCGCCGCTTGGAAGGCTCTAAGGGGCAAAAGCACTCCATACTATGTGTTCACCCACGGGATGCTCGATCCTTGGTTCAATGCCACTTATCCACTAAAAAAATTGAAGAAGGCACTCTACTGGCCTTGGGCCGAGTACCGAGTCTTACGCGACGCACGGGCGGTCTTCTTCACCTGTGAAGAGGAGAAAGTGTTGGCGCGCGGATCCTTTAAGCCGTACAAAGTGAACGAGATTGTCGTCAACTATGGCACGGCGGGTCCAGACGTCGACCTGAGCGACGCGCGCACGAAGTTCTTAGAGAAATTCCCGGAGCTGGAAGGGAAAAGGATTCTCCTCTACCTTTCTCGGATCCATGAGAAGAAGGGCATCGACCTCTTAATCGAGGCTTTCACAAAGGTCTCGGATAGCGATCCGTTGCTTCAACTTGTCGTTGCCGGGCCAGATAAGACGAACCTTATGCCGAAGCTCAAGGAGCAGGCCAAGCGCTTGGGCGTCGACAATCGTGTCTTCTATCCCGGCATGTTGACCGGCGAGCTGAAATGGGGCGCCTATGCGGCCTGCGAGGCATTTGTCCTGCCTTCGCACCAAGAGAATTTTGGCATCGTGGTGGCGGAAGCTTTGGCTTGTGGCCGTCCGGTGCTGATCTCGGACAAGGTGAACATTTGGCGGGAGATCGAGGCCGACGGGGCGGGACTGGTCGAACCGGACGACGGCCCCGGAACGACCAGGCTCTTGCAGAGATGGCTGGCAATGAGTCCGGCAGAAAAGGAACGGATGGCGGACAACGCGATAGAGTGTTTCCGCGATAAATTTGAGATTACGAAAGCAGCGGAAAGTTTGCTTGAAAAGCTGGAGGCAACTCGTTGAAGGTCGGGAAATTCGACGTTATTGAGGGTGCAGACTTCTACACGGGGCCAAGCTTTAGCCTTGAGAACCGAAAACGAAGACTTGTCTGGATGATCGCCTACCGTCTCTTGTTCCGATGGACCCCAAGGCAGCTCAAAGGGTGGCGCATCACGGTCCTCAGATGGTTCGGCGCCAAGATCGGGGAAGGTTGCAACGTTCGATCCCGTTGCCAAATCTGGGCCCCATGGAACCTTGAACTAGGCGATTACGTGGTGGTCGCCGACGACGTCAACCTCTATTCCATGGCGACAATCAAGCTCGGTAACCGCGCCATTGTCAGCCAAGGTTCACACCTTTGCGCAGGGACGCACGACTATACGACACCGAACTTTCAGTTGGTCGCGAAGCCGATCACAGTCGGCGAGCGGGCTTGGCTGGCGGCGGAGTGCTTTGTTGGGCCGGGGGTCACCATCGGCGATGGCGCCGTCATTGGTGCCCGGTCGGTGGTGGGGAAGGATATGCCCGCTTGGACCGTGTGTGCGGGAAACCCGTGCCGACCGCTAAAGGAGCGCGTCATCACGGGAGAAGGAAACGAGCCCGGAGCCGAAGCTCCGGGCTCAGTCGCGCCGCCGAGCTGATCAGGGGCGACGGGTTCTGCGGTAACCGTGGTCTTCGGACCGCATGAACGTGTCGTTTTGCACGCCGACCCAACTCTGCAGGATCGTTCGATAGCCTCGGCGCGGGAGGTCGTTCCCGGCGACGGCGGTCAGGTCGCCCATGGGTTCGTTGCGGAAGGGGCTGACCATCGTGCCCATATTGTCGGCGACGGTGCAGTTCTTTGGATCTTGGTTGACGCCCCAGATCTCGAGGATGCCCCAAAGCCTCTTCGAGACGTCCGTTCGGCAGCGCAGGAAGACGTTCGCCTTGATTTGGTTGCCCGTCGGGGTCCGATAGTCGGCCGCGGTCAGGATCTTGAAGACGTTGGGGTAGCGGCGCTTCCAGGGCGAGCCCTGCCAGGGAACCCTATTAGCCAGCGTTCGGGGCCAATCGAACCATTCGGCCGGCATCTGGAGGCCGCGGTCGTCGATCCGGATACCACCGACGCAATCGATCATCACGTTGAAGCGGACAATGTTGTAGTGGCCCGCGCCGACTTGGATCGGCTGCTCCATGTCCCGGAAGATGTTCCGCTCCACGATGGTGTTGCTGAGCATGTCGTCCAGGTAGATGCCGTGGTTGATGTGGTAACCCGTGATGCGCTTGCTGATGTTGTAGAGCAGGTTCTCGCGGATCACGTTGCCGCCGTAGGTGAAGTCGCGGGTGCCATAGATGGCGGCCGAGTCCAAGGCGTCGCGGACGCTATCGTAAATCTCGTTCCGCTCGATCCGGTGGTCGTTGCCCTCGAAGTAGATGGCCTGGTGGTCCATGCCATGGATCGTGTTGTTCTTCACCCGGCAGCCCATGCCAAGGATCTCGACCCCAGGGCGATAGAACGGGTTGTTCCGCCCCGTTTCCCAGATGTGGCAGTTGAGGACCTGGTTGCCGCTGCTCTTTAGGAGGGCCCTGTCCCCGCCCGAGAGGGAGACACCGGTCTCACCGACGCCGGTGACCCGGCAGGAGCGGACCGTGACCGCCCGGCCCTGCGTGACCCGGATCCCGTACCCGCCACAGTTCCGGACGGTCAGGCCGTACACCTGGGAGCCCATGGAGTTGCTCAGGCGCACGCCATCCTGACGGCCGTTCTGGATCGTGAACCCTTGGATGGTGACGTAGTCCGCGGACGTCACGCCGAAGACCGGTTGGGTCGCCATCGTGAGCACGGCATCGGTCGGCGCCTCTTGCTGGAGCGGATAGTAGTAAAGGAAGTTGCGGTTGCGGTCGATGTAGTACTCGCCAGGCGTATCGAGCTCGAAGAGCGAGTTGACCAGGACCCAGCGCCCGGGACTTTCCGGGTCCCAGAGAGCCCGGCGGGCAGGGTCGTTCATGTCGCCGCCTTGGAGGACGGCTTGGAGCGTCCGGGTCGAGCCGCTGATCTTGGCCACCCGTTCCTGCCAGATGGAGAAGAGCCGGTGGTTCGGTGCCCACCGCACCCAATAGTCTTGGTCGAAGTCCTGTTCTCCGTTGCCGACATAGGCCGGGGTCCGCGCTTGGTCGATCTCCGTGACGATCGCGGGCTTGCTGTTAGTGCTATCGGGCGCAACCGCCTCTTGGCGGGCCCAACGGCCATTCGGATAGCGGGCCAAGGTCATGGCCTGATCGTTCACCACCAGTTCCGCGGCCGTCGGGGTGGCATCCCAGTTCGAGGCGAAGTGGGACATGAATCCGGTCTCCGTAATTCCGCTCTTGGAGAGGTCTGCGACCCAGACGTTAGCCCGGAGGTCTTCCCGGACTTTGTTCAACTGGGGGCCCACCCCCCGGACCCAGTTGGAGACGGGGAGCCCGCCGTCCAAGATCGCCTTGCCTGGGACTTCGGACCTCCACACCATGCGGCCTTTGTTCGTGCCGCCGTCGAGCGAGGTGAGGCTGAGCCCTGCCGGCATGACGTATCGGCCAGGCGCCACCGTGACGCAGACTCCCTTTGGCGAGAGCTTCCCGACGCCCCTCAGTTGGCGGATGGTTGTCCGGGCCCCGATCAAGGTCGCTTTCGGGCCTACCGTGCCGCCCTTATAGGTCTTGGAAGTTCCGTCCCAGCTGTCGTTCCCGTCAGGGGACACAAAGAGGCGGTCTTGCGAGTAGGCGTGGGTGAATGCTCCGAGCGCCAGGGCGAGAAGCAAGGTAGCGCGAAATTGATGGTTCCGTGCCTTCATGTCCGTGTGGTTCCACTTCCCCCTTTTTGCCGTCTATAGCAGTGGTGCTGGCAACGGCCGAACCCCAAGAACCATGCGGGTGCGGGACGGGTCGTAAGGCTCGGGTATAAAATCGAGGGAGCCCTATAGGGCTTGCTGGGGCCAGGGATTTAGGCCGATACAGTACTAGAGGTAGGAATGAATAAAGAGCAGATGCAGTCGGCGACCTTGACCGACCTATCGATCAAGGAGCTCCTTGCTCTCTTCCGGCGTCGCCGAGGTTTGGTCATCGGCATGGTGGTTCTCGGGCTTGCCGTGGCCGGCCTGGTCTCGCTTCTTATGCCTCCGGCCTATCAGCACATTTCCTTGGTGCTCGTCGACGGCCCGACCCAGGCGAACCCGAACCGGCCCGACGACATTGTTGGAGCGATCGCACAGTCGAACTTTAGGTACGACGTCCTCACCCAGATCGCCATCATGGAGAGCTTTGACCTTCGCTACAAAGCCCTCACCCGGATCAACTACCCCTTGCCCAAAGTTTTGACCCAGGAGGAGTTCGACCGGCTCCCGCAGGTCACCGTCACCCAGGTGCAGACTACGAACAACGTCCTCATCGCGGTCGAGGCCGAGGACAAGGATGTGGCCCGCGCCCTCGGCGAGGCCCTGCCGGTCGTTTACGCGGAGTACGTCGAGGAACAGCAGAAAGACCAGGTGAGCAGAACCGTGACGTTCATCGACGGCCGTCTCGAAGAAGAGCACCTGCGACAGCGAGAAGCCGAGCAGCAGTTCGCCGACTTCCGGTCCCAGAACCAGATCGGCGACAGCAAGACCGAATCGGACGTCCGTGTCGGTCAGTTGGCCGAGGCGCAACGCAAGCTCTCGGAAGCCCAAGCCGGCTACGATGGCGCACAGGCCGCCCTGATTCAGGCCCGAGAGGCGTACAACTCCACTTCGCCCACCGTCGCCAATCCGACAACTTTGACGCGGGTCGAGGCGATCGAAAGGGCGGAGGACACCCTCACCCAGCTTAACAATGCCCGGGACGCCCTCCTCGTCAACAACTATGAGGACAGCGAGCGGATCAAGCGCTTGGACGCTCAGATCTCCGCTCAGCAAGCGAGGCTGAAGGAAGTTCGCGAAAACCGCAAAGTCTCGGCCGACACGAACACCCGGAACCCCCTTCGCGACGAGTTCGAGAGGTCTATGCGGACTTCGCAAGCCGTCGTCGACGCTTCCCGCGCCCAGGTCGAAAGATGGGAGCAAGTCGTCGCCCAACGTGAGGATGCCGTTCGAAACCTCGGCCCGCTGCTCGCCAAGCTTCGTAGCCTGGAAACGAGGATCGGTGAAAGCCAGTTGGTCGTCCAGAGGCTGCTTGAGACTCAGAACGCGATCCGTTTGCGCAGCAACGACCTTCCGAAACCCATCACAAACCTGACCGGTAAAGCCCCGGCGCGATTGATCCGACCGAACATCGTCCTTAACATGGTTCTCGGCCTCCTCGGTGGCATCGTCCTCGGCGTCGCCGCAGCCTTGATCCGCGACACCCAGCTCGATAAGGTCAACACCACGGAGGAAGCGGTCGCGATCGCTGAGAAGGATATTCTCGGCCGCGTGCCGATCCGCTCGTCCTCTCGGGACCCGCTCATTTCGGACCCGCAGAAGGCAAGGGCGTTTGAGGCGTACCGGGTCCTCAGGAACAGCATTGTCCTGATGGGCGGAGACGCCCCAGGCGGCAAAGCCTACGTCGTGACAAGCTCCGTGCCCCGGGAAGGTAAGACGACCGTGGCCGGCAACCTTGCCGTCGCGATGGCGCTGGAAGGAAAGCGGACCGTGCTCATTGACGGCAACGTCCGCAATCCGGGAATCCACAAGCTCTTCAAGACCGCCCGTGAGAAGGGTCTGACCGAGGTCCTCGAAGGCAAGATCACGGCCGACGAGGCGCTGAAGACGACTGAGATCGCCAATCTGGCCGTCATCACGGCGGGCGCGGACGCGGCCAATCCGACAGAGCTCATCGCTTCCGAACAGATGAAACAGCTGGTCGAAAAGCTGAAGGGCCAGGTGGACTACGTGCTGATCGACGCGCCCTCCTCCTTCGGTCTCGCCGACGCCCAGTCCCTGGTCCACGCGGCCAAGGACGTGGTCTTCATCACCCAGCTCGAAGGGCCGTCCAAGACGCAGATGCGCGAATCGGTCGGCATGATCGACTTCGCCGGCGGCAATATCGTGGGTGTCGTGATCAACAAAGACAGGTTGGCCACCTCCCGAGCCCGGGCCGCGATCTAGTCGGTGACGGCCGTGGACCGGGCCGAAACTGTGCTGTCTCGAGCGCTTCGCCTCCACCGCGAAGCGCTCGATGCTTTGCCCCCGGAAGAGGCAGTGGCCCTCGTCGGGGACCGCATCCGGTTGGCCGTGCAGTCCGGTGCCAAAGTCCTCTTCTGCGGGAATGGCGGCTCTGCGGCCGATGCCCAACACCTCGCCGCGGAGTTCGTAGGGCGCCTTCGACAAGACCGTCCCGCCTTGTCTGCCGTCGCCCTCACGGTCGACACGTCGGTGCTCACGGCCGTCAGCAACGACTATGGGTTTGAACACGTTTTCGCACGTCAAGTCGAAGCTATCGGGAATCCGTGCGACGTGCTCGTGTGCCTCAGCACAAGCGGGTCGAGCCCGAACGTCCTCGCGGCCTGCGAAGCGGCGAAGGCAAAGGGGCTTACAACGGTCGCGATGACGGGGGCAGCGCCGAACCCGCTCGCCGAGCAGGCCGACCTGTGCCTTGCGGCCCCGGGCGCCAGTTCCGCTCAAGTCCAAGAAATGCACATTTTTCTTGGCCATATCCTTTGCGAGATCGCCGAAACCCCGTTGCCCAGTTCGCCTTTTCTGGGCAGGCCAGGCTGCCCGGCGGAACCCCTGAAAACGGCCCCTCAGCTAAACCGCAAAGCTCTGTTCCTGGATCGCGATGGCATCATTAATGTGGATAAAGGTTACGTATTCAAACTTGAGCATTTCGAGTTCATGCCTGGCATTCACGAGACCGTCGCAAAGGCAAAGGCTTCGGGTTATGCGGTTGTGGTCGTCACCAATCAGTCCGGCGTGGCGCGGGGGCTCTATCGCGACCAAGATGTACGCGCGCTGAGCCAATGGATGGCCGAACACTTGGATCTTGACGCGGTCTATTACTGCCCCCACTTGGACCATCACCAGTGCCCGGCGCGTAAGCCGGGGGCCGAAATGATAAACACCGCAGTTCAGGAACTTGGACTTATCAAAGAAGGATCTTTCCTCATTGGCGACCGCCAAAGGGATATTGACGCCGCGCATGCCGCGGGGATCGACGGTTACCTATATGAGGGCGGTTCGATCTTAGAGCTCTTCGAAACGATCAACCTGGGTTTGAAAACTTCCTGACCTCTTGTGCCCTGTCCTTCGGACAGACCATGACGATCCCGTTTGTCACGACCACGGCGAGCCCCTCGACGCCCAACAGGCAGACTTCGTGTGTCTCGGACTCGTTGTAGACGACGGAGTCTTTCACCTCGATCAGCCGCTGGCTCCCGAGGCCGACGTTGCCCTGCTCGTCGGCGTCGTAGCTGCGAGAAAGCGAGTCCCAAGCGCCGAGGTCGTCCCAGTCGAAGTCGGCCGCCACGACCCAGACCCGCTCCGCCTTCTCCATGAGGGCGTAGTCGATGGAGATGCTCGGCAGGGACTCAAAGGCCGCGACCGCCGCATCATTCTCACCCTTGCTCAGGTGCCCCGCAATTTTGCGGATTACCGCGGCGATCTCGGGTTGGGCGCGCTCCATTTCCGCCATGAAGGCGGGGACGGTCCAGAAAAACATGCCCGAATTCCACAGGAACCGCTCGCTCGAAACGAACACGATCGCGGTCTTAGCGTCCGGCTTTTCGCGGAAGCTCTCGACCTGGAAGGCGTCGCCGTCGGGTTCGCCCACCTCGATATAGCCATACCCCGTTTCCGCGCGGGTGGGGCGGATGCCAATCGTCACGAGGCCCCCCGTCCGCTCCGCCGTCTCAAGGGCGGTCGTGACTGTCTTGTGGAAGGCGGCCGGGGGCGAGATGCGATGGTCGGCCGTGAGCACCGCCATGGAAATGTCCGCGCCCGCTTCGGGCGATTGGGCGATCAGGTTCGCCACGACCCAGACCAAGCAACCCGTGGTGTTGCGCTTGGCGGGTTCGGCCAGCACGTTGGTGTCGGCAAGAGACGCGCACTCGGCCCGCGAGGCCTCCGCGAGGTGCAGCCCGGTCGCGATGATGGTGTTCTCCACCCCGAAGAGCTCGCTCGCCCGGTCGGCCGCCTCTGCGAGCAGGGACTTCTCCGGCGACGTCAGCCGCAGAAACTGCTTTGGACGGCTTTTGGTCGAGACGGGCCAAAAGCGCTCGCCCGAGCCACCCGCCATGATCACGCCTATACGCTTGAAACTCATCACGCCTACCCTATCTTTACGCCGACCACGCTTACGGGCCGGGAGTGTATCCTTGGAGCGATGCCGAAGACGGCGAACCGGCGTCCAAAGGCCCCTTACCGGGGAAGTGTGATCCCGACCCAAGAACTCTTGGAGACGCTGGAGTCCCTTTACGGGCGCTCGCGCTTCGTGCCCCGCTTCGACCCGCTTGAAGAACTGGTGAGCTGTATCTTGAGCCAGCACACGGCGGACGCGAACAGTTTTCCGACTTTCACCCGCCTCCGGGCCGCCTATCCGGACTGGGCGGAGGTCGAGGCGTTGGGACCGGAAAAGCTGGCCGGGGTCATACGCCAGGCTGGGCTCACGAACCAGAAGGCAAAGAGCATCTGCGGGTGCCTGCGCACGATCCGCGAGCGGTTCGGCGGTTACACCCTGGAGCCGCTAGAGTCCATGTCCGACCTGGCCGCTCGGGACTGGCTGCTGAGCCTGCCCGGCGTCGGGCTCAAGACCGCCTCCATCGTGCTCTGTTTTAGCTTTGGGCGGCACCTGATCCCGGTCGACACCCACGTCCACCGGGTCTCGACGCGGCTCGGCCTCCTGCGTCCCGGGAGGACGGCCGACCAAGCCCACGACGATCTGCTCGCGATCGTGCCGCAGGGGGTCTCCTTTCGGTTCCATATCGCGCTCATCCAGCACGGCCGCATCCTTTGCCAGGCGAAGGCGCCGCTCTGCGGAAAGTGCCCTCTCCAAGACCGGTGTCCTTGGTTCGCGGAGGTGACTCTGGCATGAGCCATTTCCGCGACGAAGAGGCCGCGTCCGCGGTCTTCGCCCGATTCGCCCGACTGGCACCCCGAGATTGGGGCCGCCTCTTCGCACAATGGACGGACTGCGCCCCCGACCCGGACGCTTCCTTGGCAAACTTGGAACGCTATCTCCGGATGGTCGCCGAACCTGTTCGGGTGGTCGACCAATTGTGCGCGTCGAGCGACCTTGGTCGGTTCGCAGGCACCTTGGCAGCCGCGAACGCCGCAATGGCCGCTCGCTTTGCCGCCCGCCCGCAGGACCTGGGCGAGTGTCTCGAGGCGGCCCTCCCGGGGATGCGGTGCCAAGTTGCGGGGGAAGGGGCGCCCGGCCTCGCCACCGTCGTCGGGCATGCCCCCGTGTTGACGGGCGGGCTCGCCACCCGGCCCGATCTCGTCGCGGCCCTGGCGGAGGAGCGTCCCGTCCTGGCGACGGACTGGTTCACGGCCACGGTCAAGTGGATCGTGCGGCCCGAAGGGGAACTTGGCCCTCTCATCGCACCCTGGCTGGACCAGCCGTTAAAGTCGCTCGGTCTGCCGGGCCTGTTTGCCATCGCGAGTTTAGCGGCGAGGGAAGCGGTGCCGAACCGGGGATTGGAGGCTGCGTTCGCGGGGACAAACGCGCCGAGCGAGGAGCTGCGCGAGGCGGTGCTGGAGTGCCTGGGGCCCCTCTTTCCGCTGGCACGGACCGAGGTCGGGCTCGCGGGCGGGGTGGCGCGAGCGTTCCTGGAGACCCCCTTGCCGATGCCCGGGCTCGAATCGCAAGAGGCTGCCCTCTTGGCCGTCACCCGGTCGCGAGCGATCGGTGACGCGCCTGTCGCGCAGTTGCGGTTGCCCGGCTTCCAGGCCACGACGACCGATTGGATGCACCTGAAGCGGCACCACGAATCTGCCGTGCCCGCGCAGCACCGGCACCGCCATGTGAACCTGACCGACATCGACTGGTGCGTGACCCTGCCCTTCCTGCGCTCGCCCCTGCCGGAAGTCGGACCGGCGACGATCGAGCGCCTCAACGTCCTGCTGGAGCACGACCTCCTTTCTCCGCTCGAACACGAGGCGATCGTGGACGCGCGCGCCTTCCTCATCGAGACACGGACCCGGCTCGCCCTATTGGGGCACGAACTCGATATCGTGCCCGAGAACCCGGATAAACTTCGCCGGCTAGCGGCATCCTTTGGGATGAGCGACGGCAATTCGTTCCTGGCCGCATTCGAGGGCCACAACGAACTGGCGCGCGCGGTCTCAGAGTCCGTCTTGGCACGCCTCGGAAGTTGATGGTCTTGATCCTCGCCTATATCGGTGCCTACCTTATCGGCGCCGTGCCTTTCGGATACCTTGTCGCGAGAGCGCGCGGGGTCGACATCACTGCGACGGGCAGCGGAAACATCGGGGCCACCAATGTCGCCCGCGTCCTTGGCCGCGAGCTCGGGATCCTCGTCTTCTTGCTCGACGTGCTGAAGGGCGCACTGCCCCCGATGCTCGCCCCGATTGTGCTGGCGGGGCAGCCGCTGGGCGTTCTTGGGCTGCGGGACCACGCCCTCTTGCTCGGCGCGACCGCGATCGTCGGCCATTCGCTCTCCCCCTTCATCGGGTTCAAGGGGGGCAAGGGAGTGGCGACGGGCTTTGGCTCACTGCTTGGTCTCGCGCCTTTGGTCGGCCTCGGCGGGTTCGGCATGTTCCTGCTGAGCTTCGCCTTCACGCGGATCGTGAGCCTTTCGAGCCTCGTCGGTTCGGGGAGCGTCCTGGTCCTCGCCGTCCTGACCCGCCAGACCCCGCTCTTCCTCGCCGTCTACACCGTCCTCGTCGCCTACGTCTGGTGGAAGCACAAGGCGAACATCGGCCGCTTGCTCAGGGGCGAAGAGCCGAAGCTGGACATGAAGAACGCGGGCAAGTCGGAGTCGTCCGCCGAAACGAACGGAAAGCCGGCGGAAGCCCCGGCCATCGAAGAAACGGAAGGGCTGCCGGTCGAGAAGGGCTGATGTTCGTCGAGAGGCTTTCGTCGGATCCGTTGGCGGCGCTTCTCGCCTGCATCGTTTGGATCCCGATCGCGATCTGGATCGTCTCGCTGGTGGGCTGGCTGGTTCAGGGCGATATCGACGGGTTCAGCGGGATTGTGGGGATCGGCATGGGGCTTGGACTCGGCGTCTTGACGGTCGTGCCGCCCGCCCCTTGGCTCCCCCCTCTGATCTTCTGCGGGGTGGTGGTCACGATCGTCTTCTTCCCGTTCGTCCGAGTCTTTACCCACCGGCACGCCATGGCGTCCATCGCGCTGGAGCAGGTCGACAAGTACATGGAAGCGATCGACAAGCACCCGGACAACGTCTATGCGCGATTTCGTCTCGCAGAGCTACTGGTCGAGCGGGGTATGACGGGGCATGGCATCCGCATCGTCGAAGCCGTCCTCCCCAGCATGCCCCTGAGCCTCTTTCGGCGCGAGCACTCCCTGCTGAACGCGTGGAGGTCCGGCGCGAGCGATCCACGCCTGTTCCGCGCGGAGGGCTGTCCCTCCTGCGGCACAATGAATCCCGCAGGCGAGCTTTATTGCAAAGGGTGCCGCCGGCCCTTCGCGGCGGCTTTGGCCAGGGGCCGGTGGTTGCCGCACGGCAGTGGTCGCAGGCTGATCGCGGTGTGGCTCACGGCCCTCATCGTGATCGTCGGGCTTCCGACGGCGGTGGCCCTCAGCCAAATCTCGCCCCCGCTTTCGGCTTCGCTCGTGCTCGTCCAAGTCGGGCTTGGCGCGTTCATGCTCATCAGGTCGTTCGTAGGGACGGTGGGGAGGGAAGCCTGAAGACGCTCGACCGGTACGTCGTGCGCGAGTTGTCCGTGCCGCTCTTCATCGGGACGATCGTCATCGCGCTGCTTTTCGTGGCGAACGACATGATCGCCCTTTTCAAGACGTTCAATCTGGAGAGCATCCCCCCGCTCGCGATCATACAGCTCTTGCTGTTCAAGCTCCCCCAATGGCTTTCGATGACGCTGCCGGTGGGGGCCGCGCTCGGCGCGTCGCTGGCGATCAGCCGGCTCGCGCGAGAGAGTGAGATCACGGCGATGCGCGCGGCCGGCGTCCGAGTGCTCCGCGTTTTCCTTCCCGTGCTCGTTTGCGGGGCGGTCGTCGCCGCCTGCAATTTCCTGGTGGTGGACAGGCTCGTCCCTCCGGCCGCGAAGGCTTACACGCGCTTGATCAATGAAGTCGGGCTCTTGGGCGCGGCGCCCCAGTTCCGGTCCAACGTGGTGCTTGAGATCGACCGGTTCACTGCCAGCTTTGGGACCGTCTCCCGGAGCGATCAGGGCACGATCCTCCTCACGGAGATCCTCCTTATCGAGCGCCCACGGCAGGGCGAGACCATCCTCTACTGGGCAAAATCCGGCGAGTACAAGGACGGTGTTTGGCGCATTCTCGCCCCGACCATTTACCACCTTAGGGGCACGACCCTGACCGCGGCGGAGACGAAGAAGGAAGTCCCCATTAACGAACCGATCCGCATCGCCGACCTCTTCGCGCCTCCCACTCCGGACCAGGAGACGGTCGCCTCGCTACAGGAGGCGATCCGATCCCGGCGGGCCGCGTTGCAATCCACGACCGCGCTCGAAATCGCGCTCCAACAGAAGTTCGCGGTGCCGTTCTCGTGCCTCGTCTTCAGCCTCACGGGGGCCGTCTTCGCCATGCTCTTTGCGCGTGCGGGACCGTTCATGGGCGTGCTGGTGAGCCTCGGCCTCGTCTGGCTGTACTTCAATTTGTACGTCATCTCCGGGGAGATCTTTGGACGCAACCACTGGGTGAGCCCTATGGTCGCGGCCTGGCTGCCGAACCTGCTGTACCTGTTCGTCGGTCTGATCCTCGTGAGGAGGCTTGAGTGAGGCTTTGGAGGGCGGCGGCCGCCTGCCTTCTCCTGCTCGCGACGGCACCCAGCTTTGGGCAAACGAACATCTTTCCCGGCCTCAGCCGGGCGCTGCGCAGCCTGCCGACGCGCGACGCCAGAGAGCTTCCAGAGCCAAAGCCTCGCGGCGAAGAGACGTTCAAAGTCCGCGGAGCCCGCACGGCGCGGACACGCGGCGACGTTACCGTGCTCGAAGGCGACGTCTGGGCGAGCTACAAAGGCTATGAGCTCCGAGGCGACCGCGTCACCTTTGACCGGGTCTCGGAGATCGGCACGCTCGAGGGCAACGCCAAGCTCGACGGAGACTCTGAAACGGTCACGGGTGAGAGCATCACCGTCGATTTCAAGCAACGCACGTTCGCCTTTACCAATTCAAGGGCGCGGCTGGAGCCGGACGCAGTCCAGAAGCGCACGACCGGGGAGATCTATCTCCGGGGCGACGGCGGCGGCGGACGCCAGCGGGATTTCACCGTCAGGGACGGCAGTTTCACGACCTGCGACTTGGAGCACCCCCACTATGCGCTGGACGCCGAGGGCATCCGCATCCTGCCCGGGCGCAGGGCGGAGCTCCGCGACGTGCGCCTCTCCGTGCTCGGCAAGACCGTCATAGGCATCCCGTACTTGGTGGTGCCGCTGGAGCAGCGCAGCGAACGGTACTTGCCGGAAGTGGGGCAGAGCCCCGACGAAGGCTATTACGTGAAGACGCGGTTCGGCTCCCCCTTGCCGGGAGAGAGCTACCTGGACTACCGTGTCGACCTCATGTCCAAGCTTGGCGCGGGTCTGGGCGTGGACTACAACTACAAGGCTGCCGGGCTGGACGGCGTCCTGACCGCGTACCAGCTCACCGGTTCGCGGAAGAGCACGGTGGTCACGAGCCGCCACTCGCAGAAGATCTGGGACGGCCAGCTTAGCGTGAACGGGGCGTTCCAACGCGAGAACTACCTCACCTCGCCCAATTCTACCTTGTGGAACGTGCTTGCCCAATATGCGACTCCGTTCCTAGGGGGCAACTCGCGACTGGGCTATACGCTCACGCGGAGCGAGTCCACGGGCTTCAAATCCGTCTCCCAGTCCACGAGCATCAACGACGATCGCCGGATCGGGCCGCTCAACCAACACCTCGACCTGACCCTGACCCAGTACGACTCGCAATACTCGGGGGGGAACCTCTCCAAATCGGAACGCATCGACTTGCGCTATACCGCGCTCGCCCCGATGCGCTCGCTGGACGCGGACCTGCTCTACCAGCGTGCGATCCCGGTGAGCAGCAGCCAAGACTTCTTCGCTCCGACCGATACCACGCCCATGCTCACGCTGCGGTCCGACGCCGGGCGGCTCATCGATTCCCGGTGGGGCCGGGTTTGGCCGTTCACCTTTGCGGCGTCTATCGGCGAACTGGTGGATGCCTCGAGTCGCGACCGCGTCACCCGGATCAACTTCGAGACGGGGCTGCGCCGTCGCCTGGCCGTTCCCAGGGGACGTTCCGAGGCGAACCTAGGCGTGCAGTTCCGCCAGGGGCTCTATAGCGACGACACCGCGCAGTACGTGATCGCGGGGGACGGCGACTGGCGCTACGGCTTCGCGCGCGATTCCGGGTTGCGGGTGAGCTATCGGTACCTGCGCCCCTTCGGCTTTACGCCGCTCGCCATCGACTCGACGGGCCGGTCTGACGCCTTCAACTTTTCTCTCGACTACCGGGCATCGAAGGCCGTCCTCTTGAGCGGTCAGACGGGCTACGACCTTCTCTCAGCGGACCGTGGCGTCGTCCCTTGGCAGTTTGTCTACCTGCGGGGGCGCTGGAACACGGGGAACAAGCTGGACGCGGGCGTGCAGCTTTCCTACGACACGTTCCGGCAGGTTTGGTCGAACCTCCGGTTCGACACGAACCTGGACTGGGGCGGGACCCGGTTCGTGATGGCCGCGCGCTATGACGCCCAACGATCGACGTGGGCGGGGCTCTCGGCGCAGATCGACGGGTTGCGGCTCGGCAAGATCGGCGCGAACATCTTGGTCGATTACAACGGCTACACCAGCCGCTTCGAAGCCCAGCACTATCAGCTGACTTACGACCTCCACTGCACGGAAGCCGTCTTGGAGGTCATCGACAATTCGGTGGGATTCCGGTCTGGCCGGACGGTCGCGTTCTTCTTCCGGATCAAGGCGCTGCCGATGCAGGACCTCTTCGGCTTTGGGCGTCGCGGCCAGGTGGTGGGCGGCGGGTTTGGGTTCGGCAACTAAACCCGTCGTATACTGCGGCCCATGACCGAGGCGCTTCCCACGCTGGCGTTCGCCTTGTTGGCGACGATGGCGGGGCGGGGCGTCCTTGCCCGCTTCACGCCGCGCCTGGACCCGGCCGAGCAGTGGGGCGTCGGGGGGCTTCTCGGGCTTGCCGTAGTTGGTCTCCTCACCCTCTTCGTCGGCCTCGTCCCGGGCTCGTTGGGATGGTGGCCGCTCGCGGTGTGGCTCGTGCCGATCTTGGTCTCGGCGCGATATTGGAGCGCGCCCGCCCCCTTGCCGCGCCTCGGCTGGCAGGAGACCGCCTCCTGGCTCGTGGTCGGGGTGACGTGCGCGTTTGCGTTCCTGGCCGTTTTGACCCCGAGCGACGCCCGCGACTGGGACACGCTCGCCTACCACCTCGCCGTGCCCAAGATCTGGTTGCACGAGGGCCAGATCGGGTTCGTCCAGAACATCCACCACTCGAACTTCCCGTTCACGATCGATAACCTTTACGTGCTCGGCCTGCGGTGGGGCGGCGAGCCGGGCGCCAAATCCTTCGCCTGGACCTTCCTGCCTCTGGGGGCCTTGGCCCTCTTCGGTCTTGCCCGCCGCTGGTATGGGGGCGCGGCCGGAGGCTGGGCCGCGTTGGCCTTCGCCGCGGTGCCGGTCGTGGCGTGGGAATCGGGCACGGCTTACATCGATGTGGCGCACGGGCTCTTCGCCGGCTTGGCGGTCTGCTATGCCGCTGGCTCGCTGGTGCGCGGCGACGCTTGGGCATGGCCGCTGGCTGGCCTTTGCCTCGGATTCACGCTCGGATCAAAGCACACCGGGCTGCAGGTCGCGCTCGCGCTCGGCGCGGTCACATTGGGCTGGCTCCTGCGGGGGCCGGACGTGCCGCCTTCGGACGAAGGACCGCAAGCCAGGCGTTTCCGGGGCGCGATCTTGGCGGGGGCCTTGGCCCTCGTCCTTGCCTTTCCTTGGTATGCGAAGTCGGTGGCCTATACGGGCAACCCGGTCTATCCCTTCCTGCCCGGCATCTTCGGCGGCCGCGAGTGGGACAAGTGGCGGGCCGACCTCTACGCGGGCGAACAGGCGACCTTCGGGGTGGGGAAGTCCCCGCTACACGTAGGCCACGCGGTCTTCGGCCTTGCTTATAACCCAGGGCGTTACGTGAACCCAGGGCAGACCGAAGGGCGCGGCTTTCCGACTGGTTCGATTGGTTTTGCGGGCCTTTTCGTGGGCCTGCTCTGGCTGGCGCGGGGGCGCGGCCCGGGTGGACTGGCGCTCCGCGAAGGGTTCATCCTCGCGACGCTCGGCGTCCAGTTCGCGATGTGGTTCTTACTCAGCCAGCAAAGCCGCTATCTGACGATCGTCGCGGTGCCGCTCGCCGTCTTGGCCGGAGGCGCGATCGTGCACGGCAGGTGGAAGCAAATGGCGAAGGGTGCGGTCGCGCTCCAGGCTGCGAGCACCCTCGCGATCCTTTGGTTGTGGCAGGTGCCGACGGACTGGCAGGTCGTGACCCAGGGGCGCCAGGCCGAATACCGGAGACGGGCCGTGCCTTTCGCGACCGCGGCCGAGACGATCAATGCCCTGCCCAAAGGCACCAAGGTCGCGCTCTACGACGAGGTCTTCGGCTACTTCCTTGACGTGGGCTACATCTGGGCGAATCCTGGCCACTCCAGTTGGATTCCCTACGAGGCGATGGAGAGCGGCTCGGACTACGCCCGCATGATGCGGGAGAAGGGGTTCACCCACGCATATTTGAACTTCTCGCCGGGAATCGTCGACCCGAAGCTCACGCGGCGCTGGATGGAGGCGGCGGGGCTCGCCCCCGGCGATCCTTACGGCCCGGTCGAAGCGGACCTCATGCATTCCGACCTCAACCTTTGGTGGCGATACTTGACAGCTGACGCGGTGCGCCGAGGGGAACTGCGGCCAATGCAGGCCTTTGGGTCGAACGACGGTCTCCCCCGCGCACTGCTGTTCGAGTTCGCTAGGTAAAACGGGTTTGTGCATTATCGTCGTCTCGGTCGTTCGGGGGTGCGCGTCAGTGAGGTTGCCCTTGGCGGCTGGCTCACCCAGGGCCGCACTTTAGACTCGTCGGCCACGGCCGCCATCGTCAGACACGCGTTTGAACTGGGGGTCAACTTCTTCGATACGGCCGACGTTTACAACCTCGGCGAGGCGGAGAAAGCGCTCGGGCACGCGGTCAAAGACCTGCGACGACGAAACCTCTTCATCGCGACGAAGTGCTACTTCCCGATGAGCGAAGCCCCGAACGACCGGGGCCTGAGCCGAAAGCACATCGTCGAGTCCTGCAACGATTCGCTCAAGCGGCTCGGGCTGGACTACATAGACCTCTACCAGTTCCACCGCCACGACCCGGAATCGCCGATCGAGGAAGTCGTTCGTGCAGTGGACGACCTTGTGCGCCAGGGGAAGGTGCTCTACTGGGGCGTCAGCATGTGGCCGGCGGGCGCGATCGTCGACGCGTGCCGTGTCGCCGAGTCCTGGCGGTGCACCCTTCCCGTGAGCAACCAGCCGGTTTACAACCTCCTCCAGCGCGAGATCGAGAGCGCGGTGATCTCCGCGAGCGAGCAGGCGGGCGTCGGCCAGGTCGTGTTCTCTCCGCTGGCGCAGGGCATCCTCACGGGCAAATACAGGCCGGGCCAACCGCCGCCCGCCGGCAGCCGCGGAGCGGACGACTCATCGAACCAGTTCATGTCAAGGTTCTTGGAAGACGCGGAGTTGGAGCGCATCCAGGCACTTGGGCCGATCATCGAGGAGGCCGGTTGCACTTGGGCCCAGTTCGCACTCGCCTGGTGCCTGCGCCAACAGAACGTGAGCAGCGTCATCGTCGGCGCGAGCCGCCCCGAGCAACTGGACGACAATGTCGCCGCCTCGGGCCTAGCCATAGACCCCGAACTCTTCAAGCGGGCGGAGGCGTGCGTAGCGTGAGCGCCGATTCGCAGGCTCCCTTCCGCCGAGAGATGACGGCGGAGTTCGACCCGGGCGCCGTCTCCGAGACGGAGTTCGAAAAGCGCCGTGGGGTGAACCGGGTCGAGGTGCGCTCTGGCTTCCTGTCGGTGCATGTGAGCGGCTTCGACGCGGGATCGGACCGGGCCATGGCGGTTCTCACGGCCCTGGCGGAAGCGGGGGTCAGCCTCGACTTCCTCAAGCTGACGAGCGGCGGACTCTCGTTCCTCGCGCCCGACGCGGCCGAGTCCGCGATCCGCCGGGCGCTGGAAGGGATCCAGGCGGAACACAAGGTGCGCCCGGGCCTCTCCGTCGTGCTGGTGCACGCGGTGAACATGCGCGACGAGGAAGGACTGATCGCGCGCATCGTCTCCGAGACCATTGCGACGGGAGCAGAGATCGACCACCTGGGCGACATGCACGACCGCGTGCTGATGGTCGTCTCGGCCGAGGACGCCGAAGCCATCCGGGCCCGGCTCGAACCGGAGGGCGCATGAAAATCGTCGTGATGAAGTTCGGCGGGACGAGCGTCAAGACGCGCGAGGCGCGTTCCGCCGCCGCCCTCCGGGTCCTTTCTGCCCGCGAGCAAGGGTTCCATCCGGTGGTGGTCGTGAGTGCGATCGGCCGACGGGGCGAGCCGTACGCGACCGACACCCTTGTCCAGCTCCTGCGCGATGTGGACGCGACCGTGGAGCCGGAGCCGCGCGAAATGGACCTCCTGATGAGCTGTGGCGAGATCCTTTCGAGCGTCGTCTTCTCGCATACCCTGACCGCCCTCGGCCAGCCTGCGATTTCTCTGCGCGGTGGCCAGGCCGGCATCCGCACCGACGGGGTTTATGGGAACGCGCGCATCCTGGGCGTAAACCCGATCGGCATCCACGAGGCCCTCCGCCGAGGGCTGACCCCGGTGGTGTGCGGCTTCCAAGGCGTCTGGACGCAGGGTGGGCTGCCCGGGGCCGAGCTCACGACGTTGGGCCGGGGCGGGTCGGACACGACGGCGGCGGCGCTTGGCGCGGGGCTCAGAGCCGACCGCGTGGAAATCTTTACGGACGTCGACGGCGTCAAGACGGCCGACCCTGACTTCGTGCCGGAGGCGCCGACCCTGCGGAAGGTCACCTATGACGAGGTGGCGGAGATCGCCCACCTGGGCGCGAAAGTCCTGCACCCAAGGGCAGCGGAGATCGCCATGCGGTTCGCCATCCCGCTCTGGGTGAAGAACACCTTTAGCGAGGACGAAGGGACGGAGATCGTGCCGCGCGAGCGCTTCCCGGGACGCCGGGTGACAGGGGTCACCCACTCCGGCAAGCTGGTCCACGTTCAGACCAGCCTCTCTGACCTGGTGCCCGAACACCGACGGCTCTTCGCGGAAAAGCTGTACGACATCCTCGCCCGGCACATGATAAACCTCTTCATGATCGACCTGAGCCCGGGCAGCATCGGCTTCGCCGTTCCCCGAGAACAGTTCGCCGACTTCAGGAGCGTTTGCGATGGACTTGTCATTCCTTTGGTGGACAAAGAAACTGCAATCTATGTGCTCCAGGTAGGCACGAATCCTAGCCACGGTGTGCAGAGCCAAATGGAACTTTTGCGCGGCTTTGGTCGACAAACGACCGTGCGGATGCACATCGAGGAAGGTTGTACTATGGTCTCACTGGTCGGGCATGATTACATGCAGCAACCGGGGGTCTTCCTTCGGGTCCTCACCACCTTGCAGGGCGAGCAGATTCCCGTGCTTCAAACTTCGGACAGCGACTTCTCGATTAGTTGCCTGATCCCGGAGTCGGAGTTGAGGAAGGCGGTGACAACATTGCACGATTCCTTCGGGCTTAAGGAGGCGCGGTGATGTACCAGTTGCCCCCGGACCGGCCCGCAATCATGGGCATCCTCAACGTGACCCCGGACAGCTTCAGCGACGGGGGCAACTATTTGTCCCCTCGCGACGCCGTCTGCCGCGCAGAAACCATGGTCGAGGAGGGGGCGGAGATCATCGATGTCGGCGGAGAATCGACGCGGCCCGGGGCCGATCCCGTCCCCCTGGACGAAGAATTGCGGCGCGTCGTGCCCGTGGTCGAGGAACTGTCGAGCCGGGGCTATGTCGTTTCGATCGACACCTCCAAGCCCGCGGTGGCGGCCCGTTGCCTGGAAGCCGGCGCGAAGGTCGTCAACGACGTGACAGCCCTCCGGAACGCGGATATGGTGGACGTGTGCCGCGAGTGGGGTTGCCCGGCCATCCTCATGCATATGCAAGGCGAGCCTCGGACCATGCAGGAGTCGCCCTCCTATCAAGATGTGGTCACGGAGGTCGGCGAGTTCTTGGGCAGCCGGGCTCGGGCCGTGATCGAGAGCGGGCTGAAGGAAGAGCAGATCTGGATCGACCCCGGGTTTGGGTTCGGCAAGACTTATGAGCACAACCTCCAACTGATGCGGGGCCTGGACTGGCTCTCTAAGAAGGGCTATCCGCTGGTCGTTGGCCTGAGCCGTAAGCGGTGGATCGGAACGGCGACAGGGCAGGAAGCCCACCACGACCGGTTATGGGGCACGCTGGCCGCCCAAGTCCTGGCCGTGGCGGCCGGGGCACGGGTCGTGCGTTGCCATGATGTTGCGCCAGCGGTCCATGCCCTGCGGCTCGTGAACGAAGTTTTAGCCCCCGTGAAGGATCGCCAGCAGGCCCATTCCGCATAAAGAGCCGTGCCATCCCGTAGGCTTGCGGGCAGGAGCCGAAAACCGGCCATGGTAAGCTAAATCTCATGGCCGGAAAAGTTCTGGTGACTGGGGCAGGCGGTTTTATCGGCGGTCACCTGGTCGACTACCTTCATAAAGAGCACGGCGCAGAGCACGTCGTCGCCGTGGACAAGAAGCCGTTCGACGAGTGGTACCAGGTTCACCCGTACGCCGAGAACAAGATCCTCGACCTCCAAGAGTTGCCGGCTTGCCAAGAGTCGGTCCAGGGCGTCGAAACGGTCTACAACCTCGCGGCCGATATGGGCGGCATGGGCTTCATCGAGAACAACAAGGCCCTCTGCATGATCAGCGTGCTGATCAACACCCACATGCTGATGGCCGCCAAGGACGCTGGCGTCCAGAACTTCTTCTACAGCTCTTCGGCCTGCGTCTATGCCGCGGACAAGCAGACCACCGTCGACAACCCCGGTTTGAAGGAAGAAGACGCCTACCCGGCGATGGCCGAGGACGGCTACGGTTGGGAGAAGCTTTTTAGTGAGCGGATGTGCCGCCACTTCCGCGAGGACTTCGGCCTGCGCACCCGCGTGGCCCGGTTCCACAACGTCTACGGCCCTTGGGGCACCTATGACGGCGGCCGCGAGAAAGCCCCCGCCGCAATGTGCCGCAAGGTCATCCAGGCCAAGCTTTCCGGTGACCACAGCATCGAGATCTGGGGCGACGGGCAACAGACCCGCAGCTTCATGTACATCGACGATTGCACCTACGGCTGCTGGCGGATCATGACCAGCGACATCCTTGAGCCGATCAATCTGGGCAGCGCCGAGATGGTCTCGATCAACCAACTCGTCGACATGGTCGAGGACATCGCCGGGATCAAGCTGGACCGCCGGTACAACCTCGACGCGCCGAAGGGCGTTCGGGGCCGCAGCAGCGACAACACCCTGATCAAGCAACTCATGGGCTGGGAGCCCTCCATCTCGCTCCGCACGGGAATGGAGAAGACCTACGCCTGGATCTATGACCAGATGACTTCTAAAGTCCCGGCATAGGAAACCGATAAATCCATACAATTGGGGGCCTGTCAATAAAGACAGGCCCTTTTGCTGAGAGACCATGCGAATCCTCGTCCACGATTTCTCCGGGCACCCGTTCCAGGTGGAACTGAGCCGATCCCTCGCCCGCCGCGGGCACGAGACCGTCCATGCGTTCTCCAGCTCGTTCCTCACGCCAAAAGGGGCGCTTGCCCGCCGCGAGGACGACCCAGCCATGTTCCAAAGCTTTCCCATCACCCTGCCCGGCGGCTTCGACAAGACGGACATGAGGAAGCGTCGCCAGGCCGACATCGAGCACGGACGAAGGGCCGTGGCCAAGATCGAGGAGATGCGGCCCGACATTGTTCTCTGTGCGAACACCCCTCTCGACGCGCTTGTCCCGATGCAGAAGGCCACCCACCGCGTCGGGGGCAAGTTCGTCTTCTGGGTGCAAGACCTAATCGGCGAAGCGGTGAAGCGTCTGCTCGGCGCGAAGATCCCGGTCGTCGGGGGCCTCGTAGGGGACTACTACATCAACATGGAGAAGACCGCCCTGCGGAAGAGCGACGCGGTCGTCGTGATCTCCGAAGACTTCCGCCCGTTCATCCCGGCCGAGCCATCGCGCGTCCATGTGATTGAGAACTGGGCGCCTTTGGCCGATATGCCCGTCCGCGACCGGAAGAACCCCTGGGGCGCCAAGCACGGCCTTGCGGACACGACGAACGTGCTCTATAGCGGCACGCTCGGCATGAAGCACAACCCCGAACTTCTCATCCAGCTTGCGCTGCGGGCGCAAGAGCAGCCGGACGTGCGGGTGATCGTTGTTTCCGAGGGGGCGAGCGTGGAGTTTCTAAAGAAGCGCATCGGGGAGACCGGACTGAAGAACGTGGTCTTGCTGCCTTTCCAGCCCTTCGAGGACATGCCGGACATGCTGGGGACCGCCGACGTGTTGGTCGCGATCCTGGAGCCGGACGCGGGGGTCTTTTCGGTGCCTTCGAAAGTCTTGACCTACCTCTGCGCCGCCCGCGCGCTCCTGCTGGCGGTGCCGCCCGAGAACCTTGCCGCGAGGATCGTTAAGGAGAACAATGCCGGATTCGTCGTCAGTCCCCTGGACCAAGATGGCTTCGTCGCAGCCTCGCAGGAGCTGCTCTCGGACCGCGCGGGGCGCGAGGCAAAGGGCTTGAACGCCCGTGCCTATGCCGAACGAACGTTCGACATCGAACGGATCACGGACCTGTTCGAGAAGGTGCTCACACCGTTGTCTCCTTCCAGCGCCCGATTCTGAAGAGCCAGATCGCGGCGAGCCCGTGGATCGCCTGCGAGACCGACATCGCGAGCCAGCAGCCCTCCGCGCCCATAGCGAGTCCGAATGGAAGGGCGAAGACGAAGGCCATCGGCACGCGCAGCCCCCACATGGACAGCAGCGTCAACCAGAACGGGCCGCGCGTCTCGCCCGCGCCCTGCATCGCGCCGACCATAACCGCGCCATAGCCAAAGAGCGTCTCCGTCGCCCCGACGTAAATGAGGAAGCTGGCGACCAGCTTCGCGACTTCGGGTTGGTTTGGCAGAATGAGACCCGCCAATTGGTGCGCACCGAAGACGAGGACCAGCGACATGAGGATGCTGATGCCCCCTGCTTGGTGCGCCGCCGCCCAGGCCACGCGTTCTGCCCGGTCTGGCCGGCGCATGCCGAGACTCTGTCCCACCAGCGACGAGGCGGCGAGGGAGACGCCAAAGGCCGGCATGAAGGCGATCGACTCGATGCCGATCGCGGGTCGCATCGCGGCGATGGCGGCGCTGGATTGGGGCACAAGCTTGAGGACGTAGGTGAACGCCATGAGCGAGGTCACCCGAAGCAACGACATAAGCGCGGCCGGCGAGGCGATGTTGAGGATGCGCTTGGCCCAGTCCATGCCTGGCCAGGCGAAGCTCAACCTGGTCTTCAGCGGGGCGCGGCGCGACCACACCAGGTAGACCAAAGCGGCCAGGAACGCACTGATCGTGAGGCCAAGGGCCTCGCCGACCAGTCCGAGCCCCGCGCCGGGGATCGTGAAGCCGTTGACCTGACGGGCGGGGAAGATGAGCAGGATGTTCAGCGCGATGTGCAGCAGGATTTGGCCTCCGCTCACCACCATGGGGCTGCGCGTGTCGCCCGTCCCGCGCAGCGACCCGGCCAAGATCTGGATGACGAAAATGGGCGGCAGCGAGAAGGAGAACACGCCCAGATAGCGCACCATGAGCGCGCGCGCTTCCGTGTCGGTGTCCGGAATCAACATGGACGCGGCAGCGGGCGCGCTTGCGAAGCACACCACAGCCAAGATCAACCCAGCAAAAATGCCTACGCTAAGCACCTTCTGGTTCGCCTCCCGGTACTGTTCGACCTCACCCTCGCCGAAGCGCCGGCTGACGATCGCCGTGGCCGCGACCCCGAGAGCGAAGCTGAGTGAAACGAAGAGGAAGAGGATCGAGGTCGAAGCGCCGATGGCGGTCAGGTTCGCCTGCGGCAGACCCTCAAGGAACACGCTGCCGAGCAACGAATTGACGGTCTGTAGCGCGTTCAGCGTGACGGAAGGCCACGCCAGATCCCAGACGACCCTTGAAAGGTTTTCTTCCTTGGGCACCTTGGACACCCGAAAATTCTAGCGCGGTCGCGCAAACCCTAAGCCGTCGTACCCGGCGCTACTTAGGTGCTTGGTATCCTATGGGTTCACAACTTTTCCGCATTGTCTGCGGGGGGACTTTCATGAGCTACGAACAAAGTCAGCTTTACAAACTTCGACATAGCGCCGCGCACCTCATGGCGCAAGCGGTGACCGAGCTCTATCCGGGGGCCAAGCTCTCTATCGGCCCACCCATCGAAAACGGCTTCTACTACGACATCGAGTTTCCCGCCCCGATCAAAGAAGAGGAGCTTGAGCGGATCGAGGGTCGTATGCGCGAGCTCGCGAAGTTGCGCCAACCCATCGTCAAACGGCTCGCCGCTTCTCGGGACGATGCGCGTCGCATCATCCTGGAAGAAACGACCCTGGGCCAAGGTGAAGAGACCGCCCTCTACAAGCTTCAGCTCCTTGACGCAATCCCAGAAGGTGAAGAAGTCAGCTTCTATGAGCAAAAGGCGACCGGTAAAGATGGACAAAGCCACCTCTTTATCGACCTCTGCCGAGGCCCTCACGTCGAGAACACGGGGGAGATCAAGCACTTCAAGTTGATGAGCATCGCCGGCGCTTACTGGCGTGGCGATGTGCACAACAAAATGCTAACGAGGTTGTACGGAACGGCCTTTGAAACGGCCGAGGATCTTGAGGCATACCTCTATCAACTTGAGGAGGCGAAGAAGCGGGACCATCGCGTCTTGGGCCGGGAACTCGGCCTCTTCATGTTCTCTCCGGTCGTCGGACAGGGGCTCGCGCTGTGGCTTCCTAAAGGGGCGACGCTACGCGAAGTGCTCACCGATTTCTTGAAGGAAGAGCAGTTGAAGAGGGGGTACAAGCCCGTCGTCACGCCGAACTTGGCGTCGATAAAGCTCTATGAAAAGAGCGGGCATATCCAAACTTATCGCGACAAGATGTTCCCGTTCATGGAGGACGAGGAGAAGGAAACATTTGTCCTCAAGCCCATGAACTGCCCGTTCCACATCGAGATCTATGCCTCGGCGCTTCACAGCTATCGAGACTTGCCGATTCGCTACGCTGAATTTGGCACGGTCTATCGGTACGAGCAGAGCGGCGAGCTCGCCGGGATGTTGCGTGTCCGTGGCTTTACGCAGGACGATGCGCACCTCTTCGTACGCCCGGACCAGCTGCTTGAAGAGTTCAAGGGGGTCGTGGACCTTATGCTTGTCGTCCTGGACAAACTTGGGCTTAAAGACTACCGCGTAAGGGTTGGCACTCGCGACACGGAAAGCGACAAGTACGTGGGACACGACGAGAACTGGAAGCTCTCGGAGTCCGCGATCGTCCAAGCTTGCGACGAGTTGGGCCTGGAGTATGAGGTCTCGGTTGGTGACGCCGCTTTCTACGGTCCCAAGCTCGACCTTATCATTAAGGACGCTCTGGGACGAGAATGGCAGATGGGCACAGTCCAGGTGGACTACAACCTCCCCGAAAGGTTTGACCTGGAGTACATCGGTGAGGACAGCAAACCCCACCGTCCGATCATGATCCACCGGGCGCCCTTCGGCTCCCTGGAAAGAATGATCGGCCTGCTTACTGAGCAGTACGCAGGAGCGTTCCCTTACTGGATGGCGCCGGTACAAGTCATGGTGCTTCCGATAGCGGACCGACACAACGAGGCTGCCAATGAAGTCGTCGCAAAACTGCGTGAACAGAAAGTGCGCGCAGAGGCCGACGAGCGCAGAGAAACCTTGGGGAAAAAGATTCGTGAAAACCAGCGGCAGAAGGTGCCTTATATGCTGGTCTTAGGCGATAAGGACATTGAAGCGGGGACGGTCAGCGTCCGTTCGCGAGAGGAAGGGGACTTGGGTGGAATGACGCTCGAAGCCTTCCTGCAAAAAGTAAACGGCTAGCGGCTCAAAGCCGCCAGCCGTTTACAGGGTGGTTAGCGGCCGATGGTCCAGCTAACCTGGTCGGCGTCCACGCACCAGAGCGAGACGCCGGCCGGGCCGGTCTGCCGAACTTGGTAGCGCATGCGGACGAGGCCGCTCGCGCCGATGTAGCGGGTGAACGCCGCGGTGCCGACGACGCTGCGGGTGGCCTTCGTCGTGTTGACGCTGTAGGTGGTGTTATTCACCCAAGCGTTATTGGCGAAGTCGCGGAGCTCAAGGATGAGCTGGAACGAACCCGTGTTGACCATTTTGCCGATCCACTTGCACTCGAAGCTGGACGGGTTGGCGACCGTGGTCGTACCCTCGACCTCGACATTGACCGGCGGGGTCACCTGGTTCGGGACGATGAACTTGCAGACGCGCAGGAAGTTGTTGTCGTCCTGCTGAAGGCTGGCTAGGTTGCCCGAGTCGAGGCGGCCAAGGGCGACGCGGAAGCCGCTCGGCGTGATGGTCTCGAAGCCCGTCGGGCCAGGGACAGTCGTGAGGCCGCGGAAGCGGCGGTTGGCGGACGCGGTGGCGACGGTGGTGAAGGGATCGAAGCCGGTGCCGTTGTCCTTCGTCTTGAGGATCTGGGCGCCGTTGCTGCTGGTGACGTAGATGTCGTCGCCGACGCGGGCGATGCTGTTCACGCCGGTTCCGCCCAGCTGATAGGCAAGGCTCCAGGTGTTGGTGAGCTCGTTGCGGACGATCTTCATCAGGCCCTGGCTACCGGTCGAGGTGCAAAGGTAGACGGTGTTCTTGTCCTTGGCGAACCAGTTGCGGCTGCTCGCACCGTTCGGGGTCTCGAACAGTTCGACCTGGTTCGTGCCGTCCCAGGAGGCGAAGCCGTTGCCGCCGAAGTAAGCGTCAGAGCCGTTGAACCAGAGGATGCCGTCGACCATGTGGACGTTGCGGGAACTCGTAAGGTTCGGAAGGACCTGCGCGGGCGCGGAAGCGAAGGTGCCGTCGAGCAGGCCAGCGTCGCCGCCGGTGACCACATAGCGGTTGCCGTCCGGCGACCAGAGGCCGCGCATGCCGTCTCCGGCAGCGGGAACGAACGTCACGGAGTAGCTGATCGCGTTGGTGGTGAGGTCGTACCGGCCGATGACACGGGGGGTGCCGAGGGTATTGAAGCCCGGGTCGCGCGGGGCGATGTCATAACCCGCGAACACCATGAACTTGTTGTCGTCCGAAAGCTCGAGGCTGCCCTCGCTGGTCTCACCGTAAGTCACGCTGCAGAAGCGGCCGCCGGTGGCGAGATTGACCTCGCTGCCGACCGGTGCGCCGGCCGTGGTGTACTCCTGGAGGAAGGTGCCCTGCGGCTCAGTCGTGTTGACGCCGTCGCCAACGATTCGAACAACGAGGTTGCCCGGCGTAAAACCTGCGAACGCCAAACTGGAAATTGCTGCGCTCAGTGCGAGAAGAGTCTTTTTCATGGAAGTCTCAGCCATCTTCGGCTGGCATCCTTTTAGACCCTTAAGGTTATCCCTGTGTTAACAAACCGCCCTTTCTGGGACTGGCAAACTCGCTAGTAGAACCCTTCTGGGACCAGCGGTCCACTACACTTCTCGCGGTGCGAGCACGTACTAATGCTAGTTACAATGGAGGCAGCTGATGTGGAACTTGAACGTTGAGGATCAGTTCTGGCGATGAAAGCGTCTCGCGGTTTCACCCTAGTAGAAATAATGATAGTCGTGGTGATCATCAGCATCTTGGCTGGGATCGCCGTGCCGCACTGGATCGGTGTCCGGAAGCGCACTTGGACGAATTCGTGCTATGCCAACCAAACGAGGATCGATCAGGCTAAGCAGCTGTGGGTCATGGAAGAAGGCAAGGGGAGCAGTGAGGTGCCGACCTTCGACGACTTGGTTCCCAAGTACTTAAAAAAGCAGCCGGTGTGTCCGACTGGTGGGACTTACGATATTGGGGATAACGCGACCCATTGCACATGTAGCGACCACCCGCATCAGTAGAGCTACTCATTACGCAGGGATACGACAGGATCCTGTCGTGCCGCCTTCATAGCCGGTAAGAGCCCGAAAACCCCGCCAACGCCGACGCCCGTCGCAAACGCAAGCAGAACTGTCTCTGGAGTCACAAGGGGTTTGATCCTTGTGTTAGAGGTTAAAAGCCAGCAAACCACGAGGCTTACGGCCAATCCCAAGGTCACTCCCAAGACGCCGATGAGCACGCTTTCGGTTAAAAACTGCGTGAAGATATCGCCTCGCCGGGCTCCGGTCGCCTTCCTCACCCCGATCTCCTTCTGTCGCTCGTTCACAGCCATAAGCATCACCGTCATGATGCCGACGCCGCCGACGAACAGGGCGATGCTCGTAAGGCCGACGACAAGGGTCGAGAGTATGCCGATGACTTGGTAAATCAGTCCGAGAAGATCTTCCTGTGTAAGAACGCTGAACTGGGATCGGTCAAGTCGCTTTCCTAGAGCTTGATCCAACCGGGACACCAAGGACTTTGGCTCGACGTCTGGGCGCGTCTTCACCATGAAACGGTCGATTTGCGCCGTCGGCGAGACTTTTTTAAGACTGGAAAAGGGGATGTAAGCGACGTTCTCCAAACTTTGGGTAGCAAAGAGGCTCTGTTGCTTCTTAGCGTCTTCCGTGACCCCGATGACCTTGTAGTCGTGCTTATTGATGGAAACGACCTTGCCAATCGCATCTTCGTCTCCGAAGATTTGCTTCTTCGCGATGCCGCCCAAGACAACGACAGGCGCCTCCTTGTCCGAGGCAGAGAACAGACGGCCCGCGTTGAGCTCGACCGGATGCATCTGGAACCACTCCGGCGAAGCCGCGACGATAAAGGGATAGGCTTCTTCTTTGGCGTAACGTAGTCCGCCGCCCGCAAAGGTTAGACTTGCGACTGTCTCAACCCCATTGACGGAACGAATGAGATCAGCGTCCGATTCTTCAAACCAACTTTGACCACCCAAGTTCGGATTAAAGCCGCCTGAAAGCTGAACCCTGCCCGGCAGGACGATGACAATATTCACGCCAAGGTCTTCGACTTGAGAGCCGACATCCTTTTGCACGCCAAGGCCGATGCTTACGAGCAAAATGATGGCGATGGCACCTACCATAACGCCGAGCGCACTCAAGAATGTCCTTTGCCAGCTCTCCCTGAGACTGTCGAGAGCCGCCTTTACGTTTGCCACCAGAGTCTTCAACGCGGCCGGTGGCCTTTCGTCTCCCTTGTCATAGTCCCCTAGTCGCTTTCGGAGATCCCGGCCATGCGCTCGAACTCCCAGACCCGATCGTTCACCACAAGGTCGGTGGGCTTAATTGGCCGGGCCAGGGCGAGCCCGTCCAGGGACCGGCACCGGGAGAGCGCCACATAGACCTGCCCGTGGGCAAAGGCGGGGCGGTCGAGATCGACGACCACCCGATCAAAGGTGAGGCCCTGAGCCTTGTGGATAGTGACGGCCCAAGCCAGTCGAAGCGGGAATTGTACATATTCGCCCACGATTTCTTTACCAATTCGGCTAGAAGCGCCGTCCCAGGCATAGCGGACTTTTTCCCACTTCTCGCGAGTCACCGTTAATCGTTCGTTACCGTTGACGGTCACTTCGATCTCGTCGTCGCCGAGAGCGGTGACTTGGCCGATCGTGCCGTTCACCCATTGCCTCCCATTTTTTACGAACATGACCTGGGCGCCAAGGCGCAACCCGAGGCGAGGATCGGCGGGGAACTCTCGCACGAAGTCGCCCTCCGTCGAACCCGCATAGAACCGGGTCGGCCCCGCAAGCTGGCTGAGCCGGCGCTGGTTGATGGAATCGGCCCGTCCGTTCGTGGCCGTGAGGGTGACGGTGTCGCGGTCTTCTAATGTGACGCCAACCCGCTGGTTGAAGAGGTTGAGCTCGGAGCAGTCGCCGCGGCGAAGCCGGTTAAGGGCGAAGATGAAGTCGGGATCGGCCTGGCGATGGACCTCCGTGAGATGGACCACGTCCAGGCCTGCTTCCACGACGACCCGGGCGTCGAAGAAGAAGGCGGAGGCGTACCGGTCCCCGATCATCTCGGCATCGGCACCGCCCGTGACCACAGGCTCCAACTGCCAGAGGTCGCCAAAGCCCACGACGCGGACGCCACCGAAGGGCAAGTCGCTGTCGCGGTTCTGGCGCAGCGAGAAGTCGATAGCGTCAAAGACGTCCGCCCGCACCATCGACGTCTCGTCGATCACCACCACCTCGAGCCGCTCGATCAGCCGCCGCTTCGCGCCGCCCTTTCGAAAGGTCGGGACGAGATCGGGGCTGTTGGTGAGGGGGCCTAGGGGAAAGTTGAAGAAGCTGTGGATCGTCTGGCCGCCGACTTGGATCGCGGCGAGGCCGGTCGGGGCCAAGACCACGCATTTCTGCTCCGTCGCTTCGATGAACCGCCGCAGCACGGTGGATTTTCCGGTGCCCGCCTTGCCCGTGACCAACGTCAGGCAGCCCAGGGCCGCGCCGAACTCCACCACCTTGAGGGCTTCGTTCTGTTCCGCGGTGAGTTCGACCCGGCTGGCTAAAGGAGCGGCAGTGGGAACGGTGGGTTGCATCTGCCAAGGGTTGGGCTGGGGCATCTCCGCCTAGGTTACACCCTGGTCCATCTACCAATGAACCACCGGCAGAGATGCGGAAGAAAGATTCTCGGGTGGCACGATGCGGGCACTTCTTTTAGCTTCACTCCTTGGCTTTTCGGCCGCGGTCGCTACGGCACAGGCTCCTCCGAACCATGGCCGGCGCGAGACGAGGGTGCCGATGCGGATCCTCGCGGTGGGAGATTCGATCACGGCGGGCGCGGGTTCTCCGGGCGGTTATCGAACGATCCTGCAGCAGCGGCTGGGCCGGGCCGACCGTCCCTTCGATTTTCTTGGCGACGTGAACGAAAATTCGGCCGGGATGGCGTACCCCCAGCATGAGGGACATGGCGGCTGGACGATTTCCGACCTGGCCGATGGCAACCCGTCGGACCTCGGTGCGGGCAACGTCGTGACATGGATGCGCAGATACCAGCCGACCCACGTGCTGGTGATGGCGGGCACCAACGACAATCCTTTCATGGACCGCCAGACCTTGACCGGCCTTTACGAGAGACTGCTTGACCGGATCTTTTCCGTGAACCGGAACGTGAAAGTGGCCCTGGCCTGCATCCCGAAGTCCCGCCAATCGGTCACGAAACGGCAAGCCTATGAGCGCATGGCTTGGGAAGTCGTGCGGACCGTCGTCGTGCGACGCCGGGTGCAGGGCTATCAGATCAGTTTCGCAAACTGCTATTCGCCGATCGACCCGAACCGCCACTTGGCGGACAATTACCACCCGAACCGGGACGGTTACGTGCGCATCGCGCTGGCGTTCGAAGCGGCATTGAGGGCGCTGGACCGCTAGAAGGTTTGGCCCGGACGAAGGGACTCGAACCCCCGACTTCCTCCTCCGGAGGGAGGCGCTCTATCCACTGAGCTACGTCCGGGCTTAGAAGGGCATAGTACCCCGCCATTGGGCGGGGCTCCTTGTCCCGAGGGTCAGACACTGACGGGGCGGGCCCATCGGGGCGAAAGAGCCCGCGCGGGGGCCGTGTCGACCATCGAGCGGCCGTTCTTGATGTAGTACTCGAACTCCTCGGGGAAGACCTTCAGCGCGGCCGCAACGGGCCAGGCGGCGGCATCGCCAAGGCCACAGAACGACCTCCCGTCGATCTGCTTCGTGATGTCCATCAACAGGTCCATATCGCCCGGTTGGCCATGGCCGCGGACGATCCGCTCAAGGATCTGCAGCATCCACTTCGTCCCCTCCCGGCAGGGCGTGCACTTGCCGCAGGACTCCTCCGCATAGAAGCGGGCGGTGCGCCAAGTGAACTCGACGATGTCGGTGTGCTCGTTGAGGAACATGCACCCGCCGGAACCGACCATCGAGCCGACCTCCCACATCTCCTCGTAGGCGATCGGCGCGGTCAGGGTCTTCTCAGCGTTCAGGATCGGGACGCTGCTGCCGCCCGGGACGCATGCCTTGAGGGCCCCGCCCTTCATGCCGCCCGCCAGTTCGAGCAGTTCACCGAGGGTCGTGCCGAATTCAACCTCGTAGTTTCCGGGCCTGTTCACGTGGCCGCTCACCGAGAAGATCTTTGTTCCGCGCGAGTTCTTCGTGCCGGCTCCCAGCGTGGCGTACCATTCGCCGCCCCGATCGATGATGAACGGCGCACAGGCGTAGGTCTCGACGTTGTTAATGATCGTCGGTCGGTCCCAAAGGCCGGCGACAGTGGGCAGGGGAGCGTGGGGGAACTTGAGCCGGGGCATGCCGCGCTCACCCATCAGGCTGCTCATAAGGGCGCTCTCCTCGCCGCATTCATAGCTCCCGGCGCCCAGGTGGATGTCCAGCTCGAAGTCCCAGCCGCTGCCGAGAATGTTCTTCCCCAGCAGCCCGGCGGCATAGGCTTCGTCCAGCGCCTTGCGAAGGGCCTTGGCCGCGTCGACGAACTCGGCGCGGATGTAGATGTAGCCGTGGTCGCCCTGGGTGGCCCAGCCCGCGATCGTCATCCCTTCGATCACGAGGAAGGGGGTCTGCTCCATGAGCTGTTTGTCCTTAAAGGTGCCGGGCTCGCCCTCGTCCGCGTTGCAGACGATGTAGTGGGGCGCGGTCTTTACCTTTTCGATGCCGTTCCACTTGATCCAGGTGGGGAAGCCGGCGCCGCCCCTCCCGCGCAGGCCGCTGGCCTTCATCTCATCGATGACGGCCTGCCGTTCCATGCCGACCGCCTTTTCGAGGGCCTTGTAGCCGCCCTTTGCCCGGTAGCCGTCGAGGGTCCGGTAGGCGGGGTCGTGAGCGTGTTCCAGCAGCAGCTTCTTTTCAGCCATGGACTTTGTCCATTCTACATCGTGGAGGCTGGAATGGTCGGCGCGGTAAAGAGAAGACCGGCCCGAGAACTAGGTTCCGGGCCGGTCTGCATTTCCGATTATCGGTCGATGTTAGTCGATGGTGGCTTTCGGCATGTTTGCCGCGCCGGCCGCCTTGCCTTCGCCCGCGCCTTCCGTCGCGGTCTTAACATCCCCACCAACCGGCGCGGGCTCTTCCGAGGCGCAGCCGACGACGAAGAATGCGGCAAGGGCTAAGCCCAGGATGACGAGCACGTGATGCTTCTTGAGCATAGTCGCTTTTTACCTCGTGTTCCCCGGTATGGACTAGCCACCACCGAAGTCGCACTGCTGGGCAGAGTAGTTGAACTCACTGTCCGGGCGGTAGAAGCCAGGATAGTAGACGTTGGTACCCGGAGCCTTGGTACCACCAGGCTCGACGCAGTCGGTCATCCAGTACGGGCTGCCAGCGGGGCCGGCTGGGTCGAAGGAGCTCCAGGCGCTGGTGTTGACGTTCTCAGCGTACTGGGGCCACTTCGGCGCGTTCATCTGGATGAAGCGCGCGCTGGTGTCCGAGCTGATGAAGGCCATGCCGCGGCCATAGACCCAGACCGTGAAGTTTGCGGCGTCGGTCTGGAGGAACCAGACGTAGCCGTAACCCGCGCCGTATTGGCAGTTAGCCGAACCCGGGTTCGCGCCAGAACGGAACTGGCAGGCCGTACCCGTCGTTCCACAGCAGAGCTGCGGCATCGAGATCATGAAGCCCTTCTCGTTCTCCTTATAAGCCTCGGTGAAGAGGGGGAGCTTGGAAGGCTGGTTGACGGCGGTGGCGGACCAGGCATGCAGCATGCCGTTGAAGGCCGCGTTCATGAAGGCCGGGCCGGGGCCGCCCGCTTTCTGAACACCACCGAGGTCGCGGTTCGGAAGGCCCGCGCCCTGCCAGATGCCGTAGTTCTTCATATACGGCTGCATCGAGTTGTAGACCGTGGCCATTTCCTCGGACTTGCGCGGCTCGACGTCGCGAAGGCCAGTGGTGGTCCAACCGCTCGGGACGCTGGTGAAGGCATTGGCGCGCCAGCCGTTCAGGTTGGTCGCATAGCCCATGGCCAGCGGGAACGTGTCATCCGAGTCGGTGATGTAGATGTTGGCGGCCGTGCCCAGCTGCTTGAACTGGGACAGGGTCTGCGTCTTCTTCGCGGCTTCCTTCGCCTGGGCGAAGACCGGGAAGAGGATGGCCGCCAGGATCGCGATGATTGCGATTACGACGAGCAGTTCAATGAGAGTGAACGCATTACGTTTCACGATGAGTGACCTCCGGCAGGTGGGTCTTCGGCTGTGCGCTCTGGACCTAATTGCCTAATCCGTTATGATGGCTGGATCGGTTAGAGATGTTCGCGCAAAAGTGCCCGAATATCGAAAATCCCAGTAATTACACCTGCATGCGCCCCTCCGCCCTTGATGGGACTAGCGCAAAGTGCCTAGTAAGGTTGCTGGGCGGAAATCCGCCCAGCAACTGGTCAGAGGGACGGACTAGCCGCCGCCGAAGTCGCACTCGCGAGACGTGTAGTTGAACTCGCTGTCCGGGCGGTAGAAGCCCGCATAGTACATGTTGGTCGGCGGGTTCTTGGCGACGCCGGGAGCGCCGCAGTCGGTCATCCAGTACGGGCTGCCAGCGGGGCCGGCTGGGTCGAAGGAGCTCCAGGCGCTGTTGTTGACGTTCTCAGCGTACTGGGGCCACTTCGGCGCGTTCATCTGGATGAAGCGCGCGCTGGTGTCCGAGCTGATGAAGGCCATGCCGCGGCCATAGACCCAGACCGTGAAGTTTGCGGCCTCGGTCTGGAGGAACCAGACGTAGCCGTAACCCGCGCCGTAGTACTGGCAGTTCGCGGGGCCGGGGTTCCCGCCCGCGTTGAACTGGCAGGCCGTGCCCGTGCCCGAGCAGCAGAGCTGCGGCAAGGAGATCATGAAGCCCTTCTCGTTCTCCTTGTAAGCCTCGGTGAAGAGGGGGAGCTTGGAAGGCTGGGCGACGGCGGTGGCGGACCAGGCGTGAAGAAGGCCGTTGAAGGCCGCGTTCATGAAGGCCGGCTGGGGGCCGCCCGCGACGGGGACGCCCTGGAGGTCGCGGTTCGGGAGGCCCGCGCCCTGCCAGATGCCGTAGTTCTTCATATACGGCTGCATCGAGTTGTAGACGGTGGCCCGCTCTTCTGAAAGGCGGGGCTCGACGTTGCGGAGCCCGCTGGACGTCCAGCCGGCCGGGACGCTGGTGAAGGTGCCCAGGCGCCAGCCGCCGGTGGCCTGGTTAAAGCCGATGCCGAGCGGGAAGACGTCGTCCGAGTCGGTGATGTAGATGTTGGCGGCGGTGCCCAGCTGCTTGAACTGGGACAGGGTCTGCGTCTTCTTCGCGGCTTCCTTCGCCTGGGCGAAGACCGGGAAGAGGATGGCCGCCAGGATCGCGATGATTGCGATTACGACGAGCAGTTCAATGAGAGTGAACGCGTTACGTTTCACGATATTTAACCTCCAGATCGAAAGCCTAACGAGATAAGGACTTCCGACCTGTTTGGCCATGATAATCCAGGTTCAACCGAAAGTTCGCAATTAGTGCCGCTATTGTCCAACATCAAGTATATTTACGAGAGCGAATCCACTAAAATGAGAACCCCGCGCCGAGATGACGGCGCGGGGTTCCCGTGCGACGGTTTCAGGAAGGACTAGCCTCCGCCGAAGTCGCACTGCTGGGCAGTGTAGTTGAACTCACTGTCCGGGCGGTAGAACCCGGGGTACCAAGTGGCGGAACCCTTGGTGCCGCCCGGCGCGACGCAGTCGCTCATCCAGTACGGGCTGCCAGGAGGGCCTGCCGGGTCGAAGGAGCTCCAGGCGCTGGTGTTGACGTTCTCAGCGTACTGGGGCCACTTGGGCGCGTTCATCTGGATGAAGCGCGCGCTGGTGTCCGAGCTGATGAAGGCCATGCCGCGGCCGTAGACCCAAACGGTCTGGGCCTCGGCGCTCGTCTGGAGGAACCAGACGTAGCCGATGTTCACGCCGGGATAGTAGGAGCAGGAGCCGCTCCCCTGGGGCGGGCCGCTCGCGTTGAACTGGCAGGCGACGCCCTGGTTGGTGCAGCAAAGCTGCGGCAGGGAGATCATGAAGCCCTTCTGGTTCTCCTTATAAGCCTCGGTGAAGAGGGGGAGCTTCGAAGGCTGGGCGACGGCGGTGGCGGACCAACCGTGGAGGATCCCGTTAAAGGCCGCGTTCATGAACGCCGCCTGAGGGCCGCCCGCGACCTGGACGCCCTGGAGGTCGCGGTTCGGAAGGCCCGCGCCCTGCCAGATGCCGTAGTTCTTCATGTACGGCTGCATCGAGTTGTAGACCGTGGCCATTTCCTCGGACTTGCGCGGCTCCACGTTGCGGAGGCCGCTCGAAGTCCAGCCGCTCGGGACGCTGGTGAAAGCGTTCGACCGCCAAGTGTTCAGGTTGGTGGCGAAGCCCATGGCCAGCGGGAAGACGTCGTCCGAGTCGGTGATGTAGATGTTGGCGGCCGTGCCCAGCTGTTTGAACTGGGACAGGGTCTGCGTCTTCTTCGCTGCTTCCTTCGCCTGGGCGAAGACCGGGAAGAGGATGGCCGCCAGGATCGCGATGATTGCGATTACAACGAGTAGTTCAATGAGGGTGAAAGCATTTCGTTTCAAGGGGAATAACCTCCAGATCAGAATACTCGAGAGAGCTCCGACCTTGGCTCTATCATAGTCCACCGGAGACACGAGCGTTTCAAAGAAAGCAGGCTTTTCTCGAGGTGTCCAGTATTTGTTCCTGTAAATAAACGCATTGCCCCGCGCCAAGATGGCGCGGGGCAAATTGAGGGCCTGTAAAAGGGCTGGTCTAGCCGCCGCCGAAGTCGCACTCCTGAGACGAGTAACTGAACTCGCTGTCAGGTCGGAAGAAGCCGGGGTACCAGGTGCCGTTGCCCTTTGTGCCGCCTGGTGCGACACAGTCGCTCACCCAATAGGGGGCGCCGTCAGGACCATCCGGATCAAAGCTGCTCCACGGGCTGTTGTTGACGTTCTCGGCGTATTGGGGCCACTTCGGCGCGTTCAACTGGAGGAAGCGCGCGCTGGTGTCCGAACTGATGAAGGCCATACCGCGGCCGTAGACCCACACGGTTTGGTTGGCCGGGTCGGTCTGCTGGAACCAGACATAGCCGATGTCCACGCCAGGATAGTAGGCGCAACTTCCGCCAGCCTGCGGGGGACCGCTCGGACTGAACTGGCACGACGTCCCGGGGTTGCTGCAGCAGAGCTGCGGCAGGGAGATCATGAAACCCTTCTGGTTCTCCTTATACGCTTGCACGAAGAGCGGCAGCTTCGATGGCTGCGCGACCGAAGTCGCCGACCACCCGTGCAAGATCCCGTTGTAGGCGGCGTTCATGATCGCGGGCTGGGGGCCACCGGCCACCTGCACGCCCTGAAGGTCGCGGACCGGGAGGCCAGAGCCTTGCCAGATGCCGTAGTTCCTCATATAGGGCTGCAGAGAGTTGTAGACCACCGCGGCCTCTTCGCTGCGGCGAGGCTCTTGGTGCCGCAACCCGGAGCTCGTCCAACCCACCGGAACCCCGGTGAAGGCGTCCACCCGCCAGGCGTTTGTGAGCTGGTTGTAGCCCATGGCCAGCGGGAAGACGTCGTCCGAGTCGGTGATGTAGATGTTGGCGGCGGTGCCCAGCTGTTTGAACTGGGACAGGGTCTGCGTCTTCTTCGCGGCCTCCTTCGCCTGTGCGAAGACCGGGAAGAGGATGGCCGCCAGGATCGCGATGATTGCGATTACGACTAGAAGTTCAATGAGGGTAAATGCACTGCGTCTCATAGCGAAACTCCTTTAAGAGCTACGTGCAAATGCGCCGCGGCCCGGAAAGGATGCAGGGAGTAGACGCAATAAAAGAACTATTTCGTTGAAAGACCCAGTGTTTTTATGAGGAGCTCTTAGGTCAAATGTCGGATGCGCGGAGCTGTGCTTGCACAATCGAGTCAGCGAGTTGCACGACCGTGGAATCCGGGTTTGCCCTCAGGCTCTCGACCAACTGCTCGGCCCAAGCGCGCATCTTCGCCTCGCCGTCCGCGTCTTGCATGGTCGCCCCGGGATCCAAGTACGCGTCGCCGACTTGGACGACCGGCGCGCGATCGCAGGCGTCCAGGCATTCGACCTCATGGAGGGTGATCGCGCCGTCCGGCGTCGTGCCGCCCATCGGGACGCCTAGGATCTCTTCGAGCATGTCCGCCAAGCGGTAGGCGCCGCACATGTGGCAGCTCAGGCACGTGCAGACCTCGATCATGTGCAGGCCCGGTCTGTGGGCCGTGTTGTACATGGAATAGAAGGTCGCGACCCCTTCGATCTCGGCATAGCTGCGCTCGAGCCGCACCGCGACTTCGGCGATGGCTTCCGGCGGCAAGTGGCCGCCGTATTCCCGCTGGCTGATCCAGAGCGCGGGCAGGATGCAGCTCTTGAGGTCCGGATAGTGCCCCTTCAAACCTTCCAACTCCCGAACGGCCTTCTCGCTCCATTTCAGGGTCAGGTCTTCTGGTCGGGGCGCCTTGGGGCGGGTAGCGCCGATCTGGATGAGCTCGCTCACTGAGAGGAATTGTGGCACGGGCGGTTTGGGGTCGTTCGGGTTTGACGGCAAGCCCCTTGAAAACGGCTCCCGACTCAAGCTAATCCGAACAACCCCAAACCAACCCGACCACCCCCAAACGACCCTGACAACAGCCGTCCCCATGCCACAATAGCGGATCATGCCCAGGAAGTCCGGCCCGAAGCTTATCCGCCGCAAGAAGCTCATCTTCAGTGCGAAGCGGGTCAAACGCAAATATCGCGCCCTGAAGCGCGGCCAGACGCCAGATCTGCGCAAGCACTGACGATCCACGGTCTACGGTCCACCGTCTCCGATTGAACCGTAACCGAGTGTCTTAGCTCAAGCTATCCGCCCCCGAAATCGCACTCCAGCGAAGAGAACGCGAACTCGTTGTCGGGCCGAAAATAGCCGGCGTAGAACGGGGCGTTGTTGGACTTGGGCTGTCCCGGCGCTTTGCAGTCCGTCATCCAGTAAGGCGTCCCTGCGGGGAGAGTAGGGTATGGATCGTCCGAGCTCCAAGGAGACGTGTTCGCATTTTCCGCGTACTTGGGCCACAACGGGGCTCGGTGGCGAATGGCGTGGACCGACGTGTCCACGGCCACAGTCAGCATCGCCTTCCGTTGGACGTACACCGTGAAGTTCTCTTCGCTCGTCTGCATGAACCAGACATAGCCATAACCGGTCGTGTAGCTACAAAGACGAGCTTCTCCAGGCATTCCTTGTGGGTTGAATTGGCATGTATTGCCGATGCCTGAACAACAGAGTTGCGGGTAGGAGAGCATGAATCCTAGCTGGTTTTCCCGGTATGCCTGGGTGAAGAGGGGGAGGCGCGACGGTTGTGCGACGCCGCCCTCGGGGAATGCGTGCAACTGGCCGTTCATACTGACGTTCACGGGGACCGGATCCAGGTCGGCCCGTTTCGACTTAGCGACCTTCAAGTCTCGGGTCGGGACGCTCCGGTTGGTATAGAGCGACGTGTCCTTCACGTAGGGGCGCAGGGCGTTCAGCACAAAGGAGGCTTCCTCGGACTTGCGCGGCTCGACATCCCTGTTGCCAACCGAAGTCCAGCCGCTTGGGACCGACGTGTAAGTTCCCAGGCGCCAGCTTCGCGCCGCGCTGTTGAACGTAATCGCGAGCGGCAAAATGCCGTCGTAATCGTCGACGTAAATGCGGCAGGCCGTCCCGACCTGCTTGAGGTTGCTGACCGATTGCGTCTGGTTCGCCGATTCTTTCGCGCTCGCGAAGACCGGCAAGAGGGTCGCACTCAGGATGGCCACGATAGCCACCACGACCAGCAGCTCCACCAAAGTGAAGGCGCCGTTTCAAATATGGAATCTATGCATATGATGTCCTGGAACGTTAAAGCTCCAAGATCAGTATGGTCCGCGAAGTCGGCGCCTTCAAGTCATGCGATTTACTGACAAGCCGCGACCGCCCGCCGCATCACGAGTCACGACCCCTTGAATCCGCTATCGGTCGATCTCGCCGAGTACGATGTCGATCGAACCGATGATCGCGATGACGTCTGCGATCAACCGCCCCTTCGCCAGCACTTCAAGAGACTTGAGGTTCATGAAGGACGAAGGGCGCTCGTGCCACCGATAGGGCCGGTTGGTGCCGTCGCTGACGATGTAGAAGCCAAGCTCGCCCTTAGAGCCTTCGATCCCCGCGTAGGCTTCGCCGACCGGTGGGTAAAAGCCCTCGGTCCACAGCTTGAAGTGGTGGATGACGGCCTCCATGGAACTGTCCAGTTCGGCCCGGGCAGGCGGCACGACCTTCCGGTCGCTGGAGCTCCAGGGCCCTTCCGGAAGCCCGTCGATGGCTTGGCGGATGATCTTGGCCGACTCCTTCATCTCCGCGATGCGGACGAGGAAGCGGTCGTAGACGTCGCCCGTCTCGCCGACGGCGATCGCAAAGTCGAACTCCTGGTAACCGCTGTAGGGGTTGCTCTTGCGCAAGTCCCACTCGACCCCGCTGGCGCGGGCGATCGGCCCGCTGCAGCCAAGCTCCAGCGCCTCTTTGCCGGTCAAGACTCCGACCTGTTGGGTCCGCTCGATCCAGATCGGATTCTCCACGAGCAGGCTTTCGACGACGCCGAGCTCGTTCGGGAACTCGAGGAGGAACTTGCGCAGCTTCACCTCGAAGCCTTCGGGCATGTCGCCGCGCAGGCCACCGGGAACGATCCAAGAAGGCATCATGCGCACGCCGCTGAACATCTCGAACATATCGAGGATGTACTCGCGTTGCTGCATGATGTAGAAGAAGGGAGTCATCGCGCCGAGGTCCAGCGCGTGGGTGCCGAGCCAAACGCAGTGGCTGGCGATGCGGCTCAACTCCGCGAGAATGACGCGCAGGTATTGGCCGCGCCGGGGAACTTCGATTCCCAGCAGTTTCTCGATCGCGAGCGCGTGGGCTAGGTTGTTGCCGTTCGCGTTCAGGTAGTCGATACGGTCGGTCATGACCGTGCACTTGAGGTAGGTCTGGCTCTCCGCCTCCTTCTCCATCCCCGTGTGCAGGTAGCCGATCACGCACTTGGCTTGGACGATCGTCTCCCCTTCGAGCTCGCAGATGACACGCAGGACGCCGTGGGTGCTGGGGTGCTGCGGCCCCATGTTGACGACAGTCGTGTTCTCGCCGATCTTCTCGAAGATCGTCTCAGTCGTCGGCATGAAGGGAGAGGCGCCCATATCGTTACTCTACGAGGGTACCCGCCGTCCCTTCTCAGGAGGGGACGGCGGGCAACCTAGACTATCCTCCGCCGAAGTCGCATTCGAGCGAAGAGTACGTGAACTCGTTGTCGGGTCTGTAGAAGCCAGCGTAGAACGGCATGGTCGCTTTCTGCTTCCCGGGGGCGACGCAGTTGGTCATCCAATACGGAGAGGCCCGCCTTCCAACCAGCTCTATGCTGCTCCACGGATACTCGTTCACGTTTTCACGGTACTGGGGCCAGACTGGGATCTCGCCAACTTTCAGTTCGACGCTTCCGTCTACGGAGACGAACGCCATCTTCCTACCGCGGTAGACCCAAACTGTAAAGTTTTCTCCACCAACCTGGAAGTACCAAACGTCGCCACTACCGGCATTGGTTCCACAGCTTGTCTGTCCCGCCTGAGGATAACCTGTAGGATTAAAGCGGCACGGGCTGCCGCTGTAATCACAACAAAGGACGGGAAGAGCAATCGAGAAGCCCAAAGAATTCTCCCAGTAGTTTTGAGTTGCGAACGTCAGCCGCTCGGGTTTTGCGATGGCGTCTACCGGATAGGCGTGCAACAGACCGTTGTAGTTAACGTTGACAAGGGAAGGCTTTCTATCTTGGAACGGGGCTTGATCCAAATCATGAATTGCCACGTGGTGTTCAGCAAGGATATGGGGATCGTTATGATAGGGAATGAGCGCGTTCCAGGCGAAAGACTTCTCCTCCGAGAGTCTTGGATTTACGTGCCTATTGGCCGAAGTGGTCCATCCCGCTGGAATCGCGGCGAAGGAACCGACGCGCCAACGGTCGGTCAGCGTGTTCTTTACCACCCCAAGTGGAAGCACGCGGTCATTGTCGTTCGCATAGAGCATCGCGGAATTGGCCAATCTTTGAAGACGGGACACTCGCTGGGTCGGTTGCTCCCCTGCTCTTAGTACAGGTACCACGGTGGCCCCAACAACGATCAAGGTTAATGCGCAAACTGCGAAATCTTTGCTTGTGAAGTTTAGCATCGCCACTTTCTTAGCCTCCTCCAAAGTCGCACTCTAGCGAGCTATAGGTTCCCTCATTATCTGGCCGGAAAAATCCGGCGTAGAAGATGGAGATGCCGCGGGCCTTAGGCAAATAGGGCTCCCCACAGTCTGTCATCCAGAAGGGGGTTCCCGGGATCCCTGTGGGATCGAACGAGCTCCAAGGAGAATCCTGGACATTCTCAGCGTATTGGGGCCAGGTGGGCAACTCGATGGTGCGGACTCGCAGGGATCCGTCTGACTGAAGAAAAGCCAAGGAACGGTCGACGACCCAAACTGTGAAGTTCTCGGGTCTTGCGGATGGAACCCAATAGTAACCGAAGTTACCTTGTGCGACAGTCGGTTTTCCGGGAAGGGCTCGAGGGTGGAAGCGGCAAAGCGGAGCGTTGATAGCAGCGCAATAAAGGTTTGGCACCGAGATTCCTAACGCTCTCGTGTTCTGCCGATATGCCTGATGGTAGAGCGGGACGATTTTCTCGTCGTACATCTGCGGCACGGGCCAGGCGTGAAGCAGTCCGTTGTAGTTCAAGTTGATCAACGGGGAAGCCACTGAAGTCAGGTTCTCGACGATTGGCAAGCCTGGTGTTCCAAGAGAACTCCATTCGTTAAGGTAGGGCCGTATCGAGTTGTACACGACGCTCGACTCTTCGACTTTCCTGGGGAATTGGTTCCGCCCGCCAGCGGCCACGGAACCAGACGGCACCGCCGTGAACTGGTTGTAGCGCCAGCGTTTCTGGACGGTGTCATAGCTCATCGCTAAAGGCAACACTTCGTCGTTGTCCGTTGCGTATTGGAGCGTCGCGGCGGCGACCGCGCGGAAGCCGTCGTAGTTCTGCGTAGGACGGAGCCATTTGCCCGCGACAGGGGCGAGAACAGCGACGACGGCAACGGCGAAAGCTGCGCCGAAAAACACTTCGGCGTAGCTCAGACGCGGGCTCATGCGGCCGCACCCGGCTGATATGTTTTATGAGTCATGAGAGAGATCCTCAAGGCGCACTTCTGAATGCGCCCCTCCACGGGACGCGCCAGTAACCGGCAAAAGTTCGCACGTCAGCTTACTGGAAGTCGCTGCCCGTCACCGGCTGGCGGACGGGGCTGTTCCGCGTGAGAAGGAGCTTTAGCGCGGTCGCTTTGCCAGAGACGAAGACGGTCGCCGATTCGCGGTCTGCGAGGCCGAACTCCAGGGTCGAGGAAGGTGCACCGGGAAGCTGGACCTTGTGCTTGCCCGGCTCGGTCTCAAGCGGTTTGCCCAGCCCGACGTCTTTCCCGTCAAGTGTCGCCCGCAAGGCAGTCGAAGGCACGGCGATCACGGTCACCAGGGCCTTGCCGCTCGGCGCGTCCCGCACCTCCGGGATGGCTTCGGCCGTCTCGCCCGTGAAGGCGATCGAAAGGGCGCCCCCCGGGGCGACCTCGACGGTCGTCGGGAAGTCGCCCGACCGGGTACTCACAATGACTTCTTTGGGAGAGCCTGCGAGGACGAAAGGTGTCGCTGTCGCTGGCGCGGCGGTCGTCGGCTGCTTCCGGCCGTCGATCGACCAGACCGCCTCTTCGTTCGAGACGTTCACCAGCCGGAGGGCGGCGGGCTTTGGCCGCGCGGGCATGACCGCATCTTCCGGCGCAGGCTGACAGGCGCCAGCCACCCAAATAAGGGTGGCCAGCGCAACGCCTTGGGAGGCAAGTCGCCTCACTGTGGCGTTTCGGTCGTGGCGGAGGTGCCGCTGCCCTCGCCGGGGGCACCGGGCGGAACCTTCGCCCCGGCTTGGGCCTCCTCACCCGGGGGTTGCGCGGTCCCGTCACCGGAATCGCCGCACCCAGAAAGGAGGCCGAGGCCGACAAGGGATGCCAGTATCGCGAGTTTCTTCATCCCTGCTATTTACTGACCGGAGTCATAGTCCGGGCGGAAGAGCCAGGCGTGGCAACCGTCCCACCAATAGAACCCGGGGTAGCCGCTCTTGTCGTAGCCCGTGTACGGGTCGACTCGCCAGTCCGTGTTGTTGGGGGAGAGCGTCATGCCGAGGTTCGTGAACCTCGCGTGGCCATCCACGAAGGCGAAGTTCGCGCCCTTGCCATACACCCAGACAGGGCCGGAAAGGACGAACATCGCGCTTTGTTCGCCGTTGCGCGCGGAGGAGCAGCCGGTTTGGTACGGGATGTACTGGCAGGCGGTGTTCCGTTGCGGGCAGCGGAGCGCGGGGTTCGTCAGCATTCCGCCATCAATGTTGGCCTTGCCCTGGCCGACCCAAACGAGCGGGAGGCGGCCCGGACTGGCCACGCTCGTCGCAGAGTAGCTGGCGAGGAGGCCGTTATAGGTCATGTTCGTCTTGCCCTTCTTCTTTGGGGCCGGGAAGTGCGTTCGAGACGCCGTACTTGACGGTCGGCAGGCCGGGGCCAGCGAAGATCTCGACGCTCTTCGTGTAAGGCATGATGGCGTTGCCCCAGGCGACGGGCGAAGACTGCGAGCGGTAAATGTAGTGCTCGTCCCCGCCCTCACCGACCGGCCAGTCGTGGGGCAGGTATTGCCAGAAGTTCCATTGCCAGAAGCCGTGCTCCGGCACGCCAAAGCCAAGCGAGAAGCGGGCCAGATGCCCTAGCCCGACACTACTCACCGCCCCGGATAGTCGTGTTTCAAGGTGGATTTTTACGCGGAATTCTTGCGATAACTTTGTAACATTGCCGGTGGGTCACGCAAAATTACGTGCCCTTTCCGGGTTACTGGTCTTCCGTGGCCACAGTCGGCGCTGGGCCGCTGGCGGGTTGGCTCGGGGAGACGGAGGTCTCGGGCTTCTCCCCGCCCACTCCATGGGCCGACTGACCTTCCGGGGCGGGCGTGTTCTGGCTTGAAAGCTCCTCGGCGCCACTATCGCCACAGCCGCAAACCGCGAAAAGGAGCACGAGCGCGAAAAGGGTCGGGCGCACCGTCATTCGCCCCTCTTCCGGAACGGGCTGTGGGCGTAGGAATAGCAGCATCCCTGGTTGCAGTCCTTGGTGTAGACCCAGTAGTAGCGCGGCTGCCCCGTCTTCGGGTCGATCTGCGCGTTTGGGCTCCAAGGGTCGCCGTTGCGCACCCATTTGACGTGCCCGTCGGCGTGGCCGAAGTTCATCCCGTTCGAGAACATACGCTGGTCAGAGATGTCCCAAAGTCCGCCGAAGACTCCGTAAACGTCGACGCAGTCCGCGCCATCGCGCTGGAAGACGTAGGGGAAGGGTTGCACGCCCCGACCGGAGAGCCAACGCCCGCCTTTTAGCCGAATAAGCGGGTAGGCGAACGACCAGCCCGGCACGTGCGCCTTGCCGATACCCGGCCACACGACCATGACGTCCGCAGGGCTGTCCATGTTTGTCGCAGGCCAGGTGCTCAAGTAGCTGTTCATCTGGTACTGCATGCTGAAACCGGTGGGGTTCGGGAAGTCGGGCCCAGGGTTGCCCGGGTTGGGAGTCCACGGGTTGGTCGCCGTGGGCCCGCGATAAATGTTCCAGTTCTTCGCGTATATCTGCACGGAGTTCGCCCACTGCGCCCGCATGAGGTCGTTCGTGGGGGGGCCGTAGTCAATCCGGTCCGCCGGGGTCACGAAGAGGCTCGTTCCCCTATTGCCGGGGTGCGCGTTGGGATAGAAGTCGTCGTTGTCCGGCAGGTACATCTGGAAGGCCAGGGTCATCTGCTTGACGTTGCTGACGTCGGTCGTCTTCTTGGCCGCTTCCTTCGCCGAGGCGAAGACCGGGAAGAGGATGGCGGCGAGGATCGCGATTATCGCGATTACGACGAGCAGTTCAATTAGGGTAAAGGCATGATTTCGCAAGGCTATCCCCGCTGGTGGAAAAAAACCACCTGCTTTTAGCTTACCCGACTTACTTGACCCACCTCGGACATCATTTGGCCGGATTTGCTGGGCAATCCTCGTTGGAGCAACCACAGTTCTCTGAAACGTTGAATGTTTCTCCGAACTCGGGATCGGTATCGTAGCAAAGGACTTGAACCTGCCGGTACCAGCAACAATGCCTGAGTGCGCCGTTACCGATACCCGCACAGTTAGATCCGTAAATTACGTCAGCTGGTTCACAAGCTCCAATCCAAAGATACTCCTTGTTGAGCCAGTCGAGGCACGGTTCGAATGTTTGAGGACATGCGGTTCCGGTCGGAGTGGAACAAACCGGATTGCTTAAGGCCGATCGTGCGGCAGAAACTCGCAGTGCTTCGGCGCGTTCCGCGGAATCTTTGGCAACCATCACAGCAAAAGTTGGTGTGCCAAAAACCAATCCGAGGGCCGAGGTCAGGATTAAATCAAATGCGTTCATTCGCACGGAAATATGTTATAATTACTTGCGAAGTAACACTTGGGCTGAATGAGCCTAAAGGCCCGGCTAGAGGTGCATCAGAATTGAAAGACTAAACATGCCTCCCAACTTGCGTGACACCCCATAGGGGTCGCATGGATCGAACGTGACGAACTCAATGGTGCCGTCGATCCTGAGGACGAACGTATCTTGCCGATGCCCGTCGCCCCCCCAATAGCTGGGTCTAGAACCCTAAAGAAGCTGAGCGGATGAACGGGAGTCTCAGCGGCCGCTGACGCGCTCAGTGCCGGTCGTGCCTTCAAAGCTCTCGCCCGCGTGGGGCATGGCGATGTCTTCGACGGCCGGCCCCCGCGTGCCGTGGGCGAAGACCACGTCCTCACCGCCAAGGGGAACCTCTTTGCGCAATGGGAACCCGACCCAGTCGTCGGGCAAGAGGAACCGCTCGCCCTTGGGCAACTCGTTGCCATCGAAGACGACCCCAAAGAGGTCGGCGACTTCCTTTTCCGGGTACTCCGCGCCGAGGAAAACGTCCTTGAGCGTCGGCACCTTCTCCCCGTCGTCCACGCCGATCTTCACAAAGATCCGGGACATGTGCTTCAGCGACATCAGGTTGTAAACGACCTCGAACCGCTGGGGCAAGTCGCGCGGCTGGCTCCACGCCGAGTAATCCACGCCAAGGCATTCGCTGAAGTAGCTGTAGTCGAGGTCAGGGTCTTCTTTGAGGAAGCGAATCGCCTCCACGACTCTTTCCCGGGCGACGAGCAGGAAGGTCTCGCCCCGGTCTTCCTTGACCCCAAGGAACGCTTCGCCCAGCGCCTCACGAAGCTTCACGGTCTCCAGCCGCTCGTCGCCGAGCATGGGTACGGGCATCTAAGCTTGGCCCCCGGTGATGGCTGGGCGGACGCCGGGCTCCGGCTCGGGGAGCCGGGGCAGGCTGGAAGACTGCAGCTTTTCGGGCGCCAGGCTGTCCGCCTCGTCCCAGTCCAGCGCGCCGATCCGGATGACGTAAGCGTCGCCGATGATCCAGAGCAGCATATAGATGCCCACGATCGCGCCGGTGAAAAGTTTGAACTCAAGCGAGCCGTTCTTGAAGACGGTCAGCCAACTCCAAAGGAAGACGACCTCGATGTCGAACAGCACGAACAGGATCGCGACAAGATAGAACTTGATCGGGATTCGCTCGTTCGCCCGCCCCGCGGGAGTGACGCCGCACTCATAGGGGCTGGACTTATAAGGCGTGTTCTTCTTCGGGCCAAGGAGCCAACTGAGGCTGACCATGGCGGCGCAAATGATGGCTGCGACGGCCATCAGGATCAGCAGAGGCGTGTAATCGCCCATCGTCTAACCTCTACGGTACCCGGTTCGATCCATTCCTCACAGCCGGGGGGCCTGCTAGAATCGTGCGGCATGGCGTTGACCCACGTGCTGCACCGATACCTCTCCCGCGAGAGCCTGGGCCAAGCGGAAGCGGCCGCCCTCATGCGGACGTTGGTCCAGGAGGCCCTGGCCCCGGAGCAAGTCGCCGCGCTCCTGGCCCTGTTGCAGGCGAAGGGGGCCACCGGCGAGGAACTCGCCGGGATGGCCTCGGTCCTGCGCGAGGCCGCGCTCAATCTTTCGGTCGAGGAGCCCGCCTTGGTCGATACGTGCGGCACGGGCGGCGGTCGTCCGAGCTTCAACCTTTCCACGGGATCGGCGATCGTGGCGGCCGCGGCCGGGGCGAAGGTGGCCAAGCATGGGAACCGGAGCGTCACTTCCAAGTGCGGGAGCGCCGACGTCCTGGAGGCCCTCGGTGTTTCGCTCTCCGCCGACTCCGAGCGCCTTCCCCACATCCTGCGCTCCACCGGCATCGTCTTCCTCTTCGCGCCGAACCACCATCCCGCCATGGCGCGGCTCGGGCCCGTGCGCCGTGCTCTCGGCGTCCGGACCGTCTTCAATCAACTCGGCCCGCTCGCCAACCCGGCCGGCGCGCAGCGTCAGCTGATCGGCGTCTGCGACGCCTCGATGCTGCAGCCGATGGCTGAGGCGCTTGCCCTCTTGGGCTCGGAGCACGCTTATGTCGTGCGAGGCCAGGACGACCTTGATGAGGTGTCGCCTTGCGCCCCGACGGACTTTTTCGAGGTCCGGCACGGGGAGATCGCCAGTGGAACGTTCGAACCTTCCGACTTTGGTCTGGAAAACCTAGACGTTTCCGCCCTTGAGCCGGGGGAATCCGCCGCTGAGAACGCCGCCATCATTCGCGATGCGTTGGGAGGAGGCGCTCCGCGGTCAACTGCTCTCGTGCCGAACGCGGCCCTGGCGCTGGTGCTCGCGGGGGCCGCGCCCGACCCCCGGTCTGGTGCGGAACTGGCGTGGGAGACGCTGAGGTCAGGAAAGGCCTTGAAGAAGCTCGAGGATTTGGTGGCGGCTTCGGGATGAACGTGCTCGACCGCATCTGGGAGGCGAAGCGCGAGGCTCTGCCGAAGCGCATGGCCGACGTCCCGCTTCAAGCGCTCAGGGAGCAAGCAGAGGCGGCTGGACCGACCCGAGGGTTTCTGCGAAGTATCCAGGATTCTTTGCACGAAGTTGCCCTTATCGCTGAAGTGAAGAAGGCAAGCCCGGTGAAGGGCCCGACCCGTGCCGGGCTCGACCCCGTGGCGGTGGCGACGCGTTACGAAGAGGTCGGCGTCGACTGCCTCAGCGTCCTCACCGACCAACCGTTCTTCCAGGGGTCGAACCAGGACCTGGCCGATTGCCGCAACGCGACCACCCGGCCCGTCTTGCGAAAGGACTTTACGATTGACGCGTACGATATCTATGAGGCACGGGCGATTGGCGCCGATGCGGTCCTGCTTATCGTTAACGGTTTGGAGAAAGCGCAGCTCATTGACCTAAGGGTCTTAGCCGAATCGCTAGGGATGGATGTTTTGGTAGAGGCACATTCCCTGCAAGAAGCGGAGCTTGCCCTGGAAACCGGCGCGAGACTTATCGGGGTGAACAACCGAGATCTGACCACGTTTGAAACCTCCATTGATGTGGCTTGCCAGGTGGTCCCGCAGATCGCCGCCCACGCGACGGTCGTGAGCGAAAGCGCGCTCCGAAGCCGAGAGGACATCGACAAAGTGAAGGAAGCCGGGGCAAGAGCCGTCCTTATCGGCACGGCCTTCTGCGCCGCGCCTGAGCCCGGGGCCAGGGTGCTCGAGGTCATGGGCTGGTGACCTGGGTCAAGATCTGCGGGCTGACGCGCGAAGAGGACGTCGAGGCGGTCGTCGAGGCGGGAGCCGATGCGGTCGGCTTTATCAGACACAAATCGAGCCCGCGATTTATCGCGTTAGAAGACGCAAAGCGCCTCGCGGTCAGAGCCGGGGAGTTGCAGAAACTGCTGGTCTATCGCGCGATGCGAGAAGACGAAACCCTCGACGAGAAGAGTTGGGGGCAGGCTGAGGAATTCGAGGCCAAAGGTCTTCAACCAGATCGCAAAGTGTTGGTTCTTCGGCCGGAACCAGAAGCTCAAGTCAGCGTCCTTCTAGACAAGATTGACCAGCCGACCGTGCGCGCTGTGCTTTTGGACGCCTATGACCCCTTTGCTGGAGGTGGTACGGGCCGCCGGGTCGACCCTGGGTTCGCGGCCGAGTTCGTCGCCGCCTGCCCCGTTCCAGTGATCCTTGCGGGCGGCCTCAGGCCGGACAACGTCGCCGAAGCCATCCGAGCGGTGCGCCCGTGGGGCATCGACGTCAGCAGCGGGGTCGAGGAGCGTGCCGGGATCAAAGACCGCGCCAAGATCCGCGACTTTATGGCCGCCGCCCGCTCGGTCTAGAGCGTCGAAACGGCTCAGGCTCCGGAATCAAAGTGCTGGAAAGTCGTAGAATAGGCTAATGCCAAAGCGGATCGAGACCCTGGTGATGCACGACAGCGCGACGCCAGTCGTCATGGGGGTCGAGAAGGCGGGTTCCGTCGCCGTGACGAACCTGGACTTCTTAACCAGCACCCTGAACCAGGCGCGTGCCAACGCCCTTTGGCCGTTGACGTTCGGACTGGCTTGCTGCGCCATCGAGATGATGTCGACTGTCGCCAGCCGTTTCGACTTGGCCCGGTTCGGCAGCGAAGCGTTCCGCGCGACCCCTCGGCAGGCCGACGTGATGATCATCGCTGGCCGGTTAAGCAAGAAGATGGCTCCGGTCTTGCGCCAGATTTACGATCAAATGCCCGAGCCGAAGTGGGTCATTAGCATGGGCGCCTGCGCCAGCAGCGGCGGTGTCTATAACAACTATGCGATCGTCCAGGGCGCCGACCAGGTCGTGCCCGTCGATGTCTACGTCCCCGGTTGCCCGCCCTCGCCGGACGCTTTGATGTACGCGATCATCAAGCTGCAGAACAAGATCAAGCGTTCGAGCATAAAGAACAACAAGAGCCTCTCGGTGATCGAGCTGAAGCCGAGGACCCTGGAGGCCACGCGATGAGCTTCGAGGTCTTTCGCGACGTTGCAAGGCCGATCGTCGAAGGCTTCGGCATCACGGGCCGGCGGCTCGCCGAGGACAAGGTCACGATCGAATATCCCGAGAAGCGGCGTGAGCAGTTCCGGCGGACGCGCTGGCGGCACGTCCTCACCCGGTACGAAAACGGCCTTGAAAAGTGCATCGGCTGCTCCCTCTGCGCGGGGGCCTGCCCGGCCCGTTGCATCTATGTCCAGGCGGCGGAGAACACAGACGAGGAACGCTACTCGCCCGGCGAACGGTACGCCGTCCGGTACGAGATCAACATGCTCCGTTGCATCTTCTGCGGCTACTGCCAGGAAGCCTGCCCGACGGGCGCCATCGTGCTTCGGAAGGACTTCGAGCTCGCCAACTATGAACGGGAAGATTTCGTGTACACGAAAGAGATGCTCTTGGAACCGATTCCCCGCGAAGAGATAGGCCGTACGGGCTAAAAGAAGCCTGACCGGGGTCGGGGAAGTCCCGACAATAGTCGGGAAAGAGATGCGCCACCTCGTTTGGGCCATGGCCCTTTGCTGGATCCTGGTCGGTTGCCAGCCGCGGATGCTGGTCGGGCCGCAGGATTCGGTCGGGGGCTATCGCGCAGAGCACCCGGTCAGTGTCGCCCTGATCAATCGCACCGACGCCGAGCTCGTGGTCTATCCGTACGTCTGGGCCAGCCACGAGTCCTTTCGGACTGAGATGCCGGTCCGGCTCGTTCCTCCCAGTGCCGCTTCCGGTGGGGGAGGGCGGGCCAGTCAGAAGGCGCCCCTCTTCCAGACCCTCTCGATGCCGGAGCACGAGATCGGCGCCTATAGCATCGAGGTGATGTCGGACGAACTCGACGTGCGCCTCGCCGTTATCGATCTCTCCCGGGAAGAGATGGAGCAGGCCCAGGATTCGAACAACTTGAGGGTCGTCTTCCGCAAAGACCACATCGACCTTTCGTTGGCCGGATCCACGCGTCGGCTCGAGTGGCTCCGCAAGCCGCCGTCAATGCGCGTCCGCATCGTCGACGACGGGCCCAGCGCGGAAACCTCCCTTGACGGCAACTAGCTTCCGCCTCGCGTAGAATGACGCGGAGGGCAAGGGCAGTTGTCGACAGTCACGCTATCGCGGAGAGTCACCTTTAGCAGCGGCCACCGCTATTGGCTCAGCGCCCTTTCTGAGGAAGAGAATCGTGCGCGGTTCGGAGCATGGGCCAGCCCGTACAACCATGGTCACAACTACGTGCTTTGGGTGAGCGCCGCTGGCCCGGTCGACCCAGTTAACGGCATGGTCGTTAACATCAAATGGATCGACGACGTTCTCCAAGACCGGGTGGTGCAAGTTTTCAACGGGAAGTCGATTAACGACGAGGTGCCCGGTATGGCAGGGCGCACGCCGACCGTTGAGAACCTTTTGCTCTTTTTCCGGGACACTCTCCGGGACCTGCCCGGTGGCATACCGTTGGCGGCGCTAAAGCTCGAAGAATCTGAGACTTTTTATGGCGAATGGAGACTCCAAGACGATATGATCAGCATCACCCGCACTTACGAGTTCGCGGCATCGCACCGCCTCCACGTCGAGTCCCTCTCGCACGAAGAGAACATACGGCTTTTCGGCAAGTGTAACAACCCGAACGGCCACGGGCACAACTATGTGTTAGAGGTCACGGTGACCGGCGAGCCCGACCCGCTCACCGGGATGATTGTGGACCTTGCCACTTTGGACGAGGTCGTGGAGCGAGAGATCGTCGGTCGTTACGACCATAAGAACCTTGATCAAGACGTCCCAGAGTTCGCGGGCCGAAACACGACGAGCGAAGTCGTCGCGCAGATGATCTTTGACCGGTTAAAGGATAAGCTTCATTCTCGCTTGGTCAAGGTATCACTTTTTGAGACTGCCCGGAACCGGTTTGAGGTTGTTGCTTAGCTTACGTCAGAACCAGTCATACTGGACAGCCTAAGGCTCCCCGGTCACTCCATTTACTAAGATGCCTCATTGCCAGAGCTGTTACGCATCTTCAGTTCCGATAGCATAGAGGAACATTGGCGTCGCGCTAAGAGTTTTTACCGGCCGGTTGGCCTAAGGAGGACAAAAGTTATGATTAGCATGGACCTCCTAACATCAGCTTCACAAAACAAGCATGCCGAATAAGGGACTCTTGGCAGCAATCTTGAAGCGTCAATTGACAGTCGTCGAAAACTCTTTGAAGACCGGCAGGTAGAACGCCCACTCGCTTCGCTGGATCGCCTTGAGGTACTTCGGCAGCGAGAGGTAGGGGACGTAGTGGGGCTGCTTGGGCTTAGTGCGCAGCTTCATGTTCGCCTGCGCCGGGGTCTTATCGCCTTTCTTCAGGTTGCACTTGCGGCAGCAGGCGACGAGGTTGTCCCAGGTGTGCGGGCCACCGCACCAGCGCGGCACGACGTGGTCGATCGTCAGGTCGCGCTTCGAGCCGCAATATTGGCACGTGTAACTGTCCCGGGCGAGCACGCTGTGCCGCGAAAGGCGCAATTGGGGGATGGGGCGCCGCACCTGGTACTTCATTTTCACCACCGACGGCGCTGCCAATTCGCCCGTGCTCGTGCGGATCGCGCGTTGCGAATCCTCCAAGACATCGGCTTTCCCGAGAAGGACGAGCGTCATGGCACGACGCAAATTGCACACGTTTAACGGTTCGTAGTTCGCATTAAGCAGCAGTACGTCAGGCGTTGACACGGCGGCACCCCCTTTCTCGTAAGATTCGGCGAGGACTCGGGCCCTGAAAGAAAAAAGGGCCCGCAGGCGTCAGCATGCGGGCCCCTTCGGGCAAGTCGACACGAGCTCGTCCTATCGTATCGTCCCACATTGGGGGCCATACGCCGGACATACGGTCAAACCTGCTGCTCCTCACCGCTCTTCTATTGTGAACGATCCGGGATCACCCAGTGATGCTCACTTAACGAAAGTTTAACAATCTGCGCCAGGTTTTCAGGCAGATCCTAGACTCACAGGTATGGAAAACAGCAGGAATGCGGGGTTGCCCACTGAGACCGCCCCGACGATTGCCAAAGGTCGTTAGAACAATCATCCCGGGAACTTTATCGCCCCGAGTCGTTTCGACGATGTCCGCGGGACGGTAGAATGCCGGGCGATCCCAAGGATGGGGCAATTTTGATGGAAACACTGGTTGTACGGGGCGGCGTGCCGCTTCATGGTGAGGTCTCGGTGCCCGGCAGCAAGAATGCGGCACTAGCCATTCTTTCTTCGGTGGTCTTGGCCAGCGGGCCGGTCGTCTTGCACAACGTGCCCGAAGTCACGGACGTGGCGATCAAAGTCAACCTCTTGCGGCAGTTCGGGGTCCAGGTCGATTGGCGCGAGGGCTCGCTCTTCATCGATGCGACTTCCATGAAGTTTTGGGCCGCAGACGAGGAATCCGTGCGGCCGATTCGAACCGGCTTCTACCTGCTTGGCCCGCTCTTGGCGCGGATCGGCCGCGCCGACCTGCCCATGCCGGGCGGGTGCAAGATCGGGGCCCGGCCCGTCGATTTCCACCTGAAGGGCCTCGCCGCGATGGGCGCCAAGATCAAGATGGACGGCGGCCGCTACATCGCGAGGGCCGACCGCCTCACCGGGTGCGAGATCTATCTGGATTCGCCCAGCGCCGGCGCGACCCAGCACCTCATGGCCACGGCGACCTTGATCGAGGGCACCACGACCATCCAGAACGCGGCGATGGAACCGGAGATCGTGGCCGTGGCCCAGTTCCTGAACCGGATCGGGGCACGCATCGAAGGGGCGGGCACGAACAAGGTCACGGTCACGGGGGTCAGCCGCCTCGAGGGTGGAGAGTTCCGCGTGCCGGAAGACCGGCTCCAAGCCGGGACGTACCTGCTCGCCGGCGCGATCACCCGTGGCGACGTCACCGTCACCGGGATCCTCCCAGAACCCCAGACTGCGCTCGTCACGAAGTTGCGCGAATCGGGTGTGACGGTCGAGGAAGACACCGACCGCATCCGCGTCGTCTCGAACGCGCGACCGCACGGCATCAGCATCAAGACGATGCCATACCCCGGCTTTCCGACAGACATGCAGCAGCCGTTTTCCGCCTTGCTCGCGCTTGCCGTGGGCCAGAGCGTGGTCGAAGAGACGCTCTACGAGAGCCGCATCGGCCACGTCCCTGAGCTAAACCGCATGGGTGCGGACATGCGTGTGCAAGGGCGCTCGACCATCATCAATGGGGTCGAGCGCATCGTCGGCGCGCCGGTGGAGGCAAGCGACCTGCGGGCGGGGGCCGCCCTGGCCCTGGCGGGCTTGGCGGCGGAAGGGGAGACCCACATCCGCAACGTCCATTTCATCGACCGCGGGTACGAGGATTTCGAGCAGAGGCTGCGGTCTCTTGGGGCTGACGTCCAGCGGGTCGGGGCCGAGCCCGATGGCTCAAGCTCCGAGGCGCGTAGACTCACTGAGATTTGAGACTCGTCGCCCAACTTGGGATCGATCTCGGCACGGCCAACATCCTCGTCTACCGAAGGGGACGAGGCATCGTGCTGAACGAACCGACCGTCGTGGCGGTCAACACCGAAAGCAAGAAGGTGTTGGCCGTCGGCAACGCCGCCCGCGACATGATCGGGCGCACCCCCGGCTATATCCAGGCGATCCGGCCGCTGAAGGACGGGGTCATCGCGGATTACACCGTGACCCACAAGATGCTGGAATTCATCCGGCTGAAAGTTTGCGGGCGCAGCCAGTTCTTCAAGCCCCAAGCCATGATCTGCGTGCCGAGCGGCGTCACGAACGTCGAACAGCGCGCGGTCATCAAGGCCGCCCATGCGGCGGGCTACGGCAAGGCGTGGCCCATCGAAGAGCCCATGGCGGCCGCGATCGGTTGCGGGCTGCCCATCGATTCGGCCTCCGGCAACATGGTCGTCGATATCGGTGGCGGCACGACGGACGTGGCCGTGATCTCACTGGGGGGCATCGTGACCTCGGCCTCGCTCCGGGTCGGCGGGAACAAGATGGACGAGGCGATTGTCCGGCACGTGCGCAACGTCTATAACCTCGCGATCGGCGACCAGACCGCAGAGGAGATTAAGATCCGGGTCGGTTCGGCCTATCCGCTCGAGACCGAACTCAAGATGGAGATCAGGGGCCGTGACCTCGTCGCGGGCCTCCCCAAGACGGTGGAGATCACGTCCGAAGAAGTGCGCGACGCCTTGGCCGAACCCGTGCGGCAGATCGCGGAGAAAGTCTGCAGCGTGCTCGAATCGACTCCGCCCGAGCTGGCGAGCGACATTATTCAGCGGGGCATCGTCTTGACCGGCGGCGGGGCGCTCCTACGAGGGCTCGACCGGCTCCTGATCGGCGTGACCGAGATCAATGTCGCAGTGGCCGAGAACGCGCTGCACTCGGTCGCGATCGGGACAGGCCGCGCGCTCGAGAACCTTGCGGAGATCGAGAGGGCGGGCGCTGTGAGGCGGTATTGAACCGGGTCCGTGCCGTTTCGCTCCTTGCCATGGCTCTTGTCCTGGCGAACCCCGCCGCCCGGGGGCAGGAGAAAGAGATTGCGCCGCGCCCCACGGCGAGCGTAGGCGCAGCCCCGGTGACGCGCGGCGAGGCCCACGTCGTGCTCTCCCGCTTCGACCGCGCCGCAAGCAAGGTCCTCGGCTTAGAAGCGCCGCCGATGGTCAAGGTAGCCGAGCCGGACAAACCGATCACGCGCGGCGAAATCATTAAGTTATTGCGTGAGAAGTTAGACAGATTCCGCCCAAAGTTTGTGGTCACGCCTCGACCTTCGCCGATTGACCGCAAAGCCCTGGAGAGCCGTAACAAGCCGAATGTCCGGCAGGATCTTGAGCCGTTGCTCCGGTCCGGGTTTGTGGCGCCGGTAGGGCCCGTGGTCGTCGGCCCGGCCGAAACGCTTACGGTGGACGAGTTCGCGGACCTCGTGGGCTTCTTCTTCTCGCGGCTCGCGGACCTCACCCACAAGCCGTCTGCGCAATTTTCGCCAGAGATCATGAAGGGCGGCTAAGTTGTGGTTCGGGGGCGACCCCGACCGACAATTCCAGTGGCATGTTCCAGGCGCCGACGTGGTCCGAGACCGAGCTCTTCGACCTCTTTGACCTCAGCATCCTCGACGAAGAAGGGGTGGAAGCCTGGCTCGGCTCCACATTAAACCGATGTGCCGCGTGGTTTCGGGCCTCTGGGGCCTCCGTTTTCCTTGCGGACGAGTTCGGCTCCTACCGGCTCCGGGCAAAAGCCGGCGCCCAAAGCCAGGTTCCCAGCGGTGCGATGATCCGGCCCGGCGAAGGGATCGCGGGTGCCGTCCTGGCGGACGGCAAGCCGAAGATCGTGGGCGACCCCGGCCGCGACCCGCAGCTCAGCGGTTCGCACGTGTCCCGAAAGTCGGGGATCGCCAGCTCCATGGTGGTGCCCTTGGTCTCGACAGCCGCCGAGCGACTCGGTGTGCTGAACCTCTCGCGAGGCCCGGGCGAGACGCCCTTCCTGCCGGCTGACCTAGAACAAGCCGCGACCCTCGGGCGCCACGTCGCCATGGCCGTTGCAAACGCCCGGTTGATCGACCTCACGCGGCAGGCCCTCGCCGAGCAGCGCAAGAAGGCGGAGCAGCTTCAAGCCGTCCTGGCAAGCGTGGCTGGCCAGGTGACGGTCTTTGACGCCAGGGCCAGGCTCCATGACACCTCCGGCATCCATCCCGTCGCGCTGCAGCTTGCCCGTCGGCTGGCCGAGCAAGTGGCCGCATATCCGGCGCCGTTACAAGACCATGCCTTCGACCGCGAGGCCGACCGAGTCTGGGCCGTCCATGCCGTCCCTCTGAGCGATGGGGGCGGGGTCCTCACCGTGCAGGACGTGACCGAGTTCCACCGGGCCCGTTCGGAGAGCGACCGCCTCCGGAGACTCGCCGAGATCGGGCAAATGACGGCCGCGGTCGCCCACGAGATCCGCAACCCTCTCACTGGGATCGGGGCTGCGGCCCAGATCGTCTGCACGGACCCCGACGCCGCGCCGACCTGTGGCCAGATCATCGTCGAGGAGGTCGGCAAACTCGAAGCCTTGTGCTCTGAGTTCCTTGAGCTGGCAAGGCCCATGAAGCTGGCGCCGAAACTCTGCGATCTCGCGGAGCCCGTCCGGCGGGCGGTGGAGATGTGCCGGTCCCAGTTCGAGGAGAAGGGGGTCAGGATTTCCTTTGAGACAGGCGGCAAAAGACCGATGATCCAATTGGACGTCCGACGAGTCGAACAGGTGGCCCACAACCTGGTGCGCAACGCCCTGCAGGCCAGTGCGCCTGGTGGCACGGTCTGGGTCCGGGTTCGAGGGGCCTCGTTCGAGGTGGAAGACGACGGAGTAGGGATAGATCAGGAGACGATCGACAAGTTGTTCGCGCCCTTCTTCACGACCAAGCCGGGAGGCACTGGCCTTGGCCTGTGCAATTCGCGGCGGGTGGTGGACGCCCATGGGGGCTCGATCACCGTCGCCTCCGAACCCGGCGAGGGCACTGTTTTCACCGTGACGTTCCTGGAGGGTGGGCGTTGAGCAGCAAGAAACGGGTGATGATCGTCGACGACGAACTGAACATTCGTCGGATCCTGGAGATGGCTTTCGAACGCCACGGCTGGGCCGCAGTGACCGCCGCCGATGCAGACGAGGCTGTCGCCGTTCTGAGCCGTCATGCCGTGGACTGCGTCCTTACGGACGTAACGATGCCGGGCCGGACCGGCTTACAGCTTCAGGCCGAGATCGCCGAGCGGTGGCCGGAAACGCCGGTCGTGATCATGACCGCCTTCGGCACGATCCCGCAAGCGGTCCAGGCGATCCGCAACGGCGCTTTTGAGTTCGTCACGAAACCCTTTGACCTTGACGCCCTGAAGAAGGTCGTCGGAGCCGCGATGGAAGGGAGCAGGCCGACCAAGAAACCGAGGCGGGGACGCAAGGCGGGTGAGGCCGGCTCCAGCTTCATCGCCGAATCCCCTGCGATGCAGGAAGTGCTCGATACGGTTCGACGGGCCGCCGATTCTCGAGCGACCGTCTTGGTCACGGGTGAGAGCGGCACGGGCAAGGAAGTCGTCGCAAAGCTCCTTCACCAGTTGTCACCGCGGGCGGAGAAGCCGTTCGTCGCCGTCTCCTGCGCCGCCCTGCCGGAAACGCTGCTCGAAAGCGAGCTTTTCGGCCATGAGAAGGGGGCATTCACTGGCGCCCAGGCGGCGAAACCGGGCCGCTTTGAACTTGCCGACGAAGGGACCTTGTTCCTCGATGAGATCGGCGATGTCCCGATGGCGATCCAGGTCAAGCTCCTTCGCGTGCTGCAGGAACGCGAGTTCGAGCGCCTCGGCGCTACTCGCCCGACCCGGGTCGACGTCCGTCTGGTCACCGCGACCAACCGTGATTTGCAGACTGCCGTCGACGAGGGCATTTTCCGTCTCGACCTAATGTACAGGCTCCAAGTCGTGGAAATTGCCCTACCCCCGCTTCGGGAGCGGGTCGAGGACATCAAGCCCCTCGCGGAGCACTTCCTAAGCAAAATCAGCGTGGAGAACGACCGCGCTCTGGCCGAAGTCTCGCCCGAGGCCCTTGCCAGCCTTACGTCCTATTCCTGGCCGGGCAACGTGCGTGAACTGGAGAACACGATCGAGCGGGCCGTCGTACTCGCTGCGAAAGACGAGACGGTCCTGCTCCCGCGCCACCTCCCGAAGACCCTGCAAGCGGCGGCGTAGATTATTCGGGGTGCGGATCGGGACAATGAACCCCGGACCCTGGAACCGCCGTCAACCCTAGAGTGTTTTCTCAATGTGGCCGGTCCGAAAGGCGGCCACGCCCCGCTGAAATGTCCGCAACTGCCGAACTCACCGCTGATGAACAGACCCGCTTCGAAGAGCTGGTCGCGGGGAGCTATGCCAAGGTCTACCACCTGGCATACCGTCTGAGCGGCGATAGGAACGATGCGGAGGACCTTACCCAGGAGGCCTTCTTCCGGGCCTACCGAGGTTTTCCTGCCTACGAAGGCGACAAACCGTTTGAGAACTGGATTTTTCGTATTGTCACGAGGCTCTTCCTTGACCTGAATCGGGCCCGCCGCCGCCGCGTCAAGACAGTCTCCTACGACGCTCCGCTGAGATTGGACTCCGCCGAGAACAGCGTCCAGTTCGACAGTCCTGACCCTGCCCCGACTCCGGACGAGGCGGTCCTACGCGGCGAAATCGACGAAAAGCTCGAGCGGTCGCTGACTTACCTGACCCCGGAACAAAGGCGGCTGGTCTGGCTTGCGGACGTCGAAGGAGTCTCCTACAAGGAGATCGCCGAGATGACCGGCGCGCCGGTGGGCACCGTCCGCTCCCGTCTGCACCGGGCGCACCGCCGTCTGCGCCAGATTCTTGAGTCGTTCGGTTCGGGCGATTCGGCCAAGGCCTGCCCGGCCTGAGAAAGAAGCGGGCAATCCTGGCACCTTAACCGGCCCGAGCGGTCCGCGGAGAGCCGAGACTTGAGGGTAGGGTGTCTTTTCCATTCGGGCCCGAACCCCGATGCCGATAAGGCTTTTTCGAACTCATGCGAATTCTTTTCTTGAGCGCCGAGGTTGCTCCTTACGCCAAAGTCGGCGGATTGGCCGACGTCGCCGCCTCCTTACCCAAGGAGCTTCGGCAACGCGGCCATGACGTCCGCATCGTAATGCCGGCTTACCAGATGGTCTGCCGCGACCCCCGATGGGGTAGCCGGCTCGTCCGGCCGCAGTTCCCGGTCCGCATGAACGCGAAGACCACGATGCTGGCGGACCTCTATGAGTTCGAGCACGACGACCGGCATGTCTGGATGATCGACGGGGACGACTATTTCGACCGCATCGAGCGGAGCCAGGACGTCTACACGCCTTCCGTCGACGCTTATCTCTTCTACACGATGGCGGCCCTTCAAGCCTGTGTGGTCTCGGATTGGATCCCGGACGTCGTGCACGCGAACGACTGGCACACCGGTTTCGCCCCTGTCCTCATGCGCGAACGGTTCAGCGAGTTCGGCGCCACCGGAAGCTGTTACACGATCCACAACCTGGCCTACCAGGGCGAGTTCGGCAAGGAAGTCCTGGAAACGGTCGGACTGCCTGAGCGCCTTTGGACCATGGACGCGCTCGAGACCTGGGGCAAGGTGAACTTCATCAAGTCCGGTTGCGTGTTCGCCGACCAAGTCAACACGGTTTCCCCCACCTACGCCCGCGAGATCCAGACTCGGGGCTTCGGCTGCAACCTGCACGGCTTGATGCGGCACCTTGACGAGGAGGGCCGGTTGCGCGGCATCCTCAACGGGATCGACGAGCAGCGCCACGATCCCGCCACCGACCCGGAACTGCCCGCCCACTTTTCTGTCGCCGATCCCGCAGGGAAGGCGAGTTGCCGGGCTGAACTGATTAAAGAGTTGCGGCTAGACATAGACGAAACGACCCCGGTGATGGGCGTTGTCAGCCGCTTGAGCGACCAAAAGGGCTTCGACCTGATCGTCCACGGCGCGGCTGGCTACTTGAGCCTGGGAACGGCGCTGGTCGTACTCGGAACGGGCGATCCTTGGGCTGCAAACGAGTTGCGCCGCCTAGAAGAGCGTTACCCCGGGAAAGTTCGATTTGTTGAAGCTTACAACGCGGAGCTTGCACAAAGGATTTATGGGGGAAGCGACATGTTCCTGATGCCGAGCGCGTTCGAGCCCTGCGGCCTGGGACAGATGTTCGCGATGCGATACGGCACCATCCCTGTCGTCCGTAAAACGGGGGGACTTGCCGACACGGTCTTTGAGAACGAGAACGGGTTCGTCTTCGATGAGAAGAACCTTGGCGAATTCGTCGCGGCCATCGCTCGAGCGGTCATGGCTTTCCGCGACCCTTCGCGCTGGCAAGGCATCGTCCGCCGAGCGATGGAAGGCGACTACAGCTGGGCGAAGAGCGCGGTCGAATACGAGAAGCTGTACGAAGACGCGGTCGCGGTGAGGAAGCTCCGCGTCGAATCGACTCCGCGTCAAGCCTGACCGTTTTCGAGGTTGGTCCGCGCATTCCGGCGCAACCCCTCCAGCCCCGCGCGCCGCACAGGCGAGCCTTGCGTCAACACGTCCCACTCCTCGGGTTGGATCACGCGAAGGCGCTCCAAGGTTGGCCAGACGCGCGTGGCCAGGAAGCCAGGTTCGCGCGTCGGGACGGCTCGCAGCGGTTGGGACTGGCGCGGCTGGTTGAAGGGGCAAACCTCCTGGCATACATCGCACCCGAAGGTCCAGTCACCCACCAGCCCTTTCAGTTCGGGGTCGATGTCCCCCTTCTTCTCGATGGTGAGATAGCTGATGCAGCGCCGCGCCTCGATTTGCCACCGCCCGTCCTCGAACACGATGCACCCGGTCGGGCATGCGTCTATGCAGGCACGGCAACGCCCGCACCCGCCTATCGCCGGTCGATCCGGCTCCAGCGAGAGGCTCGTGAGGAGCAGGCCGATCAAGAACCAACTGCCCCGCTGCGAGTTTATGAGCATGCTGTTCTTTCCGAACCAGCCCAGGCCGGCTCGGTGCGCGAACTCACGCTCCAGGATCGGGGCGGAGTCAACGCAGACTCGCCAGCGGCAAGTTTCGCGCTCCTCAAGCCAAGTCCCGATGCGTTTAAGTTTAGACCTTAAGACTTTATGGTAGTCGCGACCCAGCGCATAGCGTGCGATCCGCGGCACGCCGTTTACAGGCGGGTTCGGCTGGTTGTAGTTGAGAGCGAAAGCGAGCACCGAGCGCGCTCCCGGCAAGAGCCCTTCCAGATCTTTACGCAGGTCCAGTGACTTCGCCAAGTACGTCATCTCGCCGTGGAAGCCCTTCGCGACCCATTCGGCGTATTGCGGCCAAGTCGCGGGTGCCTCGGCGGCGCAAACGCCGACCAAATCGAACCCTTCGGCTTGCGCGCGGCGGACGACCTCGTCCTTGATGCCTGCCATATCAACCTTCCCGGTCAATCGCCCGGCAAAGCGCGAGCCACTGGGCCTCGGCCAGTTCGTGCGGGCGCAGCGAAGGCGAAACGCCGGCCCTCTCAAAGTCTGCGGCGGCGACCGTGGGCAAATTGTTCTTCAGCGTCTTTCGGGGTTGACGGAAGGCGGCTCGCACTGTCGAGCGGAACGCCTCGAGGTTCTGAATCCGATCGGGTCTGGGGGCGAATTCCAGGACGATGCTCTCGACTTTGGGGGGCGGCAGAAACGCGCCCGGGGGGACGAGGCAGACCCGACGAATCTCGTAGTCGGCCTGCAGGACGACCGAGAGGGCTCCCCGGCCCGAATCCCCTGCGGCAGCAAGGATTTTTTCTCCCACCTCGCGCTGCATCATTAAGACCGCCCGGTCGATCAGTTCTGGCCGCGAGCAAATGCGGTCGAGCAAAGGCCCCGTTATGTTATACGGCATGTTCGAGACGATGGCCCTTGGGCGGGGAAGGGACGTGAGAAGCCCGTAAAAGCCGTCGCCAGGCTCCTCAAGGGCGTCCCCGAGTACGACGCGCGCGTCCGGCGCCGATTCGGCCAAGACGGGAAGGAAGCGGGGATCCAGCTCGATGGCGACGGTTTCCTCGACCAGCCGGGAGATGGGGCCGGTCAGGACGCCCGGGCCGGGCCCGACCTCGAGCACGCCACGAACGCCGCCCAGACGGCCCGTAATGGCGCCTGTGACGCGGGTGGACGTGAGAAAGTGTTGGCCAAGCCTCTTATCGGCCCGCAATCCGTGGCGGGCCAAAAGGGCGCTCAGCGGCTCTTGCCGCTCTGAAGCCGTTCCTTGAATACGTGCACCGTCACCTTCTTCCGGCCCCATCGGCGGCATTCGGAATTCGTCGGGAAGCACACGTCGATTTTATTCCCCTTGATCGCGCCGCCCGTATCCGCGGCAAGCGCGAATCCGTAGCCTTCTACGTAAACAAGGGTTCCCAGGGAGATCACTCTTGGATCTACCGCCACGATTCCATAGCCTGCGCGCCGACCTGTCGCAGTCCTTCCTGTACTGCTGCCGTCGTAGGGCGTGTAGGCTGTCGACGTCATCTGCATGACTCTAGCCCGCGAGAAGCTGCCGCGGCTCGTGTTGAAGCCTGGCCGGCCGATCTCGAAGATTTCGGGTTGCGCTTCGGTCTGCGAAACGACTGTCTCTTCGCGGAAAATCGGCTTGTCACCGACCATCACCGCGTCGACCCGAACCTTGATCTCTCCCTTCCGGCCTTCTTGCGCTTTGCGCATCCGGCCCCCGACGAGATCGCGGCTAAAACGATATTCAGTAGCGTGGTCCAGCACTTTCGTTCGATAGCGCTTGACCATCTGCAGTTTTCCTAGGCTCGTTACAATCTCCGCCCGGCCCGACATGGGCAGCATGAGCAGACAGACCGTCGTCGCCAATATGAGTTTCACTCGCATTCGGTTGTGCCTCTTGCGGGGGCACCCTCCGCATGGATGGGCGCGGCGGGACTCTACCCCCGTTTAAGGCGCATGGCCGTTGCAATAAGGGGTTCGCCCGGACTCTCGGCCCGGGCCTTAAGACCGAGTTTTAAGGCCCTTAATAGAGCTGCTTAGGTTCAACCGCCAGATTTTTGGAGGAAAGTTCGACCTTTATCTGGCCTTGGCCAAAAAGACAGGGCAGGGATTGCCCTCGCTCGTGACCAAAAGTCCCCTTCCGTCGCTGGTGAAGCAGATCGCCTCCGACTGGCTCATGACGGGCATGGCCACGGTTTTTGGCACTTCGCGCCACCAGTCACGGAACACGGTGCCGGGCTCGAAAACTAGGGCGCCGCTGTAGGTGCGGAGCACCACGGACTTGCGGTCCGGAGAGATGTCTCCGGCCGTCACATACTTGCCCCCCAGAGCTCCCGTGTCAAGGGGAATCACTCCGAGTTTCTTTAGCTCGTAAGAACCCGATTTCTGCGGGCTCGGCAGGTAGTAGACCCCCGTCTCTCCGTCGCGCGCCTTAGTGACGAGGAAGAGGCTTCCGGAGCCCGGTTCGACGAGAAGCGCCTCGCAATCCCGCGGTTTATCCGGATAGGTCAGCGTTAAGGTCAGGTTTGGGACAAGGGTCGAACTTGCCATCTCGGCGGGGTCGTCCACGCGATAAATGGCAATCGAACTCCGCTTGCGGTCGTTGTCGCCAATATCGCCTAAATAAACGTAGGCTTTACCGCCGATCATAGCGGCCGCCATGTCCTCGCAATCGCTTGTCTTAACGTCTTTTAGCCTGAATATCCCTGTGACTTCACCCGAACTGTTAAATCGGAAGAATCGTGCCGAGTCTCCACTATCGTTGTGTGTATAGAAAACGCCAGGTTTTAAGGGGCTGGCCGCAACTCCGCTGCTCTCGGTAACCCTCTCGTTCTTAATCTGGCAGAGCAGCTCGGGTTTGCTCCACGTTTGTTGGGCGAGCAACAAGACGGCAGGGATCATCGCCCCCGAGTCTACCGGGGCGCGGTTCTGCGGCGGTGCAGCTCGTCCACGAACAGGACTTGGTGGACGAGGCCGGAATGACTGCCGAACCTGGAACGGAGCCAGTCGCCGATTTCGTCGTAGCGACGGGCGGTGAGCGCCTTATCGCGCCAAGTCGGTTGGCAAAGGCGGCAATAGGCGTTTCGCACATGGACGTCGACCGGAACCGCCTCTCCATGCCCCAAGGCGAAGAGCGCGACGCAGTCCGCGAGCTTGGGCCCGATGCCAGGCAGGCGCACGAGCGCGGCATGGGCCTCTGCATAGGGGGCTTCGGCCAAGCCCCGCAGCCAGGCCGCGCCCCCAAGTTCGACCACGCGCTGCGCCACCAGCGGAATGGTCCGAGCCCGATAGCCGAAGGCCTCGGCGCGCAGGGCGCTTTCCGTGAGCGAGGCAAGTTGCGCTAGGCTCGGGAAGGCGTGCAAGGCGACTCCGTGGGGTGCGGCCAAGAACGGCCCGCGTCTGGCAAGCGACTCAACCATGGATGTGATTCGCGCAAGGTGGTTGTTTGCGGTGCAGAGGAAGCAGAAAAGGGTCTCGACGGCGTCGCTTGGCCGCATCAGCCTCAGTCCTCCCGTGGCTGCAAGAGCCTCCGCCAGGACAGGCAGGTGCGAAACCGCCTCCCGCCGAACCCTGTCTTGGTCCTCGCCCAGCGAAAAGAGCGCCCTGAAATCGCTCTCTGCCGCGTTCGACTCCACCGAGAGGCGCGGCCCGTCAGCCTGGACCGCGTACCAATTGCCCCCGTCCGCACCTACCCAAACGCCCGGCTTAGGCTCGCGCCACCGGAACACCTGGCCAGACGAAACGCACAACCCGAGGTCAAGGTCGGCCCTTTCGATCTCGAGTTCGAAGCGACAGGTCAGAGCGCCCCCTCGGGCAACATGGCGAGGAAGGTTTCCTCATCGATGACCTCTATGCCAAGTTTTTCCGCCTTCTCGAGTTTCGACCCGGCACCCGGGCCGGCGACGACGAGGGTCGTCGCCTTGCTGACGGAACTCGTGGCCTTGCCCCCTTGCCGCACGACCAAGGCTTCCGCATCGGCCCGGGCGAACCGTTCAAGACTGCCCGTGAAAACTACGACTTGTCCAGCGAAGAGCGTCCCGCTTGGAGCTTCGGCTTCGATTGGGCGTACACCCGCGGCAAGCAAGGCATCGAGCAGCCCTTGGCTCTCCGGCTGTTCCAGCCATTCTTCGATCTGGCTCGCCGTCAACGGGCCGATATCTGGCACGTTAAGTAGACGGTCGAAGGTCGCGTGCCGGAAGGCTTCAATGGAGCCGAAGGCCAAGGCGAGGTCATGGGCGGTGCGGGAACCGACTTGTGGAATTCCTAGCGCGAAGATAAATCGATCGAACGGACGCGTCTTGGAAGCCTCGATGGCAGTCAGGAGATTTGTAACACTTTGCTCCCCCATCCTTTCCAAATCGACCATCTCTGCGCGGCGCTCGTGCAAGTGGTAAATGCCGGGCACGTCTGCGAGCCACCCGAGCCCTAGAAACCTTTCGATCTGCTTGCTTCCAAGCCCTTCGACGTCCATGCCGCCGCGCGAGACGAAGTGTTCCAACTTGGCTTGGATCTGCGCGGGGCACCCGCGCTTGTTCGGGCAGCGGAGCGCCACCGCGCCTTCAGCGCGGACCAGCGGCGTCCGGCATGCGGGGCACTCGATGGGCGGGGTCGGGGGTCGAGCCTCGCTCGGCCGCTTCTCCAAGACTGGCCCCACGACTTCCGGGATGACATCGCCCGCACGCTGGACGATCACGGTGTCGCCCACACGAAGGTCCTTGCGGCTCAGCTCATCGTAGTTGTGCAAGGTCGCGCGGGTCACGGTAACACCGCCGACGAAGACCGGCCGAAGGACGGCCACGGGGGTGACGGTGCCCGTTCGGCCAACTTGGAGTTCAATGCCGTCCAACACGGTGAAGGCCTGCTCCGCAGGGAACTTCGCCGCAATGGCCCAGCGGGGACTGCGCGAGGTCCACCCGACTTCCTGCTGCAGGCGGACACTGTCCACTTTCACGACGAAGCCATCGATTCCGAATGGGAGGGCCTCGCGTTGCCCGCGGAGGGCATGGCCAAAGTCGATGACCTCTTGGATTCCGCGACAAATCCTCGCTTCTGGGCGGGTCGGGAATCCCTGCCCGGCCAGCCACGCCAACCGGCCGGATTGGGTGTCAGGCAATGCTTCCGGTCCCTCCGCCGCGCCGAACCCGTAGGCGAAAAACGAGAGCCGGCGCTCCGCCGTGAGCCGGCTATCCAATTGGCGTAGCCCTCCAGCCGCCGCGTTGCGCGGGTTGACAAAGGCTTCAAGGCCCCGTTCAACCCGGCTTGCGTTCAGCTTTGCGAAGACTGACTTGAACATAAGTGCCTCGCCCCGGATCTCCAGAACTCCGGGGTAGGGCTCCGGGAGCCGAAAGGGAATGCCCTGAACGGTCCGGATGTTCGCGGTCACGTCCTCGCCCGTGGTTCCGTCTCCACGCGTCGCCCCCACGGTCAAGTCCCCGTCGACATAAGTCAGGGAAATGGAGAGTCCGTCAAACTTTAGTTCTACAAAGTAGTCGATATCATCGGTGCGGTTGAGCAAACGCTTGATGCGCTCGTCGAACGCCACCAGGCTAGCGTCCTGGAAGGCGTTGTCGAGCGAGAGCATGGGCTCGCGGTGCTTGTGGGGATGAAACTTCTCGACCGGCGGCCCGCCGACCCTTTGAGTCGGGCTGTCAGGCGTGCGGAGGGACGGGTGCTCTTCTTCGAGCGCGACCAACTCGTGGAAGAGCCGGTCGTATTCATCGTCCGAAATCTGGGGCTTGTCCTCCAGATAGTAGAGCCGGTTATGCCGCTCGATCTCCTCTCGCAACCAGGCTGCGCGTTGCGCCGCTTCCACGAGCGGATTTTGCCCTAGCGGCCCAGGAGCCAAGGGAAACTTCGCCGGATGTCCTCGCGGAACGGTGCGATCCAGGCTTGGATGTGGCTCGGCAGGGCCTTCATTCCAAACATTGCGGCCAGCTGGAGCCATGTCCAAGCGTCGCGGCCCATCATGCCCGCCCGCGTCCAGAGGTCGCCCGGGTTGGATGCTTTCGGGGCCTTGCCGCCGCTTGCCGCAAGCTGTCCCTTAAGCGCGACCTTGAAAGTCGTGACAAGCTTTCGCTCCTTGTTCTCGCCTGAGCTCAGGTTCTTCGCCGTGCTCACGGCCGTGTTCCTCATTTCCGCGGACCGGGCGACCCCGTTCGCCAAATCGAGAACGACTGTACCGGAACCTGTCATTTTCGTTGTGACTTCGCTTACCGCGTCCTCGCGGTTCACAACCACTTCGAGCGCTTCGTTCTCCAGTACCGTATACTCCTGCTTTACTTCGACCTTTATCTCGGCTCCATTGTCGGTAAGGGCCACGGGAGTGCAGGTATACGTTAAGGGACTATCGCCGAAAGTCCGTACGAAAGTCCACGACTCACCGACTTCGAAACCCTCGGTCGGAAACTCCAAGGGGATATAGGTAATGTCCGGAAAACGTTTCACATCCAAGCCAGGGAGCCGGACGGGGAGTTTGCGGTCCGGAGCGTCGTTAGAAAGGATCTTGCCCTGTGGGGTGAGGCCCACGTTGGTCTTGGGGAAATAGTCGGTCACGTTGCTCAAGGTAAGGGGAAGCTTTGAGCCGTTGAACGTGAGGTCGAACGAGGTGATCTCGCTGGCCGCCTTAAGCATGCCCGGCTCAGCTTTCGCCCCCGTCACTTTGACGCCCATCTTGACGTCCACGACCCCTTCGTTACCGCCTAAGACGGGTAGAAAACCTTCAAACTGGACGTTTACGTCGTAGTCAACTTTTGTGTTCGGACCAAAGGAGTAGGCGAACGGGGCGAGGGCGACGGCGGCTAAGAAAACGGGCATTGATAGAACGTAGACGCTGCAGAGCAGCCTGACGCTCGCTGCGGCCTAGGCCTCGGCGAGCTGACGGTGGCGCAAAGGAACCGAAGGCAGCCGAAGCCCGGTGTCGTCGCTCGTGCTGACCCGAAGGAGCTTCATGACCGCGATCTTGATGGCCCCTGCGAGAGGGTAGGCGACGAGCATGCCGGGTAGGCCGAAAAGCGCGCTGGCGGCAAAGACCACGAATACACCGAGAAGGGGATTCAGCTTCACGGCACGCCCAACAATGTTTGGCGTGATGATTGTGTCGTAGGCAGTGCCGACAAGGAACATCACTGTGAGGATCGCGAGGCCATATTGCCACGGCTCGCTGAAGGAGAACCAGCTCCCTTCCGTGCCGGTCTGTCCGCCGATGACAAGCACGATAAAGACGATGATAGAGCTGATGATGTTGCCAATGATCGGGATGAGGTAAAGGGTGCCGACCACGACGCCTAGGACGAAATAATAGTCGACGCCTAACACGTAGAGCACCGTCGTCATGACCGTGGCGTAGAGCATAACGTTCAGGATAAGGCCCCGAATGTAGTTCTTAAAGACGGCTACGATCTGGCCGACCGTTTCGACTGTCCCGGCGCGGATGGAAGGTGGGACATAACTAGCCAGTTTCGCGCGCAACCGATCCATGTCCATCAACATGAAGAACACAAAGATCGGCGTTAATGAAAGCAGGAACAATTGGCCGAAGATGCTGAAGATCGAGGCGAATCCGCCCGTCAAGAACCGTTGTGCAGTCTCCAGCAAACGTTCCCGGTTTGGAACGATATACTTGTCAATCAGCCCCTGCCGCGTCGTCGGCAGGTCGAACTGCCGAAGCACCTCTTCGTTTCGGACAAGGAACTTGTCGACTTCGGCAAAGGTCTTGTCAGGAGACTGACTCTGCAATTCATCCCACTGTCTGGCCCCTTCGGAGTAAAGCACGGCCGCTTGGGTCGCGACGAAGGGCGCGGCGGAAACGATGGCCAGGCCGAGCACCGCGTAAAAGGAGATCGTGAGGACGCCGGCGGCAAGGGGAGAGGGGAGGCCGATGCGTCGCAACCCCTTCGCCAAGGGCTCGAGCATCACCGCGATAAGGCCCGAGAGGATGAAGGGAAGGAGCACACCCCTGACGGCCCAAAGGAAAAAGACCGCCGTCACGACGACGGCAATCCAAATCCCTATGCGCCACCAGTTCAAAGAGCGCTCCCTCGCCTCTTCGACAACGCCTTATGCGCCGATTTCTTCGTGGCCGTGGGTCAGCTTCTTAGAGCGCTGCTCGGCAATCCACTCTTCGGTCTTGCCTTTCAGGTCCTTGAGCCGATCGGCGAGTTGTTCGCGAGTCTCGGTGCCCGCCTTCGGGGCGAACAGCAGGCCAGCCACCGCGCCCAGGAGCGCACCAAGGCCAAATCCGGCCAGCAGGTAGACCAATGCGTTCTTATCGTCGTTACCGTTCATAGTTTTTTTGATCCTTAGCTCTTTGGCGCCGGCAGTGCAGGCGCCGCCTTCTTCTGGTGCAAGTATGACCCAACCAGGCGCGAGCCGACAGCGACAAGGGTCGCCAACCATCCGCGCGAACGGTATTTTTTGAACGCTTCGAAAGCCGCCGCGAAGGGTTCCTCGCCTCGGCGGGCCTGGGCCGCCTGCACAGCGGCGAGACGGGTCTCGATCGACTTCATATCGCTCTGGAGGCCGTCAAGCCGCTTTTCCAAGCCCTTGACGCTCGACTTGAGCTCGTTGACCATGCGCATCGCCGCGCCCACGACCAGCATAAGCAGGGCGAGGAGCACGACGACCACCCAAAGGAGGACCGTCTCCATAGTTACTATTCTGAACGACTGCCCAAGGCCGATGGGGCGGGCCTGTGCTTAGAGGCTGTCAAGGGGCTGTCCCGCATGTGGGGCCGCAGTATTCAACGAGGACACGGGTGAGACTGCGCGATCGTTCCGCCCGCGACCACGGTCATCCCGCGGTACGCGACCGCGATCTGGCCGGGAGTCACGGCGTTCACGGGCCTATCGAAGACGAGGCGAGCCGCATTGGCTGACGCCGCATCGGTGCCAGCGTGGCTTGAGCCTGCGAAGAGCCAGGCGTCGCGGGGCTCCATCATGTGGCGGATCTTCGCCTTCACCCGCATCGGCATCGCCTCGGGGGGGAAGGCGCTCCAGGCGACGTCGGTGACCGAAACTTCGCGCTGGCCGAGGTCTCCTTCATCCCCGAGCGTCACGCGGCGGGTGACGGGATCGATGCCGATGACGTAGAGGGGGCGCCCGGCCGCGATGCCGAGACCCCTCCGCTGGCCGATTGTGAAGTCCGCCACTCCCCCGTGCCGGCCGATCACCTGGCCCCCCACGCCCACCAACTCGCCTTCTTCGAACATTTCCGGCTTGGCCCGTCGCAAGAACTCACGGTATCCGCCCACCTCGCTGACGAAGCAGATCTCCTGCGAATCCGGCTTGTCCGCAACGGGGAGTCCGAGTTCGCGCGCCATCCGGCGCGTCTCCGTCTTGTCAGGCACCTCGCCCAGCGGGAACCAGACTGATTCGAGTTGCGCCTGGGTCATGGCATAGAGCACGTAGCTCTGGTCCTTCGCCGCGCCTCGCGCCCGCATCAACCTCTGCCGCCCCTGGATCCTGCGGATGCGGGCGTAGTGCCCCGTCGCCAAGACGTCGCACCCCAGCTCGCGCGACTTCGCAAGCAGCGCGTCGAACTTCACCTTTCGGTTGCAGGTGACGCAGGGGTTTGGCGTGCGCCCCCTGCCGTATTCCTCGATGAACTCGTCGATGACGGCCTCCTTGAAGGCGTCCTTGAAGTCGACGACGTAGTGGGGGATGCCCAGCATCCGGGCGGAACGGCGGGCGTCCTCGACCGCGCCGAGCGAACAGCAACCAGAATGGCGCGGGTCGCGCTGGCTCTCCTGCCAGATCTGCATGGTCACGCCGACGACGTCGTGGCCGCGGCGCACGAGCATCCCCGCCACGACCGCGCTGTCCACCCCGCCGGACATCGCGACGCAGACCGTCCGTCGCCGCGGCACCTACTTGCCCTCGATCAGCGAGAGGTAAGGCTCTTCCTTGAGCAGGGCTTCCAGCCGGGATATGGTCACGACCTTCGGTTCCGCGCCCTTGGCCAGGACGATGAAGGTCGGGGTCCCGCCGAGGTCGATCTGCTTGGAGAGGTTCAGGTCTGCGACGACGGAGGTCGCCTCAGGCGAATCCGACTGCATGGCGGCGCGGACCCCTTCCTCGTCCAGCCCCATCTCGGTGGCGATCTGGATCAAGCCCTCGGGAGACTTGACGCGGAACTCGTTCGCTTCCGAGAAGCAGGCGCCCAGGTACTGCCAGAACTTGCCGGACTTGGCTGCATACTCGGCGGCGACGGCCGCGTGCATGCTGGTCTCGTGCCCGGCGTGTTCCACCAGTGGAACGTGGCGGAAGGCGATGCGGATGCGGCCTTTGCCCTCGCGGAAGATCTGCTCGATGACCGGGGCAGCTCGACGGCAGGCGGGGCAGTTGACGTCGGCGAACTCGATGATCGTGACCGGTGCGTCGGCCGTGCCCTTCATCCTGGATTCGCCCGGGAGCAGCTCCTCGATGGTAATGCCCTGCAGGTTCACCCCCTTCACGATGTCCTCCGCCTTGGCGTTGAGGTACGCGCTATAGCCCCCCAGAGAGCCGAGGGCGAGGATCATGCCGCCCGCCGTCGCCATCATGTCCTGGCGCCCGCCCCGCCCTTCCGGCACAGGCATCTGCGACATCACGAGGGTCGCGAAGAATATGGCCGTCATGATGCCCGCCGAGGCCAGGCACCAAAGGCAGGTGGCCTGGATGACCGCGATCGAGGTGTAGACGAAGTACATGCTGGCCATGAAGCCAAAGCTGGCGACCACGAGCCCGGCTTGCGAGAGCGGCTTCCACATGTTCGGCGGGCCGAACGAGCGTGCCGCGGCCAATCCGGCCAGGAGAAGGTAGCCGATAAGGCCGACAAGGGCGACAGGAACCCCGAACCACGCCGCAGTCGGGTGCATGGCGACCGTGTCGCAACCTCCGGTGGTGCCGCAAGGAAGCGACTTGCCGAAGACGTGGGAAAAGCTCAGGGCGCCCGCGACGAAGACGCCGGCCCAGGAAAGGAACGCGACCACTCGGTTCACCATCGCGGCCGACCCGGAAGCCTTGACCGCCCCAGCTTCGGTAACAGTGCTCATCAGACTAAAGTATACGGCTCCGCAAAGCCTGGTTATGCTGACCAATTGCCAGCCGCCCCAGTTCCCGCGTCCCAAAGCGTCTTGCGAGGACGGCCCGCGCGAACCCTAATGGTATCCTTTTAGGTTCAGCCGAATGGCCGCCCTCCTCCAGCCCGGCATCCTTCCGAAGCGCAACAAAACCGTGCGCGGCACGTACTTCGTGCAGACCTGGGGGTGCCAGATGAATGAGGAGGACAGCGAACAGATCGCGCTCTACCTGGAGAACCTTGGCCTCGCCCGGGCCGAGAGCCCCCGCGAGGCACACGTGGTCGTGCTGAACACCTGCAGCGTCCGCAAGAAGCCGGAGGACAAGGCGTTCAGCTTCCTCGGATTCCTGCGCGAGATCAAGGCCTCGCGGCCTGAGATGGTGGTGGGGGTGGCGGGGTGCATGGCCCAGCTCCGCGCCGACGAGATCCGACAGCGCAATCCCCACGTGGACTTCGTCGTGGGCACCGCCCAGGTGAGCGCCATCCCCGGCCTCGTCGAGCAAGCCCTCCAGCAGAAGCGTTTCGAGAAGCGACTGGATCTCCCCGAGCGAAAGGGGGCGGTCGTCACCGACATTCCCCAGCGCCAGATCGAACGACGCGGCAAGCTCAAGGCGTTCGTGCCGATCCAGTACGGCTGCGACAAGTTCTGCACGTTTTGCATCGTGCCGACCACCCGCGGCCGCGAACGGTCAAGGCCGACCCAGCACATCGTCGAGGAGGTCCGCCGCCTCGCCGAGCTCGGAACCCGCGAGGTCACGCTGCTCGGCCAGACCGTCAACTCCTATGGCAAGAACCTGGCCGAGGGGAACGTGCCGTTCTCGACGCTCCTGCGCCTGCTCGCGGGCATTCCCGGCCTGGAGCGCATCCGCTACACGTCCCCCTACCCGCGCGACTTCAAGCACGACCTCATTGAGACGATCCGCGCAGTCCCCGAGGTCATGGAGCACTGTCACATGCCGCTCCAGGCGGGCGACGACGGGTTGCTGAAGCGCATGAAGAGGCTCTACACGGTCGAGTCCTATGCCGCGATCGTCGCGGAACTCAGGGCGGCTGTGCCCGGGATCGGCCTCACCACCGACATCATCGTCGGCTTCCCCGGCGAGACCGACCTGGAGTTCCAGGCCACCTTGGACGCGATGGAGCGGTTCCAGTTCGACGGGGCGTACATGTTCAAGTACAGCCCCCGCCCCGGCACCCCCGCCGCCGAGATGGAACAGGTCGACCCCCTGGTCGCCAAGACGAGGCTGGACAAGCTGATCGAGGTGCAGACCGCCATCACCTGTGCCCGCAACGCCGCACTCGTGGGACAATCGTTCGAGGTGCTGGTCGAGGGCCCGACCCCCAAGAACCCCTCCCTCATTCAAGGCTACTCCCGCTGCTTTCGCATGCTCCACTTCCCGGCGAAGCCGGAGTGGGTCGGCGAGTTGGTCACGGTACGGGCGACTGAGGGCCACCTTTGGGGATTGAGCGGTACGGCGTAGGGGAAGCTCCGTGGTAGCCGCAGGCTGTCGGCCCATGCGGCAGCAATGGGTCGATCCCTGCGGGCGGGAAAGGTGAGTCGCGGGACGCAGGGATCCTCCGGACAGCCTGCCACCCTCTCCTTCGGCGAAGGAGAGGGTCGGTGAGCGAAGCGAACCGGGGTGAGGTTTCCCGGTTCGGGGTTGCGCAAGCTCTAAGCGAGCCCTTTAGGTCCCCACCGCCGGGGAAACCTCACCCCCAACCCCCTCTCCTTCGCAGGAGGAGAGGGGGCTCCGGACTGCGTCCCGCGCAAGACCGGGCCGATCTGGCCCCCCGGCTGATCCTATGGATCTGGGCCACGGGGCCAGCTGGTCATCCCCTCTTTAACTCCCTAGAAACTCCCCAGAAACTCCCCAGAAGCTCCCCAGAAACCGGGTTTCTGGGGAGTTTCTGGGGAGTTGGAGGCCGCTTTCTGGAGGGGTCACGCCCACCCCCCACCGCCGGGGAAACCTCACCCCCCAACCCGCTTGCCGAAGCTGGCCCCCGGCCAGAGCCGCGGCCATGCTTTGCGTTCGTCACGATTTGGGCCACCGGTTACGGGGTGTCCGATGCTCAGCAGTCCCGTGGGCCTTGCCTTGCTGACTTAGCTGCCCCACCAGACAACTGCGGTACGCGCGGATTTTGCCCGGTTTTATTCGCTAATGCTTGCGCAACGAGGGGCTGGGGGGCTAAAGTCTAACTTGTGAGGGCAGTAAGAACTCTTAGTAGACACACCTTGGCGAGGTGCGTTGCGGCATTATTCCTTTTTGCCCTCGGCGTTCCAGCTCGTGCTGACTTCCTTTACGGACTTTCTACAAGCCGTGAACTGGTCAAGATCGATCTGGACACCTATTCAGTCGAGGTTGTTGGAAACCTGGGCAAAGGGGCTGCGGTGCAAGGCTTGTTTTAGGGCCCCGCCAACGGCCTGTACGCGGTTGGCAACAAGTCCGCCTTCTATTTACTTGACCAAAGGACTGGTCGGGCCAAGGAGATAGGGATCGCATGGGATCCGGAAGTAGCACAGTGGCCTACGATCTAACCAAGAACCAGTACATGGGGATCGCGTCCCCCAGCTTCTGTGAAGTTGACCCTGCCGATGGCTCGGTAGTGCGGATGTTTACCGGTCAGTCTATCTACCGCCATCTTCTTTTCGTCCCTGAGATTGGATTGGTGACATCCTCACAATTCGGTGACCTTTACCGAGTCGATTGGGACGCAACGTTTACCTTCTTGGTAAGTCCTGGGGTCATTTATGATTCATTGGCCTTTGACCCGGTTCGAAGAGTCGTCTGGGGCGAAAGGAACAATCGCCTTGTTAAACTCGAACCTTATAACGGATGGAGAGAGACCGAGGTCAAGCGACCATTCCCGACAATGTGGGCCCTTGCCTATTCGTCGCCCCTTCCCTCAAGAGCTAGGAAGTAGAACACGACCGGGCTACTCGCCAAACTGATCCATTTAGCGCGGCAAACGAGTCGGAGCGGTAGAACGGCTGACGGAGACGACCGCGTCGAAGCGGTCGGCGGGCACGAACGTGAGCACGCCACCGTTCTCTGGCTCGGCCGCGGCTAGCGGCTCGCGGAAGGCACTGGTCGTCGCGAACCAGGCCTCGCCTTCGGCGGGGAACTTAGAGGGGAGCCCGTCGGGTGCTGCGGGGAGAGGGCGAACCGCGCGCTCCCAGTGAGCGTAGAACTCGCCCTCCCGCGCGAACAGACCAATGGCGTAAGTCTTCGCCCCGAGTTTATCGCGTAAAGTATCGCCCAAGATTCGATACCCCAGGCCACGGCCAATATGGCCATTGTGCGCCCAGACAACCGCACGCCCCTTGCCCAAACCAGCAAGGGTTCGCTCGGCCATAATCTGGTCGCGAAGCGCCATCCTCTCTACGAGCGGAGTGTCGGGTCTGTAATTCCAATAACGTCGGAGATCCTTCACGGCCTGACGAAGAGTGGAAGACGCGACTCTCTCGGCAGTCTTGAAGCGGATCGAGCCCAACTTTTTGTCAAAGTCCTTGAGCCATTCGAGATAAGAATCGCGCGCTTTGTTGAATTCTTCTGGCTGGTCGGTCTTGCCAAGGAACTGGTACCCTTCGCCTAGCCGTTTTGCTGCCTCTTCGGCAAGGCTGGGCTCGTACGGCTTGATGAGGTCTGAGACTAGCGTGAGCACCGCGTCGGAAGAGAATTGCGGATCCATCCCCAGGACCCGTAGTTTGGGTCGCGACTTGATATAGGTGAAGAGGGGCAGCGCTTCCTTCCAACAGAAATTGTCGAACACCGTGCTCTCCATAAGTTCACGGTCGCTTAACCCATTCCGCTGCGCCATGGCAAGGTTCGTCTCCAACGCCCCGCTCTCTAAAATGAGGGTGTCGTAACCCAACTCATCGTGAAGAAACTTCACGAGACGGGTCTTCAATAAGTAGAACTCAGCCGTGCCATGGGTCGCTTCGCCCAACTGCACGAGAGACTTGCCTCGCAATTCTTGCCTTAAGAAGCCAAGGTCGGCGTAGTCGTCGCCTTCCAGCGCCACATGTTGGGCGACCAAGGTTTGCCCTATGGCGATCGCGGCGAGCCACGTCATTTAGCGGCATCCTACCTGGCCGATAGCCTGATCCCCTGTGTCGGATTGCCTGGTCCGGCTGCTCCAGAGACGGGCCGGGGGAGATTGCCCCGTAAGACGGTTCTTGCCCGGATCCGACATGGCGGCTAAGGCCAATATAATGAGGGCATGGCCAAAATCCTGATCGCCTATGCCACCAGCTATGGCCAGACGGCAAAGATCGCGGCGAAGATCGCCGATTGGGCCAACGCGCGGGGCCATGAGGCGGTGCTCTTCGACACGGGCGCCCGCAATCCGGAACCGGATTTGACCGGTTTCGACGCCATCGTGCTGGCGGGATCGATCGTGCAGGCCCGGCACCAAACGTCCTTGGTGTCCTGGGCAAAGCGCAACGCCTCCGCCTCAAAGGAGCGGCCGTCGCTGTTCCTCTCCGTGAGCATGTCCGCCCACGGCACCGAGCCCCGCCACCGCCAAGACGTTGCGAAGTGCATACGCGGGTTCTTGGAGGAGACGGGTTGGTGCCCGACGCTCTCGCTGCCGGTCGCGGGGGCGCTCGCCTACCGCAAGTACGGCTGGCTGATCCGGCTCATGATGCGGAGGATCGTGGCGAAAGAGGGCGGCGACACCGACACCTCCCGCGACTACGAGTACACCGACTGGGCGAAGCTGGAAGGGGACTTCGACGCCTTCCTCCGCGCGCTCCCGGAGGGCGCCCCCAGCCTCGCAGAGCCGGCCGCGACCCAGTAGCGGGGGCTCGCGGGGCCGAAGCCGGTCCCCCCCCCCTTGCCCAAGCCTGGGGGGGGGGAGAGGCGTCAACGGGTTCTTGGCGGAGACGGGTAGGGGCCTGACGCTCTGCCTGCCGGCCTCCCCTCCCCCTTGCCCCCTCCCCAAGCCTGGGGAGGGGGAGAGGCGTCAACGGTTCTTGGCGGAGACGGGTAGGAGCCCGACGCTCTGCCTGCCGGCCTCCCCTCCCCCTTGCCCCCTCCCCAAGCCTGGGAAGGGGGGGGCGGGCGCTTGGAGGAGACGGGTAGGAGCCCGACGCTCTGCGTGCCGGCCTCCCCTCCCCCTTGCCCCCTCCCCAAGCCTGGCGAGGGGGGGGAGGCGTCAAGGGGTTCTTGGAGGAGACGGGTTGGAGCCCGACGCTCTGCCTGCCGGTCTCCCCTCCCCCCTGCCCCCTCCCCAAGACTGGGGAGGGGGAGGGGCGTCAAAGGGTTCTTGGAGGAGACGGGTTTGGGCCTGACGCTCTCCCTGCCGGGCTCCCCTCCCCCTTGCCCCCTCCCCAAGCCTGGGGAGGGGGGAGAGGCGTCACAGGGCTTGGAGGAGACGGGTAGGAGCCCGACGCTCTGCCTGCCGGCCTCCCCTCCCCCTTGCCCCCTCCCCAAGCCTGGGGAGGGGGGAGAGGCGTCACAGGTAGCCGCGGCGCTTGAAGACCGCGATCACGACCAGGCTCGCGACCACCATGCTGACGAGCGCAAGGGGGTACCCGTAGCGGAGCTGCAGCTCCGGCATGTATTGAAAGTTCATGCCATAGATCCCGGCGATTAGGGAGCTGACCATGAGCAGGGTCGAGACCACGGTCAAAGTCCGCATCACCTCGTTCAGCCGGTTGCTCACGAGCCCGATCTGCGCGTCCATGATAGACGTCAAGATGTCGCGCCCAAGGTCAATGTTCTCGCTTAAGCGCATGCAATGGTTGTAGACGTCGTTAAACGCTAAGATCTGGTCTTTCGGCACAAGCGGTTCGCCATAGCGGACTAACGCGTTGATATTATCGCGGACGGGGGCGATCTGCTTTCGCATGACGAGCAAGTCCCGTTTCAGCGCGAGCGCAGGGCCGGGTTGCACCCGCGCCTGCTCGAAGACGGTGTCCTCCAAGTCCTCGATCTTCTCGTGGAAGGTGTCCAGCACCGGGAAATAGCCGTCGACGAGGGCGTCCAACAGGCTGTGCAAGAGGGTGCCCTGGTCTGGGCCGACGTCGTCGGTGTCCTCGATCCAATCCTGGAAGACCTCGTCCACCACTGGCACCGGTTCCCGCGTGAGCGTCACGATCCGGCGAGCAGAGGCGAAGACGGCGACCGGCTGATAGACAGGCTCGGAGGCGTAAAAGTGGGTGGCCGTCAGCATGAACCCGAAGACACCGTTGCGGCGTTCAATCCCGGCGCGCATGTGGCCGCTGAGGGCGTCCTCGATCGTCAGTGGGCAGAGATCGACCAGGGTCCGCGCGACTTCGGGCAGGTGGTCGAGGTCGCTTGCGACCGCGTTCACCCAGAGCAGCGCGTCCGGATCGACCTGGTCGCCCGGCAGGGCCAGCGGTCTTGCCTCCAACCCCACGAGCTGCGCCGCGCGTACGGAGCCGACCAAAGCCTCTGCCATCCTCAAACTTCTAGACGAGCCGACCGGTCGAAACGAGCCGGGCGTCCACCGAGTGGCAAGCCCTGGGCCCCCGGGCTCGTCGGCCAAATCTGGTGGAACCAAGCTGAGAGGGCGGCGGTATTGCTGACAGGTTAGGACAATGAACAAACCTCGTCGAACGATGATTACTGCCCTTGGTGTAGTCGGCCTTGGGAGCGCCTTTGCGATCGCCTTTGCCCAGACCGCGCCTCCTGCACCCGCGCAAGACCCGGTGCCGCCGCTTGCGGCACTCTCGGTCGCCCCTAGCGCGCAACAGGAGAAGAAGGTTTCGGTCAGCAAGACCGACGTGAGCGGCAGCGAACTCATCAAATGGCTTAAGGACCAAGGTGTGTCCTTTGCCGCGGAGACCGGCGGTTTCGACAAGGGCAGATATTCGGTGAACATCGTGAACCGACCCTTGAGCGAAGCGGTCGAAGCCATCGCCGAAATCCTGGGGATGAGCGTCAACAAGCACGGAGGGGTTTACACGCTAAAGCCCGGGTTCGCGTTCGGGACGAAGTCCATCGCCCCCGACATGAAGAACTTCACCTTTGACACGAAGGAACTTCAGAAGTCCATGGAGAAGCTGCGGGCCATGCCCGAGCTCAAAGAGTTCAAGGGTCTAGAAAGGATGCCAGAACTTAAAGAACTGGAGAAGCTGCGGGCGATGCCGGAGCTGAAAGAGCTGGACCCTGAGGCCCGCAAGGCGTTGGAAGAGGCCCTGGGCTCGGTGCGAGGCCTTAAGTTGGAAGACCTGAAACCTGGCGTGACGCCGTTAAGGGTCAAGCTCGGACCCGAGAACATGTCGCGCCTCCTGGATAGCCTAACGCCAGAGCAGAAGAAGCTTAACGAAGAGCAAGGCTTCTTGAAGTACGACGACCTTACGCCGCAACAGCGCGAGTTGCTGGGCGGAAGCGACTTCAGTTCGATCACCTACGAATCGCCGAAAGGCAAAGTCACTATTAAGAAGTGACCATCGCCCGAACCCCCTCAACCGTGAAGGGGGAGGGGGATTAAGCCGGCGGAGGAGAGTTTTGCTGCCTGAGCTCGGCGATTCGCTCCTCGACGTCCTTCTTTTTGAGTCCGAAGAAGCCCGCCTTAATACCATACTTCTTTATGCCGCCCAAAGCGAACTGTTGCATCACAATATAGCCGATAAGACCGCAACAAAGCGCGGAATTGAGGCCCATGAGCAAACTTGCCAAAAGCGCACTATAGGAGGGCCAGCCAAGGCCATTCGCGATGCGAGCGTTGGGCTTGAAAGTGAGGAATGCGACGATGATCCCAACGGCCGCGCTCCCCGCGAGCTGGATCCCTAACTGGTCTTTCTCCTCGACGCTGCGAACGGCAAGGTTCAATGCGACGACCATGACCACATTGACGATGAACACGGTGTTAAGCCCGAAGAAACCGTCTGCCAGCGACTTCAGCCTATCGGGGTCAAGGGTTTCGCGCGGGTAAGCGACGTAGCCAGGGGGCGGGGCGCCTGCCATAGGGCGGACTATAGTCCATCCCCGGCCCACGCTGCAACCTAGCGGCTTGGCCATTCGCACGTCTTCTCCACGCTTTGTCGTCCGGTCGTCGTCCGATTGTCGTCCGATTGTCGTCCGATCGCGATGGGACGACGATGCGGCGACGAAGGGCCGACCAAGGGCTTCCAAAACGGGCACGCTAAATGGGACGGCCGCGACGTGCGACGCAGTCCGGAGCCCCCTCTCCTCCTGCGAAGGAGAGGGGGTTGGGGGTGAGGTTTGACCGGCCCTCGGACGCGAAAGCCCCGGGTGACAGAAGTCCGTGGAGAAAGCTATTGCGGGGCGTGTAAGATTTAGGCTCCATGAAAGCTGCCCCTTGGGCGGTCGGGTTCGCGGTCCTCGCCGGGTGCCAGAACACCCAAATGGTGGTCGGCAAGTGGAAGGCGGAAGGCGGCAGCGACCTCCCAGACACCACCCTCGCCATCGAGTTTAAGCCGGACGGCACCTTCCGATCGGACTCAGAATCTTGGTCGGGCAGCGGCCAGACCGTCCAAACCTTGTGGGGCACGTGGACTCTTGAAGGCGACACGCTTGTGCTGGAGCATAAGAAGGTGGGGTGGGCTTTCCCTGGAGACAAGCGCCGAGAGGAGAGGTTGCGCAGGGAGCGAAGCGAGGCCGACCGCCAAGTCCTGGAAATGGCGGATTTGAACGGCCGTTGGAAGCTGGAATGGCACAACGAGAGCCAGTTCGCGGTCTCCCTTCCCATGGGCCGCTTTCTTTGGAAACGGCAGTGAGCCAAAGGATTGCTTGACTATTGGCTCAACCTTGCCTAGGGCCGAGGGACGCAGGCAACCATGATACGGCATGTCCGAAACGACAGGAAAAGAAGAATTCATGCCGGCGAAGCCGGGCGCGGAGCACGAGTGGCTCGGACGAATGGTGGGCGACTGGACCTTCACCAGCGAGTCCCAGATGCCCGACGGCTCCACGGTCATCGGCAAGGGCACCGAAACGGTGCGCTCCCTGCACGGGATGTGGTTCATCACGGAAGGGAAGGGCGGCATGGCGGAGGGCGACGATATGGCTTACATTTCCGTACTTGGCTACGACCAGAACAAGGGGGCGTACGTGGGCTCCTGGAGCGGCTCGCCCACTTCCCACATGTTCATCTATGAGGGCCAGCGCTGCCAGGAAGGCGACTGCCTGCCCCTGAAGAGCACCGGCCCGGACTTTAGCGACCCGTCCAAGACGGTGGAATACATCGACCGTATCGATTGGATCGACGAAGACACGCGGACGCTCACTTCGCTGCTGCCGGGCCCGGACGGCGCGCTCATCGAGTTCATGAAGGCGACCTATAAGAGGAGTTGACCTGCGGCGAAGGGGGACTGGAGCTCGCCGAGAGCAGCCGGCCCCCCTTTTAGCCCTGGTGAAAACACGAGAAACAATCGGCTTTTGCAGGTTTAACACTCCCTTAATCTCAAATCGACCTGCTCGCGACAATGGGATCGTACGCCGCTCCTGATGATGGGCCGGCCGACGAAGTCAGCTATGCGACACATCACGATCCTTTCCCTTGCGGCAGTCGCCGCCAGTTCGTTTGCCCAGTTCAGCGCGGGCAACCTCGCCGTCGCCGTCGTGGGTGACGGCCAGACCCCGACGTCCGGCAACCTCGGCATTTCTGTCCGCCAGTTCACGACCGCGGGTAGCCAGGTCGGCAGCGACCTCAGCCTGATCAACCTCTCGGGCGGCCGCAACATCACGACGACCTACGGTGAGACGAGCGAAGCCAACATCACCCTGAGCGGCGACGGTCGGTTCTTCATGCTCGGCGGCTATGACCTCTCGGTCCGCAACGCCGGTTTCAACACGATCAACTCTGACCGCGCCGTGGCCCGCATCGACATGAACGGCGGCGTCGATGTCAGCACTGCCTTCAAGCCGGCTTCTGGCGACGGCGTTCGCGCGGTCTATTCTGCAGACGGCACCGACTATATCGCCACCGGCGGCGACATGGGCCTGCTCCGCGGCAGCTTCCCGGGCGCGCCCACCCAGGTCGTCTCGGGCTTCACCAGCAGCCGCACAGTCAAGGCTTTCGGCAGCGGCTTCATGTTCAACGGCTCGAACGCCTTCCAGGGCGGTAACGGCTTCGCCTTCTTCGACGGCACGAACGTGACGGAGCTCTTCGGGACGCCGAACGGCGCGAGCGCCCGCGACTTCGAGGTTGTCAACAGCACGACGCTCTATCTCGCCACGAGCTCCGCCAACACCGGCCTCGTGAAGATGACCTTCGACGGCAGCGCCTGGGTTCAGTCCTACGGCCTGACGGGCACGGCCCTCTCCGGCGTCGCTTTCGACGGCAACTCGGTCTACGCCACCTCGTCGGACGGCACCCGCCTCATGGTCTCGACGGACACGGGCAGCGGCTTCACCGCGTGGTCGACCCTTGCCACGGCCTCGGCCAACACCCGCTTCCGCGGCGTGGAAGTCGTTCCCGAGCCGGGCACGATGATCGCCCTCGGCGCGGGCGTCGCCGCCCTCGCCTCTCGCCGCCGCCGCAAGTAAGGCGTCTCCGCTGTCAACGCCTCCCCCCGTGGGGTGGGGGAGGGTTGGCCAAAGCAGGCGAAAACCCGGACTGTCTTCTTGACGGGCCGGGTTTTTCCTTTGATCAGCGCGGAGCGTCCGGGAAGTCGCGGTAGAGCCCGCTCTTGTAGTTTGTCACGCGCCTGTAGACCTCGGCGTGCAACGCCTCGACCTCTGGGTGCCGCGAGGCCGCGGTGTGGAACGCATCGTCCGCCTGGGTCAGGTTCTTGAACTCGATCGTCACGTGCCATTCGCCCAAGGCCTCTGGGCCAAAGCCAAACTTGCGCCGGGAGAGCCGATACCCCTCGATCTCACCCCGCTCCTGCAGGAAACCGAGCCACCCCCGGATCGCTTCGACAAACTCGACGTCTCGCACCCCCGGCGCGAGATCGACCCAAATCTCGTAAAGGTCCACGCCCGAATCATAGCTCCGGTGCCCCCTCTCCCCCGGAGGGGCGAGGGGGAGTAAACTCCGACCACAATGCCTGACGTCGTCGTCCTCTCCGGGGTCCGCACCCCCATTGGCGCATTCCAGGGCGCTTTCGCGCCGCTTACCGCACCCCAACTCGGCGCGATCGCCATCAGGGCCGCGCTCGAGAAGGCGGGCGTCAGCCCCGACCAGGTCGACGAGGTGCTTATGGGCTGCGTTCTGCAGGGCGGGCTCGGCCAGGCCCCCGCTCGGCAGGCCGCCAAGGGGGCGGGCGTCCCCGACAGCGTGCCCTGCACCACCGTCAACAAGGTCTGTGGCAGCGGGATGAAGACGGTCATGATGGCGGCCCAGGCGATCAAGGCAGGCGACGCCCAGGTCGTGGTCGCGGGCGGAATGGAGTCGATGACCAACGCGCCCTACGCCATGCCTGCCGCGCGCGCTGGCTTCCGCCTGGGCCACGCCCAAGCGCTCGACCTCATGATCCATGACGGCCTGTGGGACCCCTATAACGACAAGCACATGGGCATGTGCGGCGACGCCTGCGCCAGCACCGAGAACTTTAGCCGTGAGGAGCTTGACGCCTATGCCGCCGAGAGCTACCAACGCGCCCTGCGCGCCCAAGAAGAGGGCCGGCTGGGCGAGGAGATCGTTCCCGTCCCCGTGCCCCAGCGCAAAGGCGACCCGCTCATGGTGACTGAGGACGAGGAGCCGAAGCGCGGCAACCCGGCCAAGCTGCCGGAGCTCCGCCCCGCCTTCAATAAGGACGGCGTCACCACCGCCGGCAACGCGAGCAGCCTCAACGACGGCGCCGCCGCCATGGTCGTCGCCTCGGCCGAATGGGCTAGCGCCCAAGGGCTGAGCCCGATCGGACAGGTCAAGGCCTATGTGCAGTACGCCCACGCGCCCGAGTGGTTCACCACGGCACCGGCCCATGCCATCGAGCGGCTGCTGGAGAAGGCAGGCCTCACCCTGGACCAGATCGACCTCTTCGAGATCAACGAGGCGTTCTCGGTCGTGCCCTTGTACGCGGCCCGCAAACTCGGCATCCCCCAGGCCAAGCTGAACGTGAACGGCGGCGCGGTCTCCCTCGGCCACCCCATTGGCATGTCCGGCACCCGGCTGCTGATGACGGCTTTGCACGAGCTCCGCCGCCGCCGAGGCAAGTACGCCATCGCTACGCCGTGTATCGGTGGTGGTGAGGCTACGGCGGTTCTGTTGACGGCTTAGCCAGTTTGCTTCTGAATTGCCGTTGGCGGGCGGGTGGCTTGGCCGTCTTGGCGACCCCGGGCGCCCCGTTCGTCGCCCCATCGTCGGCCCTTCGTGATCGGACGACAATCGGACGACAATCGGACGACGACCGGACGACAAGACTTGGGAAACAAGGGAGTGCGAAGGCTCGCGCTCGCTGGGGATGGGCCGCGCCGAGTCTGGCGCAGACCGTGCCACCCCACCCAAGACCGCAAAGTGCCGCTTCGCCATACTCAGGGCATGACCTGGGAGAAAACGCTTCAGGAGCTTCGAGAAGAGCTTGCCGTCCACGAGGCCTACCCGTGTGTGACCCTCACGATGCCCTCTGCCCGTAGCATGCCCGCGAACGCGGAGGATCCCATCCGGCTCAAGAACCTGCTCACCGAGGCGAAGAACCGGCTCAACGACGAGCTTGGCAAACGCCCCGCCAAGGGCACCCTGGAAAACCTCGAACGCGCCGCGGACTCGGTCGACCACGACCGCAACCTAGAGGGCATCGCCATCTTCGCCAACGAGACCCTGGAAGTCGTCTTTAAGACCCGCTTCCCGCTTCCTGAGAAGCTGACGATCGACGAGCGGTTCTCTCTGCGTCCGATCCTCCGCGCCGAGCGCCGGGCCGAACCCTACTCCCTGCTGGTCCTCTCGTTGCAGGATGCCCTGCTCTTCGAGGGGAGCCGCGACGACCTTTACGAAGTGAGGGGCCACGGCTTTCCCGCCGAGAACAAGGGGCCGGGAGGGGCGAGCAAGGTGCCAGGCGGAATTGGGGTCGACTCCACCGCCGCAGTTGACGAGTCGCGCCTGCGGTTCGTTCGCGAGTGCCTTGAGAAGGCGGCCGCCCTCCCGGGACTGCCGAGCAAGATCATTTTGGCTGGCACCGAGGAAGTTCTTTCGGCGGCCCAGAGCCACGTCCCTGCTTCGTTGGAGCTTGTCGCGACATTAGCAGGGAACCTGACCGAAGAGAACCCGGCCGCCCTCGGCAAGCGGGCCTTTGAGGCCCTGCGGAACGCCAGGCGCGAGATGGCGCAAGAACTGTTAGGCAGGCTCGACTCGGCACGAGGCGCTCAGAAATGGGAGGCCGGTGTCCAAACGCTCGCCCCTCTCGCCTTGGACGGCCGCATCGAACTCCTCGTCTGCGGGTTCGACTACGCCGTGCCAGGAAAATTCGACGAGGGCGCCCGGACGATGAACCTCATCGAGGTGCCCGGGGACTGGAACGATAGCGACGACGCCGTCGAATGGATCGTCCAGAGAGTGGTGCAGAGCGGCGGTACGGTGCGGTTCGTCGAGGACGAGCTCCTCGGCGAGGCACCTATGCAAGCCATCCTCCGATACTGAAAGGCCGCGAGAATCGGACGCTCGGCGAGGTATGCCTGAAGCTCTCGCCGAGCGCCGTGGGGCGGTGTAGGCGTCAGCCTGCGCCGTTGCCGTTCCGGTTTCGGTGGGCGAGGGTGCGTCCGACCTCTGCGCCCTTGTCCGCCGAGCAGTGGTCCAGCGCATCGCCCAAGGAAATGACGCCGCTCAACGTACCCTTCTCGTCGCAAACCACGAGCCGGCCGATCTGGGCTTCGCCCATCATGGCGAGCGCCTCGTCGACTTCGCAGTCGTCGCAGATCGTGCGGGCGGGGCTGGTCATCGCCCGGCTGACCGGGGCAGTCGGCGGGATTCCGGCGGCGAAGGCGCGGACAGTGATGTCCCGGTCCGTCAAAACCCCGACCGGTTGATTGTCCCGGTCCACGACCGGCAGCATGCCGATACCTTCGTTCCGCATGATCTGGGCGGCTTGGCCGAGCTGCGTTTCTGGGTCTACGGAAAAGACGTTCTTCGAGATAACGTTATTGAGTTGCATAGAAAGTTCTCCTATCTCCATTGACGATGCGTCCGGGGGCCGGGCCCAGCCCTGGAACCCTTGAACAACTGGCCTCGACCCTCGCCACCACCGAAACAATCTTTATGGCCTTCAGGCCGACGCTTACGAGTTTGTTTCGAAAAATGCCAGGCCTCTTCGAAGACGAAAACCGGCCCGGCCGTAAAAACCATAAGAATTGGCTCTCCGCGTGGCCCAGTCCATGCAACCTCTCGAAAAAACGGGGAGAATAAAAATTGTGATTGTTCGATGGTCTAACGGATTTCACGAGGCGTGCGGCTAGCATGGTGACGGTGCGCGATGTGCGCAAGGCGTTCGAAGTGCCTAAGAAGCCGCCGATCCAGGCTTTGACGGGGGTTGACCTGACGGCCGAGCCGGGGCGGGTGCACGGCCTCCTCGGTGTGAACGGGGCGGGCAAGACCACGCTGCTGCGGATCCTCGCCACCGTGATCCGGGCGGATTCCGGGACGGCCACCGTCCAGGGGTTCGACGTCGGCAGGGAGCCGGAGAAGGTGCGCGCCTCGATCGGGTTCCTTTCTGGTTCGACTGCGGTCTATGGGCGGCTCAATCCCGTGGAGACCCTGCGCTACTTCGGCTCGCTCTGCGGGATGTCAGAGGAGGCGCTCGACAAAAGGGTGGGATATGTCGTGGAGCGTTTCGGCATAGACAGCTTCAGCGACCAGCTTTGCGAGAAACTTTCGACCGGCCAAAAGCAGCGCGTCGGCATTGCCCGCGCCATCCTTCACGACCCACCCGTCGTGTTCTTTGACGAGCCGACTTCCGGGCTCGACGTGGTCACCAAGCAGGGGGTCATGGAGTTCATCGAGGAGTGCCGCGAGATCGGCAAGACAGTGGTCTTTTCCACCCACGTCATGAGCGAGGCAGACCGGGTGTGCGACGACGTCACGATCATCCATGACGGCAAGGTGCTGGCCGCGGGCACGAAAGAAGAGTTCCTGCGGCAGCACGGGGCGGTCGCCCTAGAGCCCGCGTTTTTGGCTGCGGTCGGCTACGGTTCGGCGGTGAAGGCATGAATCGCGCCCTGACGATTTTTTTGAAGGAGCTGCGGGAAACGTTCCGAGACCGTCGCGTGGTGCAGGCGGCCTTCGTCATGCCGGTCTTCATGATCCTCCTCATGGTCTTCCTCTTCGGCATGCTGGAGAAGAAACTGAGCGAGCCGCCACGACCAGAGATCGCGGTGGTCGGCCAAGAAGTCACCGGGGTCAGGGCGGCGCTCTTGAAGGGGTTGGCCGGGGAGACCAAGTACGTGGCCGACCGCGAATCGGGGGTCAAGATGCTTCGAGAAGGGAAGGTGAAGCTCGTGGTCCAATTCGATCCGGACTTCGAGGAGAAAGTCGCATCGGGGCAGACGAAGATGCAGATCGTCTTCGACCCGACGAACACCATGTCGCAGATTTCGGCCGGGACCGTGCGCAAGGCGGTCGAAGCTTTGAACGTCCAGCGGGCGCGCGCGACGTTCGAGGCGGCCGGGTATCCGGGTAACGCAGTGGAGCCGATCAAACTCCAAGAGAGCGCCGACAAACCGCCGGAGGGCTTGGGCGGGTCGCTGCTCGCGGGATTGCTGCCGTACCTGATCGTGCTGTGGGCCTTCTATGGGGGGATGAGCCTGGCGGCGGACATGGTCGCAGGGGAGAAAGAACGCGGCACCCTCGAGACGCTCCTCACGACACCGGTCTCGCGGATGGACATCGTCGTCGGCAAGGCGCTTGCGCTGGGCACGACGTGCCTCTGCAGCGCGGGCAGCAGCCTCATCGCCTTGCTCGTGGTCGGGGCTATGGGGTTGCCGGCGACGCGCGAGATGTTCCCCTCGGGACTGTCGCTGCCGGTCACTTCGGTCTTGACCCTGCTCCTGGTGATCGTGAGCCTGGTCGCGATGTTCACCACGATCCTGATGGCGGTCTCGTCCTATGCCAAGACCATGCGTGAAGCCCAGACCTACCTGACCCTGGTGAGCTTCGCCGTGCTCATGCCGGCCGTTTCGAGCCAGTTCATCGGGTTCACGGGGGCGGAGCGGGCCCCTTGGATCCGGTGGACCCCCGTGCTGAACGCGGCCATGAGCCTGCGCGACGCGCTGGTCGGGCGGATCGATTGGGGCAGCACGGTCGCGACCGTCGGGCTGAGCTTCGCGATCGCCGTGGTCTTCGCAATGTTAACAGTGCGCCTCTTCAAGGACGAGCGGATCCTAGGCAAAGGCGCTTGACGGCTAGGCCTTGGTGCCGGGTGAATCACGAGTCTTTGGTTAAGGCGTAATCTAACCGGGCAAAATCTTGCCCGGTGTCGCGTTTTGCTGAGCAAGAACGAGAAGTTCGGACCGGTCCAGGGGCCGCCTTCGTCGTGCGGGAGGCTTCTTTTGACGACCTTGACGGGATCGCCGATTTGACGGCGGGGCGGAGCGGTGTCGAGGTCGAGAAGCTCCCGCCCTGGGACCAGAGCGAGGTTCCGGCAAACCCTGGCGACCGGCGCCTCTTCATCGTGGAGTCCGACGGGGCAGTCGTGGGCTTTGGCCGTGTGGCGCGGCTGGAGATCCCGAGCTTGCCGAGCGGTTGGTACCTCGCCGGTGCCGTGATCGACGCCGACCACGCCACTTCAGAGCTTGGTCACGTCTTGACGCGCAAGCGGCTCGACTGGATCGGGGAGCGCGCGCCCGAAGCCTTTTCTTGCGCCGATTCTGACGACTCCGCCAGCATCATCCGGCATGCAGAACTCGGATTTGACGAAGTGGCGAACCCGGGACTTAAGGGGAACGCCCTCTTGTACCGGATCTCCCTGCCGTTGAAGCCTGCCTTCAAGAGTCGGAGATAAGGCGACTCAGGACTTGATGGCCGCGCGCAGGTTTGCGTACTGGAGGTTCGACTTGAACCGGTCCGGGACGCGGCCGCCGCGTGAGTAGCCGGACATCACCCGCACCCCGACTTTCACCTTTCGGTCGCTCGAGACGTAGGGGCCAATGTTGTCCACCAGCCGAAGCTTCAGGGTCGCACCCCCCGAGCGGCCGGTCTGTTGCGCTTGCAGGTAGTCCCAGCGGTTCGTCTTCGTGTTCCAGACGTAGAGGAACGCGGTCGTCGTGGCGGTGTTCGTCGCCGAGACGGTGACGGTCGGTTCGAGGTAGCGCAGGCTGCTGGCGGCGGTCGGCGCGTCAAAGGTCACGCTCGCCATGGCGGCTCGCTCGCCGCTCGCGTTGGCCTCGTCCTGCAGGACGTAGCCTGCGGCGTTGGGGCTCGCCACGTCGTCGAGGGTCCCGCTCACATAAGTTCCGAGCACTCGCGCCACCGAGGCAGGCCGAATGTCGTTCTTGCTGAAGCGGTTGGCATAGGCCATCGCCGCGGCTCTCGCGACGTTCACCCGGCCGTTGCTGAACGTGGAGGCTGGGCCGATCTTGTCAGCCGTGGCATAGAGGATGTCGCGGACATCTGCGGGTTCGAGGTTCGGGCTGATCGACCAGATAAGGGCCACCGCACCGTTGGCCACCGGAGTCGCCATGCTCGTCCCGCTGGCGAAGCCGAAGCCGCCGCCGTTGGTGGTGCTCAGGATGTTCACGCCCGGCGCGAAGATCGAGACTCCGCGGCCAAAGGCGGAGAAACCGGCCTTGCGGTCGGCCTCGTCCGAGGCGCCGACGACGATCGTCGACCGGTACTGGAACCCGGAGAGGTTGCGACCGTCGTTGCCGGCCGCGTAAAGGAAGAGCCCGCCCTTCGCCTCGACATACTGCGCAGTGGTCTCGACCGCGGGGTCGTCGACGCCGGTATAGCTCGCGCTGACCACCTTTGCGCCGTGGTCCACCGCCCATCGGGCGCCGGCCAGGATGTCCTCGCCGGACGCGCCGCCGCCAGGTTCGTTCGAGGTTCGGATCGGCATGATCCGGAACCCCCAACCGACGCCGCAGACGCCGACGCCGTTGTTGCCGACCGCGGCCGCGTCGCCCGCCACGTGGGTGCCGTGGCCGTTGATGTCCTGGACCTTTCCGCCTTGCGCTTGGGGCAAGCGGTCGACCGAGTTGTAACCCCGCACCATGGCAGCGCGGAGGTCCGGGTGGCCGATGTCCATGCCCGTGTCCACCACCGCGACGGTGACGTTGGACGTCCCACTTCCATAAAACCAGCCGAGCGGGCACTGCATGACGGTGTGGTGCCACTGCTGGCCGAACATCGGGTCGTTCGGGGTCACTGGGGCAACGGCGAGCGACTTCTTCCAGTTCGGGGTGACGTAGTCGAAGGCCCCTGTGCCCATGAAGCGCTTGCTCATGGCATTCTCGTTGTCGCCCCTGGGGACCTTGAGGATGAACTCGTTCACCTCTGGGTAGCTGCGGAGCGTCAGGGGCTTAATCTGCCTCAGGGCGGCATCGTAAAGGGCCTGCGCGCGGCTCGGGCTAGCGCCGAGCTTCATAAGTTCGCTGGGCAGGTAAGGGCGCGCGATCATCGTGCCCGTGAACTCCAGCTCTCCCTTTTCTTGGATGTAGGGCCCGAACCTTCCTCCAGCACCGAACGGCGACGCGACCGCAAGAGTGACCGCGGAAAGCGCGGCGAGGGTCAGAAGGGTTCTTGCCATGGACTAGGCCATGGTACCCAATCTAAGGCCCGGTTCGCGATGCGTCATTGGCAGATGTAGCCTCCGTCGATGACCAGCTCCGCGCCCGTCACAAACTTGGATTCGTCGGAGACGAGGTACACGATGCCCCAGGCGATGTCGTCCGGTTCGCCCACGTGGCCCACGGGGTGGCGCGCGTCAAGCGCCTTGCGACCCTCGGCTATGTCCAACCCCGCTTCGCGCAGGAAGCGTTCGACCAACGGCGTCCAAATGAAGCCGGGGTGGACCGAGTTCACGCGGATCTTGTCCTTTGCGTAGAGAAGGGCGTCGGTCTTCGTCATCGACCGCACGGCGCCTTTGCTCGCGTGGTAGGCCGGGATGTCCGGTGCGCTGATGATCCCGTAGATGCTCGAGACGTTGACGATGCTGCCGCCTCCGGCGCGGAGCATGTGCGGGATCGCGTGCTTCGTGCAGAAGAACACGCCTTTGGTGTTTACGGCTTGCACCCGGTCCCACTCCTCTTCGGTGAGTTCATGGGTCGGCTTGTTCGCCCCCTCGATGCCCGCGTTGTTCACGACCGCGTCGAGGCGGCCCCACTTGGCGACGACTTCGCTAAAGACGGTCTTCGTCTCTGCCTCGTCGGATACGTCCAGGTGCCAATAGGCTCCGCCGATCTCTTCGGCCAAGGCCCGGCCTTCTTCATCGAGCAAATCTGTCACGGCGACTTTCGCGCCTTCTTCGGCGAGCCTCTGGCAGGCCGCGCGGCCTATTCCGAGGGAGCCACCCGTGACGATGACGACTTTATCTTTAACGCGTGCCATATCGCCTCCATGAGCGGCGCTCGGCCCGGTCTTCCTTGTCGTTTCTTGGGCGTCGCGCCCTTCTCTATTGTACTCAGGGGGCGCAAATGAAACGCCCCCTCCGGAAGGGAGGGGGCGTCGGGTCTGACGGTCGCTTAGCGACCGACGGTCCAGTTAACGAAGTCGACTTCGTTGCACCAGAGGCTGAGGGCGGACGGGCCGGTCTGCTTGATGCCGTAGCGCATTCGGACCGTGCCGCTGCCGTCGGCGTAGCGGGCAAGGTTGCCGTCGCCGTTGACTTCACGGACGGCGTAGCTGCTCGTCACGGGGAACTCGGCGCGGTTCACCCAAGCGGCGTTCAGGAAGTCGCGGAGCTCGATCGCGATGCGGAACGCACCGGTGTTGCCCATTCGGACCTTCATGCCGAGCTTGAAGCTGCTCGGGTTGGCGACGGTCGTGCGACCCTCGACCTCGACCTGGACCGGATCCACGCTCTGGTTCGGGACGATGAACTTGCAGACGCGGAGAGCGTTGTTGTCATCGGCGGCGAGGCTGGCGAGGTTGCCCTGGTCGAGGCGGCCCAAGCGGACCACAAAGGCGGTCGGGACGACCGTCTCGGGGCTCTGGGCGCCCTGCGGAACGAGCGAGACGCCGCGGAAGCGGGTGTCGGCCGGGGCGCTGGCGATCACGGTGAAGGCCGAGAGCGGGCCCTGGTCGATCGTCGTCGCGAGGACGTTGTTCGCGTTGCCGCCGCTGGTCACGAAGATGCGGACGTCGTTTCCTTCCTTCCTGACCGTAAGGCCGCGGGCGGTGGCGACGTTGAGGCCGGCATTGAGCGTGTACTGGTTCACCCACTGCGAACCGTTGAACGTCCACTTAGAGACGCCGCCGAAGCCGGCGGCACCCGCGTCAGAGGCGACGTAGAGGGTGTCCTCGTCAGAGAAGGCGAACTCGTAGGGGCTGATCGGCGCGTTGGTGGACGGGTCGAAGCCGGGGAGCAGGATCGTGGCGTTGTCGGGGCCGGTCGGCAGACCGTTGCCCACCGTGTTCACGCCGCGGAAAGCGCCGGACATCGTGGAAACGAACAGCTGGCCGAAGAAGATGCGGACGACGCGGGTGTTCGTCGGCGAGGGGGAAACCAGGGTCGAAAGGAGGTCGCCGAGCTGGGCGCTGCGGACGCCGCCGAGGGTGCCAGCGGCGGTGCCGGCCGACCAGAACTGGACGCCGTCCGAAGACGTGCCGGAGCGGACGTTGTTCGTGTCGTAGGCGTCGGTCAGGGCGGTGCTGCTGTCCACGGTGCCGTCGGCAGCGATGCGGGCGATGACGCGGTTGACGCTGGAAACGCTCGTCGAAACGACGGCGGGGGTGCCGACCTCGGCGTCGTAGCCGACATGGACGAGGTACTTACCGTCGGCGCTCAGGCTCAGCCAGCCTTCGCTGGTCGCGCTGCCGCTGTTGGTCACGATGCGGTTGTTGCCGACGCGCGCCGTGGGGAGCATGATCGACTGGACAAGCACGCCGGCCGGGGTGTACTCGTCAAGGAAGACGGCAGCGGCGGCGTTATTGAGCGGCGCGGTGCCGTCGCCAACTCGGCTGACAACAATGTTGCCGGGCGTGAAGGGGGCGGCGTTGGCCGCGACGGCGGCAAGCGCCATGAGCGCAACAGCGCCAAACTTGATATTTAACTTCATTTTCCTTTCCTCGGTATAGACGTGAGGTAAATGTTAAGAACTCTTAACATTTCATGCTCAGCCTTCAAGATTGAGCACCCAATGGGTTTACCCTTTTGATAGGGGCCATGGGAACGTCCCGGGACGAATAGCTACTCTCTTGCGGGACCCCTTGCTGGAGGCCTTTTCTCGCCAGGAGATGGCGAGAATTGAGTCTACAACGGCAGGCACAACACCGGAGAATTAGGGCAGTCTTGGCAAGGCTTCTGTGCGGGGCCACCCAGTCGTCGCATTGAAGTTTTGCGTCGTTAATTCGTAAGGGTCGACGGGATTGCTCCGCCTTAACCTTTAGCCCATGAAACACCCTAATGCCTTGCCAGGCGAGTGCACGTCAGGGGTTCGTCGATGCTATGAACTCTTTGGCCCGACCCGCTTCAGCGCGCGGTCGAGGTAAGCCGTCTCTGGCATGCCGAGCCGCTTCGCTGCGAAATAGTACGCCCACGCGCCGGTCAGCCCACCAAGGAGCAGAACGGATCCCGCGACCAGCTTGCCCGGGTGCGGCTGCACCACGAGCGCGTCCAAGGCGAACCATAAGCCGGCGATAGGCGCCGTGGAGGCCAAGGCAAGGCCGAGCGTGCGCAGGATCCCACGGATATCGAGCCCGTCGACCTGCCTCTTGATCGCCACGAGCAGAAGGGCCGCCATCACGACGGCGGCGATCGAGCCCGAGAGGGTGAGCAGCGCGGGCGGCCACGCGAGAAGGTAGCTCAGGCCGCAGAGCCCGAGAAAGACGGCCGTCGCAATGGTGCCGAGGACGACGGGAGTCAACGTCTGTTGCACGGCGAAAAACGCGCGCATCAGCACGGGCTGGGCGCACCACGCCACGATCCCGATGGCGAAGGGGCGAAGCACCATGATCGTCCGCGCCGTCTCCTCCGGGCCGAACGCGCCGTGCTCGAGCAGCAGCCGGATGATCGCCGTCGGCATCGTGATCAAGAGGACGGTGGCGGGGACGGCGAGGAAGACGACCGTGCGGAGGGTGGAGGAGACCTGGTCGCGGAAGGCGTCCATCCGGCCTTGGGCGAAGAACTGGGCCAGGGCGGGGAAGGCGGCAATCGCCAGCGACTGGCCGAAGATGGCGAGCGGCGCTTGGACGAGCCGGTTCGCGTTGTCCAGGGCCGAGACCAGCGACTCGTCCTTATAGAACGTCGCGAAGACGTTCAGGATGAGCGCGAACACGCTCGGAAGAGAGAGCCCGAGGACGACCGGCAACATGAGTCGGAAGACTTTCCGCGCCCCTTCGTTCTTCAGGTCGAATGTGAGCTCGAACTTTGCGCCCAGGTGCCGCATCACGAAGAGTGGGATCACGATGTTCCCGATGAAGGCCCCTGCAAGCGCGCCCCATCCCAGGCCAAGGACGCCCGGGGTGAAGAAATGGGAGAGGACGAGCCCGCCCGTGATGATGCCGAGGTTGTAGACGTTCGGCCCGAGGCCAGGCACGGTGAAAACCTGGCGGGCATAGAGGGTCCCGAACATGATGCCCCCTATGAAGAAGGCGAACTGGGCGGGGAGCAAGACCCGGCTGATCGGCACAATGAGGTGGTGCAACTCTGGTTTGCCGGGGGCAACGAGATAGGCCAGTTGTGGTGCGAAGACCCAAGCGGCGGCGATCACCACGATCAACAGCACCGACATCACGCTGACCACGACGCTGAAAAGCTTCCACGCCTCCTCCTCGCGACCGGTGTGGAGGTACTCGCTGAAGACGGGAATGAAGGCGGAGCTGAGCGCACCGCCGGCGACCAGGAAGAAGATCAGGTCCGGGATGCCGAAGGCGAGGACATAGGCGCTGCGCTCGGCCGATTGGCCGAAGAGGCCTGCGATGACGGCGTCCCTCACCAGGCCCAAGACCCGGCTGCCCACCAGGCTCGCCATCATGATCCAGCCGGCGCGGGCGACGTTCGGCTTTGCTTCTGAAGCCTCCAAGGGAAGCGAGTTTAGCCGACCCCCAAAATGACGGAGGGCACGAGCGATGTGCCCGTGCCCGTGTCAATCCGAAGGGTTGGAGCGGGAAAAGAGATTCGAACTCTCGACCCTCTCGTTGGCAACGAGATGCTCTACCACTGAGCTATTCCCGCCTCCGGAATTTGATTATAGCCACTTCGGAACTGCTTTTCAAGGGCCCTGGGTGGCGGGTCCTAGGGAATCAGACGTGGCGCTCGAGGAACCCCTTGATCGTGTCCTTGCTGCCGGCGCCGACCATTCGGTCGACCTCTTGGCCGCCCTTGAAGACCACCAGGGCTGGGATGCTCATGATCCCGTACCGGGTCGCCAAGTCGCCCTCGGCGTCGACGTCGACCTTGTAGACCTTGGCCTTGCCGGCCATCTCAGACGCGATCTGTTCGATACTCGGGCCGATCGCCTTGCAGGGACCGCACCATTCGGCCCAGAAGTCGACTAAGACGGGGACGTCCGACTGGAGGACCTCTTTCTCAAAATCTGCGGTGGAGACCGCCATGTTCGCTGCCATTGTGTAGTTCCTTCTGCCGAGCAGGCGGAAAAGTTACCGAGGTATACCTCAGAGGCGACCGGCTTCGGCCTGTCGCGAACCTCCCGTCCTGCCGTATACGTCTATAGAAGGCTAACGGCAGAAGGACCGTTCCAAGAGGACTAAGACTTGAAGACGAACCCGAGAATCCTGACGTTGACCATGGGCCTCGCCCTGGTTTCCATGGGCGCGGTGGCCCAACAGCGTTCGACGCCTCAGAACTTCCGCGGCCCGGCGGAAACGGGGCTCGTCGGCATCAACCTCTTCGATCCAGGCACCCGGGTCATTGCCAAATACGGTTCGCCGGTCGAGATCCAGGCGCTCGCGATCGGGACTGGCGCAGGGCTCGGCGCGACAGCCTCGACCAGCGGCGGTGGCCGACAAGGCCCGGCCGGAGCCGGCGGCCAGCGAGCTGGTGGCGGTGGAGGCGGCGGCGGACGCCCGACGGCTTCGATCGACCAGATCCTGCCCGGTTCGCTCGGCGGCTTCATCGGCGACCCGTTCGGCGACGGCAGCGAGTGGAAGCAACAGGCTCCCAGCGCTCCGACGGCGGCAGGCGCCCAGGGCGGCCAGTTCGGCGGGGGCACCGGTGAGGGGGCGGCCCGTGCGGGCGGCGGCCAGATCGACCCAGGCGCGGGCGGCGCCGCTTCCGGTGGCGGTGGACTGCAATCGAGCGGCCTCGTCACCTTCACCCGATGGGTCTACAACCGTGGCCCCAGCCGCTACGCCTTCGTGCTGGACAACCACAACCGCGTGATCCAGATCGAAGCCGTCGGCTCGATCGATTCGCGGCCGGTCACGAAGCGGGGGATCTGCTTCAACAAGACGTTCGGCAACATTATCAACGCCTACAACGACCCCGACGGCTACGAGATCAACGGTGACACCATCGTCGTGCGCTACCTGCAGCGAGGAAACGTCGCGTTCCGGCTCCAGCGCACTGAGGCGAACAAGCCTCACCGGGTCACCGGCATCGTGGTCGCCGCAGGAAGCTAAGAGGCGGCGTGGACGACGTCGACCGGGTTCGCTCAAGGGCTAACCTTGTCGATTTGGTGCGACAGCGGGTCGCGCTCAAGAAAGTCGGTCGGACGTGGAAGGGGCTCTGTCCCTTCCACGACGATCGCAACCCCTCCTTCCAGGTCGACCAAGAGACGGGTCGCTACCGCTGCTGGTCCTGCGGGGCGAAGGGCGACTCCTTTGACTGGGTCATGCAGACCGATAAGGTCGATTTCGCCGAGGCTCTGCGCATCCTCGCTGCCCTAACTGGGGTCGAGCTCACTCGGCGGCAAGGGGAGAAAAAGACCGAGGTCGAACAGTGGCTCAGCGCCATGGAAGCCGCCCAGGACTTCTTTCAGAAGCAGTTCGCCCTTTCCGCGACTGCACGAGAGTACTGCCAGGCCCGAGGGCTCGACGCGGACACCGTGGCCCAATGGGGCCTTGGCTACGCCCCGGACGTAAACGCAGCCCTCGCCACCGTGTTGCAAAAGGCCGGGCACAGCCTGGCCGACTGCCGCAAGCTTTTCCTCGTCGAGGCGGATAGCGGCGGGGGCTACTACGACCGCTTTCGCGGTCGGCTCATGTTCCCGATCCACGATGAACGGGGGCGCCTGGTGGCATTCGGCGGACGCATCCTCGGGGACGGCCACCCCAAGTATGTCAACAGTGGCGATACCCCGCTTTTCTCCAAGAGCCGCGTGCTCTACGGCTTGGACCGCGCCAAGCCGACCCTCGTCGAAACTCAGACGGCCGTGCTTGTCGAGGGCTATCTGGACGTCATCGCGTGCCATCGGGCGGGCGTGACCGGCGCCCTCGCCAGCCTGGGGACTTCCTTGACCGAGGAGCATGCCAAGCTGCTCCGGCGGTGGGCCGAAACCGTGGTCGTCCTTTATGACAGCGACACGGCGGGCCAGAAGGCTTCGGAGCGGGCGTGCGAGGTGCTTCGGGCAGGAGGGTTGAAGGTGCGGGTGGCGGTGTTACCGGAGGGCGACGACCCGGACACCCTGCTCCGCAGGGACGGTCCGCAGGCCGTTCTGCGCGCGGTGGAGCAACCCGTCTCCGAGCTTCAATACCGCCTGGTCCAGGCAGAACGCCGGCACGGCCACACCTCGCAAGAGTTCTGGACCGAAGCGGCAAAGGCACTGGTGGAAGCCACCGACCCGATGGAGCGGGCGGGGGAAGTCGACCGGCTGGTGGCTCGGTATCCGTTCACCGCCGATCGGGCCTCGGCCCGGCGCGCCGTCGAAGAACTCATCCGTGCCGAGGCCGCCAAGTCGGAACCGCAGGGCTCGACGCCGAGGACGTCTGCGCGGGGGGGCCGGCGGGCGTTCCGGCCGAGGCTCCACATGGAGATGACCCAGGCCGAGGCGGCGATCCTGCGGTCCCTCCTGTCCGCCCAGCTTCGGCAGCGTGCCTGGGAGACCTGCTTGCGCGAGGACATCTTCTTCTCCGCGCCGGCCGCCAAGATCGCGGAATCGGTCCGACGGGCGTTTCCTGACCAGGCTCCCGAGGGCGAGCCGCCCGTTTGGCTGTCGAAGCTGGATCCGGACGATGCGGCGCGGCTGACCGACCTCGTCCGCGAAATGCACCTTTCGCCCAGCAAGGAGCGGCTCTTGGCCGAGCACGAGACCTTCGACGGCGCCATGGAGATCCTTGAGGAAAAGCTGGAATCCAGGAAACGGCAGACGGGGAGCTCGGCCGCCGTCGTCGACATGGACGCCTTCCGCGAATACAGCGCACGCCTGCGCGCGGCCAAGGGCGAGCCCCAAGACTAAAGTCCATTAAGATTCCTTTACCGAAAGTCCGAATCGCACGGCTTTTGTCGTATGGTTACTTCGTGGGCACGATTCCTGCGCTCCGAAGGCAACCCCGAAGATTTGGGGATGGCGGCGCGCAAAGAGCCGCGGGTGCGGACGACGCGGTCAAAGCTTGGCTTGAGCGCATCGGCGAGATTCCATTGCTGAGCGCAGAGCAGGAACGGCGCGTCGCCGAATGCAGCGCGCAGGGCTGCCCAGAATGCCGTCGGGAGTTGATCGAGCACAACCTTCGGCTCGTCGTCGGGATCGCTGCGAAATTTGCGGGGACGGGTGTCCCCCTCCAGGATCTTATCCAGGAGGGCAATATCGGCCTCATGAACGCGGCCGCGCGTTTCGACCCTTCCCGTGGCCACCGGTTCAGCACGTATGCGACCTGGTGGGTCCGGCAAGCGGTGAGCCGGGCGGCGGCCAACCAATCCGGCTTGGTGCGCGTCCCTGCCCATGCCCGCGACGCGAAGGCCCGGCTGCAGCATTTGGTCCGGCGAATGGCCCGAGAACTCCGCCGCGAGCCCAGCCTTGAGGAGCTTGGCTCTGCCGCTGGCGCCAGCATCGAGGACGTCCGGTTCCAGCTCTCTCCCTCGCCGGAGGTCTCGTTTGTCGGCTCAATGGAAGAAGATGCCTGGGAGCGGATCGCGCCGACGACGGCCGGGAACGACTTTGACGTGCTGGTGGACGAGGAGGTCGCGCACGTCGTGCGGCGGTTGATCGAGACGTTGCCGACCGCGGAACGCGAGGTGACGATGCGGCGTTACGGCCTCTCCGGCGAGAAGCCGCAGAGCGTGCGGGCCGTGGCGGAGGCCCTTCGATTAAAGCCGAGCGAGGTGCGCCAGGCGCAGGCAAGGGCTCTTGCGCGGCTCCGCCATCCGATGCTTTCCTCCGCGATCCGCGACGCCCTCAGCGGAATCTCGTATGGAACGGCGTGACCGCGCCTCACGTCGAAGTCCTGCTCGCCACGGGCGAACGCGTCCCCCTTTCGGCGCTCTATGCCGAGCCGCTGGCGCTCGTCTTTCTGCGGCATTTCGGGTGAGTGTTCTGCCGACGATTGGTCGCGCAGTTGCGCCGACACCCGGAACTGAACATCGTGCAGGTCTGCATGGCGACGCCTGAAGACGCCCGGAGCTTCGCCAATAAGTTACGGAGCCCGCATCGATTTATCTGCGACCCGGATGCGAAGCTTTACGAACGATTCGGGCTTAAGAAGGCGGGGACAGGGCAAATTTTGAACCTGAGGACGGTCTCGCGCTCTCTGGCCGAAGTCGGGATGGGGAATTTAGGGGGCAAACCAGTAGGGAACCCATATCAAATGCCGGGTGTCTTTGTACTTGCGAGCGACGGCGAGGTCGTATGGAGTTATTACAGTACGGACATCTCAGATAATCCGCGTGTGGAGGAGATCCGCTCAGCCTTGGAGCGCGCCGTCGGGCAGGATCGCGAAGTGCCCGCAGCTGACCGGCCGTGCAAAGCCTGACTCGTCAAACTCTCGCCCGTCGGTGTGTTGTACGCGCAGGCCGACCTCGCGGCAGACCACTAAGCTCCCAGCGGCATCGTAAAGGTGGCACCGGTGGGAGGTCATTCCCCGGATCCGCCCGGTCGCGGCGAACATCGCTTCGATCACGAAGGCACCGAGCATGCGGGGCTTTCCGCCAAGCACCTCGAACTCTGGGGCGACCTCTTCCGAATGGGCCATCAGCTCGGTGCGCTTCACCGGGCCCGGCACTACGTTTAGCAACCGATCGCCATTGAGGAAGGCTCCTTGGCCCTCGGCGGCGACATAGCTCTCGCCGAGGTCGGGCAGGATGACGGCGCCGCGGGTCAGGCGGCCCGCTTGCAGGAGCCCCGCGCTAATGCCCCAAAGGGGCTGGCGGTAAGCAAAGTTCGAGGTGCCGTCGATGGGGTCGACGAGCCAGGATCCGTTCTCGCCGGGTTCCTCATAGCCGAACTCCTCGCCCCAGACCGTGGTGCCCGGAACCATCGGGACCAAGCGCTCCCGCAGGAAGGTCTCGACCGCGCGATCCACGTTCGTGACCAGCGAGCCGTCGCCCTTGTTCTCGACCTTTAGCTCCTCTCGGGCGGCCAAGGCAATCTCCGCAGCCTCAGCCATGACTCGTTCAAGCTCGCGGAGGCTCTCAGGTAGGTCGGCCACGGCCTCCTAGTATGGGCAATCCGGGAGGGCGGTTACTGGCCCTCGTAAATGTCCTTGCGTACGCTGAACATCGGCCTCCGCAGCTGGCCGAAGACCATGCGGCGGGTGTGACCGTCGCCCCAGATCGTCACCGCCCCGTCCCGGTGAAGGAAGTTGAAATGGTCGCGGTATCGCTTGTCATAAGCGGGCGGCGCATTGAACCAGTCCGGCTGCTGCAGAAAGTTGCACACGACCACGTATGAGGCGTGCTCCCAGACGGCCAGCGTGTTCGCGGGGTCGTCGAGTTCGCCATTGTTCGCGCCGTCGCATTCCTCAACCCCCCACTTATAGCTTGTGCGGCAGTTCTTCGCGCCTGGGCCGAACTCGTTGTCCATCGCCTTTGGGTTGCGGTTGTAATAGTACGAGTAGCGCCCTTGGCGGAAGTAGTTGTAAGCCAAGGCGAGCTGCCAGCGGGCCTCTTTCTTCGGGCACACCTTCACCTCATAGCTCTTGAGGTACGGGTCGATCATGCCAGGTCGGATCGGGTTCACGGCGGGCTTCGTCATGTCCCCGCAGAACTCGTAACACCAGCTGTTGTTGTTGTCGTATCCCACCCACATCTGTTGGGGGGCGAACTTCGGGTCGCTGTCGACGATGTTCGCCACCGGCGCCCAGTTATCGTCGTTGTCCGGCATGTACATCTGCAGACCAAGCCCGATCTGCTTCATCTGGGCGATGCATTGGGTCTGCTTGGCCGAATCCTTCGCCTGCGCGAAAACAGGGAAGAGGATGGCGGCGAGGATGGCGATGATCGCGATCACGACCAACAGCTCGATCAACGTAAAGGCGCGACGAAGGCGGCGAGAGCCCTGCACTAGGGCATACTACCTAATACAAAGCTGATTTGCGCCACTCCAAAGAATATTCAAGCGGGGTGTTTGCGGCTGACGACCACAAAGCGGTTGCCCAGCGCCTTGGAGCGTCGGACGAAGAACTCGGCGTCCGGCGTGTGGGTCGCGAAATGGAGATCGGCGTCGTCGATGGTCACGATGCCGAGGCCGGGCACCTCATAGTCGCCTTGGGCGACGGGCTCGCCCAGTTCCTTCCAGGTGACCAAGTAGCGGTCAGCGACCACTGGCTCGCGCATTAACGGGAAGATACCCGTCGGGCTAGAATTGCGGCCGTGGACCGGGCCTGTCTGATCGTCAATCCTTTCGGCGGGTCTGGACGGACGGCACGTGTCTTTGAAGGGTTCCGCGCAGCTGGGGCGCTGGAGGGCATCGAAGTCTGCACGACCGAGCGCCCCGGCCACGCGACCGTGATCGCCCGCCGCGCGACCCAGGAGGGTGCGAAGCGCGTCATCGCCATGGGTGGGGACGGCACCCTGAACGAGGTCGTGAACGGCCTGCTCGGTTCAGAGGCGGTGCTCGGGATCGTCCAGGTCGGCACGGGGAACGACTACGCAAAGACGCTCGGAATTCCTACCGACCCAAAGGAAGCCCTGCGGCTGGCCCTGGAAGGGAAAGGCAGGGCGGTGGACGTCGGCATCGTGAACGACGAGCTGGCCTTTGTGAACGTGGCGGGAGTCGGGTTCGACGCGGAGGTCACGAAGACGTTCAACTCGAAGAATGCTGCATGGCGTCGCCTTCCGCCGCGCGTTCGGTATTACCTCGCCATCGCGTCCACGTTCGCAAAGTTCAAGGGTGTTCAGTCAAAGTTGGTCATAGATGGAGAGAGCTTCGCTGTGGACCAGCTCTTTCTGCTGGCCGTCGGGCACGCGCGTTTCTATGGGGCGGGGATGATGATCCTGCCCGATGCCGACCCCTTCGATGGCCTTTTCGATACCGTCTGGGCGAGCGACCTGCGGTTGGCCGAACTCGTCGGCTTGCTGAAGAAGATCGACGGCGGTGGTCACATCGGACACCCAAAGGTGGCGCACAGGCGGGCGCGGCGTGTCAGTCTTGCGACGAATCCAGACGCCCCGTTCCATTTGGAAGGCGACATCCAGGGAGAGACGCCCGCCGACTTTACAGTCCGACCCTCGGCCCTTTTAGTTTCCGTCACACTTGATTAGAAACCGATCTAAGGGTTGCTCCGTCGTTAGCAATACTGGAAGGCATTACATGCAGATTCTTGGTTCCCTTTTCGCCATTGTCAGCCTGGTTTGCTCGATCATCATCCTGATCGACGCGTTCAAGAGTGCCATTTGGAAAGGCATCGTGGGCATCCTTTGCGGCCTCTACCTGCTTTACTACGGCATCGTCGAGTTCAAGCACCCGAATAAAACCGTGATCCTCGCGGTGTGGCTCATCTCCGCAATCCTGGGGGGCGGCCTTTCCGTGATGAGTTCCTCGGGCCGGATCTAGGATCCCGCAGGACGTGTGCCGGGCTTGGTCACAGGAATGGCCGAGAGCCAGTCCGGCACCTCTTCGGTCGCGTAACTCGTGGCCGTGACTTTATAGGCGGCGTAGTGCGCGACGCCAAAACCGGGCGGGGCCCCGGACCGGTCGATCAGGACGCCGACTCCGGCGGGGACGCCCCCGTTTCTGCGTACGACTTCGAGGGTCTCCTGGACAGAGAGCCCGGTGGTCAGCACGTCGTCCACGATGAGCACCTTGGCGCCCTCACGGACGCTGCCGCCTCGGCGCAGTATCTTCACGCCCGCTTCGCTCTCCACATAGAGCGCCTGGACGCCGAGTTGACGGGCGACCTCGAACGCCACGATGATGCCGCCGGTAGTCGGCCCCGCCACGACCTCGATACCAGCCGAACGGTAATGAGCCGCGATCTCCCCGCAGAGCGCGCTCAGCACGTCCGGGCGTTCCAGCACGCGAAACTTCTCGAAGTAGACGTCGCTATGGCGGCCGCTCGTCAGGACGAAATGGCCACGGAGCACCGCGCCGCTGGATTCCAATAGCGCCCCGAGGTCAACCGAGGACATGGAAGGGGTTCATCTCCCGAACGACGCGGTTGTCGCCGTCCAGCAGCAGCACTTCGGGCACGACTTCCTCATCGGTGAGGGTGAAGGCGGCGATGATGACGCGCTCGCCCGCCTTGAAGAGGTGGGCGGCCCCGCCGTTGATCCCGACCACGCCGCTTGGGCCAGAGAACGCATAGGTCTGGATTCGCGAAGTGCCGTCGACGGACCAGACGTGGACCAACTCTCCGTCTTGGATTCCGACCCTCCTCAGGAGTTCGCCGTCCACCTCGATGCTCCCCACGTACTCCGGGTTGGCGTACGTGATATGGGCGTGGTGCAACTTAGCTTTTAGCAACTGGTTCAGGCGCATTCTCGCTCTCTTCTAAGGGGTCGATCGCGGCGGAAGTTTCCTCGGGCCGTGGGGCCGCGGGGCTTTTTGATCTCGGGCGGCGAGCCCAGGCGGCGGCCAGACCGCCTAAAGTCATGATACCGACACCCCACCAGACCAGCTTGGTCAGGGGCTTATAGAAGACTTCGACCGGATAGGCGGGCGCTTGGTATTGCACTTGTAGCGAGGCGCCGCCGGTCGCCGCGTCAATCTGCCTCAGCCGGATCCGGTACTTATCGCCGATGGCGGAAGGCAGCTCGATCATTTCGCCTTCGCCGAGTTGGATGGCCGGCTCCGCCGTCCACTCGCCGTCCGGAGTCTCGACCTTTACTTTCGCCGTGAACTTGGCGCCCGGCATGCCTGCCTCACCCTCGCGCTGCAGGCCCTCATAGGTGACGAGCATGTTCTCGTCTCGCACGAGGCGGGTCTCGCCCTTGGCCATCGGGGTGGTGTCAGTGGCGTCAAACGTGAGGTCGTGGACGACGACGTAGAAGTCATAAAGGGGCCGGGAAAGGATCCCCGGCCAGGCCATGGGCTGGGGCTCGCCTCCAGAGTTCATGCCGAGGTAGTAGAGGCCGGGTTCGACCTGGAACCGGTCGCCTGCGCGCGTCGCGACGACGGGCACTTTATTGTTCCGGTCGGCATAGTTCACGGTCGGCGCGCCCGCTTGCCATTGGTAGCCGAAGGCGGGCATGGGGCGCGTCGGGAGGAGCACCATCTGCTCCTTCTGTTCCAGGCTGCGCGAGACGAGGAGGCCGAGGACCGCGGTGAGGACGCCGACGTGGGTGAGCAAGCCGCCGACCGAAAGGCCCTTCTTGGGAAGGGTCTCGGCCAGCCGCCAGGCGCTCGCGACGATGCCGAAGAGCGTGACTCCGGCCACGAGTGCCGACCAGGACAGGTGGTTGACCTTGAGTCCGAGCAGCCGCGTCGTCGCCGTCTCCGAAGCGGGAAGCGCTTCCCACGCGTGCGGGAGCTGGAACCCCTTTAGCCAGAGCATCAGCACCCCGGTCAGGAAAATCGTGAGTGCGAGGACGTTCAGAAGCCGCGCCATGAGCTTGGCCAACCCGATTCCGCGCCATGAGAGAAACGGGCCGGCCGCCATCGCGACAATGAGCGGAAAGTACAGGAAAGCAAGCGTGGAGTTGTACAGTTTCTCGTCCACCACCTTCGGTGCCTGCCCCGCCAGCGACTGGAAGAGGGGAACGCTCATCCCGATCGCCGTCACCACCCCGAACGCTCCCATGATCCATGCGGAGGTGCCGAAGAAGACTTCGCGGTTCAGCCAGGACTCTGGCTTTGCCAGCGACTCCTCCTGTCGGTTGAGGTTCCGCGCGCGCCAGCCCCAAGCCGTCGCGAACACCAGCGTCGTGACGAACATAAGTGCGATGAGGGTCCAGAGCGCAGAGCGGTCCATCTCAGCGAAGCTGTGCACGCTCGTATCGCCCAGGAAGCCGGACCGGGTGAGGAACGTGCCGTAAATGAACGTCACAAGCGGAGCCGCGGCGAGGGCCACCGTAGTCATCGCCCACTTCTTCCGGGCGACCGTGACGAACGCGTTATGGATGAAGGCGACGGTGAAGCACCAGGGCACGAAACTCGTGTTCTCGACCGGGTCCCACATCCAGAACCCGCCCCAGCCGAGCGTCTCGTACGCCCAGAAACCGCCCATCGCGAGGCCAAGGCCGAGCAGGGTCGCGGAGAGGATCGCCCACGGGCGGACAGGGGCGAGCCATTCGGCCAGGTCGCCCTCTAACAAGGCGGCGAAAGCCCACGCGAAGAGCACCGCCAGCGAGCCGAACCCGAGGAAGATCGTGGGCGGGTGGATCACCACCCAGTAGTTCAGAAGGGACGGGGCGAGCCCCTTGCCGTCGGGAGGGATGATCGGTTGGCCGTGGACCAGCAAGAGCACGAAAGGAGACTCATAGGCCAGGATCGCGCAGATCGCAGCGAGCAAGGCCGCGTAGCTCGCCGTGAACCAACGGCGATAGCGCCCGGTGGCCGGGCTCGCAAGGAGGCCAAAGATCGCCGTCGCGGTTCCCCAGAGGAGGATCGAGCCTTCTTGGCCGGACCAGACCGCCGCGACCTTGTACTTCAACTCCATTCCAAGCGCGGAGTGGCCGGCGATGTACTTAAACTGGAACTGGTCGTTGACGAAGAGCGAGAGGAGGCAGCCGAAGGCGGTGAAAAGGCCCAGCACGCCCAGAGTGAAGGCCCAAGCCGCAGGTTTGCCGCGAAGGCTCAGGAGCGACGCGAGCAGGAACGCGCCGAGCGCCACAAAGACCGCGGCGTACCCGATTTGGCCGACCACGAGCGACCATTGCGGGGCAATGACCGCTCGCACTTCAGGTGTCACTGGTCGACCTTAACCTCCACCGGCTTAGGTTAGGAAGCCTTCGCTTCCGATTTGGCCATCGGGGTGTCCGAGCTCTCGTACTTCGAGGGGCACTTGAGCAGCATCTTCTCACTGGTGAAGACCCCTTCCTTCATGCCGCCGATAACGACTACGCGCGTTGCCGAAGCCATGTTGGCGGGCGGCGCGCCCTTGTAGAGGACCGGGAGGGTCTTGCCCTCGTCGTCCTTCACGATGAAGCGGACGGTCTGCGACGTGGCGGAGACGTCGAGGGTGCCGGGGACGATTTCGCCGGCGACGTGAAGGTTATCGGCCTGGGAGACCTGTGCCTGGGCGACGGTTACGTACGGGCTGGCATTGGTCATGAAGGCGTACACCACGGCGCCAATTCCCACGAACGAAAGGACAACGGCGAGTAAACCTGGTTTCATACGCTCTCGCCGCCTATTTTACGCGATCTTGCAACGCCGATGCGGGAACGAGACTAGAGCCTGCGGCGTCTACCGATACCGGGAGAGTAAACTCCCCACCCTCGGTCGCATGGCACTACGGAACGGACTTACCCTGGCAGGATTTCTTCTCGTCGCGGCAGCCTTTGGGCAACCCGCGACCCCAGCCCAAATGGCGGGGGTCAAGCCGGCGCCCGGGTACGGCACGATGCATTTCCAGACCCGCCTGGGCGGTTTCCGGAGTATTGACGGGCGCGGGCGGCTTGAGTTCACTTTCACGGGGACGGTGTTGCTCAGCCAGGTGAAGGGCGACGCCAAAGTCACCGGACAAGTCCGCAAGGAATGGGACAAGAACGACCGCCGGGTCTATACGGGCACGGGCCGCGTCGTGGTGACGGGGGAATGGCGGGCCGTCCAGTGGTTCGGCCGGGACATGCAGGGCGTCTGGTACGGCCGGGGCACCTTGCGAATGGGCGGAGAATTCGACCGGGACTTGAACACGGGCACCTATTGGTTCGACGACCCGAACGACAAGATGTACTGGCCCGCGGGCACGACCTTCGACATCAGCTTCCCGCGCAACATGCCGGGCGTCAACCCCGCCACCACGCCCCGCAAGAAGAAGTAGCCTCTTGCTCCGCCACACGTTCGTCCACCTTCCGGGGGTCGGCCACCAGGCCGAGCGGGCGCTCTGGCGACAGGGGTGCCACACGTGGGACGACTACCTCTCCGCGCCAAAGGAGTTTCGGATCGGGAGCGCGGACAGGGGCCAGGTCACGGAACTCTTGCACCGATCCGTCGAAGCCCTTGAGAACCGGGAGCACCAGTTCTTCGCTCGGTGGCTCGGCGCCCGCGAGGCGTGGCGAGCCTGGGAAGACTTTCGCGACTCCTGCATCTATCTGGACATCGAGACAGACGGCCGCGCGGGAGGAGACTCGGTCACGTGCGTCGGGCTCTACGACGGCAACACTTTTCGATGCCTGATCGCCGGGGAAGACCTGGCCGTTTTTGCGGACGCCATCACCTATTACAGCTATATCGTCACGTTTTTCGGCACAGGGTTCGACATTCCCGTGTTGCAGAAGGCCTTCCCCCACGTGATGTTCGACCACATCCACCTCGACCTCTGCCACGTGATGAAGCGGCTCGGGATGCAGGGCGGTCTAAAGCGCATCGAGTACGACCTGGGCATCACGCGGTGCGACGAGACGCGCGGTCTGACCGGGCGCGATGCCGTAAGGCTGTGGCGGAGGCACCTTTATGGAGACGAGTCCGCCTTGCCGATCCTCGTGGCCTATAACCGGGAGGACGTGGTGAACCTGGCGAAAATCGCCCAGATCGCCTACGACCGCCTCCGGATCCAGACGTCGCTAGACGACGAGCTCGGCAAGTTCCCGAAACGCGCCTTGAGAAAGGGCGAGCCCAGCCTCTTCGACGTCGTGGTGGAACACGGCCCTTAGCCGGTTCGGTCCCATCGCGATCAGATCCACCCCCTTCTCGCGCAGCGCCGCTTCCCACCGGTCCGCCGGGGCGACCGTGTCCACCATCAGGATGTTCGTTTGGGGCGGCACGGTCGAGAGCCCAGGCAGGCCGTCCAGGCTCTCGGCGAGGCGTCGGCACCGGTCGTGGTCTTCGGCCAGCCGGTCCACCATTTGCGTCAGCGAAACGATGCCGCAGGCGGCGAGGATCCCGGCTTGGCGGAGGCCGCCGCCCATTCTCTTGCGCCAATAGCGAGCCTCGCTGATGAAGTCGGCCGTGCCGCAAAGGACCGAACCGACCGGCGAGCAAAGCCCCTTGCTCAAGCAGAAACTCACGGAGTCGACCGTGCGCGTGATATCGTCGACGGGCGCTCCGAGCGCGACGGCCGCGTTGAAGACGCGCGCTCCGTCCAGGTGGACCTTGATTCCGAGTTCGTCCGCCGCCTGACGAAGGCGGCGATGGGTCTCCAGGGAGGTGACGGTTCCTCCCGCGCGATTGTGGGTGTTCTCAAGGCAGAGCAGGGTGGTGCCCGGCGTGTGCTCCGACCGGCGCAGGACGCGAGAGGCGAGCGCGTCCGGGTCGACCACGCCCTCGTGCGAAGGGACTGTCCTCGCCTGCACACCCGCGAACACGGAAGGGGCCGCCCCTTCGTAAAAGAGCATGTGGGCCTCGTCCTCGAAGAGGACGCTCTCGCCGGGGTTCGTGTGCGTGGCCAGCGCGACTTGGTTGCCCATCGTGCCGCTCGGCACAAAGATGGCGGCTTCCTTGCCGGTGAGGTCGGCGGCCAGCCGTTCCAGTTTCTCAACCGTCGGGTCGTGACCGAGGACGTCGTCGCCGAGTTCGGCGGCCATCATCGCCTCGTACATCGAGGGCGTGGGCCGCGTCACCGTGTCGCTTCGGAGGTCAACGCGCACGCGCCTAGGATACTTTCTGCTGTGGTCAGAGCCCGGCGAGGTGCGCGTGCGCCGCTTCGCGGACCTTCATCCAGGCGCCGTACGAGAACGCGTGGTGCTCGCCTTCCATCGCGAGAAGGCTCACCTGGTTGCCTGCCTGGCGAAGACGGGCTTCCATCTGGAGCGATTGCGAGAAGGGCACGATTTCGTCGGCGGTCCCGTGGACGAGCAGGGTGGCGGGCGCACCCGCCAGTGGCTGGCAGGCTGGGCTCGCATCTGCCCACCGCGGGTCTTCCGCAGAATAGCGGTCGCCCATGAACTGCTCGGCGAACCCGCGGGCGAGCGGTTCTTCGACGATTCCGGGGTCGGTCATGTCCGTGATCGGGCATACGGCCACCGCCCGCGCGGGCCGGACCGACGGTTCGTCGCCATCCAAGATTCGGCCCGCCAAGGCTGTCATCAGGGCCAGATGGCCGCCCGCGCTGTTGCCGAAGACGGCAGTCCTCCCCGGCGAAGTGCCGAACAAGCTTGGGTTCTCGGCGGCAAAGAGCAGGAACCGTTGGACGTCCGCGATCGGGATCGGGAACGGGAAGAGCGGCGCGAGCCGGTACGAGACGCATACGGCGGCCCAGCCATGCGAGGCCCACCAGAGCGCTTCGTCGCGATAGTCCTCCTTCTCGCCGCTGATCCATCCGCCGCCATGGATCAGCACCAGCAGCGGGAGCGCCTCGTCCGTGTTCCGCCGGAAGAGGTCGAAGGAAAGCTCCGCCCCTTTCACCGGAAACCGCTGATTAATGTCCGCCCGCATGGTTTTGATGCTATACCCGTTTCCGCGCGGGTAGAACACGCGGGTGTTTGTGCCCTGCTGCCTCTTGCTCCTGGCCCAAGTCCAGCCCTTGCCCCGCGCCTTTTCCCATAACGACTATTGGCGAAAGCAACCGTTGGCGGACGCTTTGGCCTTGGGGTTCTGCGGCGTGGAGGCTGACGTCTTCTTGCAAGACGGTGAGCTACTGGTCGGCCACAACCTCAGCGAACTTAAGAAAGGGAAGACCCTCCAGGCGATGTACCTGGACCCGCTCCTGGAGCGTGTCCGGCAAAACGGGGGGCGCGTCTATCCTGGCGGACCGGAGTTTCTGCTCTTGGTCGACGTGAAGCAAAGCGGGACGGCCGTTTGGGACCGGCTGAAGGAACTGCTTGCGGAGCGGAGAGAAATGCTTGCCACCAAGGCGCCCGGGGCGGTGCGGGTGGTGGTCAGCGGAGACCGCGATTCGCGGATCCTGAAAGACCCAGATGCCCTGGCCGGCTATGACGGCCGCAAGGAAGACCTGGCAAGCGACCTCCCTGCCTACCGCATCCCGCTGGTCAGCGAAGACTGGACCTCGCTCTTCCGATGGAAGGGGATCGACACGATGCCCAGCGACGAGCAGGACCAGCTGGCGGAGTTCGTCCGGCGCGCCCATGCCCGCGGCAGGAAGGTCCGGTTCTGGGCCATCCCGCACGGCAAAAGCGTCTACGCGACATTGGTCGGGGCGGACGTCGACTTCCTCAACGTCGACCGCCTGGGCGAGCTTGCCGACTTCCTGCGCGCCAGGGACTCGGGTGGGTCGTCGGGAACCGAACGGGAAAGGTAACCTCTTTCCTCCTACCGATGGCCCACAATGTGATCGTGGTCGGCTCCGGCCCGGCCGGCTACACCGCCGCCCTCTACGCCGCTCGAGCGAACCTGCAACCCCTCGTACTCGCGGGCCCTGAACCGGGCGGTCAGCTCATGATCACGACCGACGTGGAGAACTACCCCGGCTTTCCCGACGGCGTCATGGGGCCCGAAATGATGGATCTCTTTCGGCGGCAGGCGGAGAGGTTCGGATCCCAGATCGAGCACGACGTGGTCACGAGGGTCGACCTTTCCGCGAGGCCGTTCCGAGTCTGGACGGCGGAGAAGGAGCACACGGGCAAGACCTTGATCATCAGCACGGGCGCGGTGGCGAAGTGGATGGGCGTGCCCGGCGAGGTGGAGTTCGGCGGCCATGGGGTCAGCGCTTGCGCGACTTGCGACGGCTTCTTCTTCCGCGGCAAGCGGATCATCATCGTCGGCGGCGGGGACACCGCAATGGAGGAGGCGAACTATCTGACACGGCACGCGGAGATGGTGTACGTCGTTCACCGGCGCGATTCGCTCCGCGCGAGCAAGATCATGCAGAAACGTGCGATGGAAAACCCCAAGATCGAGTTTATTTGGAACACCGTGATCTCTGAAATCCTGGGCGATTCCGCCCCTTATAAAAAGGTGCACAGCGTGCGGCTGGAGAGCACGGTCGAAGACCGCTCCTGGACAATGCCGATCGACGGCGTCTTCGTGGCGATCGGCCACAAGCCGAACAGCGAAGTCTTCGCGGATTGGCTGGATCTTGACGAGCTGGGTTACATCAAAGTCGAGCCCTATTCGACGCGCACAAAAATCCCGGGTGTTTTCGCTTGCGGCGACGTGACCGACCGGACATACCGCCAAGCCGTTACGGCTGCGGGGACCGGGTGTATGGCGGCCATCGACGCGGAGCGGTTCCTCGAAGCCGAGGAAATGGGTTAGTGCGCTTTCCGGCCCTCGCCGTATGCCTTTGCATCGGGCCGGCTTTGTACGCCCAGCCCGTCCTCCACAAGTTTCCAAGCGTCCTCGATGGACAACCGAGGTTTGAACTGGAATATGAGCCAGAGCCCATGGCTTCTCCCAAGGCAGCCCCGGGCAAACCCTGGCCCTTTGACCGAAAGATCACCGCTCGCGTTTTGACCGAGCAGGGCCCGCGAACGAGGTTCAATGTCTATATCGAACAAGGGCTGCCGAAAAGCGAGCTGGACCGGGGCGTCTTAGCCGCCCGCTTTCTGCTGCGTCTTTACGATTTCAATGTCAGCTGGCTCCGCTTAGACCACAGCCCTCTTTACGGCGGAGGATCCATCGATGTTTATCTTTGCGCGAGCGGCCAACCGGGTGGCGAGCATCAGTTTACAGTCGATACAACTGCGACGGACTCGTCCCGACGCCCAAGGAAATCCAGCGTCATCTTTATTTACCGAATTGGCGAACTTCACGATCAGCTTGAGTTCGCGCGGGAGCTCGCCCACGAATATGGCCATGCCACCTTGCCCCCCTTCCGAATCGATGGCGGTCCCGAGGAGTGGGTCAGCGGAGACGTTGGCGAACGCTTATACCTTAACTGGATCCAGGATCTTTTGCTTTCTGAAGCGGCGGACTCTGCCGATGTCTTATCGGTGACTCCCAGCCAATTGGCGGCATATGCGAACAAGCGCGTCCTCCCAGCCATGGAAAAGGTCGCCTTGGAGGGGCCCAACTGGAGCTTGATCAAGACGGGCGGCCAAGAGGGGTATTCCTCGTTCCTCGGCCTCGTTTCCTGGTGTGCGCAAGTCCTGCCCCGCAAGGTTCTTTCCCGAGCGCTCGTCCTCGCGCCAAACCAAAATGCGATCTCTTTCCGAACCTCTCTTTCGGAGGCCGTTGACGAGTCCCCGGGTTTCCGCCCCACGATTCCACAGACGTATAAGGGCAGGGGCGTGTGGATTCCGACCGGGAGCGCGAAAATCGCGGGCGGCGCGGTGCTGCAGCAACGTGAGAACTGGACGAAGGTTACTGGCGCCGACGAGCTTTGGGTCGCTCCTTCGGCGAGCCGAGGGTCCTGATCCCACCTCTCTCCCCTGAGGAAAACCCCAGGGGCACCGACAACAATGCTGACGGCGCCGAAAGGACCTCAATCCAGCTGCGATGTCGGAAATCCTCTCCCAAGCTGAAATCGAAGCCCTTTTGACTTCGCTGTCTCCAGATTCTGGCGGCGGCGCCTCCGCACAGCCGGAACAATCGGGCGGCAAACCCGGGGCAAGTTCCGCCAGTGTCCGCAGCCTCCGTGCGGCAACGGCCTACGAAGTTTACGACTTCCGGCGACCCGACAAGTTTAGTAAAGACCAGCTCCGGACCCTGCAAATGTTGCACGAAACCTTTGCACGTCTGGCCGGCTCGTCCCTATCTGGACACTTGCGGACCCATGTCAGTGTCGACCTAATCTCCCTTGAACAGGTCCCTTACGAAGAGTATCTGCGCAGCATCAACCAATCTGTCTTTGCAGTGATGAACATTTCTCCTCTTAACGGACAGGCCGTTTTGGAGATCGAGTTCAGTATTGTCTTCACAATGATCGATCGGCTCTTAGGCGGCCCCGGCCGCATGATCGCTCGACAAAGCATTACTGAGATCGAACAACCTCTTGTGCGCCAGACTATAGAAAGGATGTTCGGGGCTTTGAAGAGTGCTTGGGAAGGCGTCGTCGTCATAAACCCAAGCATCGAAGCGATCGAGACGAGCGCACAGTTTGTACAAATCGCCCCTCCGTCTGACGTGGTGATCAGCGTCCTCTTCGAGATTCGCGTGGGCGATACGCGAGGCGCCATGAGCCTCTGCATTCCCTACATGGTTTTGAAACCGATCACGGTCAAGCTTAGCGCCCAAAAATGGTTTGCGAGCAGCAACCGAAAGCAGGCGCCTGCCTACCGAAGCACGCTGACCGGCCATGTCGCAGCGTCTAACGTGGAGTGCACGGCGACACTTGGGAAATGCCGCATGCAGGTCCGCGAATTCTTACAGCTTAAGGCCGGGGACATGCTCAGATTGGACCGGCGCGCTGACCGAGAGGTACTAATGATGGTTGCTAAGAAGCCGAAATTTGAGGGACGTCCCGCCCTCCATAACAAGAAGCTGGTGTTCCGCATCAGCCAGCCGTTCGCTGAACTTTAAACCATGAGCGTCTCACCAGAAATCATTGAGAAGTTTCGAGCCTACCAACCACAGGTTTGGCAGTCAGTCAAGAGAGTTATCACTGACCAGGTCGATCAATTCTCGTTGGACGATAGTAATGTCGAGGGACTATCCACCGCCGAAGCAACCAGGGGTCTCGCGACAGGCGTTCAGATAGCCTTCGCATTTGCTAACGCGCCAGAAGACAACATGGTTGTCTTCCTCCCGCAACTCACGGTCAATGCACTGTCTAACCGGGATGAAGCGATCACCCTCGATGACAATCTCGTCGCAGAACTTCGGTCTACCTTCGAAGGGGTTGTCCAGGGGATCTGCCTAGCGATAGGCACAATCCTTGACGAGCCGATGGTTGCTAGCGGCTTGCAGATCCGGTTGCAGGATCTCCACTTGCCCGAGAGCCTCGATCGATCTGAGGAAGTCGTTAAGGTATCGACGAGTGGCACCGTTAACGGACAAACCGTCCAGGTGTTCTGGTTCCTAAGCCGTGTCGCTGCCGCTACGATCTGTGGAGAATCCACACAGTCCGACGAGGGTAATCCCTTCAAACTTGTATCTGGTGGGGTGGAGGGCCGGCACGGTGACCCGAGTTTCCTGGAGGATGCCAGCCTAGAGATCATTATGGACATTCCCCTTGAAGTGAGTGTCGAACTTGGTCGCGTCAAGATGCCCGTAAAGGACGTGCTCGAGCTTGGGCCGGGTTCGATTGTCGAAATCGATAAGGCTGCGGGTGAACCTGTTGATGTCCTGGTGAATAACCGACTTGTTGCGCGTGGCGAAGTTGTCGTGATTGACGACAATTTTGGTGTGCGTATCACAGAGATCGTGAGCCTGCAAGAACGATTGCAAAAGTTGAACGAGGCAGCATGAAGTTGGTATCGCTTCTTCTCTTCACGGCTCTTGCTGCTCTTTGCCTTGGCCAAGGCGCGACAAGCGGCAAGTTCGGAACCAAGGTCGAACCAAGAAGCGAGAAACCGGTTGAGCAATCCTCCTCAGCGCAAAATATGCTCGTGTTGCCGATCGTAGCTATCGCCCTTTGTTGGGGCTGCGTCACGATCTATACGAAGTTTAAGAAGGGTGCCAGCACGATTGTCCAAAACCACGACGGTCTGCATATAGTCGCAAAAGGCAGTCTTGGATCTTGCAACGTAGCCATCATTCGACATGGCGGAAACCGCTGGCTAATGGCCACTAATGGCGTAAGCCAACCGACAGTTCTGGAAATTCCGGAGTGGGTTGAGCCCGTTTCGAGGAATGAGGTAGGTGACGCAGCCTTGGTTCATGAAGAGACTGGCGACGAGGTCATCGAAAGTGCGGACTTCGGCGACCGCTTGAAGGTGCTGCTCGAAGGATGAAGCGCGAATTCCGAGGTCCGCTGCTTCGTATTCTCCTCCTGCTGGCAGTTCTTGGGCTAGGCACAATCGCCTATACACAGTCCAATAGCATTACTCCGGTAATCAACATCGGCATTGCCGGTGACGAACAACGCTCTCAGATTAGCACGGGCTTACAGATCTTGGTGCTGCTGACGGTGCTGTCCTTGGCACCGGCAATTCTGATGTTGACCACGGCCTTTACCCGGATCGTGGTCATCCTAAGCTTTATGCGGACCGCGCTTGGAACGGCTTCCATCCCGCCGAACCAGGTTATAGTGGGTCTCAGCCTGTTTCTAACCTTCTTCGTCATGGAGCCTGTCTACAGCTCTGTTTACAATGAGGCATATGTTCCATATACACGAGATAAAGATCCGATTCCGTTAGAGGAAGCTGTCGCCCTGGCAGAAAGGCCTGTCAGGGCGTTCATGCTTAAGCATACGTATGAAGCTGATCTAAAGACGCTACTCGAGATCCGTCAAGAGAGGCCAAAGAATGGCGATGATGTTGCACTCCTGACCCTTGTACCTGCCTTCGTGATCAGCGAGCTCAAGACCGGATTTGTCGTGGGTCTCTATATTCTAATTCCATTTGTCATCATCGATATCATAGTGGCAAGTATCCTCATGGGTATGGGCATGATGATGATGCCGCCGACCGTAATATCTCTGCCGGCTAAGATTCTGATCTTCACAATGGCAGATGGTTGGTCCCTTCTGGTCAACTCAATCGTGATGGGCTATCGATGAATCATTCTGTTGTCCTTGGAGTTGTCCGCGAGGGTTTGATCGTGGCGGGATCCGTCGGCATGCCGCTATTGCTAACCGCCCTGGTGGTAGGTGTTCTAATCAGCATCTTTCAGGCTGTTACCCAGATCCAGGAGGCGAGCTTATCATTTGTCCCTAAGATCTTGGCCGTCGCCGCAGTGGGCATCTTGCTGAGCAACTGGCTCTTATCGACTCTGGTTTCGTTCCTAATCCACTGTCTGCAAGTTCCGGTTGGAGGATAATTAGGTGGCGGTCGACGTGTCCCTCATTCTTTCGGGTCTTCTCATCTTTTGTCGGATTGGCGCCTTACTCATGGCCATCACGTCGCTCGGGAACATGATTCCGGTTTCAATCCGCATCGGAGTGGCCGCATGTCTGTCGATATGTCTCACGCCAATCTTACGCGAACTTGTCGTTCCAATGGACTCTTGGGAAGCGCTCGCCCTACAGGCCTTAGGTGAGATTGCTAGAGGGCTCTGCTTCGGCGGTGCGGCTTCGCTCCTCATTTTGTCAGCAGGCTGGGCAGGCCAACTTATTGACACGCAGATCGGCATTAGTTCTGCGCAAGTCCTTAATCCGAGCCTGGGCGAAGCAATCACTCCGTTTGGCACGCTCTATAGAAGCGTGGGCGTCTTCGTTCTCTTTCTTTCTAATGGCCACAGCTTACTATTGAAAGGCATCATTCGTTCGTTTGAGATCGACCCGCTCAAGTTGACCGAAGTGTCACGAATTGGATCTCTCCTAGAACAGTGCCTGGGAATTGCTTTGACACTAGCGATGCCGGTCGTTATGGTGACGGTCATTGTCGACGTTACCTCAGCCGTTATCAACAAGGCGGTGCCTCAGGTGCAACCGTTCTTTCTCTCATTGCCCCTTAAGCTCGTTACTGGAATCGGTGTGGCATCTGGTTCCTGCATGTTGCTGGCGCCTGTGATGGACAAGGCGGGAATCGTATTATTGGGCGGGTAGCTCTTTATGTCCCAGAAAGATGCAAACGAGAGAACAGAGGAGGCAACGCCTAAACGTAGGCGTGAGGCCAGAGAGCGGGGACAAGTTGCCAAGTCCCAGGAACTAACAAATGCCTTGGGTTTTCTCGGATTCCTTGTGCTCACATGGCAAATGTTCGGAGCAGTCGGGATCAATTCGCTCTTGTACTTCTCCCAGTACTTAAGCTATTCTGGCACCGAAATAATAGATACGAAAAACTTTGCAGTCTCCTCGCTCTTTGCTCTGCTTGCTTCGGTCGTCCTTGTGCTCTTGGTCACGACTGTTATCGGAACGGTATCGAACGTAGGTCAAACAGGCCTGCTTGCCAACCGCGAAGCCTTCAAGCCTAAGTGGGATCGAATCAATCCAGCTTCAGGATTTAAGCGGCTATTCTCTAAGGTCGCCGCCTTCGACTCTGTTAAGGCTTTGTTGAAGTTAGGTCTTTTCCTGACCCTATGTTTGAAGAGCGTCGAATCCTTTCAGATCAAACACCAGGGGAGCGAGCTTTCCCCAACGGAGTCCCTCAAGCAAGGAGGCGAGACACTCCACGGGGTACTCGTCCAGATTGGGATTCTTTGGTTGATTTTCGCCGTGTTCGATTACATGTTCCAGAAGAAGGAATTTGAGAAGAGTATACGAATGACTAAGGCGGAGGTGAAGCGAGAAATGCGGGAACAAGAGGGCTCGCCTGAAGTCAAGTACGCCCAACACCGGCGAAGGTCGAAACTGTCGAAAGGCTCCTTGGAGTCGCGATTGAAGAAGGCGGACGTCATCGTCACCAACCCTACCCACTTTGCCGTTGCTCTTCATTACGACCCCCTCACAATGAAGGCTCCGATGGTTCTAGCAAAAGGTCAGGATGTCCTTGCTCAGAGAATTAGGGAAACCGCGAAGACGTACAAGATTCCGATTGTTGAAAACCGTGTTATCGCTCGGGCAATTTTTACCCGGTGCGAGGTTGGTGAGTTCATTCCCCGTGAGCTATTCTCCCCGGTCGCCGAGATCCTCGCATACGTCTACGGTAAAATTGGTGGCAAGCGATCTGAATAAGGTCACTTCGGCGGAAGATGCAGGGAGGGTCGGAAAAGTGGAAAGCGGCGGTGTTGCAGGGCATGGCACTGCCGGCATGGCTCACCGAGGTCTCCGACCTCGACGACGTCGTTGTGAGTTCGCGAATAAGAATGGCTCGGAACTATTCGGGGTACTGCTTTCCGAATGTGGCTCCGAACAGCGACTTGGAGGCAGTTTCCAAAATTGTGCGGTCTCGCTGCAACGAGGCTCCCGAGAAATGGTCTAGCACCTCTTCATTATCTGACCTCGAACGTTGGTATTTAGTTAGCTCCAGACTTGTTTCGCCGGAGTTCAAGTATCGCGCTGTCGGGCGGATCGTCGCGATCGATGCTGATCGACGCATTAGCATTCTGGTGAACGAGGAGGATCATGTGCGGCTACAGGTGATCTCTCGCGGCGGCAGATGGCAGCAGGACCTTGAGTTGTGCGACTCTACGCTCAACTTCTTGGAGCGTGGTTGCTCATTTGCGAGAGATTCAGAGGGCAACTTTCTGTCAGCCTGTCCTACTAATTGTGGTGCTGGATCCCGTTTTTCAACGTTGCTTCATTTGATCGGCTTGTCGCAGTGCGGTGACCTTCAAGGTGCTACCACTGAGTTGCGGGAGATGGGTGCGGTGGTGAGGGGTATTTTTGGAGAGACCAGCCGCGCTGTCGGCGCCTTTTTTCAGATTAGCTTCACCGGTACTAGTAGCGACAAGCTTCACGTAGCCATAGAGAAAGTGGTCGAGCGTGAACGTCTTGCGCGAGAGGCAGCAAGGCGGATACTTGTTTCGAGCTTGGAATCCATTTTGGCCACCGGCATCTCTACTCGTTCACTGAGTATGGAAGAGGCGATAAAGTTGCTCTCCTGGGTTCGTTGGGGAGCTTGCGCAAGGGAATTCGCAGACCTTAAGCCGGCAGAGGTCGACCAACTTATGGTCACCAGCGAACTTTTTGGCCACCAGTCCATTGCCGTGTCTGGTGCCCACCGGGCTTCGTCGATCCGGATTTTCTGCGAAAGCCTCCTGAAAGGCAACGGGCAGACGTCGATGACCGTAGGCAAGGTTCGAGTCTAGAACAATGGCAGAAGTGGATCAACCGAGTGGTGTCGTCACGTATAGGCCCGCTTCTGCGCTCAAGTGGGCCGAACTTGACAAGATCTCGTGGAAAGAAACACTGCAGAAGTCGCGCGGGGTTTCCCTTAACTCTTCTGAAGTGATCGGGGCGATTAAGGAGGCAGCTGGAAGAGCGACGGCCTTCGGCAAGTCTGCTGTTCGTGATTACACAACGCGACAGGCTGTCCAGGTGTCATATCATCTTCTGGATACATCGTTTCTCGTAGTGTCGTCCGGGGCACAAAGAGCGGTAGATTATACGGAGATCCGTGCAATCCGTGAGAGACCCGAGAATTCATTTGAACTGGTGACCGCGAGCGAGCCGGTGGTGATAAAACCTCCGGCCCTTCTATGTGTCGGTAAACAGAAGGTGCCTGTTGGTTGGGAACGAAACGGAATAGAAGTCCCGTACCTTTTCCTTGTTGAGGAATTGGTCTCGCGCACGGGCAAAGAGGTTTTGCAGGGATGACCGGCTGGTTTGAAACCCCTCCCTTTGGGTGGGAAAGTTTGGTCGAGCGCGCGCTTGAAGAGGACATCGGCACTGGCGACGTGTCAGCCGCTCTCGTTCCGAAGGGAATCTCCTCAAACTGGTATGTCGAGGTAGAACATACAGGTGTTCTATGTGGCATTGCCATCGCTGCAAATATCTTGTCGAGGGCACCCGGTAGTGTGCAAGTCCTTTACGAGGATGGATCTGGAGTCAAACCAGGACAGGTCGTTCTTCGTGGTAAAAGTAAAGCTTCGAGTCTCTTATCTTATGAGCGCGTTGCCCTGAATTTCCTTATGGTGCTCAGCGGTGTATCTTCAAAGGTTTCTGAGTATGTGGAAGCTGTGTCGGGCACTAGTGCCGCTATCCTTGACACGAGAAAGACAATTCCTGGACTTAGGAATCTCGAGAAGTATGCGGTTCGTTGTGGAGGAGGTTTAAATCACAGGTTTGGACTTTATGATGCAGTCATGATAAAGGACAATCACATACGAGCCTTGGGATCGATCACTCATGCAGTTCATTCTGCGCGGAGTCGTTATGGGCCCTTGATGGGCGTTGAGGTGGAATGCACGAGCGCAAAAGAGGTTGAAGAGGCGGTTGACGCCGGCGCTGATGTCGTCATGCTGGACAATATGTCGCTTGAGGCAATGGCCGGCTTGGTGCGCGACTTTAAGGGTAAATGTCGATTTGAAGCAAGTGGAGGTGTCTCGTTGGAAAGCGTGGCTGCGGTTGCCGGAACCGGCGTCGACTTTATCTCGGTGGGAAGAATCACGCATTCGGTGGCAGCTCTCTCGTTTCACTTAGAATTTGAATGAAGATCGGACCAAATTGGTTGCTTCTCGATGCCGTTGATTCAACGCAAAGAGTTCTTCAAGACCTGCAAGGGCTTGGCGTCCCGTGTGACGTCGTCTATGCAAAGGAGCAGCTGGCGGGGCGTGGAAGATTCGACAGGACATGGTACAGTCAAAAAGGCTCTTCGCTGACCTTTTCAGTCGCAATTGGCGTCGAGGAAAGCCACAACCAACCTTGGCTTTTTGGAATGGCTGCGGCAGTGGCGACCGCATCGGTCATCAACTGCAAAGTGCAATGGCCGAATGATCTGCTTCTCAGGAATAAAAAGGTAGGCGGCATCCTCTCTTCTATGGTTTCCAAGTCCACAGGCCAACGAGCCGTCCTGGCAGGGATCGGAATAAATCTGGGCGAAGGAAGTTATCCAGAAACGTTAGCGGAAAGTGCCACCAGCCTCAGCATCGCACAATGGGAAGGCTCGGCAATTGACTTAGCCGAGGCAATAGTCGCAAAGTGCAGGGACGTCGCAACCCCTCGAAATTGGTCGGAACTTCTACCACTATGGCAGTTGTTCGACGCTACGCCCGGCAAGGAATACCGGGAGGCGAGTGGGAGGGTTGTCACGGCAATTGGGGTTGGACCGAACGGTGAGTTGTTAGGAAGTGCTGACGGCGAGACCGTGAGCGTGATGGCCGCAGAAGCGCTCTGGGGTTCTTAATCAATGCAATTGACGGATACCGTTCTCATGGTTCTTCCGAACACCTTTGGATTCGACGAAGAGACGGCAAAGACAAACACTTTTCAAGAGCCGATATTCGATCGGAAGGTCGTGCAAACGGCTCGCGAGGAAGTTTTGGGCCTCAGTCGCACCCTGGAGGGCGCCGGAGTGAGGGTTCTCCTTTATGAGGATACCGACCGAGATCCTTTGCCAAACGCAGTTTTTCCGAATAACTGGCTCATCACCACCAATGATGGATACTGTTTATGTCCGATGGCGACTCCTTCCAGAAGAAGAGAGCGCAAGGAATCGATCCTGGCCTTTCTCAAAAAGTCTCATAGCATGGGGGCTGAGACGGATCTCTCCAAACTGGAAGTTAAGGGGCAGTTTCTTGAGGGGACTGGAAGCCTAGTATTGGACAGGAAGAACCGAGTCGCGTACGCAGCGGTTAGCGCGAGGACAAGCGTTGACGCTGCCAAGGAGTGGTGCAATTTGATGGACTACCGGTTACAGAGTTTCGTAGCCGATGGCCCTGGTGGCCTACCGGTCTATCATACGAACATCTTGTTAACGATTAGCGAGTCTCTTGTGGTGGTCGCGCTCGAGCTTCTTGATTGCAAGGAGGACGGGCGGGTCGCTCTCAAGGAGCTGGAACAGACTGGCCGGGAAATTATTGACATCTCGACACAACAAATGACTCGCTTTGCCGGGAACGTCCTTGGCTTAAGGTCTATAACCGGCGAAGAACTGATAGCAATGTCTAAGACAGCCGAACAGGCATTCACGCCAGAGCAGATGGATCGTATAAAGCATCATGCCCGAGTTGTTTCGGCAGACATAAACACAGTTGAGACCGTGGGGGGTGGTTCGGTAAGGTGCACCCTATGCGAGATCTTTTCGCCCAGGATCAGTTAACGCCTAGGCGCGAAGATTCGCAGAGCTCAAGGGCTTCTCGAATGTAATCAATGCGCGCTACTATTCGGCGTTGATCGCGCTGAAGAGCCTGGGAGAGCGTCGGGGGCTCTATAAGCTTCTCCAACGCATCGGCCGTCCTCTGATCGATGTGCGATCCAGTTTCGGTCCCATCGAGGAATGGGGCCAGCTCGTCACGAAGTGACTCGTACGTTTTAAGCATCCAGGATCTGTACTGGCGGTACTGTTGATCTACATGTGGAGTGGGTCCGTAGCGCATAGCATCCAACAAAATGCCCGAGATCTTTTCGTGCGCTGAGCGAAAGTCTGACAGGGTGTTCATGGTTGCCCTTGCGATTTCTCGACAAAGTTCAGCTTTAAGTTGGCATTGAGGTTCTCAAGCTGGCGCCGGTCTTCCCCCTCAAGGACAGGGGTTAGGATGGTGGAAAGGGCCTGCACTGAGTCGATGGCCATTCGCGCCTGGACTAGATCCTGGGCTAGTCTTCCCGTGACAGGATCCGGCTGCAATCCAAGCTTCTGCCAAGCTAAGGAGGAGAGCTGGTCGACCACTATCACCAGCACCTCAGGTACGGCAATCGGGCTCCGCTCGCTTTCCGGTTGCTCCACTATGGTGATTGACGGGCGCGGCGGTCAAAACGTCGCCTGCACACCCCAGAATACTAGGGAGAATGGTCGCGAGTAAAGTTGCTGTCTTTAACCTGCGCCTCTCGCTTTGTCGCTGAGTGGCCGTCACAAAAGACTAAGACTGCACGCCCTTCGGAGCGTACGGTTTTCGAGAGAGGATCGATAATTGGTGGTGAACCGTGGCGAAAGTCGACGTTCGGATTTCCCTGCCAAAGGCTCGGGGGATCAATGAAGCCGAAGTCAAATTCTTCGTCGTTTCCGCCCTCCCAAGACACGTCTCGGTAGATTGACGTAGCAAAAACGATTGTCCCAGAAGGATCTGAAAGTGCCGAACCTGTACTTGCATTCTGGCAGTTCGGGAAAGAGCTATAGTCCGCCGTCACGTGAAAATCGCTCCCAAGATATCCATAGTTGTATCCAAAGCCACGGCCGTCTCCTAGGTAAGGTTTCGCGCGGAAAGTCAAATCTTTTGCGAGAGCATTTCTGGTATATGCTGAGAGCAGCCCGCCTCTCAGGTCAAACGCTTCTGGGCCAGTCTGAAGCCCGAACCAAGTTACTAAAGACATGTCAGGGCCGTAGTACATTGCGATCGGGAAGGTGTCGTCATAGTCGGCCGTGTACTGCTTAGCAGCAAAGGCAAGTTGGGCCAACTGAGCAGAAGCCTGGGACTGATAAACCACTTGCTTTGTCGAAGTTATCGCGGGAACCGCGATGGCCGCAAGGACGGCAATGATGGAGATCGTCACAAGAAGCTCGACGAGGGTGAAGGCCGCTCTTGCCACATCATAAATATTTGGTCGGAAGCGGTAGGTTCTTATGGGCCCGGGCCAAGTTTGTGCTCCCGCGGTGAAGGGTAACCTGACGGCTCGTCAAATGAAGCTTCACGAATACCAGTCGAAGGCCCTCCTCCAGCAATTCAACGTGCCCGTGCCCAAGGGCGAGGTCGCAGAGGACGGTCATGCGGCACGCACCATTGCCAGGGACCTTGGGGGCAAGGTCGTCGTGAAAGCCCAGGTGCTGATGGGTGGCCGAGGAAGGGCCGGTGGAGTCAAGCTCTTTAGTGACGCAGATGAAGCCGGCAACTTCGCCGGTGAGCTAATCGGTAAGCGGCTCATCTCAATCCAAAACCCGGATGGAATGATTGTCGAAAAGGTGTTGGTCGCCGAGCAGGTGGACATCGCCTCGGAGTACTACCTTTCAGTCTTACTCGACCGTGCGGCCCAAAAGCTCCTCGTAATGCTTAGCAAAGAGGGCGGAATGGAAATCGAAGAGGTAGCCGCGAAAAGTCCGGAATCTATCGTGCGGCTGCACGTAGATCCTGCATGGGGCCTCGCCGACTTCGAGATTCGGGATGCAATCATCAAGGCTGGGATTCCGAAACCAGTCCAGCGCCAGCTCGCCTCAATGATTCGAGGCTTGGTAAAGGCGTATTTGGAAAACGATTGCGACATGGTAGAGATTAATCCGGTGGCGGTAACTCCGGAGGGCAAGCTCATTGCGGCTGACGCAAAAGTTAGCATTGACGAGAACGCGCTGTTCCGTCACCCTGAGTACGAAGCAACTAAATCGGACGCTGCCGGTGACCCGCTGGAAGCGGCCGCCGCCGAACTCGGGATTGCCTACGTAAGTCTTGGCGGCGACATTGGCATAATCGGTAATGGTGCAGGGCTCGTTATGTGCTCCCTCGACGAGGTTAGCGCGGCTGGAGGAAAGCCGGCTAATTTCTTAGACGTAGGAGGAGGAGCCAGCGCCGAACGTGTGAAAACTTGCGTCGAACTCGTTTTACGCGATAAGAACGTAAAGGGGTTGCTCATTAACATCTTTGGCGGCATTACCAGGGGCGATTTGGTCGCGCAAGGGATCATCCAGGCGCTTGCCGAACTGAATGTAAAGATTCCGGTCGTCGCCCGCGTTGAAGGCACGGCTGCGGCAGCGGGTCTCAAACTGCTAGAACCCACAGATATCGTCGGGGCCGCAACGATGCAGGAAGCCGCTGCGAAAATCGTTGAGCTTACGCGGAACTAGACGCGACACCGAGTGAAGCCCTTTGGGCCTCGATGCTTTCATAAGCGAATTGAATGGCCTCAAGAAGGCGTTCCGTCGCCTTGATTGGGTCACCTTCGAAGGGCCAAATTAGCTTCTCACCACTCATATAAGCGGACTTGTAGCGTTGTCGGATTATCGAGAACGCGCGCGGCGAAAACGCGGAACGGGGCTCGAAGAGTGCGGCCAGGCGGCCATCCTTGCCTTCAACCTTTTGGAGACCGAGCTCCGCGCAGCGGATGCGAAGGCGCATGACCTCCGTTATCATCTCAACTGTCACGGGCAAGGCTCCATACCGGTCACGGATCTCATCGCGCACATCCATCAATGTGCCTACTTCCCGACTTGACATAAGGAGCTTATAGTAGTAGAGTCTTTGGCCCTCGTCCGGGACATAGACGGTTGGAATCAGGGCCTTGACAGGTAACTCAAGAATGGGAAGGGGTGCCAAGCCAACGAGCGGATCCTTCATGTCCTGCGGTTCGGTGCCATCCGCGAAAGATTTGAGGAAATGAACCTCGCTGTCAATGAGTTGGCTATAGAGGTCAAATCCCACGGCTGACATTTGTCCGCTTTGCTTGGCACCTAGCAAATCACCCGCGCCTCGAATCTGTAAGTCGCGAAACGCTAGGGAATATCCGCTTCCAAGATGGTTGAACTCTTGAAGGGCTCCTAGGCGAGCAGTGGCGTTTTCAGTCAGGACTGTGTCGGCAGAATAGAGGAAATAGGAGTATGCTTGGACGTCGCTGCGTCCTACCCTTCCCCGTAACTGGTATAGTTGCGACAAGCCAAACTTATCCGCATTCTCTACGATGAGGGTGTTGGCGCTCGGAATATCGAGACCGTTCTCGACAATCGTCGTCGAAACAAGAATGTCGATCTCGCCATTGATGAAGCCAAGCATGACCGGTTCAAGTTCAGCCTCCGTCATCTGACCATGGCCTACGGCAATCTTAGCAGTCGGGACGAGCTTCTTCAATCTTTCGGCGACGTGATAGATGCCACTTACCCGGTTAAAGACGTAATAAACCTGCCCACCCCTTGTCAACTCGCGCAAGAGGGCTTCTCGGACGACTTCGGTGCTGAAGGGCCTTACGTAAGTGCGGATGGGTAGGCGTCCCGGGGGTGGGTCGTTTATGAGAGACATCGGCCTTATCGACATAAGCGACATGCTCAAAGTACGAGGTATCGGCGTAGCGGAAAGCGTGAGCACATCCGCCTGAGTCCGTAAGGTCTTCAGGGCCTCCTTATGCTTCACCCCGAACTTTTGTTCTTCGTCGACAATGATGAGTCCCAGCTTCTTAAAAGCCAATTTGTCGTTCAAAAGCGCGTGCGTTCCAATGACGATGTCTAGATCGCCTCTTTCCAGATCTTGTCTGAGGGCTTTACGTGCCGCAGCTTTCGTGAAGCGTGTTAGGCAGCCCACCCGTGTCGGGAATCCGGAGAGGCGTTCGCAAAAACTGCGATAGTGTTGTTCGCTCAGAATTGTCGTTGGGCACAAAACCGCCACTTGGCTACCGGCTTGGACAACCTTGAAGGCAGCGCGGATGGCAACTTCGGTCTTCCCGAAACCGACGTCACCGCAGATAAGGCGGTCCATAGGATATTCGGTCTCGAGGTCCTCTTTGACATCGATAATCGCCGCAAGTTGGCTGGGGGTCTCAACCCAAGGAAACGTGTGTTCGAGTTCGGCTTGCCATGGAGAATCCGAGCCGTAACTCGGGCGTGTCGTCTTCCGGCGTTCTGCGTAGAGCCTTATGAGTTCTCGTGCAAACTCACGTGCCTCCTCGCGGGCCTTTCCCACGGTCCGCTGCCAGTCACCTCCTGTAAGTCGGTTGATCTTCGGCGTTACGTCGTCCGGTGCAAGATACTTTTGCACTCGGTCCAGCTGGTCGGCGGGGACAAACAGCCGGTCAGGAGTCTGATAGTCAATGTGCAGGAATTCGCGTTCTGTCCCTTCCTGAACCCGCTTGACCAAACCTCGATAGATTCCGATCCCGTAATTGATATGCACGACAAAGTCGCCGGGCTTAAGGTCTAAGACGGTCGTGATCGGCACCCCTTCGCTAAACCGCCTTTGGGGAAGCTTTAGGCGGCCGACGCCGAAGAGCTCGTGATCGGTCAGGAGCGCGGCCCCATGAGCCGGAGCCACGAAGCCGCCGGCGAGGTTGCCCTCGAGGAGGCGAAGAGCGGCGGGTTCGGGCGTTTCGGATTCAGTAGGGAAGAGTTCGGCTTGGGCGAGCACGGCCTTGGCGCGGGTGGGCTGGTCGGTGGAGACTCCGACGGCCAGTTGCCCGGTCAACCAGTTCTGGATCGTTGCGGTAAGGATTGTCGGGTTAGACCTATACGGTTCCAATGATTGGAATCCGAGCTCGTGCCCCTCGCCACGCGGAAACCAGTTCGGCGCGGCGTCGCTCGCAGTGAGCATCGTTGCGGGACCGTGTTGGCCAAAACGCTCGGGCGGTAGCATGTAGTCGTGGGCATGGACTTCAAGGAACTCGCCCGCGGCAGCGCGTGCGGCCAGGGCCTGGCCGAGTTCCTCTTCGGCGCGGTTCGCCAACGCGGCGAGCTCGAAAGGCTCCTCCAAGACCAGCCACCCCTTTTCCCCAAGAAGGTCCACGGCACAGCCGGAATCCGGCTGGATGAACGGCCGATAGAGGTCTAGGCGGTCGAAATGGCGCATCGCCTCCAAGCTTCGAAGATCGTGGGCGACGGTTTCTCGCAGTTGGTCGCCGGCCGCTGGCGGCAACCGGTTCGCCTCGCTCTCCAAGGTCGACTGGAGAAGCTCCACGACCCCAGAGCCCGGCAGGGGAAGGATGGTCTCGCGCGCTGGAAGGACTTTGAGCGGAGGGGAAGAGCCGACGGAGCGCTGGCTCATCGGGTCGAAAAAGCGGAGTGTCTCGACCTCGTCGCCAAAGAGTTCGACGCGCACCGGGCGCTCCGCGCCCATCGGAAAGACGTCGAGGATCCCTCCCCGGCGCGAGAATTGGCCGGGCACGCGAATCGGGTCGGAGATTTCGTAGCCAAGCTTTGAAAGTCGGTCGACCGTGTCGTCGATATCTAGAGTCTGGCCAGCATAAAGTTGGACATAGTGTTCATCCAAAACTTCAAGGGGAAGGGTTCGTTCCAGGGCCGAAGCGGCTGTGGCTACCACAATGGTCGGCGTCTCGCCAGAAAGCGCGCGGAGCGCGCCGATGCGGTCTGAAAGGGCGGTGGTCTCCGGCGCCGCGTTCTCAAAGAGCGCGCTCTGGCCGCTCGGCAAGAGCCGGATCGCGTCCG